>JBPPMS010000110.1:0-13564 GCA_051306175.1 Mycobacterium sp. | reverse complement strand
CCTGACTTTTGCCACTTCGGCTGGCTCGGTCGGCCGGTAGCTCGCTGACCTGGGGTTTTGTTTCTCGGATGGGCTGGATTTGTGCACTAGCCGGGCTCGTATTCTGGGCCTGTGGCCTACGTGCGGACGGTGAAGACGTCCTCAGGAGCAACCGCGGTCCAGATCGTGCACTCCTCGACTCGTGGGTCACGCAAGATCGAACACCTCGGCTCCGCCCACAACGACCACGAGCTCGACGCCCTGAAGATCGCCGCAGCCAGACGCCTTGCTGGTGATCAAGACGAGCTCGATCTCGGGATCGAGCTGCCGACCGAGGTAGCCGACACGACCCCTGCGCCGTTGCCGATCTTGTCCTCGCGGATGGGACACCTGTGCGACGCGTTGTCTCGCGCCTACGACGCTCTCGGATTCGACGAGGCAGCCGGTGGTGACGAGGTCTTCCGCCAGCTCGTGCTGGCCAGGATCATCGAGCCAACCAGCAAGCTCGACAGCCTGCGCGTGCTCGAAGAGGCCGGGATCGTGCCGGCCTCGTATCGCACGATGAACCGTCGCCTGCCGGTCTACGCCAATGACACCTGGCGCCGTGGCCTTGCTGGTGCGTGCGCCAAGCACGCGGCACTCGGCCCGGCCAGCCTGGTGCTCTACGACGTCACGACCCTGTACTTCGAGACCCACGAGGGCGACGGGTTCCGCGAGCCAGGGTTCTCCAAAGAACGCCGTCTCGAGCCACAGATCACCGTCGGGCTGCTCACCGACGCGACCGGGTTCCCGCTGATGATCGAGGCCTTCGAGGGCAACAAAGCAGAGACCAAGACGATGCTGCCCACGATCACCTCGTTCATGGCCGCCCACCACCTCAACGACGTCACCGTCGTGGCCGACGCCGGCATGGTGTCCGAGTCGAACCGCGAAGCACTCGAGGATGCCGGACTGTCCTACATCATCGGCGCCCGGATCCCCGAGGAGCCCTACCAGGTCAAGCAGTGGCGCCAAGACCACCCAGACATTGACATCGCCGACGGTCAGGTCTTCACCCAACCGTGGCCCGCGACCCCGGCCCAGAAAGCAGCCGGGCGGCGCGACAAGGTCACCTACTACCGCTACAAAGCCGACTCCGCTCGGCGCTCGCTGCACGGGATCGACACCCAGGTCGCCAAGGCCGAACGCGCCGTGGCCGGTAAAGAACCGGTCAAGCGAAACCGGTTCGTGAAGCTCACCGGGGGCGACAAGACCGTCAACCGCGAACTCGAAGCGAAGGCCCGCGCCGTGGCCGGGTTGAAGGCCTACATCACCAACATCCTCGACCCGTCACCGGAATTCGTCATCGGCGCCTACCACCAGCTGTGGCACGTGGAAAAGTCGTTTCGGATGTCCAAGCACGACCTACGCGCCAGGCCGATCTACCACCGCAAACGCGACTCGATCGACGCCCACCTGTCCGTCGTGTTCGCCGCGTTGGCGATCACCCGGCTCATCGAGGAACGCACCGGCTGGTCGATCAAGAAGTTCGTCCGCACCACCCGGCGCTACCGGACCGTCCAGATCCGCGCTGGCAACCAGATCATCACCGCCGCCGACCCGATCCCAGCCGACCTCCGCGATGCCCTCGCACTCATCAACTGACCGAATCAGGTGCGCACTAGCGTGGCAAAAGTCAGGTTCGATGTGGACCGATTCGTGGCCGCCGTCGAGGTCGTGTTCACCGCCATGGACATCTCGATCGCGTTCGGCGAGTTCCCGACCGAGAAGATCACCGAGATGTCCAAGACCCATCGACCGCTCGGGATCGGCTACGCCAACCTGGGCGCGCTCCTCATGACTCGCGGCCTCGCCTATGACAGCGCCGAGGGGAGGGCGCTTGCGGCCTCCATCACCGCACTGATGACCGGGACCGCCTACCGCGTCTCGGCCGACCTGGCCGGCGTCGTGGGGCCCTACGCCGCCTACGAAGCCAACAAGAACGGCCACCGCCGAGTCATGGTCAAGCACCGGGAGAACGCCCAGGCGCTCCTCGAGGTTCTCGTTGGGAACCTCGACGCCCGTCCGTTCCCGCTGCTGGACAACGAGGTCCACGACGTGGTCGCTGCCAGCGAGGAGGCCTCGGTGATCGCCGGTGCCGCCCTGCGGGAGTGGAACCACGGGATCCACCTCGGTGACGAGATCGGATGGCGCAACGGCCAGGCGTCGCTGCTCGCACCGACCGGAACCATCGGCTTCATGATGGACTGCGACACCACCGGCATCGAGCCCGACTTCTCGCTGATCAAGTTCAAGAAGCTGGTCGGCGGCGGATCCATGCAGATCGCCAACAAACAGACCGCGCCGGCACTCCAGGCACTCGGCTACGCCGAGGAACAGGTCGAGGCGATCGTCGCCTACATCGCAGAGCACGGGCACGTGATCGACGCCCCTGCGCTTCGGCCCGAGCACTACCCGGTATTCGACACCGCAGCCGGCGTGAAGGGTCAGATCAGCCCTGACGGCCACGTCAACATGTTGGTGGCGGTCCAGCCGTTCCTGTCCGGCGCGATCTCCAAGACGGTCAACCTGCCCGAGACCGCGACCGTGGAGGACATCAAGGACGTCTACATGCAGTCCTGGAAGCGCGGCCTCAAAGCCACTGCGGTGTATCGGGACAACTGCAAGACCTACCAACCGCTGAACGATGCCAAGAAAGTCGAGGCCTCCGCGCAGGAGGTCAAGTCGGTCGTGGAGACGGTCTACGCCCCGACCCGCAAGCGGCTCCCGAAGTCACGAGCGGCCCGCACAACCTCGTTCGCCGTGGCCGGCGCCGAGGGCTACCTGACCTCCGGTGCCCACGAGGACGGCTCGCTCGGGGAGATCTTCCTCAAGCTCGGCAAGCAGGGTTCGACCCTGGCCGGGGTCATGGACGCCTTCTCGATCGCGGTCTCGATCGGCCTGCAGTACGGCGTCCCGCTGGAGACCTACGTCTCGAAGTTCACCAACCTGCGCTTCGAGCCGTCGGGCTTCACCGACGACGAGGAGGTCCGGTCCGCCCAGTCGTTGACCGACTACGTGTTCCGGCGCCTGGCCCTGGACTACATGCCCTTCGAGCAGCGAGCAGGTATGGGCATCTATACCGCTGCCGAGCGGACCCGCTACCTTGAGACCGGGTCCTACACCCCGATTCCCCAGGACGAGGGCGAGGAGGCGGGCAACCAAACTTCGGCCAGGGTCGAACCCGTGGCTGCGCACCCGCAGCCAACAAGAGGGGCGCCGGCGTCCTTCGACATGCCGTTGTGCCTCGTCTGCGGCACCCCCACGGTGCCCGCGGGGTCATGCACATGTTGCCCGTCGTGCGGAGCGACAACCGGGTGCAGCTGAGGGTGGGTTCTTGTTTCTGCTCCCGTTGCGATCTGCTCGTTGGCCTGGTGGCGTCCACGTCGGTGGGTAGCGCCGAAGTAAAAGCCTGTAGTAGGTTCGGCGCTTGAACGACCGATCCCTCCATTCAAGGAGCACGACCGTGCCACTGTTCAAGGTCCTGATACTAAGTGTCCTGATCTCGATACCGCTGGGTTTCGGCGGCGCCGCGGTCGCGTCTACCTGGTGGGAAGGGTGGGAAAAGATCCCCTACTCGTTCGGAGGCCGATGCGGCTACGTGATCGCTGCTCTTGATGACTCGGACCATCGGGCTCGTGCCGGCGTGAAGTCGGTCACCAACGATCCATCGTGCGATCCTGATAACGCCAAGGTTGAGATCGTCGCAGGGCATTTGCGGCTCCAGCCTTGGTTGATCAACACGGATACTGCGAGGACCTGTTCCGCAACAGCTTTTGTCTACAACCCGACGAGCACTGGTCGGTTTGCCATGTGGTTCAACAACACGGGTGGCGCCGGCTGCAGCAGCACCTCTGGTGACGTGTACTACTGCGATTGTGCGGGTTGGATGTACCACAACAACGATGCGCGCTACTACGGGATTTCCAACACGACTGTGTGGCGTTCCTTCTACTGAATCGAGAAACTGATGCGTCTATGTAACAGCAGAGGGATGCAACGGGTATTCGTTGCCGGGACGGTCATTGCGGGCATGTCCGCCGGAGCCTTGGCGTTCGCTTCGGCCAACTCACAGGAACCACGAGAAAAGACAGCGCCCCCTTCCCAGATTAGCGTTCTGGAAGATGGCTCTGTCCAACTTGTCACCAGCGACGGGGCTATCTACTCAGCACCCGCGCTCCAAGAAGTTCCTCTCAACCAAGAGACGGTTCGTCTGAACGAAATCGGAGAACGAGCGTTGGCCGCCGACCCAGACGCAGTGGGCTATCTGGTCTCGGCGAACAACTACGACGACTCCGTCGCATCGAGCCCAGAAGAAGCACTAGCCAAGATGCGCGAAAAACTCACCGCAGATGGCGAGTACCTCCTCCCGTTGTACGAAGAGGACGGGCGAACTCAGATCGGCGTGTTCGTAGCGGGCACAGTCGATCAAGACTGAGCCGTGATCCACCGATGAGGGTGCCGGTGTGAGCGTGGCGTAGAACGAGAATGCCCTTGCTGGGCGGGAGAATCAGAGTTCTCACACACCTGATTCGACACCGAGCAAGGGACACCTCGTAAGTGAAAGCCTCTCACACGATCCGACCTGTTTTCGATGATCCAAACGTGGTGTCGGATGCGGGTCTGGTCCCGGTGCTCCGGTTGGCCGAGTCCGCCGGCCTGCACGGTCTCCTCGAGGACCAGTTGAGTGTGGCCTCCCCTAACGCGCGGCCGCGAAGGCGACCAGCGTGGTGGGCGGGATGCTTGCCGGCGCGGACAGCATCGATGACCTCGACGTGCTGCGCCACGGCGGGATGCCACGGCTGTTCTCCGGGGTGCGGGCGCCCTCGACGTTGGGCACGTTCCTGCGCTCGTTCACTCACGGGCATGTGCAGCAACTCGACGCCGTCGGCGGAGATCTCCTCGCGGGTCTGACCACTCGGGTGCCCGGGCTGATCGCCGGTGCCGAGAACGTCGAGGGGTTCGCGTGCATCGACCTCGACGACACCATCCGCGAAGTCCACGGCTACGCCAAGCAGGCCGCGGCCTACGGCTACACCGGGGTGCGGGGACTGAACATCCAACTCGCCACCATCTCCACCCCGCTGGCCGCGCCGATCGTCGCTCGGGCCCGGCTCCGCAAGGGGAGCACGGCCTCGGCCAAGGGCGCAGGCAGGTTGCTGGCCCAAGCCATCACCACCGCCCACGCTGCGGGCGTGAGGAGTCGGATCCTGTGTCGGGCCGACTCGGCCTACTACGGGTGGGCATTTGTCGGCACCGCGATCCGGAAGAAGGCCTGGTTCTCCGTCGCCGCCCGGATGACCAAGACCGTCACTGCGGCGATCGCCAGCATCGACCCGGACAGTTCGAAGGAGCATGGAGCCCGACGGCCGGAGTGATGTCGGTCGACATCGAGGTGCCCGGGACGATCACCGCGGCAACTGAGAAGGTCACCGGGACCGGAGACCAAGCGACCGCGGTTCCGGTGACGACGCACGCCAAACATCTCTACGTCGCCCCGCAGGGTCACCCGAAGGTCGAGGCAGGCCGATTCCCTGCTGCGCTCACCTCTTGGGAGGCCGACGTGCTCGCCCGAGAGTTGGACCATCCGACACTCGACTCCTGGTATCGCAACCCTGCTAGGTCCAAGCACGGCCTCGGCATCCCGTACGTCGCGGGCAGTGGAATCGGGCTGACCTACCCGGACTTCGCCTTCTTCCACGAAGTCGAAGGCCGGGTCGTTGTTGACATCGTCGACCCCCACAACCACTCCCAGTCCGACACGGGTCCGAAGTGGGCTGGCCTGGCGCGTTGGGCGGCGGGAAACCGGGGTGCGGTCCGCCGCGTCGTCGCGGTGATCAAGACCGGACACGACCTGCGTGCCCTCGACCTCACCCAGGACGACATAGCGGCACGGCTCGACGACTGCTCGACGCTGAATGACATCGAGACCTTGTTCGAGGATCGAGGCGGCGCTTACTAGGTCATCGAACACCTGTTCTAATGTAGTGGAGTGGGTGCCAGCGAACGGAACAAGCGGGATCTTCCGAAGCCCCGCGCCGTGCTCTGGCAATGGGACAACTGGTCGACCAAGACCGGCCACCAGCCACCGCACCCCGCGATCCTGCTTGAGTGGAGGCGGGTGGAACTCGCTGGGAGGCCGGACCGGTGGGAAGGGCTGATCGTCTTCGCGATGGGCGGTGGCGAACTCGGGTGGGCCGTCCAGATGAAGTGGGTCAACGGCGAGGAACTGAGCCTGCCCGCTCCGCCCTAATCCTTGACGACGTCGTCGTACCAGATCGACAGCGTCGGCGCGTTGGGCCCGAGGCCGGTCACCAGGCGGGTGCCGGCTGTTCCCGCGCCGGCACGGTCGGTCTTTCGGATCGGGGAACCGTCAGCGACGATCGAACTCAGGGCGGACTCGAATCGCTCCAGGGCGACCGAGACGTCGTCGGAGCGCGACTTGGTCGTGTCGGCATGCACGATGAACGACCGATCAGAGTCCCGGATCGGGGAACCGGTGGGCTCACCGCGAACCTCGGCGCGGTAGTTGTAGCCCACGATCTGACCGAGCCGTTGCAACTCGTGATCGGAGAGTGGGCGGTTGGCCTGGAACCGGATGGCTTGCGGCTCGTTGGGGTAGACACCGTCACGACGTCGACTGAAGGTGACCCCCTGGTAGACGTGGCCGGGACCGATCGTGACCTCGTTGTCCGGGTCTGCCGGCGGCGGGAGGGTCTTGAGGAGTCTGGTTGTGGTGGCGGCGAGGTCTCGGTCCAGGTCGTGCTGTCGCGTGAGCCAGACCTCTGCTGTCGCTACAACGTCAGGCTGGAGCGCGGCGCTCAGGCGGCCCTCCAGGGGCTCGCCGAACTCGTCGTGATGTCGCGTGAGGGTGGCGTCGAACGTCATGGCGGCGTCGCGCCCACCGCTGGTCAGGACACGTCCCATCGCGTCGACCGCGACTGCTTCAACGCCGTCGGAGCGGAGATCCAGGAACGCGACGTGGGTGGCTGGACCGTTCGCCCAAGGGAACCGCTCGAGCAGTTCGCGCACGGTGTCGACGATCGTCGCCCGCTCCTGGAACTGCGACAGCAAGTCGATTCCGGCCTGAGCGATTGCCTGCGGGGCCAGCGGGTCAGCGCCAGCGAGGCGGGGTGAGTCGAAGAACGAGTCGAGATCAGCCTCGCCGCTTCCACCGCGGGCGCGGCACCAGGCGCAGAACTCCCAGCCGGCGTGCGCGCGAAGCGGGTGGCCCTTCGGAACTGTCATGGTGGTCATGCCCGCCTAGGTGTCCGGGGCACATGTCTGTCGTCACGACGACGACGGCACGCCACCGGAAACTCGACTGATGGTGACCATCGCGTTGAGTGGAAGGACGACGCGACCCTGATCGGTCTGAACCGTGACCCGACGGCCGGGATGACCAGGGTCAGACGGTCTGGGGTCTTCGAGGATGACAGCGTTGCCATGCTCGTGCAGGACATCTCCCAGTTGCAGTGCGTGTGCGCGGTGGGGTTCGCGCACCACTCGGGTCGGTTGGAAGTACGGCTCGAGCGACTTGTCGATGTGCTTGCCACCGTAGGAATCCGAGGTGCAGTCCCGCCCGCCGGCGGCATCGAAAAAGCTGTCGTCAAGAGGCTGACCGCAGCCCGAACAATGAGACTCAGCGTGGACGACTGGTGCGACCAGCGCCGATGAGCCGTCAGCTTCGGGAGCCCCTGACATCTGCTTGCACCAGGCGCATGCCTGCCAACCCGCATGAGCCCGGACCGGGTGCCCCGGAGGGACGCTCATCCCTGGGCCTCGTCGTGTATCTCGGCGGCGCGGATTGCTGCCCACTCCGGGTCGTCCAGGTCACCGTCGTAGTCGTCGGTCTCGTATCCGGTCACCTGGTCGTCATCGTCGAGGGTGACGGTGTGGATGCAGTACGTCTTGCCGTGGCCAGCTGCGACGAGTTCGCCGAGGATTCCGGAGTAGTCGAACCGGGGGTCATGACGGTACGGCGAGGTGTTGGGCGCCTGGATGCTGGCCTCGGCGAAGGTGACGATGGCCTCGATCGAGTCGTAGTCGTCGAGCTGGTCCTCGAAGTCCTCGAAGTCGGCTCCGGCTCCGGTCGCCTGGGAGGCGAGGAGTTCACCGGCAGGGCCTCGGTGAACGATGGCCACGTAGGCGTAATTGTGGTCGCAGGCGGCCGAGATTGCTGCTCGGTCGTTCATCTCGCCCTTCGTGAAGACGCCCGTGGCGCCCTGGTACTTCGCGAGGTGGCCTGCGGCCCGGCGCGCCATCTCGCGAACGTCGGCGGTCGCTTCGCCGTGCATGGTCGTGCTGACCCAGGTCAGGACGGCGCCGTCGTCGTCGGTTCGAGTCAGGACAGGCTCGAAAACGCTTCTGTCGGGAGGCGTCGCCTGCCCCTCCGCAATGCCGGCCAGTACCGACAGGGCCTCGGAACGTTCAGGTTCGTCACGATCCAACCGCAGGTTCGCGAGGTTCATGACCTCGTCGTCGGTCGCGTCCGGTCCGAGCGTCTCCCGAGCAAAGTCAAGGTCGTCATCATCGGGCAAGCTGAGGCTCGACAGGTCAGCCTCCGAGGCCCCGGTCCGGGGGCGGCACCAGGCACACGCCTCCCACCCGGGGTGACTGCGCAGCGGGTGGCCTGTCGAGGTCATGGTCTTCGCCATGGAGTGCTGGGTATCCGGGGTTACGCGTCTGTGGCCGCGGCGACGGCGGAAACAATGTCGGATGGGTACGCCGAGACGGGATAGTCGTCGCTGTCTCGCTGCACGTCAACGAAATGGGTCTCGGACCGCAGATACCGGTGCCCGACCACCTCTGCGCCGACAGGTCCACGACCCGCCACGTCGACCACCACCCGCGTGCCGACGGGCAGCGCGTCACGGACGCGCGCCGACTCCTCGGGGCCGGTCCATTGCGGTGTCATGGTCGGGAACATCCGGTCCGATCGCGCCCCGGCTGGGAGCAGCGCGTCGAGGTCGGAAGCTGATGGCTCGTCAGCGCCGGTGCGTGCCTTGCACCAGGCGCAGGTCTGCCATCTAGGGTGGGCACGCAGCGGGTGGCCGTTGGGAGTGCTCATCGTTCAGAGGGCGTAGCCGGCGTCGGCGGCCCGGGCCCGGAGAGCCTCGGAGCGCAACCGGTCGCATTCGGCTCGCCACTGTGCAGCCACAGCGTCTTGCTGGGCTTGGAGTTCCTTGCCTCGCTGGCCGGCGGCCTCACGCTCAGCCAGGGCTTGGGCTTCCTTGGCCCGCCAGCCAGCAAGGTCGTCGAAGTCGGGCTTGGACTTGATCCGTTCGTGCCGTGCCCGGGCCTTTTCGTGCTCGATGCTGGCGCGGTCCAGATCGGTCTGTGTGCTGGGGACCGAGACCGCGTCGTAGGCGGCCTTCGACACGTGATGGACGCGGCTGTCCGGCAGTTCGACGAGGTAAGCCAGGGAGCCGTTGCCGTCGGAGATCGGCCGCTTGCCAGTCACGCCGAGCCGAGCCAGATGGCTCTGCAGGGATTCAATGACCTCGCCGTCGTCGCCCTGGAACCGCCAGACCTTCTCCAGCTCGCGTCGAGCTCGGGCGGACTGTGCCGGCGAGAGGCCGCTGTAGTCGATGACCAGGTCGTCGCCGTGGATCGGCTCGAAGCTGGGCCGCGAGTACGGGTCCGGACGCCCGGGAGCGAGGTCTGCGATGCCAGTGACGTCCAGGTGCCGGGTTGGATCGATGAGTACGTTCTTGCCCCACATGTGGTCGTGGATCGCGTCAGCGTCCGGCATCAGGAACGAACGAGTCTCACCGACCTCGTCCATGCGGGCGTCGGCGACGACATAGCCCTCGGGGATCCACTTGTGGTTGGCCGGCGTCCACCCATTGCCGAGGGTGACGAACTCGTCTGCGTGCTCGGCCCTGAAGTTCTCGATCGACTGACGCTTCTCCTGCTCGCGGCGCATGTAGGAGTCCTGACCGGTCAGGGTGGTCCCAGTGGCAGCCTCGTACTGGTCAGGGAACCAGTCCTTGACGGTCTTCTCGTAGCCGGCCTGGTCGCCACGGAATGCGTCCGGGTGGTACATGCCGACGATGGCTGCCTCGCAGTCCTCCTCGTACCAGCCGGACGACCGGCGCAGCTGGGAGGGGATCTCAGCGTTGCGCTCCGCCGACAACTTCACTCCCCCGTGACTCGGGGTCCCTACCACTGCGATCCCGTCGGCTGGATAGCTGACGCTGTCCGCGGCACCCCACGGAGTTCGGGCCCCCTCGCGCACCGACACCTGTCCCCAGTCGCGGCTCGCCCGCTGGCCGAGCGCTTCGAGCCCGGCTTCAGGGGCTTGGTCGGGCGCGAACGAACCAGCGTTGGATGCCGCGGTCGTCTTGCCGCGGGTCTGTACGGACGTCATGGTTTGCTAGGTGTCCGGGGCCAGCAAGCCGACGACGATTCGGCGTACGAAACACGCATGACCACCTCAGATTCCGTTCACCGCATCATGCTCAAGGCTCGCGCTCTGGCCGACGTTCAGGAGAAGCACGCCGGCATCGTCCGGCGGCACGCCTCAGCTGACCCGGAAGTCACCGACCTCCAGGTCAGGCAGACTGCCGACGAGTGGACCCAGGCCGAGAAGGCATTGCGATCCGAGATCGAGGCGGTGCTCGCCGAGGCGACCAGTGAGAAGGTGTCGGCATGAACCGCGACGAGTTCCAGCAGCTGGTCAGCGACCTGACCGCCGCCGCGGCCGCCTACTACGAGTCGGATGTCTTGTTGATGACCGACGCCCAGTACGACGCCGGCATTGATTCCATCCAGCGGGCACTGGTCGAGAATCCCGAGTGGGGCGACGCGGAGTCTGCGCACCTGCTCGACCAGGTTGCCGCGGGTCAGTCCGCAGGCGGCGAGGTCACCCATCCGACTCGGATGCTTTCGCTCGACAAGGTGACCCTTCCGGGCGTCGACGATGACAGGTCCGCCGTGTTGGCCGAGATCGACCGCTTCATCGCTGCGGTCGACGGTGCCGCGATCGTCGAGCCCAAGATGGACGGCCTGGCCCTGCGTGCTGAATACGTGAACGGGTTCCTGGTCATGGCAGCCACCCGCGGCGACGGGACCACCGGCGAGGACGTCACCGCCAACGTGCTGCGTGGGGCAGGGGTGGTCGGCCTGCCTGCAGAGTTGCTCGTCCCATGGGGCGGTGAGGTACGCGGTGAGGTCGTCATGTCGGTAACCCAGTTCGAGCAGGCGCAGGTGCTACGGGCAGAGCGTGGCGGCAAGCCGTTCGTCAACGCCCGCAACGCCACCGCCGGAGCGCTTCGCAAGTCCGGAGACGAACACTGGATGCCCCTGACCTTCGTGGCATACGACATCGACGGCGGCGCACTTTCTGAGAGCCACGTCGAGCGAATGAACTGGGCTGCCCGGGAACTGAACTTCACCGTCTCGCTCAACCTCGTTCCGAACGTGCCCACCGACCCCGTCGAGGCACTCGCACGCATCGAGGGAGCCAGGCCCGACCTCGGCTTCGACATCGACGGGGCCGTCATCAAGGCGGACCGGAACGCCGTCAGGGCAGCGCTCGGAGAGGGCTCACGCACCCCGAACTGGGCGCTCGCGGTGAAGTTCCCCGCCGAAGAGGCCAGTGCCGTGGTGGAGGATATCGAAGTCTCGGTCGGACGGACCGGACGGATCGGACTGCGCGCGCGCATCACTCCGACCTTCGTGGCTGGCACCACGGTCACCTATGCGACCTTGCACAATCCTTCCTGGGTCACCGAGCAGGGCATCGGGATCGGATCGAGGGTGGTCTTGAAACGTGCCGGAGACGTCATCCCCCGCATCACGGCGCCGCTGGACGGCACCGGCGGCGAGGTCGCTGCGTGGACTCCGCCCCCGACATGTCCCCAGTGCGGCGAGCCGTGGAACACCGACTCGCTGTTGTGGCGGTGCGAGACGCCGTCGTGCGGACTGGTCAACGCGATCGACTACGCCTTCTCTCGTGACTGTCTGGACGCCGAGGGCGTCGGCGGCGCCGTGTCCGAAGCCATGGTCGAGTCCGGGTTGGTGGCGGACCTGGCCGACGTGTTCACCCTGACGGTCGACCAGCTCGCGACGCTCCCGATGGGCGTGACCGGCTCGGGCGCCACGAGACACCTTGGACTGGCAAACGCAGTCAAGGTCCACGCTCAGATCGAGGCGTCGAAGACCCAACCGTTCAATCGGGTCATCACCGCGCTCGGCATCAGACTGACCGGGCGCACCGTCGGGCGCTGGCTGGCCCGGCACTACGGCGACATGGCGTCTCTGCGCGCCGCAGACGCCGACCACATCGCCGAGCTCCCCGGAATGGGCCCGGCCAAGGCGGCTGCCGTCGTGGACGGTCTGACCAGACTGGGCCCGGTCATCGACCGGCTCGCCGCGGGGGGCGTGAACATGGGAGACGACCAAGTCGGCCCGTCGGCCGACCACTCCTCAGGCGACCTGCCGTTGGCCGGCAAGTCCTTCGTCGTATCCGGTTCGGTGCCGGGGCACACCCGCACCACTGCGCAGGAGGCCATCGAGGCCGCGGGTGGGCGCGCCTCGGGGTCGGTGTCCAAGACGACAACAGCCCTCATCACCGACGAAACGACCACCAGCAAAGCGAAGAAGGCTGCCGACCTCGGCGTCCCGATCATCGACCCGGTTGACTTCGAGGCGCTCCTACGGGGCGAGATCCTGTGATGGCCGACCTGTCCGGCCTGGAAGTCGGCGACCCGGTCACGCTCCTCCGTTGCCTGGACCATCCGGCCTGGTCCGGTAGAGACCCACTCCTGGACGAGTTCATCGCGGTCGCGAAGGTAACCGAGCGGCGCACTGACCATTTTCGGGGTCTCGATCTGGTCCGGGTTTCCAACGGGCACGACTACAACCTGATCACTGGACTCCAGGATCGAAGCGAGGCGACCCGCATTGTCTCGGCCAGCGTCTAAGCACTCTGCGGGGTTCAGGCGAGGAAGGTCCATACCTGATCGAGCCGCTCCGGGCGGCGTACACCGTCGCAACCTATGTTCGTCCTAGTACCTCACCGGTCGAGGCCGCCGCCGACTACCGACCTGGGAAGGACGCTCTAGCCGACCGGCGGGCAACCTGTGGTAGCGCCGCGCCGACAAGAAGCACAAGAACGACAGGCAGCCATAACAGGCCCACCGTTGCCAGTGCCGGAAGTATCGAAATCAACACCAAGGCGATCCAAGTGAACTTGGAGCGGTCACCTGCTACAGCAACAGCCGCCGCGAGAACTACGAGGTTCACGACAGCCATCCAAACGATCAAGGCAACGGTAGGTTCGACCGCGAAAACCACTCCGGCACTGGTGAGCGCCGACAACGTACACGCGATCAGGCCCGCTGTCTTTCCCATCCTCGAATCGTACTCCAGTGTCGCTGCGTCCTCGATTAGTAGATTGCCGAGAGAGACCTGACTTTTGCCACTTCGGCTGGCTCGGTCGGCCGGTAGCTCGCTGACCTGGGGTTTTGTTTCTCGGATGGGCTGGATTTGTGCACTAGCCGGGCTCGTATTCTGGGCCTGTGGCCTACGTGCGGACGGT
>JBPPMS010000109.1:0-36871 GCA_051306175.1 Mycobacterium sp. | reverse complement strand
CTCCGTGACCAGTTTCCACGCGCCGCTGGGCGCCCCCACCTGGATCGACCTCGGCACCTCGGATCTAGAGCGCGCGATCGAGTTCTACGGCGCGGTCTTCGGCTGGACCTTCGAGTCCGCGGGCCCCGAGTACGGCCGCTACGTCAACGCCGCCAAAGACGGCCTGCCGGTGGCGGGGCTGATGCCCAACGATCCGCAGTGGAACATGCCCGACGGCTGGAACACCTACCTGCACACCGCCGACATCGGTGCCACCGTGCACGCCGTGACCACCCAGGGTGGCCAGTCGTGCTCACCACCCATCGAGATTCCCGGAAAGGGTTGGATGAGCATGGTCACCGACAGCGCCAACGGCATGCTCGGGCTGTGGCAGCCCACGGGGCATCACGGCTTCGAGATCGTCGGCGCAGCGGGCGCCCCGGTTTGGCACCAGCTGACCACCCGCGAGTACGACACCGCGCTGCAGTTCTACCGCGCCGTCTTCGGTTGGGACACCCGGTCCGAATCCGACACCGATGAATTCCGCTACACGACAGCGTGGTTCGGAGATCAGCAGCTGCTAGGGGTCTTCGACGGGTCGAGTTTCCTTCCCGAGGAAGGCGTGGGCACCTGGACGGTGTTCTTCGGCGCCGACGACGTCGACAAGACGCTCGAGGTGATCGTCGCGGGTGGCGGCGCCGTCACCGAACCCGCCCAGGACACCCCGTACGGTCGGCTGGCAGCGGCCACCGATCCCACCGGCGCCGCGTTCAACATCTCGTCATTGGAGAGCTGACGGAGCCTGCTGGGCGCTCTCCCCTTTTCGCAGGGTGTCCAGCAGTTCCCGGTACGGCCCCACCAGATAGGCGGTGTCACCGGCAGCCAGCTGCGCGTCCCTTCGTGGATGTAGTGAGGGGGCCCGGCCCGGAGCACCGATGGCGATGACACGGGTCTGGGTGGACAGATCCCCCATCCGCATCCCGTCCAGTTCGCTGCCCGGTTCGACCCGCACTCCGCCCACCATGAACGACGCCTGACCTACCGAGAACGTGCCGAACACCGTCAGACCCAGGGCGGCTCCGATGAACCACGGCGCCGCCAATTCAACGGTGGAGCGGACGTTTTCGAAGCCGAAGCGGTGTGCCACCGCCGCTCCGAGCGACCGGTCGAACACCCGCAGCACCACGGGTACGCCGGCTCGGTCGGCAGATCGCATCCACCGCTCGCCGAGCCGTTCACGCAACACGATCCCGGTCTCGATGTTGACCATGTCGTCCTGGGTGAGCACCGCCACCGCGACGGCGTCGTCGATCCGCGCCGCCTCAAGCGTCGACGGCAGCGTCGCGTCACCGAAGATCACCGGGATCTCTGCCTCCGCCGCAGCCGACAGGTAGCGGTTGTCGTCGCTGCGCTCGATGACGGCGACGTCGCGACCCGCGGCCTTGAGATCGGCGGCCACCCGGATTCCGAACGAACCCAGTCCGACGACGATGATGTGGTCGCGCAACTCCCGGACTTTGCGTCGGCCCGCGGAATGGGCAATGCGCCGCGACAGCAGCAGGTCGGCGACGAACGCCATCAGTACCGCTGTGGTGGTCACGCCGCCGAACATCAGCACGATGCCGAAGACCCGCAGCCAGGTCGCCTGGTCCACGAAGCTGAAATCGCCGTAGCCCACCGTCGCGATCGTCTCGGTGGAGAAGTAGAGCGCGTCGATGAAGCTCATGCCCGGCTTGTCATAGGTGAACCGCAGCAGCAGTGTTGAGCTGATCAGTAGCGTCAGCGACACCGAGAGAGCTCGGTAGAAATTCGGGTTGACGTCGTGTCGGAACGCGCGCACCGCGTCCATCACCTTGGTCAGGGGAGTGCGACGCGAAGTCGTCGCCGCGGCGGCGGACGTCGCGACGGTGATGCCCTGCGCGGCCAGTTCCCGGGCGGTTCCGATCACCGCGGTCCAGTCGCCCTCCCGGACCGCCAGATCCCGGCCGGGGCACGCCACCACCGAGCCCGGCGTGGCCGACTCCTCGCCGTGCACCACCGCAACCGGCGCCAGATCGCCGTAGATGTCGCGCAGGGTGCCCGACCGTGGGGCGTCGCTGCCGGAGATGACGAACTCGACTCCGCCCGCCGCAATCGTGTGTTCGGTGCGCGAAAGGCACGCCTCAACGACCGACGGTGCCGCCAGGTCCGCGACGTCGAGAATTGCTCCCGGCCCGTTGCCGATCGCCACCGCCTTGCGCAGCACGCCGTTGGCCAGCCTGGCGACCACCCGCACCGTTGGACTCAATTGTCTTGCCAACAAGGCGATTTCGAGGTTGTCCGCGTCGTTGGGGCCGGCGCACACCACCGCGGTAGCGGTGGTGATCCCGGCCGCCTCCAACTCGTCGGCGCCGACCAGCGTGGCCACCGTGGTTCCCGCGCCGCGCAACTCCTCGGCGATCCGCACCGCCAGCGCATCCTCGCCGTTCACGAGGACATGACCGGCCATCGCTAGGACGCTACGCAAAGATGGCGGGATGAGCAGCCCGAAAATTTATATCAAGGCCTGTATCAACGGCGCCCGTACACCTGACCAGTTCCCTGATCTGCCGGTCACCCCTGAGCAACTGGCCGCCGAGGCGGTCGCGGCCCATCAGGCCGGCGCGCAGGCGGTACACATGCACCCCAAGACACCCGACGGCGTCGACTCGTTGCTGGCCGAGGCCGTCGGGCCCGCCATCACCGCGGTCCGGCACGCGCTGCCGGGTTTACCGCTGGGCGTGACTACCGGGTACTGGGCGCTGCCCGACGCGGACGCCCGACTGGAAGCCGTCCGGTCCTGGGAGGTGCTCCCCGACTTCACGTCGCTGAACTGGCACGAGCCGGGATCGCCTGAGCTTGCCGAAGTACTGCTGAGCCGGGGGCTCGGTGTCGAGGTCGGCATCTTCCACGCCGAAGCCGCTCAGTCGTGGGCTCAATCCGACCTGGCCCGCCACTGCATGAGGGTGATGATCGAGCTGCAGGGTGCAGCGACCGTCGATGAGGCCGACGGGCTGCTGGAGATGGTGGCCGCCGCCAATTCGCCTGCCCCGACGCTGCTGCATGGGCTGGACGAAAGCTGTTGGCCGCTGCTCGAACACGCAGGTGTGCGTGGCGTGCAGACCCGCATCGGCCTCGAGGACACCGTCAAGCTTCCCGACGGTTCCACGCCGGGGGGCAACGCCGATCTGGTTGCCGCCGCGGTCCGTCTGCTCAGCTGAGGCCGAGCGAAAAGTCGGCGAAGTCGAAACCGGGCACCACAATGCAGCTCACCAGACATGGCTGCCCGTCTTGGGGGCGGGCGCGCTGCCAGTGCCCTGGCGGCACCACCAGCTGTGGGAACTCGCCGCGCTCCAGGTAGGCACCCAGCAGATGTGTTGTGGCGGAGGCTTGTTCGGGACCGACCTCGAGCTCCAGTGGGCCGCCCCGGTGGTACAGCCAGAGTTCGGCACTGCGCACGGTGTGCCACGCCGACTGTTGGCCGGGAAGCAGCAGGAACAGGATGGCGGTGCCTGCACTGCGCGGTCCGGCGTAATCGGGCGGCAGACTGGACTCACCGATGCTGACATCGCTGCGCCAGGTCTCACGGAACCAGCCGCCTTCGGGGTGCGCAGCGAGGTCGAGTCCCTGGGCCCAGTCGGGAAGTGTGGTCATCGGGCCTCAAGAATACCGGCTCGTGATCGTTTACTAGGCTGACCGGATATGGTGCGCGTCCGTCCCGGCTGGCTCGTCGCGCTGTGTGCGGCGCTGGTGGTCGTCACCGCGTGGCTGCCCTGGCTCACCACCACCGTCGACGGCGGTGGGCGCGCCAGCGCAATCGGCGGCGCGGGTGGCAGCATGCACGTTCCCCACACGTTCGGTGCAGGGCAGCTGATCGTCCTGCTGGCCGCCACCCTCGTGGTGGCCGGCGCGATGGCGGCTCGCGGGTTGTCGCCACGGTCCGCATCGATTGCCGCGCTGGTGCTGTCGCTGCTGATCGTCGCGTCGGCGGTCCGGTACTACCAGGTGAACGTCGCGGCGCCGGTGTCGCCCGGTTACGGCCTGTACCTCGGCGGCGGCATCGGCGTTGTCGCTGCGGCACTTTCGTTATGGGCTGTGGTAGCGGCGTTGAGCGGGCGTGGCTCGCGACGACCACCGAGGCACCCGTGACGCGCTTCGTCGAGCCGGTGCCGTTGGCGGGGCAGCGCTGGGTGAGCCTCGATCCGTTGACGCCTGACCACGTACCCGAGATCTCGACGGCCTCAGCCGACGGCGATTCCGGCGACCTGTGGTTCACCTCAGCGCCGTCGCCCGCCACCGCGGCGCAGTGGGTCGCGCGGATGGGGGAGCTGCGTGCCGCCGACGGTGGCGTCACCTACGTGGTGCGGAGCCTCGCCGACGGTGCGGTGGTGGGGTCGTCGAGTTATCTCAACGTCGACGCCCCCAACCGCCGCCTCGAGATCGGCCACACCTGGTATTCGGGTTCTGCGCGGCGCACCGGCATGAACACCGAATCCAAGCTGGTGCTGCTGACGCATGCGTTCGACACCCTCGGCTGCATTGCCGTTGAGTTCCGCACCCATTTCTTCAACACCGCCAGCCGCGCGGCCATCGAGCGCCTCGGGGCGAAGCAGGACGGGATCCTGCGCTGTCATCAGGTACTGGCCGACGGTTCCCGCCGCGACACTGTCGTGTATTCGATCCTCGACATCGAGTGGCCCGCGGTACGGGCCAACCTGACGTTCCGGTTGGGGCGCAGTTACTGACCGAAGCCCAGCGCAGGCGACCTCGGGGGATCATGCGGATCGACTCGCGCCGTTCCTCGATGCGGTTCGGTGAGACACTGTCGGTCTGGACGGTTGACTGGAGGTGTCGCATGGTCCTGCCCGCCGATGATCTGGCGACGAGGATGGCCGACCTGGCACGCAACGCCGCAGGTCCGCTTACGGTCGCCGAGGTGCTCGAACACGTCACGACCTCGGCCGTCGAGGTGATCCCCGGCGTCGATCTGGCCGGAGTCCTGCTGATCGGCAAGGGCAACAGCGTCGAGACGATGGCCCCCACCAATGATCTGATGTTCGCGCTGGACGCTTTGCAGGAAAAGTACGGCGAAGGCCCGTGCGTAGAGGCTGCGCGCGACGAGCTGATCGTGCGCATCGACGATTTCGAACACGACACCCAATTTCCCGACTACAACGTCGAGGTCGTCAAGCTGAGACTACGCAGCGCATTGTCCTTCAAGCTCTACACCAGCCAAGCCACGGCGGGCGCGCTCAATCTGTTCAGCTACCAACCAAATGTGTTCGACGCTGAATGCGAGGCCGTCGGCTCCGTACTGGCGGCGCATGCAGCGGCGGCCATCCTAGCTAGCCGCCACGGCGAACAACTGCAGTCCGCGCTCACCTCCCGCGATCTCATCGGGCAGGCCAAGGGCGTCATCATGGAGCGGTTCGGTGTCGACGCCGTCCGTGCCTTCGAGATGCTCCGGGAGCTCTCCCAGACCAGCAACATCCGACTGGTTGAGATCGCTCAACGGGTGATCGATACCCGCAGATCCTGAGGGACAGTCGATTATCCGGCCACGGCACCGGGTAACCATTCCGAGCATGGTTCGAGCATCTGACGGAGCGGAATAAGGTAGCCGCTTCCGAAAGTGCCGTAACGGTTCCATAAGAACCCCTGTCACAAATGGTTAAGACTGGAGGCCAAATCCTGAGAAATCTCAGAATCGAACGCCTTGATTGCTGGTCGCGTTATCCAAGCGGGCCGGTATTGAGGCGAAGATCACCCCGGACTGGTGTAACGCCCCCTGCCCGCCGTTGTGGATCGAATGTGGTCAGGATTTGCGCCACTTTCGTCTCGGTACCGTGGATGACAGTTCCGGGGCGACCCGAGAACACATCCAAGATCGTAAGGAATAACCAATCATGAAATTCACCAACGTCTCTGTGCGCGCGGGCGCCGGCTGCCTGTTCGCCGGCATCGCCGCGGCAACCGTCGTCGCCCCCATCGCTTCGGCTGCGCCCGACTGCAGCCCGGCGGGAGTGCAGAACACCGTCAACTCCTCGATCGGGGCAGCGGAGGACTATCTCGCGGCACGTCCAGAGGCCAACACCGTCGTCAGGTCCGCGCTGTTCGGGCCGAACCCATCGGGTGATCTGCGGGCCTACTTCACGGCCAATCCCGGCCAGTACTACGACCTGCGGGGCATCCTCGCGCCGATCGGCGAGTCGCAGCAGGTGTGCGGCACCACCGGGCTGTCGCCGCAGCTGTCGGATGCCTACAACCAATTTGTGGCTGGCTGATTCACCCTTGTGCCGAGCCGGCTGGTCCCACGGGACCGGCCGGCTTCGGCGTCTTCTGGGCGGCTACGGCGACCGCAAGACCCACGGCTCAGAGTGCCCCCGGCAGGATTCGAACCTGCGACACCGGCTTTAGGAGAGCCGTGCTCTATCCCCTGAGCTACGGGGGCGCAACCGCAGCAGAGCATACCCGCCCCGGATGTTTGAGCTTGTTGGACGTTCGGGTAAACGACTCCCATAATCCTGCCGCACCAGCGGGGTTCCCCAGACCGGAGGTCTACGCGATGACCGCGAGTGAGCGAGCCAAGTACCAACTCGATAAGTTCGTCGGTAAGGCGAAGCGAGGAGTGGGGCAAGCGACTGGTGACCGCCGGTTGCGCAACGAGGGCAGGGTCGACGAAATCACCGCCCGCGCCCGCATCCAAGGAAACAAGGTGAAGGACACGCTGCTCGGCAGGCGTAACCGCCGCCGGCCGCGGGCCGAATAGCGCGGGATTGTCCAGCAGCTGCTTCCTTGGACAACTCTGGGGAGAAGCTTGCCAGACCCATGATGTGCTCCGCGGGCTGCCACCGTCGGCACTATGCCACCTGACGTATGAGATGGGGCGTTGTGTAGTGCAGTGCGATACGGATGTCAACGACGGGCTTTACGAAGCGGGCAGGCCACGCTCAGGTGAGTGACAACGGAGAGAACTCAGCGCCCGTCGGCTGCGACGACCCATCTCCGGGTTCCACGGTGAACGTCAATGCCGTGTAGTTGTCGATGCCTTCGATCACAGCGGTCGTTATCGGCGTCACGGAATCGGGACCCATCGTGCCAGCGGATACCGGAACGCCGTTCTCGGGTACCAGCCACATCTGATAGACCGTGCCCGGCGTCGGGGGTGCCACATCGGTCATCGTCAGAACCGCGGCGTTGACCTCCCGTGAGAACACGATAGTGGCTGCGCCGCCTCCGGGGACTTCATCCTGGCTGGTCCGCATATCCGTAGCGGCGAGCACCTGCTCGGCGATCGGTGGTGCTGGACGCAGCACCGACCATGCTCCGACCCCGCCCACTCCGAGCACCACCACGGCCGCGGCGGCCATGGCGATCCTGCGCCACCGCGGTTGGCGCTGGTCGGGGCTGGGTAGCGCCCGCACGTTGTCCGCGGCAACGGTGTCGAGCAGCTGTTGCCTCAATCGGTCGGGGGGTTCGGCAGCGGTGGCGGCGGAGACGACGGCCATCGCCTCGAGCACGTCGCGCACCTCGGTGCGGAACAACTCGACAACGTCGGGGGCAGACGCAGCGAGGCCTTGCTCGACCGCGGCCGCGTCGTCGTCAGACAGAGCGTGCAGCGCGTACGGAACCACCAGGCCCATCAAATCCTCGCCAGTGGGATAGCTCATCGCACCCCCAGGCAACTACGCAGCGCACGCAGCCCGTCCCGCATCCGGGACTTGATGGTCGCCAGGTTCGCGGCTAGCTGCTCGGCCACCTGAACGTAGGTCAGCCCCTGGTAGTAGGCCATTTCAATGGCCTGGCGCTGCATGTCGGTCAGGCCGTCGAGGCACTCCACCACCTGGCGTTGCTCGTCGCGCAGCACCACCGCATCGGACACATGGTCGACGGGCGTTTCCAGGTTCGCGGCGCCGTACTTGATATCGCGAAGCGATGCGGCCTGCTCCGAACGCACCCGGTCGACGGCGCGGCGGTGCGCCAGAGTCATCAGCCACGACAATGCCGAGCCCGCAGAGGAGTCGAATTGGCCCGCATTGCGCCATACCTGCAGGTAGACATCCTGGGTGGTCTCTTCGCTGTAGCCGGGGTCGCGCAGCACGCGCGCGACCAGACCGAAGACCCTGGTCTTCGTGTGGTCATAGAACTGCGCGAACGCCTCGACGTCGCGGCGCGCCACTTGGCGCAACAACGAGTCGAGTTCGGTGCTCACCGCGGCGATCCGCTCATCGAGCGGTAGCCTAACGTGAGCGACGGGCAGCGTCATCACCCTGTCCGCACGCGTGGCGGGACGGGCACGAAAAACGATGTCCTGGAACGGTACTCGTCGAAGTCGGGCCGGGAGGCCATGAGCTTCTCGGTGGGGCGCGCCCCGGTGGCGTACACCAGGTAGTACCTCATCAGCACCGGAAAGAGCACGGTCCCGAAATAGTGGGGGTGACCTGTCCAGGCCCACAGGCCACGGTCTTTGCCGTCGGCAAACGCGTCGGCCGCTCGATCATCTCGACGGACATCACTTCGTCGTAGACCCCGGTCGACGTCACGGTAGTCGCAGAGATCGATGTCGACCACGCGTGCGAGTCCCGCCGGGGCGACTCGCCGCCGCGCGAGACGCTGCTGTTCGGCCGACAGCGTCACGGACCGCACCGAAGCACCGCGGAGTGCGGCGCGGATGCACCGTTCGCCCCGCCCCGTTCCGATCCCCAGAACCCGGGAACCGGGGCCCACCCGTGCGGCATCGAGCTGCCGGTCAATCTTGCGCCATAGATGATCTCGGCATTGGAGATGTGTGCGGGGTTGGCGTGCCACCGCGATGGGGCGCATCCGCTGCAGGCTGCGCGGTGCCAGGTCGGCCATCGAGGCGGCGAAAGCGGTCAACACACCCGCCAGATCGGTGGAGTCCATTGGCCTGCCATGTAGGACGCGCCGAACCCGATGAGCACGTTCGTCCCGACCCGGCGAGCCAGCTGATCCGGTTGGTGCAGAACCAACGTCGGCATCGTGGGGGCGGCCGCGCCGAGGACGGTTCCGTCCGCATAGCGTAGCCGCAGCGGCAGGTGATTGACCGAGGGCCGCAGCAGGTTGTCGGCGATGCGCGCCGACAGCGGCGTCAGCGGCCCGGAAGGTACCGTAGCCACGGCGGGTCAACGCGCGGAATCGACCGCAGGCCAGATGCTTCCGCCAACGTCTGTAGTTCATCGTTGTCTCACCTCGTCATCGACAACGACACCCCGGCGGGGCACGATCGGTACGCGGCGCAACCACAGCGTTACACCCTGAATCCTGATGCTTACCGACGCGACCAAGGGTGCCGCCGGGGCGATGACCTGCAGGCGCATGATCTCTCGTTTGGTGGCGGGTCGGCCGTGGCCCCGAATCGTGGCCACGAAGGCAGGTTGGTTCTCGCGGTGCAGCGATATGGTGACGTCGACTTTCTCCGCCGGACGCGGCGCGCGCACCAGGTAGTACCCGTCGACGTCGTTGAACGGTGACACATAGAGCTTCTTCGTCACCATCGCCGGACTGTCCCCGGTAGGCGGTAACAGATAGGCGTGCCAGCCGCCATAGGTGTTGTGCACCTCGGCGATGATGTGGCGCAGTTCGCCGTGCGCATCGTGGCACCAGTACAGCGACAGTGGATTGAACACATAGCCCAACACGCGTGCGTTGAGCAGGGCGGTTACCGACCCGCCGGGCAGGCTCACGTCATGGCGGGCCAGGAACGCGTCGACACGTTGGCGCAACGTGTCCGAGTCGTCTCCCTCGAAGTGGTCTCGGGCTTCGAACTTCGCGAACGGTCGCAACCAGCGCGGTAGCTGCGGAAGATGGTCCAGGTCGACATACCAGCTGTAGCTGTGGTGTTCGAAATAGTGATGGACCGGTGCGCGCCGCAGATGGGTGATGCGAGTGCGGTACAGGGCGGGGTTCAACATGCGAGCACCTCCCCGGTCTGCGTGGTCTTCGCAAGCCATTCCGCGCCAAAGCTATTGGCGGCACGCAACCCTGCGGCCGCGCCGTCCTCGTGGAATCCGCACCCGTGGTAGGCGCTGGCGAACACCACGCGGCCATCGTCGATCGTTCCCAGTAGCTGTTGGGCGGCAACGGATTCCTCGCCGCGCAGCCACATCAGAGCTGACACGTCGCAGGTGACGAGCACGTTCTCGGTGTCTGAGGTCACCGGGCAGTTCCACGAAGCCCGAGCGCGCGGGTGCCTGGGCAGCACCAAGGTGTCGGTGTGCAGTGCGGCCGAGTTGGAGGAGTAGGGGATGGCGCCCATTACGCGGCGTTCCGCTGCGGTGGGTGCTTCCAGGAGGCTCAGCGCCTGATCGGGATGCGTGGCGATGACAGCCGCGTCGAACGTCTGCGCCGGACGGTCGCCGAGTCCGGCGGCGATGGCGTTCACATAAGTGGCCGACCCGCCGACGACCGTGCGCCAGGTTGGCGAGGCCAACACCGTCAGCATCCTGTGGTGTTCGAGGAACTCGAACTGGTAGCGGGCAGGGTAGCGCAGCGCGTCTCCGGGTGCACACGACCACGCCGCTGCCACCAGCGGTGTCATGAAATGTTCGACGAAGTAGGGCGAGAAACGGTGATCGAGCGCGTCGTAGTGCTGGCGGGGTTCACATCTCCTATTCGGTGACATCGTCGCACCGGATGGGTGACGCCGTGGGAGTTAACGCATGACGGGCCGATTAAGCCTGTGACCTCGGAGGGCCGGCGGTAAGGTGCCGTGGATGTTGGCAAACCGTTTTCCGTGGTGGGACGATCTGGACCGGACGTGGCGGAGCTGAGACCGATGCGGTGCTCGTGGTCGATGGAGTGGCCGCTGTGGGGTCCGACGCGGTGCGCGCGTACGCCGAGGCGCATCCCGCCGACGAGCGCCGAAGGACTGTTCGACGCCCGTTGGCTCGACGCCGCAGTGCCGGATCGGCCGGTGTTCCTGCATTCGTGGGATTACCACACCCCTGGTGCAACTCCGAGGCGTTGCGGCGGGCGAGCATCACCTCCGACACACCGGAGCCCGTGCTGGGCTCGATCGCGCGTCGCGACGAGCCATCGACCTGGTCACCGCGGTGATAGGCGAGCGCACCCAAGACACGTATCGTCGAGTTCGGCGAGTTTTCTGCTAAGTGCGCGTTCGGTCGTTCGCTTGGCTTTGCCGATCTAGCAGTACAACGCTTCGGCCACCCTGTTTCGGGGGTCCTGCGCCAGCCCGTCGGCGTCAGGCGACTGCGTCAACGTCACCGAAAGCGCTGGCGCATCAACTGGTTCAGCGGGCTTGACCATCAAACTGTGGTAGCCCTCCACGTCACCGCCGTGGCCCCAGAGCGTCACGCCGCAGGACAGTGCGAAGCTGGCCAGGCCAAGCCCGTAGCCAATCTCGGTGCCCGGCTGCGGCACCGTTTGCATCATCTCGCCCAGCTGCGCCGCTGGAAGCAACTCCCCGGACAGCAGCGCCGTCACGAACGCGGTGATGTCCTCGCCAGTGGAAACGAGCCCGCCGGCGGTTGCGGCCAACGCCGCGGGGAACGCTGTTTCGTCCACGCTCTGGCCGTCCACCCTTTCGTAACCGGACACGAACGGTGCCAGCAGCCCGGTGTCGCCAGGGGCGGGAAAGTAGGTGTCTACCAATCCAAGTCGCGAAATGATCCGCGAGCCGATCTCGTCGACGGCAGGCCGGCCGGTCACCGCCTCGATCAGTAGTCCGGCGACGAGGTAGTTGGTGTTGGTGTAGGCCATGTCGGCGCCGGGCGCAAACGAGGCGGGCTTGCTCAACGCCGAATCGAGCAGCCCGCTCGGGTCCACGGTGCCGAGGTGATTGTCCGGATCCTCAGCAGGCGAGAAGTATTCGGGCAACCCGCTCTGATGGCGCAGCAACTGGCGCACGGTTATCCCGTCGGGAATTCGGCCCGGCAGGTACTGCGCGACGGGCGACTCAAGTGACATGTCATCAGAAGCGACCAGTTGCATGACGACGGTCGCGACGAACGTCTTCGTGATACTCGCCGCGCGGACGTGCATCCGGGGCACGAACGGTCTGCGCTCCGCAACGTTGGCGAGCCCTGCCGAGTACTGAGTCACGTCGGCGCCGTTGCGCAGCACGGCAATCACGCCGGGCACGTGGTCGTCGGTGATCGCGGCGTCAAGCGCCGCAGTAACGGCGTCGGTATCGGCGCGCGCGGGTGCTCCGCCCGCCAACGCAAGACTGACGAGGACTGCCCCGACAAGCCTCAGCACTGATCCGAGGCCGCCGGCCAGGAGCGGGCCGCTGCGGCAAGGCCGTGCACCAACAAGGAAGTCGCACGTGCCAAGCCGTCGTCGCCAGGCATCCCACTGCGCGGACTCATGCCCCTCACCCGCGGCGACAGTTCCAATTGGGCACCGCCGCCACGCGCCCGGTTGACGGGGTTGTCGGGGTGCAGGCCACGCAGTTCGCGGGGAATCGAGTCGAGGTCGTCGACCACCCGGTACCCGGGAATATCCACGTGGGCCGCGAGATGGGAGGCCAATGCACGGTTGCCGCCACCGGCGAGCAGCTGTGTGCTCCGCCCGACTCGACCGTAACCGTGCAATGCGACGACGACGTCCACATGGTCGAGAAACTCAGCAAGGCAAGCGGATTCGCTTGCCACGAAGGAGGCCGACGGCAGGTGGTGGGGATAGTGGTCAGGGTGGCGCACCGTATACAGAGAGGCACCTGCGGCGTCGGCGGAACGCTCGGCGATGACGTCGGTCATCTGCTCAAGGCCGCCGCCGTGGAAGGCCATGAAACCGAACCGGGAGCGCAGCGCACTCGACTCGACGATGCCAGGATCGGCGAGCAGCTCCGAAAGCGACTGTGGCCCAGGAATATCCGACTTCGGCAAAGCGCGGGGCCAGTTAACGGGATCCCAGCGCCGCAGGAACTCGACCCAGCGCTGCGGCAGTCCGTGGTGCTGGGCACCGTCGAGGATGCGCTCAAGATATCCGGGCCGGGGCGCCCCAGGCTCCACCCGGTGGTCGATGTACACCCACGCTGGGGTGGGGCCGTCGTCGGTGTGCACGGTCAGCCGGTCGCGGCGGTAGCGCACCGGCACACCCTCCGCACTGTCGAGGGTGGCCAGGTCGTGGTCGGACAGCCGCCACAGGACACCGTGCACCTGCGAGCCCGTGAACGGTTCGACGGTGGCCACCCCACGCTCGTTGATCAGCCAGCCGTGGTCAGAGAGCATGGCAGGCCGCGGGTCGACGGCGTCGGGGCATCGTTGCGCCATCTGACGCACGCACAGGTTGGACCCGTACGCGAAGTAACTATGGGGCGGTTCGAGCACTCAGCCCGTCACCGTGAGATAGATCAACACCACATTCAGCAGCGTAATCACCGCGGCCACCGTCCACCCAAGCGCGGTGGTGACGCGGTGGTTGATGTCGACGCCCATCATCGCTCGGTTGCTGGTGAACCGCACCAGCGGGATCAGCGCGAACGGGATCCCGAACGACAGGATCACCTGCGAGATCACCAACGCGCGGCTGGGGTCGATGCCGATCGCAAGGATCACCAGTGCGGGCACCAAGGTGATGAGCCGGCGCGCCAACAGCGGAATCGTCCGCTTCAACAGTCCCTGCATGATCATTGCGCCCGCATAGGCGCCCACCGACGTCGAGGCCAGACCGGAGGCCAGCAGTCCGATTGCGAACAACAGCGCCACCGTGGGGCCCAAGGTGTCCTGCACCGCTGCGTGCGCGCCTTCAATGGAGTCGGTGTCATCGCGTCCCTGCAGGTTGGTGGCAGCGACCAGCAGCATGGCCAAGTTGACGGCGCCCGCGACCAGCATCGCGAGCACGACATCCCATCGCGTGATCCGAAGCAGGCGCTTGCGGGCAACGCCTGCTTCGGGGTGGCCGTGCCGATCGCGCGCAAGCCCGGAGTGCAGATACACCGCGTGGGGCATCACCGTCGCACCCAACATGGCTGTCGCCAGCAACACGCTTTCCGCGCCGTCGAAACGGGGAATGAGCCCTTCCAGCGTCTGTGCCACCGGAGGAGGTTCAACGAAGATGCTGGTGAGGAAGCCGACGGCGATGACAGCCAACAAGCCGGTGATGACGCGTTCGAACATGCGCTGGCCTCTCCGGTCCTGCACCAGCAGCAGGATCAGCGACACCACGCCCGTGATGACGCCGCCGAGCAGCAGTGGCAGGTCGAACAGCAGGTACAGCGCGATCGCCCCGCCGACGACCTCGGCGAGATCGGTTGCCATGGCCACTAACTCGGCTTGTACCCAGTACGCGATACGGCCCGGCTTGCGGGTATTATCGGCCACTGCTTCCGGTAGCGAGCGCCCGGTGACGAGCCCGAGCTTGGCCGAAAGATACTGGACCAGCCCGGCCATGATGTTGGCCAGCAGGATCACCCAGACCAGCAAGAAGCCGTACTGAGCGCCCGCGCTGACGTTAGCGGCGACGTTGCCGGGATCGACATAGGCGATCGCCGCGACGAAGGCGGGTCCGAGCAGAAACCAGCCCGGCTCCAGTTTGGCTGCGGTTTCCTGGGCCAAGCCACCCAACTTTCTCTCCGGTAATACGAATAAGAAAGTTAGGTTAGCCGAAACCGTGAGTTGTGGCTATCCCGCGAAGTGCATCCGTGGGTCGTCTACCAGCCGACCATGCCGCCGTAGCCATACCACGGATCGTTGTAGGGGTACGGCCACACCGGCCCCGAAACAACACCTGGCGATGTGCTGATCGAGACGCTGCCATTGGTGGTGCACTGGGTGGTGGTGGCGTTGATGCTGGTGCAGCTCGGTCCCACGGGCTGGGCGGCGGCAGCGGGAGCCAGCGCAAACGCCACCGCGACTCCCGCCATACCGATCAAGACTGCCAATGCTGCCTTCATGAGGAGGTCCTTCCGCGGCGATCCCGCAGCGCGCGCTGAGGGTCTAACCAGCAGCGTACAACCCTTTTCCGGTGCTGAGAGGCAAGTCGCGCGGTGTTGGGGGCCCAGCCGGTGCGGCGACCACTGCGGGGATGGCGCTGACTGACTACTCAGGTTCGCGTCGTTCGTCGCCATCGGCTCACCGAGATGTTCGTCTGAACGTTCGAGAGCGCCCAGTGCGGTCCGCTCGACATGTCCGACTCAGCTCTTCGAGGCAGCCTTCCTCGCGGGCGGCTTTTTGGCCGTCGCCTTTTTGGCTGTCGCCTTTTTGGCTGTCGCCTTGTTGGCTGCGGCCTTTTTCGCGGGTGCGTTCGGGGCGGGCTTCTCGTCGTCGGACCCGCCGGAGTCCGGCGATTCGCCGCGACGTTTTTTCACACTGGCCTCCAGCTTGGCGAGCAGATCAGAGACGTCGTCGGTCTCCTCGTCGAGGCCGGTGGGATGGTCCTCCTGCGTGAACGCTTCGTTTCCATCCAGCTTGGCGTCGACGAGTTCCTGGAGCTGCTCCTGATAGCTATCGTGATAGCGGTCGGGACTGAAGTCGTCGGCCATGGACTCGACCACTTGCCCGGCCATCTTGAGCTCGGCAGGCTTGACCTCGACCTTCTGATCGAGCACGGGGAAGTCGGGGTCGCGGATCTCATCGGGCCACAGCAGCGTGTGCACGGTCATCACCTGTTGTTTGTTGATGTCCATGACGCGCAGCGCGGCCAGCCGCGTCTTGTTGCGCAAGCTGAAGTGGACGATGGCCAGGCGTTCGGTCTCGGCCAGCGTCTTGGCAAGCAGTACATAGGATTTCGACGACTTCGAATCGGGCTCCAGGAAGTAACTCTTGTCGTACATGATGGGATCGATGTCGCTGACGGGCACGAACTCCAGCACGTCGATCTCACGGCTCTTCTCCTCCGGCAACGTCGCCAGGTCCTCGTCGGTGATCACCACCGAGCGGCCGTCGTCGGACTCATACGCCTTGGCGATGTCGCGGTACTCGACCACTTCACCGCACACCTCGCAGACCCGCTTGTAGCGGATGCGGCCGTTGTCCTTCTCGTGCACCTGGTGGAACTTGATGTCGTGGTCCTCGGTGGCGCTGTACACCTTGACCGGGACGTTCACCAGTCCGAACGAGATCGAGCCCTTCCAGATGGAACGCATGACCCAGTATTACCCAGCTGTGGCAACGAAGACGCAGCCGCTGTTTGGCGCCGCCACGTCATGACATGAACGGCGAATCCTGGAACGCATCCCCTGAGCCTGCGACGACGGTGTCGACGACGGCATGCCTGTGACGCGCACCGCCTCCGCGTCGAACACCGCGAACGCGCGGCAACAGCGGGCATGATCGGTATGTGGATCGGGTATCGAGCGCCGTGGGCGAAGTTCGGCTCACGAATGCCGACAAGGTGCTCTACCCTGCGACGGGCACGACAAAGGCCGAGATCTTCGAGTACTACACCGCCATCGCCGAGGTGATGATTCCGCACGTCGCCGGACGCGCGGTTACCCGCAAGCGGTGGCCGAACGGCGTCGACCAACCGGCGTTCTTCGAGAAGCAGCTGGCGTCGTCGGCCCCGGCGTGGTTGAACCGGGCGTCCGTTGACCACGGTTCGAAGGTGATCACGTACCCGCTCATCGACAGCGCGTTGAGTTTGGCGTGGATCGCCCAGCAGGCGTCGCTCGAGGTGCACGTACCGCAGTGGCGATTCGTGTCGACCTGGACACGCGAGTCTGGTGGGGAACTTTCCCCCGGGCCGGCCACGCGCGTGGTATTCGACCTCGATCCGGGTGACGGTGTGCCGATGCGTCAGCTGTGCGAGGTGGCGCATGAGGTGCGCAGCTTCGTCACCGACATGGGGTTGACGGCGTACCCACTCACCAGCGGTAGCAAGGGTCTGCACCTGTATGTACCGCTGGCCGAACCGGTGAGTTCGCACGGTGCCTCGGTGCTGGCCAAGCGCATCGCCCAGCAGCTGGAGAAATTGATGCCCAAGCAGGTCACCGCGACGATGACCAAGAGCGTGCGCGACGGCAAGGTGTTCCTCGACTGGAGCCAGAACAGCGCGGCGAAAACCACGATCGCGCCGTACTCGATGAGGGGCCGGGAGGAGCCGACAGTCGCGGCGCCGCGGACGTGGGAGGAGATCGAGGACCCCGATCTGCGGCATCTGCGTTTCGACGAGGTATTGGCCCGCGCGGAGGCGCACGGCGACCTGCTGCAGGGTCTCGACGAAATCGTGCCTGCGGCAGATAGACTCACCACCTACCGCAGTATGCGCGACGCCGGAAAGACGCCTGAACCCGTGCCTGCGAAGGCGCCTGCCGCAGGCAACGACAACACGTTCGTCATCCAGGAGCATCACGCACGTCGGTTGCACTACGACTTCCGGCTTGAGCGCAACGGTGTCCTCGTGTCGTGGGCCGTTCCGAAGAACCTGCCCGAGACACCGTCGGTGAACCACCTCGCGGTGCACACCGAGGACCACCCGCTCGAGTACGGCACCTTCGAGGGCTCGATTCCCAGGGGCGAGTATGGCGGCGGCAAGGTGATCATCTGGGATTCCGGCACCTACGAGGCCGAGAAGTTTCGCGACCATTCGCCGGACGGTCCCGAAAAGGGTGGCGAGGTGATCATCACCCTGAAAGGCTCGAAGATCACCGGGCGGTATGCGCTGATCCAAACGGGCGGCAAGAACTGGCTCGCCCACCGGATGAAGGAGCAGCACACGCCTCAGGTGGGTGACTACGCCCCGATGCTCGCCAGTCCCGGTGGGGTGCAGCGGTTGTCGGGCAAGCAGTGGGCGTTCGAAGGCAAGTGGGACGGCTACCGCCTGATGGTCGACGCCGATCACGGTGAGGTGAGCCTGCGTTCGCGCAGCGGACGGGACGTCACCCGCGAGTTCCCCCAACTCGCCGCAGTCGCGGCGGATCTGGGCGACCATCACGCCGTGTTGGACGGGGAAGTGGTGGGCCTGGACAACGACGGTATCCCCAACTTCGGGCTGATGCAGAACCGGGCGCAGGGCAGCAACATCGAATTCTGGGCGTTCGATCTCCTCGCGCTGGATGGCCGCTCGCTGCTAAAGGCCAAGTATCGCGACCGGCGCAAGTTGCTAGAGGCGCTGGCTGAAAGCACCGGATTGTATGTGCCCGAGCAGATCCCGGGTAACGGTGCCCAGGCGCTGGAGTACTCCAGGCATCAGGGTTGGGAAGGTGTGGTCGCCAAGAAGTGGGATTCGACCTACCAACCCGGACGCCGGTCCGCGTCGTGGGTCAAGGACAAGAACTGGCTCACCCAGGACGTCGTCATCGCCGGATGGAAGGCGGGCGGTGGTGGGCGGGGCGCAAGTCTGGGGTCGTTGATCCTCGGCATTCCCGCCGAAGACGGGTTGGTACACGTCGGCCGAGTGGGCACCGGCTTCACCGACAAGGAGCTGACGAAGCTTCGCAAGACGCTGGCGCCGCTGGAGACCACGGAATCGCCGTTCCGAGAGCGACTGTCGCGCGAGGACGCCAAGGATGTCACGTTTGTGCGGCCCGAACTGGTCGGTGCAGTGCGGTACGGGGAAAAGACCTCCGACGGGCGGCTACGCCATCCGAGTTGGCGGGGGCTGCGGCCGGACAAAGTACCCGCGGACGTGCAATGGGAGTAGACGTGCAATGGGTGTAACTGTCTCCAAACCCGCCCGACCAGATCAAGCGCGGCCGGTGGACAGCCGTGGAGGCCGCCGGGAGTCGCATCCAGAGGTCGACGTTCTTCACCGGTTGGCTTCGCGGCGGTCTTCCACCCGTTGCGTTCCCAGCCGAGGACCCACTTTGGTGGTGCCGCTCCGTCCCATGGGTGAGCGACCAACTAGTGGCGGGCATCTCGTCCTTCGGCCGCGTCGTGTCATGGTCCTTTACTGCATCGATCACCGTAACTGAGGATTAGTCACCGTAACTGCGGGTTTTGGGGTCGCGGACCGAGGGTGCACCACAGGTGTGCCATCGTGGAGTGATGAGCAATCCAGAAACGCCCGAGGAGCGCGGCGGCGAGTACAGCGCCGACGACGACGATCAGCTCACCCAGGAGGACACGCTGCTCGACCGCGGTGTCGACGATCTGCTCGACGAGGGTTACTCGCCGCCCGAGAAATGGATCGAGCCCCGCGAAGACGAGACACTCGACGAGCAGCTCGCCGCCGAACTACCCGACCCTGCCGTCGACGGGCTCGACGACACCCGTGACGAGCAGTGGGGCGATGACGAGGTGGGAGACCGGCGTTCTGGCCGGCTGGTGGCTCCAGATGAGGGCGTCAATCCCGACGTCGAGTCCGATCTGATCGGCGAGGACGTCGGCATCGACGGCAGCGCGGCCTCAGCCGAGGAGGCCGCCGTCCACATCATCGACGACGACGAGGACACCTACGAGCGGTCATGACCTCAGCACCGGGGTGAGCTTGTCCAGCACGCCGGGGTCTTCGATGGTCGACGGCACGGGCTCGTCTCGGCCCGCCGCGATGCCGCGCATGGTTTTGCGCAGGATCTTGCCCGACCGGGTCTTGGGCAGCGCAGCGACGGTGTCGACGCGCCGGAGCGCGGCAACCGCACCGATCTCGTCGCGCACCAGCTTGACGAGTTGTTCGGCGAGGCCGTCCCCCGATGCTCCTGCTTTGAGCACGACGAACCCGCGCGGCACCTGCCCTTTGATGTCGTCGGGCACGCCGATCACCGCGCACTCGGCGACCGCGGGGTGCGTCGCGAGCACCTCTTCGATGGCGCCGGTCGACAGGCGGTGCCCCGATACGTTGATGACGTCGTCGATGCGGCCCATCACGAACAGATAGCCGTCGCTGTCGACAAAGCCACCGTCGCCCGTCAAATAATGTCCGGGATGGGTTGACAGATAAGACTTCTCGTAGCGGGCATCGTCACCCCACAAGGTGGGTAGCGTCCCCGGCGGCAGCGGGAGCCGGAGGCAGATCGCGCCCTCCTCGTCCGCGCCGCACTCCTGTCCGTCGGGTTTCAGGATGCGCACGTCGTAACCCGGCATCGGCACCGTCGGCGATCCCGCTTTGAGTGGAAGCTGTTGTACTCCAACGGGGTTGGCCGCGATCGCCCACCCGGTCTCGGTCTGCCACCAATGGTCGATCACCGGGATTCCCAGCTTGTCCGTTGCCCAGTGGTAGGTGTCGGGGTCGAGTCGCTCACCGGCGAGGAAGAGATAGCCCAACCCGCTCAGGTCGTACCGGGAGGTGTACTCGCCTTCGGGGTCCTCCTTGCGGATGGCCCGGATGGCGGTGGGCGCGGTGAACAACGCTTTCACGCCGTGCTCGGACGCTACCCGCCAGAAGGCGCCTGGATCGGGCGTGCCGACCGGTTTACCCTCGTAGAGCACCGTCGTGGCGCCTGCCAGCAGCGGCCCATAGACGATGTAGGAGTGGCCGACCACCCAGCCGACGTCGGAGGCCGCCCAGAACACCTCGCCCGGTGCGACGTCGTAGACGTTTCGCATGGTCCACAGCAGCGCAACGGCATGGCCGCCGTTGTCGCGCACGATGCCCTTCGGTTTGCCGGTGGTTCCCGATGTGTAGAGCACGTACAGCGGGTCGGTGGCCGCTACGGGCACTGGGTCAACGGGTGCGGCACCGGCCATGAGTTGGTGGTAGTCCAGATCCCGGCCCGCGATGAGCTCGCAGCGGTGCCGCTCCCGTTGGACGATGACACAGCTGCGGGGTGGATGCGTGCAGCGGGCGATCGCGGCGTCGATCATCGGCTTGTACTCCACCACGCGGGTCGGTTCGATCCCGCATGACGCCGAGACGATGACGGCAGGGCGGACGTCGTCGATCCGGAGGGCGAGCTCGTGCGGAGCGAATCCGCCGAACACCACCGAGTGCACCGCTCCGAGGCGCGCACAGGCCAACATCGCGATGAGTGCCTCGGGAATCATCGGCAGGTAGATCACCACTCGATCACCCTTACTCACGCCCAGTTCACGCAGGACGCCAGCGAATCGTGCCGTCTCATTCAGCAATTCGGCGTAGGTATAGGTGCGTTTCGTGCCGGTCACGGGGGAGTCGTAGATGAGGGCGGCCTGATCTGCCCGACCGTCGGCGATGTGACGGTCCAGCGCGTTGGCGCAGGTGTTCAGCTCGGCGTCAGGAAACCAGCGGTAGAACGGTGGATTGGTGTCGTCGAGCATCTGCTGTGGGTCGCGCGTCCACGTCACTGCCCGAGCGGCCTGCCCCCAGAACGCCGCCGGGTTGTCGATGCTGGCGTGGAAAACGTCGTGATATCCGGCCATCGCTGTACCGTACCGCCGCAGCCGGGCGTCGTGAGGCGAACGGCATCGCCAACTGAGACACGTGTCGACAGGAGGAGGTGCTCACTCACCGCAGACGCGCCGGTACGGCTGGCCAGCGGGTACTACTGTTTGGGTCAGATGAAGGTGAAGCTGCGGTCGGGGCGTTGAGGATGTTGAGAAGAACGCACAACGAGGTCACGCTGGAGCTCGCCAGGCTGCTATGCGACGTCCACGACCAGCACGTCGAGGATTCTGTCGCGGGTCTATCAGAGCTGACGGAGGCCGCGGTCCGGTCTGTGCCGGGAGCCGAGTATGCGGGCGTCACGCTCGCAGGCCGCGACGGCAGCATCGAAACCCATGCGCCCACCGATCACCTCGCGACCGACCTGGACGACATCCAGCGGCGGCAAGGCGAGGGCCCCTGCCTGAGCGCCATGTTCGAACGGCAGACGATTCGTGTGGACGACGTGTTGGTCGATCGCCGATGGCCTCGATTCAGCCACGAGGTCGGCTCCGGGCTGCTGGTCCGGTCCAGCCTGTCCATTCCGCTTATCGCCGACAAGCGCGCGGTGGGTGCACTGACCCTGTTCGCCCACGCCGCGGGTGCCTTCGACGACGTTTCGGTGGAGATCGGTCAGATCCTCGCCATGCACATCGCATTGGCCTGGACGATGTTGCAACGAGATCGGCAGTTCCGGGGTGCCCTGGCCACCCGTGACATCATTGGGCAGGCTAAAGGCATCCTGATGGAGCGGTTCGCAGTCGACGCTGTGGAAGCGTTCGAGTTGCTCAAGCGGATGTCACAAAACACCAATTTGCCGTTGGCGCAGCTCGCCGAACAACTGGTCCGCTCAGAGCGCCCGTCTCCATGACGCATGCCCCGGGTACCAGAGCTGGGGTGGCACAGGCCCGCGCCGAGGAACTGAGTCATGGAGTCGGATGTCGGTCTCAAACGGCTGAGCCCCCACGCCGAAACGAACGAACGGGCGGAGAAGTCCCAGGAACCGCGCCCAGGAACGTTGGTCTCGGCGTCGTTCAGACGACCAGTTCCACCTCGCCGAGCGGAAATGGCGGCGCGCCGACACCGGAGACGCTGAGGCCCCACGGCGTCCGCTCGCCGAAGCGCGCTGGGGCCGCGCTGCCGCCGGCGATCGTGACCGTCACCGATTTCAGTGTGACGATTCCGTCGGCGATATCACCGAAGATCATTCCCTGCCAGTGGTATCGGCCGTCGACTGGATCGAGTCGGCCGGTCAGACGCACCCGCACGGGCAGGCCGTCGCCCACCGCTGACAGAATGGCCGGGCCATCGTACACCTCGTTGAATACCCCGGCCTCCGGTGACCACATGTCGAATGCCGTCGGTATGCGGCGGCGCATCCGCTCCCAGTACCGCGGCCCGCTACGTGGGGCGACGCTGCCACTGGCCCGAGAGAATACGCGCTGAGTGCTGCGTCGCACCTCGATTCGGGTGGCGTCGGCCGCGACCATCAGTCGCACACATTCGGCGACGTAGCGGGCGCGCTCGTCGACGTCCTCGGAATTCACCAGCGTGAAGTAGTTGGGGACGCCGTGGTCGGCGACGCCGAGATAGGGCGCCAGACCGTCGGCGGCCGGGTATGGGAACTGGGTGGCGATCACCACCTGGCCCTGATGCGTCGCGCCACAGGCCAGCCGCACAGTCCACGTGTTGGTTGCGGCGTCGAACGACGCGGCGCAAACGTCGCCGTCGACGGCGGTCACCGACACTGCGGTGCAACGAAAAGAGCTGCTGCGGAAGGCCTTCCAGGCATTGTTCGCGGGTGCATCGGTGGCGACGATCAGGACGTCGGCGGTCATGGCAGGAACTTGGTGCGCTTCCAGATCCGGCGGGCGATCGGACCCATCAGGCCCACCTCGTCCAAAAATGCTGCCAGCGAAGCGAACGCGGTCACCAGAACCTTGTGCCGGTGCGGGTTGTCCCGGGCGACCTCACGCGCCAAGCGCCAGTCGAGGCCCGCGCGGTGGTACGGCACGGGATTGGTGAAAAGATAGCGGAAGAACAGTCCACCTGCGCCGTTGAGGTTGGCCGTCCACATCCGGTTGATCCATGGCATCTCCGGCACCTTCTTGCGCAGGCCGTCGCGGGCGAACTGGATGTGCCTGGCCTCCTCGGTGACGTGAATGCGCATGAGCCGGTGCACCATCGGCTGCAACTCGGGATCCTCTAGCATGTGCCGCTGCAGCGAGTCCAAGATCTCTTCGCCCACCAGCGCGGCGGTCCACAACACCGAACCGCGGAAGACGAACGGCAACATGTTGATGATCATCCGCTGATAGAGCCGCGGTACCACCGGTTTGGTGCCCAGGCGTTCGATGGCGGTGCCGAACATGATCATGTGGCGGGTCTCGTCGCCCATTTCCGTCAGTGCGTAGTGGGTGGCACGCGTGGTGGGGTCCTTGTGCACCAGCTGGCGCAGCAGCGCCTGGTTGAGGATGTTTTCGAACCAGATGCCCGTCGACAGGGTGTTGGCGAGTTCCTGGCGCGACAACTCGATCTGCTGCTCGCGTGACATCTCGTCCCACATCGGGGTGCCGTACAGCGACACCATCGGTGGCGGCAGGAAGTACTTGTCTGGGTCCAGCGGTGCGTCCCAGTCGATGTCGACGACCGGGGCGTAGGACTTCTTCACCGAACCCTTGAGCAGGCGTTCGGAGAACTCCTCACGCGTGGGTGCCGTGGCCGGACCTGCCATGCGGGATATCCCTTCGTTGGGCTTGTTCCCAAAGGTAGGAACTCCCACGCCGACAGTCAATACCCGCAGTACCGGATACTTGCCGATGCGGACCGTCACACTCTTCCCGGCGCCAGAGGTCCGATTCGACGGCGGCGACGGCTCGACACTGCAGCGCGTCGTCATCAACGCGTCGATGCTGTGGATCACCTCCTGGATCTCGGAGGACATTCTGCACTGGGGCCTGTTCATCGAAGACTTCTGGTGGACGGCGAGCTGGGCCGCGATCGTGCTGTCGATCCTCAGTTGGCTGCTCTCCCTGGTCGTGCCGGATTCTCCGACGCCCGAGAAGGCACACTGGGACGTATGCCTGAACTGCCTGAGGTCGAAGCGCTCGCCGATCATCTGCGCCGACACGCCGTCGGACGGCCGGTCGGCCGGGTGGACGTCGCGGCACTGTCGGTACTCAAGACCTTCGAGCCGCCGCTGACCGCGCTGCAGGGCCAGACCGTCACCGACGCGCAGCGGTGGGCCAAGTACCTGGGCATCCAGGCAGGCGATCTGTACCTGATCGTCCATCTTTCCCGGGCCGGCTGGCTGCGCTGGTCGGACACGTTGGCCGCCACCCCTGTGAAGCCGGGCAAGGGGCCGATAGCGTTGCGGGTGCACCTCGGAAAGCCCGGCGAAGCGCCGGGTTTCGACCTGACCGAGGCGGGCACCCAGAAACGGCTCGCGGTTTGGCTGGTGCGTGATCCGTCCGACGTGCCCGGGATTGCGACGCTCGGGCCGGACCCGCTATCGCTGAACACCGAAGATCTGGCCGCGGTTTTCACAGCCAACACCGGCCGGATCAAAACCGTGATCACCGACCAGAAGGTGATCGCGGGCATCGGAAACGCCTACAGCGACGAGATCCTGCACGTCGCCAAGCTGTCGCCCTTCGCGATCGCGAACAAGTTGACACCCGAACAGCTTTCGGCACTGCACGATGCGATGATCGCAGTTCTCAACGACGCTGTCACGCGATCTGTCGGGCAGGGCGCGGCGACACTCAAGGGCGAGAAGCGCTCGGGGATGCGGGTGCACGCGCGCACCGGCCTGCCGTGCCCGGTGTGCGGCGACGTCGTTCGCGACGTTTCGTTCGCGGACAAGTCCTTCCAGTACTGCGCGACCTGTCAGACCGGCGGCAAGGTCCTGGCGGATCGGCGAATGAGCAAGCTACTCAAGTAGCTCTCGTGGCTGCTCAGCTCAGTCAGGTCATCGGGGCGGTTCGTGACTCTTTCGCAGCAATCGCACTCAGGCGAAGATTGTTGCTGTGGCAACCATCTAGCTCTACCCCGAGGTTACGGCGGGTTTGAGTCTGAGATCGACGAAATGGTGAACACGACCTGGGCATTCTCCACCGAAAGGTGAGTCTGCGCGTTTCCGCTCAGGAATCCCGGCCGCGCTCTGCGCGGTAGCGCCGCACCAGCGCGTCAGTCGAGGAGTCCGACTGCTCGGCGGGCGAGGCGTCCGAGGTGAGCACCGGCAGCAGTGCCTTGGCCTGGGTCTTGCCGAGCTCCACGCCCCACTGGTCGAACGAATCGATACCCCAGACAACGCCTTCGGTGAACACCTGGTGCTCGTAGAGGGCGATCAGTTGGCCCACCACCGAAGGTGTCAACTCGGTAGCGAGGATCGACGTGGTGGGCCGGTTGCCCGGCATGACCTTGTGCGGCACAACATCCGGCGAAGTGCCTTCTCCTGCAATGGCTTCAGCGGTTTTACCGAAGGCCAACACCTGGGTCTGGGCGAAGAAGTTGCTCATCAGCAGGTCGTGCATGCTGCCGGTACCGTCCGCGGTGGGCAGATCGTCGGTTGGCTGCGAGAACCCGATGAAGTCAGCAGGCACAACCCGCGTGCCCTGGTGAAGCAGCTGGTAGAACGCATGCTGACCGTTGGTTCCTGGCTCACCCCAATAGATTTCGCCCGTAGGCGTGGTCACCGGAGTGCCGTCGGCGCGCACCGACTTGCCGTTGGACTCCATCGTCAGCTGCTGTAGATACGCTGCGAATCGCGACAGATCGTTGGCGTAGGGCAGCACCGCACGTGACTCGTATCCAAAGAAGCTGGAATACCACAGCCCGATCAGGCCGAGCACCGCAGGAGCGTTGGCCTGCAGGGGTGCCGTGGCGAAATGTTCGTCCACCAGATGGAAGCCGGCGAGGAACTCGGTGAACCGCTCCTTGCCGATCGCCGCCATCACCGACAACCCGATGGCCGAGTCCACCGAGTATCGGCCGCCGACCCAGTCCCAGAAGCCGAACATGTTGGCAGTGTCGATCCCGAAGTTGTCGACCAGACGTTTGTTGGTGGAGACGGCGACGAAGTGCTTGCTGACAGCCCCGTCGCCGAGCGCGTCGGTGAGCCAGCGTCGGGCGGCCGTCGCGTTGGTCAACGTCTCCAATGTGGAGAAGGTCTTGGAGGCGACGATGAAAAGCGTTGTGGCAGGGTCGAGTCCATCTAACTTCGCCACCAGGTCGGCAGGGTCGACATTGGACACGAACCGGGCCGAGATGCCGGCGTCGGCGTAGTGGCGCAGCGCGTCGTAAACCATGACAGGACCGAGGTCGGAGCCGCCGATGCCGATGTTGACCACGGTGCGGATGCGCTCACCCGTGGCGCCGGTCCATTCGCCGCTGCGCAGCCGATCGGTGAAGTCGCCCATCGCGTCGAGCACCGAGTGCACGTCGGCCACGACATCCTGGCCGTCCACGGTCAGCTCCGCACCGCGCGGCAGCCGCAGCGCGGTGTGCAGCACCGCACGGTCCTCGGAAGTGTTGATGTGCTGCCCGGACAACATCGCCGCGCGCTTTTCCTCCAGGTTCGCGGCACGCGCCAGGTCCAGCAGCAGATCGAGGGTCTCGCGGGTGACCCGGTGCTTGCTGTAGTCGATGTAGAGGTCACCGACCTTCACGGTCAGTTCGGTACCGCGCACGGGGTCCTCGACGAACAGGTCCCGAAGGTGCTTACCGGCGATGTCGTCGTGATGCCGTTGAAGTGCCAACCAGGCGGGGGAGGAAGCGATATCGGGATTCTGCGTGGTGTCGGCGGACATTCCTTGACCCTAGTGCGGCACGGTGTCCGGAGGTGTACATCATGAAAGTATGGATACCTCCGCCCTGTTGGCTTCTGTTCCCACCGGCGTGTGGATTGGAGGTGAGGAACGCGTGGGCTCGTCGACGTTCGACGTGCTGGATCCCAGCGACGACCGGGTACTGATTTCGGTCGCGGACGCCACCGCCGCGGATGCCGTCGCCGCGCTCGACACAGCGTGCTCGGTGCAGCCGGAATGGGCGGCGACGGCTCCGCGTGCGCGAGGCGAGATCCTGCGCTCGGTCTTCGAGACGATCACCGCCAGCGCCGACGACATCGCGGCCCTCATGACATTGGAGATGGGCAAGGTCGTGGCGGAGAGCAAGGGTGAAGTCACCTACGGCGCCGAGTTCTTCCGGTGGTTCGCCGAGGAAGCGGTGCGGATCGGCGGCCGGTACACGCCGAGCCCGGCGGGCACCGGGCGGATCATCGTGACCAAGCGGGCCGTCGGGCCGTGCTACGCGATCACGCCGTGGAATTTTCCGCTGGCCATGGGCACCCGCAAGATGGGACCTGCCTTCGCGGCGGGATGCACAATGATCGTCAAGCCGGCGCAGGAGACCCCGCTGACGATGCTGCTCCTGGCGAAGTTGATGGACGAGGCCGGACTTCCCAAGGGCGTACTTTCGGTGCTGCCGACCACAAAACCGGGCGAGGTCAGCACCGCGCTGATCGACGACGGCAGGCTGCGCAAGCTCACCTTCACGGGATCGACGGGTGTGGGCAAGGCGTTGGTGAAGCAGTCGGCGGACAAGCTCCTTCGCACGTCGATGGAGCTGGGGGGCAACGCGCCGTTCATCGTATTCGACGACGCCGACGTCGACGCCGCGGTCGATGGCGCCATCCTGGCGAAGATGCGCAACGGTGGCGAGGCGTGCACGGCGGCGAATCGGTTCCATGTGGCCAACGCGGTGCGTGAGGAGTTCACCGAGAAACTGGTCAAGCGGATGAGCGAGTTCACGTTGGGCAACGGCCTGGAGGCGTCGTCGACGCTCGGACCGTTGGTCAATCCCAAGCAGGTCGCAACCGTCAGCGAGCTGGTGAACGACGCCGTCGAGCGCGGCGCAAAAGTCGCCGTCGGCGGCGAGGCTCCCGGTGGTCCCGGCAACTTCTACCCGGCGACTGTGCTCACCGATGTGCCCGCCGGCGCGCGCATCCTCAAGGAGGAGGTCTTCGGGCCCGTCGCACCGATCACCGGATTCGACACCGAGGACGAGGGCGTCGCCGCCGCCAACGACACCGAGTACGGACTGGCCGCCTACGTCTACACGACGTCACTGGATCGGGCGCTTCGGGTGGCCGAGTCGATCGAGTCGGGCATGGTGGGCGTCAACCGGGGTGTGATATCTGATGCAGCAGCACCGTTCGGCGGCATCAAGGAATCCGGCTTCGGCCGCGAAGGTGGCTCCGAGGGTATCGAGGAGTACCTCGATACCAAGTACATCGCCCTGACAAGCTGACGCCCCCGCAGCGCCCAATCTCACCTTTGGGCGGCAAAGTGCGAGTGAAATCCGACAGAACGTCGATCTCGGCGTACCTTCCGGCACGTGGCGCGCGAGCCTTACGCCCAACCCCCCGCAGCGCGCCGAAACCAACAAAATGGTGGCCACGACCTGGTACTTCTGCGCCCAAAGGTGAGTTTCGGCGCGGTGGGAGCGCTCAGTGGCCGAGGCGGCCGCGGCCCATCCGGAGGAGCAGCATGGCCAGCTCCTTGCCGTCGTGGCCCAGTTGGCCGTAGCGCTCGATGACCTTCATCTCCCGGCTGTGCACCAGGCGGGTGCCGCCGGAGGCCATTCTGACTTTGCCGATCAGCTTGGACACCTCGGTGCGACGGGCGACGGCGTCCAGGATGGTCGCGTCCAGCTGGTCGATCTCCAGACGCAGTGCGTCGATGTCGATGTCCTGGTTCGTTTCGATACTCATCGGAATCTCCTCGTTGTGTGGGGGTTCTGGTCTCATTCGAATTCGGGCCTCACACAAGAGACAAGCCCCGGATCCGATGCGGACCGCGGGGCTCTGAGGAAGCAGCTAGACCACGGGCACCGCTGGCCGGTACCCGTAAAAAAATCGTCCTCGCTGATTGAGCACGATGCGAGTGTGCCACTTGAGGCTGCGTTGGCGCAAAGGTGTCGGCCACCGAGAGTAAATTCAACGACGATATGACGATTGCTTCAGAAACTGACGAGCTCCTCGACGGTCTCAACCCCCAGCAGCGCCAGGCCGTCCAGCACGAGGGCTCCCCACTGTTGATCGTCGCAGGCGCGGGCTCGGGTAAGACGGCGGTGTTGACGCGCCGTATCGCGTACCTGCTGGCCACCCGCGACGTCGGTGTCGGACAGGTGCTGGCCATCACGTTCACCAACAAGGCCGCCGCCGAGATGCGCGAACGGGTGGTGCACCTGATCGGCCCGCGGGCACGGTCCATGTGGGTGTCGACGTTCCACGCGACGTGCGTCCGGATCCTGCGCAACCAGGCGTCGCTGCTGCCAGGCCTGAACTCCAACTTTTCCATCTACGACGCCGACGACTCGCGCCGTCTGCTGATGATGATCGCCAAGGACATGGGCCTGGACACCAAGAAGTACTCGCCGCGGCTGCTGGCGAACGGCATCTCGAACCTCAAGAACGAGCTCATCTCACCCGACGACGCGGTGGCCAGCCTGAACAGCGGCCCGGGCTCGGACATCCAGACTGGCGACCTGCCCGCGCTCATCGCCACCATCTACTCCGAGTACCAGAAACGGCTGCGGGCGGCCAACGCACTCGACTTCGACGATCTCATCGGCGAGACGGTCGGCGTGCTGCAGGCGTTCCCGCAGATAGCGCAGTACTACCGGCGACGGTTCCGGCATATTCTGGTGGACGAGTACCAGGACACCAACCACGCGCAGTACATGCTCGTCCGCGAGTTGGCTGGGCACGGCGCGCCCGAGGGGGCCGACAGCGTGCCGCCGGCCGAGCTGTGCGTGGTGGGCGACGCTGACCAGTCCATCTATGCATTCCGTGGCGCCACGATCCGCAACATCGAGGACTTCGAGCGCGACTATCCCGACGCCAAGACGATCCTGCTCGAGCAGAACTACCGCTCGACGCAGAACATCCTGTCGGCCGCCAACGCCGTGATCTCCCGCAATTCGGGCCGCAGGGAAAAACGGTTGTGGACCGATGAAGGCATGGGAGAGCTGATCGTCGGATTCGTCGCCGAGAACGAACATGACGAAGCCCGTTTCGTCGCGAGCGAGATCGACACCCTGCACGATCGCGGCGACATGAGCTATAACGACGTCGCGGTGTTCTACCGCACCAACAATTCGTCGCGCTCGCTTGAGGAAGTCTTCATCCGCGCAGGCATTCCCTACAAAGTCGTTGGGGGAGTGCGCTTTTACGAGCGCAAGGAGATCCGCGACATCGTCGCGTATCTGCGGGTGCTCGACAACCCGGGCGATTCGGTGAGCATGCGGCGCATCCTCAACACACCGCGGCGCGGGATCGGCGACCGCGCCGAGGCCTGCGTCGCGGTGTCCGCGGAGAACACCGGCGCCAGCTTCAACGACGCGCTCTTGGCAGCCGCCGAGGGCAAAGTGCCGATGCTCAATTCCCGTTCCGAGAAATGCATCGCGGGCTTCGTCGCACTGCTCGACGGCCTGCGGATGCTTCTCGCCGAAGCCAAGGGAGATCTCGGCGATCTCGTCGAGGCGGTGCTCGACTCCACGGGATACCGTGCCGAGCTGGAAGCCTCCACCGACCCGCAGGATCTGGCGCGCCTCGATAACCTGAACGAGTTGGTCAGCGTCGCACACGAATTCGCCACCGATCGGGCCAACGCCGCCGCGCTGGAGGAAGCCGATCAGCAGGTCGACGAAGACCTACCCGACACCGGCGAGTTGGCAGCGTTCCTGGAGCGGGTCTCGCTCGTCGCCGACACCGACGAAATCCCCGAGCACAGCCAGGGTGTCGTCACGATGATGACGCTGCACACCGCGAAAGGACTCGAATTCCCCGTCGTTTTCGTCACCGGCTGGGAAGACGGCATGTTCCCGCACATGCGGGCACTGGGCGATCCCGCCGAGCTGTCCGAGGAGCGACGATTGGCCTACGTCGGCATCACCAGGGCGCGGGAGCGGCTGTACGTCAGTCGCGCCAAGGTGCGCTCGTCGTGGGGGCAGCCGATGCTCAACCCCGAATCCCGGTTCCTCAAGGAGATCCCGGAAGAGCTGATCGACTGGCGCCGAAAGGATCCCACGCCGTCTTTCAGTTCGCCGGTCAGCGGCGCTGGCCGATTCGGCACCCCACGGCCGTCGCCGTCACGGTCGGGTGCGTCCAAACGTCCGCTGCTTGTGCTCGAGGCGGGCGATCGCGTCAATCACGACAAGTACGGTCTGGGCCGCGTCGAAGAGGTCAGCGGTGTCGGCGAATCCGCGATGTCGCTGATCGACTTCGGCAGCGCGGGACGGGTGAAGTTGATGCACAACCACGCGCCGGTCACCAAGTTGTAGCCGGCTGCGACCGCGCTGAGCTCCCTCGGTATTCGAGGTGGCCACCCCTGTACATCGGATGTCCCGGTCGCCACCAGCGGCGCGTCGGGGGGACCACAGCCAACGCGGCGCCGACCAGCGGCAGAGCGGGGATGGCGTAGACGATCCACGGCACGGTGGCATCGGCCACGAATAGGCCCGCGAACATCAGCAGCGACGCCGCCGAACCGGCCACGAGGAGCAGGCTGCCCAGCCGACGGCGCAGCATCAGCAGGATCACACCCGCAGGCGTCGCAACTCCGAGCATCGATGTGAGGAACGCGACCGCCAGACAGAACGCGGTGTCCGTGCGCCACCAACTGGCGATCAGATCGGTGGCGATCACCCCGGTCGCCCAACCGCTGAGGATGCTGACCGCCACCGCCGCGGACGGCACTACAGGGCTGGGTAGCGACGCGGTGAAATCCAGGCGGGCAGGGGTGATCAGACCGGTCGGCGCATCGTGCACCGGCGGAGGCGGCACCAGGCTCGTCGGTGCTTCGCTGGGTACGGGCGCGATCAGACCGGTGCGGACGTCGTCGGGAATCTGCGGTAGTCCGCCCACTGGTGCGCGCCGGATGATGTGGGTCCGGTCAGTACCGTCGGCTGTCCCGTCACCCGTCACCGCCGGATCACTCTGCACGGCGTCTGCCAGTGGGGCAGGCACACGCCTGACGATGCGGGGCGGGGGCAATTCGCCGGACGGCGGATGGGGTTCGCTCACCGTCTCGGTTATACGCGGCAGCGCGCAGGCCGCGCCGTCACCCTTCTATACGCTGATGCCTCGCTGGGCCAGCCAGGCCGCCGGATCGACGCGATCCGTGCCGCTGCGCAGGACTTCCAAGTGCAGGTGGGGGCCGGTGGAGTTGCCCCGGTTGCCCATCGTGGCGATCTGGTCGCCAGCCATGACGCGCTGACCGACCTCGACGAGCCAGGTGTTGATGTGCCCATACAGGGTGACAGTGCCGTCGGTGTGGCGCAGCTTCACCCAGGCGCCGTAGCCAGCGGTGGGCCCGACGTCGATGACGACGCCGTCGGACACCGCGTAGATCGGGGTGCCGATCGAGTTGGCGATGTCGATGCCGCCGTGCAGTACGCCCCAGCGGTAGCCGAACCCGGAGGTGGGAATGCCTCGCGTCGGTGAGACGAACAGCGGCGCGGACAGCCTGGCCTCGCGCTCGGCTCGCTCCTGCTGGAATGCCAGGCCGTTGGCCAGCTCCTCCTGGTGCAGCGAGGGGTCGACGGCGGTGGTCGAGGAGATCACCTGCATGCCGTCGGCCGAGGCGGGTACGACGCCGGTGAGCAGCGACTCGTCGGCGGCCAGGACGGTCTCGGCGGACGCCGTGTCCGAGGGGTTCATCACCGAGTGCGCGGCCGCTGCGGCCGCACCGGCTGCCATCGCCGCGATGACGAGGCGGCCCTTGATGGCGCCGACAGGCTCGGGCTTGCGGTGGTGGCCACGACGGCCCGGCACGTCGATGACGTCGGTGCGGTCGGTGCCGTCCGAGGTGTCGGTATGACGGAGCCGATAGGCGTACGCGGCCTTGTCGTCACCATCGCCTGGCAAAGCCCGGAACTCCTTGGGGACGAGCAGCTCAAGCGGCGTCAGTTCGTTGTCGTCGTTGAGATCGTCGAGCTCGGGTGCATGCAGTACTCGGGTGTGGCTGTCGAACGCGCCGGTGCCGAGAATGTCCAGCTCATCGAGTTTTCCGAACTCGTCGAACGCGATGATGTCGGTGATGTCGTCGAGCCAGACTCGCTGGATTTCCTGGGCTGCGTCCGCCGTCGTCTCAAGAGCTCGAGACTGGGATCTGCGGTGCTGCGGCAACCCTCTAAATCCTTCTAGTCGTGACCATAACGTTATCAAGCGTCGACAGACGTTAACCAAACTCCAATGAAGGTGGCAAGCCGTAGGGGCAATCCGGCCCGGTTTGTGATTTGAATCACCATGAGGACGGGAACAAGCCGGGACTTCTGCCCTCCTGGCGTCGGAACCGCTCCCGACGTTTAAGCCGGTGAGCTATACCACAACTATGGCGGGCGGTGCGGATGGCACTCAGTGCGGCCGATAAGGTGCCCCCGGGGCGAATCGCACGACCGCCGACTCGACCACAAAATACCTGTGAACCCGTAACACTCGTCAACGCCGACATGGAGACAGTGAGCCCATGGATCTTTTCGAATACCAGGCGAAGGAGCTCTTCGCCAAGCACAACGTACCGACCACCCCGGGGCGGGTGACCGTATCGGCCGAGGACGCCAAGGCCATCGCCGAAGAGATCGGAAAGCCTGTGATGGTCAAGGCGCAGGTCAAGGTCGGCGGACGCGGCAAGGCCGGTGGTGTGAAGTACGCCGCCACCCCGGACGACGCCCTCACCTACGCTCAGAACATTCTCGGCCTCGACATCAAGGGCCACATCGTTAAGAAACTGCTGGTCGCCGAGGCCAGTGACATCGCAGAGGAGTACTACATCTCCTTCCTGCTCGACCGTTCCAACCGCACCTACCTCGCCATGTGCTCGGTCGAGGGTGGCATGGAGATCGAGGAGGTGGCCGCCACCAAGCCTGAGCGCCTCGCCAAGGTCCCCGTAGACGCCGTCAAGGGTGTCGACCTCGCCTTCGCCCGTTCCATCGCTGAGCAGGGCCACCTGCCCGCCGAGGTGCTCGACGCCGCTGCCGTGACGATCCAGAAGCTGTGGGAGGTGTTCATCGGCGAGGATGCCACGCTGGTCGAGGTCAACCCGCTGGTGCGGACGCCCGACGATCAGATCCTGGCCCTGGACGGCAAGGTCACCCTCGACGCGAACGCCGACTTCCGGCAGCCGGGGCACGCCGAGTTCGAAGACAAGGACGCGACGGACCCGCTCGAACTCAAGGCCAAAGAGAACGACCTCAACTACGTCAAGCTCGACGGTTCCGTCGGCATCATCGGAAACGGCGCCGGTCTGGTCATGTCGACGCTGGACGTCGTCGCCTACGCCGGAGATAACCACGGTGGCGTCAAGCCCGCCAACTTCCTCGACATCGGTGGTGGCGCGTCGGCCGCGGTGATGGCCGCGGGCTTGGACGTCATCCTGGGTGACGTGCAGGTCAAGAGTGTCTTCGTCAACGTGTTCGGCGGCATCACCGCATGCGACGCGGTGGCCAACGGCATCGTGCAGGCGCTGCAGATCCTCGGCGACGAGGCCAACAAGCCGCTGGTCGTGCGCCTCGATGGCAACAACGTCGAGGAAGGCCGCCGCATCCTGGCCGAGGCCAACCATCCGTTGGTGATCCAGGCCGAGACCATGGACGCCGGCGCCGACAAAGCCGCCGAGCTGGCGAACGCCTGAGAGGACTGAAACAACATGGCTATCTTTTTGACCAAGGACTCGAAGGTCATCGTCCAGGGCATCACCGGCGGCGAGGGCACCAAGCACACCGCGCTGATGCTCAAGGCAGGCACGCAGGTGGTCGGTGGTGTCAATGCGCGCAAGGCCGGCACTGAGGTGACGCACGTCGACAAGGACGGCAAAGAGGTCCAATTGCCGGTGTTCGGCAGCGTCGCCGAAGCCATGAAGGAGACCGGCGCCGACGTGTCGATCGCCTTCGTGCCGCCCGCCTTCTCCAAGGACGCGATCATCGAGGCCATCGACGCCGAAATCCCGCTGCTCGTCGTCATCACCGAGGGAATCCCGGTGCAGGACAGTGCTTATGCGTGGGCGTACAACGTGGAGAAGGGCGAGAAGACCCGGATCATCGGCCCCAACTGTCCCGGTATCATCACGCCGGGCGAGTCGCTGGTGGGCATCACGCCGAACAACATCACCGGCAAGGGCCCGATCGGTCTGGTGTCGAAGTCCGGCACGCTGACCTACCAGATGATGTACGAGCTGCGCGATCTCGGCTTCTCTACCGCGATCGGCATCGGCGGCGACCCGGTCATCGGAACCACCCACATCGACGCCATCGAGGCGTTCGAGAAGGATCCCGAGACCAAGCTGATCGTGATGATCGGCGAGATCGGCGGCGACGCCGAGGAGAAGGCCGCGGCCTACATCCAGGCCAACGTGTCCAAGCCCGTCGTCGGCTACGTCGCGGGCTTCACCGCTCCCGAGGGCAAGACGATGGGCCACGCGGGCGCCATCGTGTCCGACGGTGCCGGCACCGCTGAGGGCAAGAAGGAAGCTCTCGAAGCTGCCGGGGTGAAGGTCGGCAAGACGCCGTCGCAAACCGCGGCCCTGGCACGCGAACTTCTCGAAAAGGCTTAGCCCCTCGGCTCGTGGCGTAGGGCGGGCGGTCAAGCGTCCCGCTGGGCGAGCCTGTCGATGAGGAGCCGCACCGACTGCGCAGTCCTCGCGGTACTGCAGGTAGTGGCGAAGCAGCGGCGCCTCAGAGTCGGCCGAGCAGTTCTGCTTTCTTGGTGGCGAACTCCTCATCGGAGAGGATGCCGCGCTGGTGCAGCCCGGCCAGCGACTCGATGGCCGCGATGATCGCGGCGGAATCGCTGGACGCCCCGGACGGCGCGGGTGCGTTGAATGTCGGCTCGGGTGCCGGCGCATACTGTGGTGCGGGTTCGGACTGGTACTGCGGCTCGGGCGCGGCCTGGTACTGCGGCTCGGGCGCGGCGGTCGGGGTGTCGGCCACCTGCTGGGTTCCGAGCTCACGCAGGCTCGAGACGTCGAAGGTGCCGAACTGGCTGGTGAACTGCACCGTCCCGTAGCCGCTGCCCTGTTGCTGCTGCACGCCACCGATATTGTGCTCGCCAGTATCGAAAACCCGTGTTACTCCGTTGATCTGAATCGCCAGTCGGCGGGTGCTCGGGAAGATCGCGTAACGCGCGTCGTTCTGCCCGCCGGATGAACTCGGGACGCCGAGGTCGCCTGGCCACCAATTGTTCGAGGTGATCCCGCCCGGGGCCCCTTGGGTCGAGGCCGGGAATACGGTGGTAGTCGCGAGCAGCTGAGACAACTCGCCGCACAACGCGTCGACGCGCGCCTTGAGCGCGTTGTCGAACATGTTGCCCACCATCGTCATTCCGCCGCGCATCCACTGCCCGGATCCGCCGAGCTCGGGGATCGAGAACTGGGCCATCGTGCCGCCGCCGTTATTTACGGCAAACAGCATGGCCAGCACGGCATCGTGCGAGATCCCGTGGCGTTTCGCCATATCGCCGATGGCGCTTTCGGCTTCGGGAGTGACCGTTGCCCTCATTTTCGTGATTCCTTCGTCGTCGGTACCGTTCGAGACTACGCAAGCATGGCGCGCAACACCCGCTGCCCGACATCGCAGGCGTCCGCGGCAGGCGCTCACGCTGTGTTAAACGGGTGTCTCGGCG
>JBPPMS010000108.1:0-7118 GCA_051306175.1 Mycobacterium sp. | reverse complement strand
TCGTGGCCAGCTGCAGTCGATCCGGGAGCGCCAGTTGAGCGGCGCTCGGTCGCGCCCGATCGCCCCTCTCCGACAGACCACAGCGTTCGATCAAGCCACGCGCCGCGCATGAATGGTAGCGGAGGAGGGATCCACAGGTCGAGGTTCGGGCGTTGATTCATCGTGAATTTTTCCCGTCCGATACCCCCAAGGGGCAAAAAATACCCCCAACGATACCCCCAGTTCGAGTCCCTGCGGCGAGACGTTCTGGGACTGCGGTGACGCGATTTCGGCCAGAGGTAGCGTGACGCGTCGCCACAGGAATCGGCTACCTGGTGAGGCGGAACGAACCTCCACTCACGGCCGGGGACAGAGCCTCCGTATGCTCACCTCCGCATGATCCGGGCCGAGGTACCGAGCGAGGATCGGTTTGGTACGGGCGTTGAGCGGAAGCCGGCTGCAGAGGGTAAATTGCGATGCGCGGTTGCCAGCTTGATGCACCCAGCGTTGGGGACGGCAGCACGGCCCACGCGCTTGGTCGGCCGGCTCGCGTGCACTCCTATGGATACGCGTGCGCTAGGAAGATTACGGAGGTCGATGATCCGCCAGGTGGGCTAACCCCTCCGGGGGAAGGCGAACACGCGCATGCAAGGACACGAGAGCTTGTCAGACGCCAGCTCGGGCGGAGCCGTATTCAGGAGCCGGCGACTTCACCTGGAAACGCAGCACGAGCCCATCGTGCTGCTGCACGCCGAGTGCCCGATCGCCAGATCCGAAGGCCTGTCAGCGCGCGCCCAGGTTGAACTCTACGCCGGCGGCGAGACCGCGCTTGCAACGCTCTACCAAGTCGCCGGTGATCTACTCGGCGTGCACGAGGTGGGGCTATCCGAAGTCGTATGGCGGCGGCTGAAGGTGGCAGACGGCACGCCGCTCATAATCCGCCACCCCAAGCCGCTGGACTCGATGAGCGCAGTTCGGGCGAAGGTTTACGGCCACCGGCTCAACGAGACGCAACTCTTTTCGATCGTTCAGGACATCGTCGCAGAGCGCTACTCCGACGTGGAGCTGGCAACTTTCGTCACCGCCTTCTCCAGCCAACCCGCCAGTATAGAGGAGATGGCAAGCCTCACACGGGCGATGGTCGACGCAGGCGATCGGCTCGTGTGGCCCCAGCACACGGTCGTCGACAAGCACAGCATCGGCGGACTCCCGGCCAATCGGACGACGCCGCTGGTGGTGGCGATCGTGGCGGCGGCGGGTCTGACAATTCCGAAGACCTCCTCGCGCGCAATCACCTCGCCGGCGGGCACCGCCGATACCATGGAAACGATGACGACGGTCGATCTGGACATTCCCGCGATGCGCCGGGTCGTCGAGCGGGAGGGCGGCTGCATCGTCTGGGGCGGCAGTGTGCGTCTCAGTCCGGCTGACGACATCATCATCCGCGTGGAAAGAGCCGTGGACCTCGACAGTCCGGCACAACTGGTCGCCTCGGTTCTGTCGAAGAAGCTGGCAGCCGGGTCGACCCACGTCCTCCTCGACCTGCCGGTCGGACCCACTGCGAAGATCAGAAGCGAGGCTGAAGCAGCCGTGCTGAGCGGTTACCTGCTACAGGTTGGCGAGCGTGTTGGCCTCGCCGTTAAACCGATGATCTCCGACGGCCGCCAGCCGGTCGGCAGCGGTATTGGCCCCGCTCTCGAGGCTCGGGATGTCCTGTCGGTGATCCGAGGCGAACCAGGCGCCCCCGTCGATCTGCGGCAGCGGGCGCTTACACTGGCAGGATCAGTAATCGAGCTCGGAGGCGCTGCCGCAGCGGGATCCGGAGAAGCTTTGGCGACGAGCATTCTCGACGATGGAAGCGCGTTGCGAAAGTTCATGGCGATCTGTGACGCGCAAGGCGGCTTTCGCGAACCGCCAGTCGCCCCGCTTCAGCGCGAGATCTGCTCGTCTGCGGCGGGACGAGTGCTTTCGATCAACAATCGCAACCTTGCCCGGCTGGCCAAGCTCGCGGGCGCACCGGCGGCCAAGTCCGCCGGTGTGGAGCTTCACGTTAAAATGGGCGATGGCGTCGAAGCGGGGCAGCCGGTCATGACCGTGCATGCCGAAACGCCCGGCGAGCTCGAGTACGCTTTGGCCTTCGAGCGAGCTTCTCCGGCGATCTTGCAACTGGAGGAAGCGTGACGAGGGTCCTGTTTGAACTGAATGCCGCACCAGGGCTCGCTGACGCCCTCTGCGCGAGGCTTGGAAGCGAGCGGGCGGAACTGGAGCGACGACGGTTCCCCGATGGAGAGTCCTACCTGCGATACGTGACACCGGTTGCCGGCCGGGAGGTCGTACTCGTGTGCACGCTTGCACAACCCGACGACAAGATCGCTTCGTTGCTGTTCGCCGCAGCCGCCGCCCGGGCGCAGGGAGCCACCTCGGTCGGTCTGGTCGCGCCCTACCTGCCTTATTTGCGGCAGGACATGGCGTTCCTGCCGGGTGAGGCGGTAACCTCGGTCACATTTGCGAAGCTCCTCTCCGAGCATTTCGATTGGCTCGTCACGGTCGATCCCCACCTCCATCGATACCGTGAGCTGGGCGAGATCTATTCGATTCCGGCGGCCGCTGCGTCGGCGACCGAAGTCATTGCTGACTGGATCGCGGTCAATGTCGAGCAACCCTGCGTGATCATTGGACCCGACGAGGAAAGCCGCCAGTGGGTGGAGCGGATTGGGCACGGTCTCGGAGCCACGACGACCGGGCTTCGCAAGCAGCGAAGCGGCGATTTCGCCGTTGCCATTGACGGACAAGCGCTGGCCGGGCTCGGTCCCGGCAATGTGGTCCTCGTGGATGACATAGCGTCGAGCGCGCGAACGATGATCGAGGCCGTCAAGCTGGTGCAGGCCGCCGTCGCGTTCGCCCCTGTCTGCGTGGTGGTGCACCCCATTTTTGCCGGCGATGCCTACGAGCTGCTGCTTGCCGCGGGAGCCGGGCGTGTGGTCAGTACGAACGCCATCGAGCACGCCAGCAACGCCATCGACCTCGCGGACACTCTGGCGAGGGCGATCCTCAAAATCGAATGAGAACTCCGTAGAACTACGACAACAGCGGCAAGCGCCGTAATGATAAAGCAGCAGTGGCAGTCGATGTGGGAGGCATTCTTGATGATCTCGGCCAACCGTCCACTTGTAACGTCAGGCTAGCGTGGTGGTCAGCCTCACCAGCTTGGGCGGCGCTCTGACGGTCACCGGTTCAAAGCATCTCCTTGAGCATGACGGAATGCGCATTCTGGTGGATTGCGGCATGTTCCAAGGTCTGCGCGAACTTCGCGACCTGAACTGGCGAGCGCTGCCCGTTCCGGCGTCGTCGATCGACGCTGTCATCCTCACACACGCGCACCTTGATCACAGCGGCTATCTACCGAGGCTCGTCCGTGACGGGTTCAAGGGTCCGATCTATGCAACACCCGCGACAATCGACGTGGCGCGATTGATCCTGCTCGACAGCGCGTTCCTGCAGGAGAAGGATGCGGACTTTGCAAACCGGCATGGCTTCAGTCGCCATGAGCCCGCACTGCCGCTCTACACCACGCGGGATGCGCACGCCGCCATCGAAGCGTTCCGACCGGTCGATTTTCACCAGCAACAAGCGCATCGCGGCGTTTCGCTCCTGTTTCGCCGGGCCGGACACATTCTGGGAGCGGCAACGGGCGAGGTGCACGTGGGCGGCATCACCGTGGTCTTCTCCGGCGACCTCGGCCGCTACGGTGACGCCATGATGCCCGACCCCGAGCCGGTGCCTTCGGCAGACTACCTCGTTGTCGAATCGACGTACGGGAACAGGGTCCATGAAACGCGCGATCCTGCCGCCGTTCTGTTGGAGGTGATCGAACGCACCGTGGCTCGCGGCGGGACTGTCGTCATTCCAGCGTTCGCCATCGGTCGCGCGCAGTCCCTGCTCCACCAGATCTGGACGTTGCGACAGCGGGGCAAGCTTCGGCACGTTCCGGTCTACGTCGACAGCCCGATGGCGACGAGCGCCACGGACCTGCTATGTGTTCACAAACGCGATCACCGGCTCGAGGAGGGGGCTTGCCGCGACGTATGCGAAAGCGCGACGTATGTCCGCAGCGTCGAGGAGTCGAAACGGCTCACGGCCAGCAGGATGCCAAAAGTGATCATCTCAGCGAGCGGCATGATGTCGGGCGGGCGGGTTCTACACCACGTGAAGGCGTTCGGCCCCGATCCGCGCAGCAGCATCCTGCTCGCCGGCTACCAGGCAGCAGGCACTCGCGGGCGGGCTCTTGCGGAAGGGGCGCGCGAGCTCAAGATCCATGGGCGGCTCGTCGACATCCGCGCCGAATTGGCCGACGTACCGGCGCTCTCGGCCCACGCAGACGCCAACGAGATCCTTCGCTGGCTGTCCGGCTTCGAGCGCGCGCCAACCAACACGTTCATTGTCCACGGTGAATCCGAGGCTGCTGAAGGCTTGGAACAGCGGATCATGCGCCAGCTGGGATGGCAGTGCGTGATCCCAAACATGAACGAACACCACCTACTTCCTGGGGGCCTTGAGGCAGAGGGTGCGCAGGGGCAATCTTGCGAGGCGGCGCATGGTTCGGCGAAGATCGAGGAAGCAGGACTGGAGTCGTTTCCCGCCAGCGATCCCCCCGCCTGGACGCTGGGAGAGGAACACACGCCCTGCAAGGATCGCAAGTGATGATCGTGGACGACACGGCCATGCGGCAGCAAAACGCCGCCATGTTGCTTTCGACCACCGGGGCGGCGTTGGGCGGGGTTGGCGTCGGCGTGCTCCTTAGCGACTTCCTGGGCGGCCTGGGCATCGCAATTCTGCTCATCGGCCTGCTGGCGCACGGTGTCGGCATGCTTGGGAGGCACCGGGCGCAGCGCGCACAGGGCCACCACTATTCCCGGGCGGAGCTGGGCGCCTATTGGCTGTGCTGGGTCCTGATCGCGATCGTGCTGGTCTATGTTGCAGCTCGTGTCGTAAGCGGTGCGTGATAATCCCGGGCCGTGAAGCGGTCAGGCTGAATCGTCCTCCTGAAGCTTCCGCCGTGCGCGATACAACCGGGTCTCGACTGCTTTTTCACTGATCTGCAGGATGGCGGCCGTTTCGGCCTGGCTCATGCCTTCGAGGGTCCGGAGCACGATGACCTCCTGCAGTCTGACCGGCAGCTGCGCGATCCGCTTTCGAACCAGCGCAAGTTCCTGTCGATCGCTCACCGTGACGTCGGCCAGAGCTTCGCCGTCCACAACATCAAAGGCCGCTCCAATGGGAAGAAGCGACCTGAGCACTCGGCGCACTGCCTCCCGGCGGCGCCAATCCCGAGCCTTGTTCAGAGCGATCGCCGCCAGCCAGGCCCCAAGCGGCCGGGCCGGGTCATAACGCCGCAGAGCCGTGTATGCAGAAACGAAGCCTTCTTGGAGTATCTCCAAGGCATCCTGCTCGTTGGGTACGATGCGGATGACAATGCCGAAGAGCTGGCGCTTGTTTCGGCGCACAATCTCGGCGAAAGCGCGCTCCTCGCCCGAGAGGGCCCTCTCCACGAGCCTTCCGTCGGGCTCCTCTGCCAAATTGCCATTCACCGAGGTTCTTCGATCAGTGCCTCTGTAACTGCCTGGTCGAATATCGGCGCCTGGTCTTCCCTCAACAGAGCACGCATCGCGAACACGTGCGCCACCGTCTCCTTTTGAAGGCGGCCCATCGTTACATGTGACGCATCGATCGCGGCGCTTACTTCCGGACCATTGCGGTGCTCGGCCTGCATGGCTGCCGCCAAACGCCGATTGTCGGTTCGAAGCTGGTTCTCGAGCGCGCGCCTCCGCGCAGCGAAATCGGTTTCCAGCACCTGCAGTCGCCGCTCCTGATCAGCGTCGAGCGTAAGCTTGTCATGCAGCACGGCGTGCAAGTCGACGCCAGCATTGGAGCTGGCGGGAAAGACGACCCGACCGACCAAGACGCCGGCCAGCGCTGCAAGGAAGGCCGCCGGGATGAGCAGCCAGAAGATGCGCCTGGTCACTGACCGCCGCTCAGGAGGAGCGTGGATGGCGCGAGCGCGCTCGGCGTTCCGAAGGGGGCTACGCTCGTGGCGTGTGCTCCATTGCCCGGCACCAGCGCGGCGCCGATACCCATAAGGAGCGCTAGCGAGGCAAACGTGGCTGTGATGCGGGTTGCACTGGGTTCCTGCCGCTTGCGGATCGCAGCAAGAACCCCGTATTCGAAGCCGGCCAAGTCGGCAGTGGGGCGCGTCAGCGCCAGCAGGCGAAGCCGCCTGTCGAGATCAACAGCCATAGGATCCTCCGTCGTAAGCCCATACGCGAGCAGCCAAACCTTCCCTCACCCAGCATGTACTAACGCTGACCTCACGGCGGCAGAAGACATCTGCATGACGGGCCCGCACGCCCTGTTTCACGCCCTGCGGTCCGCGGAGAAGAGAGGCGGCGGCACGCATCCCCGCCCCGACGCGACGCAGGTGCGATGCCACGGCCCCGCCGTGTTCAGAACCAGGTGCGCAGTCCGATAAGCACGCTCATTCCGCCTAAGCTCTCCCCATCAGCTCTGTAGAAGTCCGCGGTTCTGCCGAACGCCCGTTCGTATTGAATCCCGACGTAAGGCGCGATGACGGCTGGTCCGCTGCTGGGGAACAGCTCGTACCGAAGACGAGCTCCGATGCTCGCGGTCGACAATCCTGAGCCGATATCAAGCTCCGGCACGTCCTGGAGGGCGAAATCGAGCTCGGTTCGCGGCTGGAAGATGAGCGACTGTGTGAGCCGCAGATCGTACTCGCCCTCGAACCGCAAGGTGATATCGCCCTTGTTCGACACAAAGGCGGCCCCTTCAATTTCGAACCAGTATGGAGCCAGCCCCTGAAAGCCGGCCACCAGGTAAGTCCGGTCAGTCCCGGGCTGCATGTCCTGGCGCACACCGAGCTGCAGATCGAACCAGGGATCGACAGCATGGGCCCACAACGCCTGGACTTCCGCCGATTCGATGTCGCCACCGAACTCACCGTGACCCTCGGTTTTCAGCCACAGCTTGTCGATGTCTCCGCCGTACCAGGCTTGAGCATCCCACTCGTAGGAATCGCGACCGTCCTCGAGCCTCACCTCCATCTGGTCGAGCAGGACGCGATAGAC
>JBPPMS010000107.1:0-2075 GCA_051306175.1 Mycobacterium sp. | reverse complement strand
CCCTCGCGGTGATCTACCTGATTCCCGAGCGGCTGGCCATGGCCGTGCTCGCCTGGTGGTTCGACTGGTTGCCGCACCACGACCTGGAAGACACCCAGCGCGAGAACCGTTATCGCGCGACCCGTAACCGGGTCGGTTCCGAGTGGATCCTGACCCCGCTGCTGCTGTCGCAGAACTATCACCTCGTCCACCACTTGCACCCCTCGATCCCGTTCTATCGCTATGTCGCGGCCTGGCAACGCAACGAGGCTGCCTACCTGGAGCGCGACTCGGCGATCAGCACCGTCTTTGGGCAGCAACTCGACGCCCCGCAGTACCGCGAATGGAAACGGCTCAACGGCAAATTGGCTGCGCTGCTGCCGATTCGCATGCCCCCGGCCGCTGCACCGGGTGGCATCGACACCCACCCGATCTCGGTCAAGAGCGTGGAGCGGCTGACGTCCGACAGCGTCACAATCAGTTTCGCCGTCCCGGACCACCTCGACGGCGAGTTTCGCTTCCAGGCCGGCCAGCACCTGACCGTGAAACATCGCATCGACGGCAAGGAGGTGCGACGCAACTATTCGATCTGCACCTCGGCAGCGTCGCGAGATCTGGCGATCGGAGTGCGCCAGATTGCGGGTGGGGCGTTCTCCACGTTCGCGGTCGAATCACTGCGCGCCGGTGACGTTCTGGAACTGATGACACCCACCGGGAGTTTCGGCGCGCCCCTTCACCCTCTCGCCCGACACGACTACGTGGCGGTGGCCGCCGGTAGCGGAATCACGCCCATCCTATCGATCCTGCGCACCACCATGGAGATCGAAACCGAGAGCCGCTTCACCCTCTTCTATGGCAACCGAACCTCTGACTCGACCATGTTCGCGGCCGAACTCGACGAACTCGAGGCGCGATATGCGGACCGACTCCGCATTTTTCACATCCGGTCAGCCGAATCCCACCACCCCGAGTTTTGCCGCGGGCGCATTGATCTGGCGATGATCCGGCGGTTGCTGGGCAGTACCGTGACATCCGTTGACCGGTGGTACCTCTGCGGCCCAAGCGATCTCGTCACCACGCTGCACCGTGGCCTGGTGCTCGAAGAGGTGCCGACCGAGCGGATACACCTCGAACTGTTCCGCGGCATCACACAAGTCACGCCCATCAACGACTATCCCGAATCGCAGGTGAGCGTCACGCTGTCCGGTGCGACGCATACCGTGGAACTTGCTGCCGGTGACTCCATCCTCGAATCCGCGTTGAAGAACGATATCGACGCGCCATATGCCTGTCTGGGCGGAGCCTGCGGCACCTGCAAAGCCAAAGTCACGGCCGGAGCGGTGTCGATGGAACAGAATTTCGCACTCAACAAAGCGGAGCTCGAGGCAGGCTTCGTCCTGACCTGCCAGTCCCATCCCACCAGCTCGACGGTAGCTGTGGACTACGACGCCTGACCCGAGCCGCGTTGGTGCTGTGAGGGTTTCGGCGCCCGGCGATAGGAATCCGTCGGCGTCGGATTCAGGACCTCCATCTCAAATAGGGCCCCTCGCCCGGGTTACCGCGCCAAGCGCAACTCACGACGGTCCTCGCCGTGGTGCGGCAAGTTCTCGCAGCGACGACAGGAACAGCTCGTCCATCCGGGGACTCAGTTCGGCCAGGGTGGCGGCGCTGGCATGGTTCGTCGAACCGAACACGCGCTGCAGTGCGTCGGCTTCGGTGGCGGCGCCGATCGACAGGCACAGACAGCCGACGCCGTCTGCGCGCAACTCTTCGAGCGCTTTGCGGGAATCGGCTTCGGCATAGCGGCCTTCGTAGCCGTCGTCGTAGGGGAAGCCGTCGGACAGTACGAGCAACAGCCGATGCGGGGTGCCCGCCTGCGTCTTGAGAATCTCGCCTGAGCCGCGAATGCCGGCTCCCAGCCGGGTATAGCCCGATGGCTGCAGTTGACTGAGTCGGGCTCGGCCGGCCGCGCCGAACCGCTGACCGAACGTCTTGATCACCGGCAGGTGCACCGCACGTCGGCCCTGTGAGCGGAACCCGTAGACCGCGACGCGGTCGCCGAGTTCTTCGAGCGTGGTGGCGAGTGTGGCAGCCGC
>JBPPMS010000106.1:0-15536 GCA_051306175.1 Mycobacterium sp. | reverse complement strand
ATCGGAGGCAGCACGAGTTACAGTATTACAGATGAGGTCAAACAGTAATGCGACGTCGGTCGATATCGGAGACCGGATCCTGGAATCCGCTGCGGAATGCGTACGGGTCTTCGGGGTGGAGCGCGTCACGCTGGCCGAGATCGCGCGACGGGCAGGCGTAAGCAGGCCGACGGTGTATCGGCGCTGGTCTGACACCCAATCGGTGCTGGCAGCGCTGCTCACTGCCCGCGTGACGGCGGTGCTGGAACAGGTGCCACCGCGCGCGACGGGCCGCCGTCACTTGGTCGAGCGGATCGTGGCGTTCGCCGACCACATCCGTCACGACGACGTCGTGATGGCCATCCTCAGCTCCGGCCGGGAACTGGCGATGGTCTACATCGTCGAACGGCTCGGTACCAGCCAGCAGGTGCTCATCGACGCGGTCGCCGCCGAGATCCGCGAAGGCCAACACGAAGGCAGCATCCGTCACGGTGACCCGCGCCAGCTCGCGGCCATGATGCTGCTGATCACGCAGTCCGCGATCCAGTCGGCGCGGATCGTCTCCTCGATACTGCCCGCCGACGCACTGGCGACCGAACTGACCCACTCCCTGGACGGATACCTGCGCTGATGCCGGAATCGAGTGCTCTCAACGCAACTCGGCGAGCAGCGCAGCTCGCCGAACTCGCCGACGGCGGGGCCGTGGACGTCGTCGTCATCGGCGGTGGCATCACGGGCGTGGGCATCGCACTGGATGCCGCGACGCGCGGACTGTCGGTGGCGCTGGTCGAAACGCACGATCTGGCGTTCGGCACCAGTCGGTGGAGCTCCAAGCTGGTGCACGGAGGCCTGCGTTATCTTGCCACCGGCAACGTCGGCATCGCACGACGCAGCGCGATAGAACGCGGAATCCTGATGACACGCAACGCCCCTCATCTGGTCCGTGCGATGCCGCAGCTGGTGCCGCTACTGCCGTCGACGGGCCATGTCACGCGTGCCCTGATGCGCTGCGGGTTCCTCGCGGGTGACGGGCTGCGCGCGGTGGCGGGCACCCCGGCGTCGACGCTGCCGCGGTCGCGGCGCGTCACCGCGGCGCGTGCCGCGGAGTTGGTGCCCGCGGTGCGCCGTGACGGTCTCGACGGGGGTCTGTTGGGCCACGACGGCCAGTTGATTGACGACGCCCGGCTGGTCGTTGCCGTCGCGCGGACCGCCGCCCAGCACGGCGCGAAGATCCTGACCCGGTTGGCGGCATCGGAGACCACGGGCACGTCGGTGCGGCTCACCGATCAGCTGACCGGCGAATCCTTCACTGTGAGAGCGCGCGTCGTCATCAATGCCGCCGGGGTATGGGCGGGGGAGGTCGATCCCGGGGTGAAGCTGCGGCCCAGCCGAGGCACCCATCTGGTGTTCGATGCCGCGGCCTTCGGTCACCCGACGGCGGCCCTGACGGTCCCGATCCCCGGTGCGCTCAACCGCTTCGTCTTCGCCATGCCGGAACAGCTTGGCAGGGTCTACCTCGGTCTCACCGACGAGGCTGCTCCCGGGCCTATACCCGATGTCCCGCAACCTAGTTCAGAGGAGATCAGATTCCTGCTCGACACCGTCAACACGGCGCTCGGTGTCAATGTGGGCGAGTCCGACGTGATCGGTGCCTACGCCGGGTTGCGACCGCTGATCGAAAGCGCCGACGCGCGCCACACCGCCGACCTGTCGCGCGATCACGCCGTGGTGGAGGCGGCCAGCGGTGTGTGGAGCGTGATCGGCGGGAAGCTGACCGAATACCGCTACATGGCACAGGATGTCCTTGACCGGGCCGTGGCCCGGCACGGCCTGACGGCAGGCCCATGCCGGACGCGGAATCTGCCGCTGGTCGGTGCGCCGTCCAACCCGGTGTCCACGTTGCGTTCGCCGGCCGACCTGCCGTCGTCGTTGGTCGCGCGCTACGGCGCGGAGGCGGCGAACGTGGTGGCCTCAGCGCTGTGCGACCGCCCGGCCGCGCGGGTCGAAGACGGAATCGACGTCCTGCGAGCTGAATTCGAGCACGCCATCACCCACGAGGGTGCCCTCGACGCCGGTGACATCCTCGATCGTCGGACCCGGATTGGCCTGGTGGAGGCGGACCGGGAGCGAGCGGCGGCGGTGGCCGAGGAGATGCTCGCCCTGGTGCGCTGAGCCGCGCCGAGACCAACGAACGGGGCGCGGTCTCCTCGATCTTTCGCGCCCGTTCGTTCGTTTGGGCGTACTTACAGCGGGATGTTCTTGTGGCGGCCGCGGCGGGCCGGGGCCTCGGCGAGGGCCTGGGTGATCACGCTGCGGGTGTGCGACGGGTCGATCTTCGCGTCCACGACACCGATCTCGACGGCACTGTCCACACCGCCTGCGATCCGCTCATGCTCGGCGGCCAGCTGCTCGTGCAGGGCTTCGCGTTCCTCGGCGGGAGCGGCGGCCAGCTTCTTCTTGTGCAGGATGCCGACCGCGGCCTTGGCGCCCATCACGGCGACCTCGGCGTCGGGCCAGGCGAACACCTTCGTGGCGCCGAGCGAACGAGAGTTCATCGCGATGTAGGCGCCGCCGTAGATCTTGCGGGTCACCAGAGTGACCCGGGGAACCGTCGCCTCACCGAACGCGTGCAGCAGCTTGGCGCCGCGGCGAACCACGCCGCCCCACTCCTGGTCGACACCGGGCAGGTAGCCGGGCACGTCGACGATGACGACCAGCGGAATCCCGAATGCGTTGCACAGGCGCACGAAACGTGCGGCCTTCTCGGCGCTTTCGGAGTTCAGGCAGCCACCGAGACGCAGCGGGTTGTTGGCCAGGACGCCTACGCTGCGGCCCGCCAGGCGACCCAGACCGACAACCATCGACGGTGCCCACCTGGCCTGGAACTCCTCGAAGGGGACCCCGTCGTCGAGCAGTGCGGTGACCAGCGGGTGCACGTCGTAGGCGCGACGGGCGGATTCTGGCAGCAGGGCTGCGAGGTCGGTGTCCTGCGCTTCGGCTTTGGTGCGGTCGAAATGTCCCTGCTGGCTGAACAGCCCGACCAGGCGCCGTCCACGCTCATAGGCGTCGGCCGAGTCGTCGGCGACAATGTGGCACACGCCGGACTTCTTGTGGTGCGTGTCAGGCCCGCCGAGCGACGCCATGTCGACGTCCTCGCCGGTGACACTGCGGACCACGTCGGGTCCGGTGACGAACACCCGTCCCTCCGGCGCCATGATGACGACGTCGGTGAGCGCGGGCCCGTAGGCCGCGCCGCCCGCGGCGAAGCCGACCACGATGGAGATCTGCGGGATGTAGCCGGACGCACGGATCATGGCCTCGAACACCAGACCGACCGCATGGAGCGCCTTGACACCCTCCGCCAGCCGCGCGCCACCCGAGTGCCAGATGCCGATGATCGGACTCTGTTCCTCGATGGCGTTGTCGTAGGCGTTGACGATGTGCTTGCAGCCCTCGACGCCCATGGCGCCGCCCATCACTGTGCCGTCGGTGCAGAACGCGACGGTCCGCACGCCTTTGACGGTGCCGGAGGCGGCGAGCACTCCCGAGCGGTCGCGCTCGTGCAGCAGTTCGACGGTGCCTTCGTCGAAGAAGGTTTTCAGTCGCAAAAGGGGATCGCGGGGATCGAGCGACTCGCCGACCGCCTCAGGGGCCATGGTCGTCATTACTATCTCCTCTGGGTGCCCTGAACAGGAAGGGCAGTAGTCAGTATTTGCCGAAGGCGATCGCGACGTTGTGCCCGCCGAATCCAAATGAATTGTTGACTGCGTACGTGAAGTCGCCGGTGCGGGGCTCGCCCGCCACGACGTCCAAGTTTATTTCGGGATCCTGATTGACCAGGTTAAGCGTCGGCGGGATGACGCCGTCCCTAAGTGCCAGAACTGTGAGAATCGACTCCACCGCTCCGACCGCTCCCACCGAGTGGCCCAACGCCGCCTTCGGCGCGTAAACAGCGGGTTGATGCGTGCCGAGCGCGTTGTTGATCGCCTTGCCCTCGGCGACATCGCCCACCGACGTGCCCGTGGCATGGGCATTGACGTGGTCGATGTCCGTCGGTGACAGCCCCGCAAGTTCAATCGCGCGGGTAATCGCGTGTCCGGCCTGCTCACCGTTGGGATCCGGCGCCACGATGTGGTAGCCGTCGGAGGTGACGCTGGCACCCATGATGCGCGCCAGGATGTTGGCGCCACGTGCCCTCGCGTGTTCCTCTGTCTCGATGACCAGCAGTGCGCCCGCTTCACCGAACACGAAGCCGTCGCGGTCCCTGTCGAACGGACGACACGCACCGGGTGGGTCGTCGTTGGTAGTCGACAGCACGATGCGCATCTGGGCGAAGCCGGCGATCGGAACGGCTTCTATCTTGGTCTCGACACCACCGCAGATCGCGATGTCGGCTTCGCCGAGCACGATCTTCTGCCAGGCCTGGGCCACCGCTTCCGAACCTGACGCGCACGCCGAGATCAAGGTGACCACCCCGGCCCTGGCCTTGCGTTCCAGACCCACCGCGGCCGCAGCCGCGTTCGGCATGTACATGGGAACCGCCAGCGGAGACACCGCGCGCAGCCCCTTGGTCTGCAACGATTCGTAGGCGTACAGCAACTCTTCGCTGGACCCGATACCGGTTCCGATCGCGACCATCAGCCGCTTCGGGTCGACCTCGGGCTCGCCCGCGTCCTTCCAGACCCGACGGCTTAGCACCGTCGACATCCTCTGTAGATAGGACAGCCGACGCAGCTCTACGCGGGTCAGCTCACCGTCGAAATCCTCCAGGAGGTGGCCGCCGATGCGCACCGGAAGGTCGTACTTCTCGACGAACGGATCCTCGAGTTTGCGGATACCGCTCTGACCGTCGAGTAGTGCCTTCCAAGTGGACTCCGCGTCGGTGGCCACCGATGTCGTCATGGCGATGCCGGTGACGACGACGTTGGGAAATCCGTTCCCGGTAGACAGCGCTGCCATGGGTGGTGCCGTGTGTTCCTTTCCCCCGAGATCCGAAAGGCCTAGTAGCGCCCGAACGCCAACGCGACGTTGTGGCCGCCGAATCCGAACGAGTTGTTGATCGCGTACTGGAACTCGCCGTACCGAGGCTCGCCCGCGACAACGTCGAGGTCGATCTCCGGGTCGGGAGTCTCGTAGTTCAGCGTCGGCGGGATTACCCCGTCGCGCAGCGATAACACCGTCAGGATCGATTCGAGCGCCCCAACCGCTCCAATCGAGTGCCCGAGGGCCGACTTGGGTGCGTACACCGCGGCGTGGCCCACTCCGGCGACACGGAGGGCGTTGGCCTCCGCAGTGTCACCGATCGGGGTTGCCGTGGCGTGTGCGTTGACATGGTCGATGTCTTTGGGGTCGAGCCCCGCCGTCTCCATCGCGCGCTTCATCGCGTGGCCTGCCCGCAGACCATCCGGCGCCGGAGCCACCATGTGATACGCGTCGGACGTGACGCCCGCACCCATCAGGCGGGCCAGCGGCTTGGCGCCGCGGGCCTTGGCGTGCTCTTCGGTTTCGATGATCATCATCGCGCCCGCCTCGCCGAACACGAAGCCGTCGCGGTCCTTGTCGAACGGACGTGAAGCGGCAGCCGGATCGCCGTTGCGAGTCGACATGGCGCGCATCATCGAGAACGCCGCGATGGGCAGTGCCTCGATGCCGCCTTCCACGCCGCCTACGACGGCGAAGTCGGCGTCGCCCATGACGATCTGACGCCAACCATGGGCGATGGCTTCCGACCCTGACGAGCAGGCGGACACGGGGGTGATGACCCCGGCGCGCGCGCCCAGCTCCAGGCCTGCGACGGCGGCAGCGCCGTTGGGCATGATCATCTGAACGGCGAGCGGCGACACCTTGCGGGGCCCGCCCTCGTTCATCGCTTCATAGGTCTCGACGATCTTCTCGCCGCCACCGAGACCCGTGCCGATCACGACGGCGAACCGGTCGGGGTCCACCACGGGCTTGCCCGCGTTCTCCCAGAGCCGTCCGGACAGCAGCTTCGACATGCGCTGCACATAGGACATACGGCGCATGTCGAGCCGCGTCATGTGCTCATCGATGTTGTCTACGAGGTGACCACCGATGCGGACCGGAAGGTCCCACTTGGTGACGAACTCGTCCTCGAGGACGCGGATGCCGCTCTCGCCGGCCAGCAGGCTCTTCCACGTGCTCTCGATATCTGCGGCAAGCGCCGTGGTGGCCTCGACGGCCGTCACGACAACGCTCGGGAATCCGCCGTTAGCAGTGGAAGGCCGGGTCATTCTGAGCCGAACTTGTCGCGCAGGGCTGCGGCAGCCTCGGGGTTTTCTTCTTCGAGCTTCTGGATGTAGTCGACGACGTCACCGACGGTGCGCAGGCCCGCGAGGTCCTCGTCAGGGATCTTCACGCCGTACTTGTCCTCGGTCTGCACTGCGATCTCGACCATCGATAGCGAGTCGATGTCCAGGTCATCGACGAACGACTTCTCGGGGGTGACCTCGGAAGGCTCGATGCCCGTCACCTCTTCGATGATCTCGGCAAGACCGGCGATGATTTCATCCTGGCTGGCGGCCACAGGGTGGCTCCCTTCATTTTTCATATTTCTCTAGGTGAGAAAGTTTTTTGGTGTCAGTGCGGCGGGGTTCGAACAGGGGTCAGAGCGTGGTGACGGGGTCGAGCTCGGCCGGAGTCTTGACGGCATGGTTCGGGGTGCCCTTGAGTTCGCGCTTGGCGATCCCGGCCAAGGCGCCCGCAGGGGGGAACTCCACCACCGCGATGACGCCACGCTCGCGCATGGTCGCGGTGCACAGTTCCCAGCGGACCGGCCGGGTGAGCTGAGCAACGAGCTTCTCCATCGCGTCAGCCGCGGACTGTACCGGCTGACCGTCTGAATTCGACAGCAGCGTTGCGGTGGGCTCAGAGGTGGAGGTGGTCGACACCGCCGCTGAATAGCCCTCGAGGGCGGACGACATGAACTGGGTGTGGAAGGCGCCTGCGGTGGCCAGCTGGCGCACCCTGGCCTTGGCGGGCGGGTTCTCCGCCAGCTTGGCGAGTGCGTCGAGGCGGCCAGCTGCCACGATCTGGCCTGCGGCGTTGCGGTTGGCGGGAACCAGATCGAGATCGCTGAGCGCGGCGAGCACGTCCGTCTCGTCACCCCCGAGGACGGCCGCCATGCCGGTGGCCTCGCTCTTGCACGCCTTGGCCATCTCGGCGCCGCGGGTGGCGGCCAGCGACACGGCGTCGTCGGCGCAGATGACGCCCGCGATGGCGTAGGCGGCGATCTCGCCGACGGAGTGGCCCGCGACGATCACATCGTGTGGGGGCAGACCGCGCTTGGTCAGTTCCTCGTACGCCAGCAGCGTGAGCGCGACGACGAGCGGTTGGGTGACGGCGGTGTCGGTGATCTCCTCGGCCGTCGCGGTGGTGCCCAGGCGCTCCAGATCCAGTCCGCTGATCTGCGACCACGCCGAGACACGGTCGGCAGCACCAGGAAGCTCAAGCCAGGGCGCCAGCATGCCCGGGGTCTGCGAACCCTGTCCCGGCGCGAGGAATGCAACTGCAGGGGGTACAGGGTCAAGGGGCACGGGATTGAGAACACTGTGAAGACGGGTTTTCGCGGTGTAAGAGATTATGAACCTTGTCTTATCTTTTTGTGGACAGTCCACAAAACCGCATGTGATGCGATGCCATCGCAACCGTGTCGCAATGTGTTACCTAGTTGTCACTCTCCGAACTGGTGTGACCGGGCTCACGAACTGGGCTGATTGGGCTTAGCCTGGCGAGGGTCGACGCGACCCGCAGCACGTACGCGTCCCGCGGAATCGTCGGGTCTCGGCCTGTGAAGTCTGTGATGCGCCGCAGACGGTACCTAACAGTGTTTGGATGAACGAACAACTTCCGGGCGCAAGCTTCGATCGCGCCTCCCGAGTCGAGGTACGCGTCCAGCGTCTCGGTCAGAGCGGGTCCCGCGTCGGCCAGCGGGCGCATCACGTCGACCTGTAGCGCCGCCACCGCCGACTGATCGCCGAGCAGGGCGCGTTCGGGGAGCAGTTCACGCGCCGGTACTGGACGGGGAGCGCCACTCCAGCCCGCGACGGCGTTCATTCCCGCAATGGCCTCGGCAGCGCTGACATGGGCACCCGACAACGACGATGCGGTGGGCCCGATGATCACCGGACCGTCGTCGAATGCCTCCAGCAGCTCGCCGAAGAACGGGTCGGTGGGCGACAGCGGGCCGGACAGGATCGCCACCAGCCAGGTGCCGTGCACGTCGGTGAGCGCAGCCCGCCCGTGGCGGGCGGATACCTCTCGCACGTCCTCGCTCGCGAAGGCGACGCGGTCCGGGTGAGGTGTGCCGACGACGACGGTGGCAGAAGCGGTGGTGTCCCAGTTGAGAGCGGCCGCCCGCGACTGCAGTTCCGGGCCGGTGTCGCCGCGCACCACGGCGTCGACCACGTTGGCCTCCATCCGGCTGTCCCACGAACCGCGGGCCTCGGCGGCGTCGGCGTATCCGGACGCTGCCGCGAACGCCAGGTCCCTGCTGTAGCGCAGGATGCCCGTCGTCAGTGCCACCAGTTGCTCGTCGGAGCGGGCCAGCAGCGGCAGCACTTCCTCGAAGAACTCCATGGTCACGCGGACCATGTCGACGGTCTGGCGCAGAGCTATCCGTCGCGTCAGGTCCTGGGGGACCACCTCGAAGGCCTGCACGGTGTAGCCGACGTCGCTCTGTGGATCGCGCATCCATTCCACGAAGTTGACGACCGCGGTCTGCACCACCAGGTGCACACTGGCGCGTTGGGAGGCTTCCAGGTCGACGAAGAACGGCAGACGCTCCTCCATCACCCGCACCGCCTGGGTGGCCAGCTGCCCGGAGTACTGCTTGAGTCGCCGCAGTAACGAGTCCGGCAAGTTCTCCAGCAGTCCCACGGTGGAACTGGGGGGCACGAACCCCTTGTCGGTCATCCCTAAAAGCTACGCCCAGTTTCTGGTTGTTATCGCTAATGGCGTCAGGCGCTACCGGTGTCCTTGAACGAGACGCCCGCCGCCATCACGTCGTCGATCTTGTACTCATCGGCGGCCGCCGCCGCGACGGACGGATCGATCTCGCCGTCGCGCGCCAGCGCGGCGAGCACCGCGACCACCGTCGACTCGGCATCGGTATTGAAGTACCGACGCGCCGCAGGGCGGGTGTCGGAGAAGCCGAACCCGTCGGTGCCCAGCGTGACGTAGGTGCCGGGGACCCAGGGCCGAATCTGTTCGGGGACCGCGCGCATCCAGTCCGACACCGCCACCACGGGTCCTGCCGAATTGGCGAGCACCTGGGTGAGGTACGGCGTGCGCGCCGGCTTGCCGGGGTGGCGCAGCATCTCCTTCTCCACCGTCACGCCGTCGCGGTTGAGTTCGCCCCAACTCGTCACCGACCACACGTCGGCGGCCACGTCCCACTCCTCGGCCAGCAGGTCGGCCGCGCGCAGCGCCTCGGGCATCGCCACGCCGGAGGCCAGGATCTGCGCGACGTTGCTGCGCTTGCTCGTGGCCGCGCGGTAGCGGTAGATGCCCTTCAGGAGGCCTTCGGTGTCGAGGTCGTCCGGCTCCTTGGGCTGGACGTACGGCTCGTTGTAGATGGTCATGTAGAAGAAGATGTTCTCCGGGTCCTGGCCGTACATCCGACTCAGGCCGCTCTCGATGATGTGCGCGATCTCGTAGGCGAACGCCGGATCGTAGCTCACCACAGCGGGATTGGTGGCAGCCAGCAACAGAGAGTGGCCGTCGGCGTGCTGCAGACCCTCGCCCGTCAGCGTGGTGCGACCGGCGGTGGCACCCAGGACGAATCCGCGGGCCATCTGATCGGCCGCGGCCCAGAACCCGTCGCCGGTGCGTTGGAAACCGAACATAGAATAGAAGATGTAGATCGGGATCATCGGCTCGTTGTGCGTCGAGTACGACGTGCCGACGGCGGTGAACGATGCGGTGGAGCCGGCCTCGTTGATGCCCTCGTGCAGGATCTGACCGGTTTCGCTTTCCTTGTACGCCAACATCAACTCGGCGTCCACGGCGGTGTAGAGCTGGCCGTTGCGGTTGTAGATCTTGAGGCTCGGGAACCACGAGTCCATCCCGAAGGTGCGCGCTTCGTCGGGGATGATCGGAACAAGCCGCGGCCCGATCTGCTTGTCGCGCAACAACTCTTTGAAGGTACGCACCGTCGCCATAGTGGTGGCGACCTCCTGATTGCCCGAGCCCTTCTTCAACGCTTTGTAGGCGTCTCGGGCGGGCAGCGGCAGTACCTTGGACTTGTTGCGCCGCTCCGGCAGGAACCCACCGAGCGTGCGGCGCCGATCCAGCAGGTAGCGGATCTCCGGTGCATCCGGCCCCGGGTGGTAGTACGGCGGCAGGTAGGGATTCTCCTCCAGCTCCGCGTCGCTGACCGGGATTCGCTGGGTATCGCGGAAATCCTTGAGGTCTTGCAGCGCAAGCTTTTTCATCTGGTGGGTGGCATTGCGGCCTTCGAAGTGCTTGCCCAGGGTGTAGCCCTTGATGGTGTGGGCCAGGATCACGGTCGGCTGACCCTTGTGTTCCATCGCGGCCCGGTAGGCGGCGTACACCTTGCGGTAGTCGTGGCCGCCGCGCTTGAGATTCCAGATCTCGGCGTCGGTCATCGGCTCGACCAGTGCCTTGGTCCGCGGGTCGCGACCGAAGAAGTGGTCACGCACGTAGCCGCCGTCGTTGGCCTTGTAGGTCTGGAAATCACCGTCGGGTGTGGTGTTCATCAGGTTCACCAGGGCGCCGTCGCGGTCGGCGTGCAGCAGCGCGTCCCATTCGCGGCCCCAGATGACCTTGATGACGTTCCAGCCGGCACCCCGAAAGAACGACTCCAGTTCCTGGATGATCTTGCCGTTGCCCCGCACCGGTCCGTCGAGGCGCTGCAGGTTGCAGTTGATGACGAACGTCAGGTTGTCCAGCGCCTCCAGCGACGCCATGTGCGTCAGACCGCGGCTCTCGGCCTCGTCCATCTCGCCGTCGCCGAGGAACGCCCACACGTGCTGGTCCGAGGTATCTTTGAGGCCCCGGTCGTGCAGATAGTGGTTGAAGCGGGCCTGGTAGATCGCGTTCATCGGGCCGAGGCCCATCGACACCGTCGGGAATTCCCAGAAATCGGGCATCAGCCTGGGGTGCGGATACGACGGCAGGCCGCCGCCGGGGTGGCTGTGCTCCTGGCGGAAGCCGTCCATCTGATCAGCGGACAGACGTCCCTCAAGGAATGCCCGCGCGTAGATACCGGGGGAGGCGTGCCCCTGGATGAACACCTGATCGCCGCCGCCGGGATGGCTCTTGCCGCGGAAAAAATGGTTGAACCCCACTTCGTAGAGCGCGGCTGACGACGCGTAGGTGGAGATGTGGCCGCCAACGCCAACTCCGGGACGCTGTGCCCGATGCACCATGATCGCGGCGTTCCACCGGATCCAGGCGCGGTACCGACGCTCGACGTCCTCGTCGCCGGGGAACCAGGGCTCCAGCTCGGTGGGGATCGTGTTGACGTAGTCGGTGGACGTCAGCGCGGGGATGGAGACGCGTTGTTCGCCTGCGCGCTCTAGCAGTCGCAGCATCAGATAGCGGGCCCGGGCCGGACCCGAGCGCGCCACGAGGTCGTCGAACGACTCGAGCCACTCGCCCGTCTCGTCCGGGTCGATATCTGGTAGGTAGGAAGCCACGCCGTCACGGATCACGCGGACGCGGTCTGATTCGTTTGCGGTACTTGAGTTTTTGGCCAGGTCTTGGCGCACGAACTCGGTGGTCAACGTTCCGCTCCTCGGTTGCGGTGGGCGATCCTGCGTAGATCACCCGCGGCTGGACCGCGGTTCCGCGGGCCGCGCCGTATCCCTATCGTGCCGCACTGGGGTTGATCGCGTGCGTAGTGCTGCAATCCCCGTCCACCTCGACCGCTTGGAAACCGAATTCAGATACCGTCGGCGATGTGTCCCGTGAGGCGGTAACCTCTCGCCTGTGCGGAGCCGATTGCTGACCACCCCGCGACTGCGGCTCGGCGGCGTTCTAGCGAGTTGCGTGGCGATGACGGCCATGGTCGTGGTGGGCTGCACCAGCGTCACCGAAGGATCGCCGTCGGCGAACTCCCAAGACGCCCCGTCCTTTCGGACGTCGGTGTCCGAGTCGATCTCGGCTTCCGAGGCAACGTCGAGTGCTCGTGAATCAGAGCGGCTCGAGTCGGTCACCACCGCGGCCATCCACAGTTCCTGCGACACGTTGAATGTGACGGGGTCTGAGGCGATCACGGCGGTCAACACCTACGTCGACGCGTTCAACAACAACGCCCCGCAAGCAGATGTCAACTCGAAGGCGGGAACCGCGGTCGACCGGCTGAACTCCAGCGCCGATCAGGTGGCCGCGAGTATTGGCCCTGAGGTCCCGCAGAACTTCGTCGACGCGTTCAATCGGTGGGTCGAGGCTGCGCGCGGCGTCGCGACGAGTATCGCGCAGGACCAGGGGACCGACGCATTCAACGCCGCGATCGACAGTTTGAACGCTGCAAAAGAGGATGCATTAGCGCTCTGCGACGCCACGTAGTGGGGCAAGCTGCCCGCCTGGCGCTGCGGGCCGGGAAGGGCATGCGACGATAGGTCGAGAAGGTGTCGGCGTATTGAGGGATGAGGAGGGGCATAAGGTGGTCGCGGCGGGTGCCAGCGGGCAGGATGAAAGCGACCGGGGATCCGATGCCGCCCCGAATTATGCCCGCAAGTTGGGCATTCAGCGCGATCAGGTGATCCAGGAAGTGGGCTGGGACGAGGACACCGACGACGACATCCGCGCTGATGTCGAAGACGCCTGCGGCGGTGAACTCCTCGACGAAGACTCCGACGAAGTGATCGATGTCGTGCTGCTCTGGTGGCGCGACGGCGACGGCGACTTGGTGGACGCGCTGATGGATGCCATCACGCCGCTCGCCGACGACGGCGTCATCTGGGTGCTGACCCCGAAGACCGGTAAGCCGAGCCATGTACTGCCCGCCGAGATCGCAGAATCCGCCCCGACCGCTGGGCTGATGCAGACGTCGTCGGCCAACCTCGGTGACTGGAGCGCGAGCCGTCTGGTTCAGCCCAAGTCGCGCTCGGCTCCTCGACGTTGACGCTGACTGCGGGCGCCCCAAGCCCGGATTTCACCCTCAAGGACCAGAATGGCCAGCGCATCACGCTCAGCGATTTCCAGGGCAAGAAGAACGTGCTGCTGGTGTTCTTCCCTCTCGCGTTCACCGGGATATGTCAGGGCGAGCTCGACGAAATCCGGGACAGGCGCTCTGAATACGACACCGACGACACGACGACGTTGGCGGTCTCTGTCGGCCCGCCGCCGACCCATAAGGTCTGGGCCGCCCAGAGCGGCTTCACCTTTCCGGTGCTCTCGGACTTCTGGCCGCACGGCGCAGTGGCGCAGGCCTACGGGGTGTTCAACGATGTTGCGGGGGTGGCCAACCGAGGGACGTTCGTCGTGGACCGCTCGGGGACTATCCGGTTCGCGGAGTGCAAGCAGCCCGGCGAAGCCCGCGACCAAGCGGTGTGGATCGACGCGCTGGCGGCCGTGGAAGCCTGATTCGGATTTCACTGTCGGCGGCTTCGCGTTGTAGCCTGCCCGGGCACGGGCGTGTGATTGCACGCCCGCCGGGGCGTGTAGCTCAGTGGTAGAGCTCTGGTTTTACACACCAGCGGTCGCAGGTTCGATACCTGTCGCGCCCACCATCAAAAGGCCTGTTCAGAGGCTTAAGGCCGAAATTTTTAGTCGATTTCAAAACCCCCGTTGTGCCAACAGTGTGCCAAGAGATTCGAACTCGCGTGCCGTGCGGTGGCAGGACGGATTCGACAGTGCGCGGGTAGGTATTCATTGCTCGGTTACGTCGGCCCTGTGTGAGATGCTGCCGCGGTGGGGGTGGAGCAGACGAAGGCTGTCAAGGACCGGGCGGTCGCCTTCAACTTCGCGCTGACGGCGCTGGCTGGTCTGACCGCGGCCGCCACCTTTGCGGTCAGTCTCATTCCGCCGGGGAATTGGCTCGTTGGGATCCGCCTTCTGGCCGGCTGCCTGGCGGTGGCGACCGCTGTTGTCGGATTCTTCAAATTCAGGAACGAGCGCGCATTCAAGCGCCAGCAAGAGGAGGAGCGGGTCTCGCGACCGCGGGGGAGTAATGATCAGAACCTGTGGATGAGCCTCGGCGAGGCGGCGTGAGTGGGCGCACCTTCCCGAGGATGATCTGAAAGTTCTCGTAGGTCTGATCAAGAGCCGGCGTTGGCGCGCTGGTTCGGGAAGGTACGCCCATGCTCAAGGTAGTTCACGACTCCGTTTCATCCAACGAGGGCGCTGGTGGGTCGCGGTCGTTGCTCGATGAGATCGTCCGCGACGGTGCCCGGCAGATGCTGGCGGCGGCGTTGGCCGCCGAGGTCGCCGCCTACATCGACGCCCACGCCGGGGAGGTCGACGAGAACGGGCGTCGGCTGGTGGTCCGCAACGGCTATCACCACGAGCGTGAGGTGCTGACCGCGGCGGGCGCGGTGACGGTGACTGCGCCGCGGGTCAACGACAAGCGCGTCGACGCCGATACCTCTGAGCGGCAACGGTTCTCCTCGGCGATCCTGCCGGCGTGGTCGCGCAAGTCCCCGCAGATGACCGAAGTGCTGCCGCTGCTCTACCTGCACGGCTTGTCCACCAGTGACTTCGGGCCAGCCTTGGAGCAGTTCCTGGGCTCGGGTGCGGGCCTGTCGGCGACGACGATCACCCGGCTGACCTCCCAATGGCAGGACGAGGCCACGGCTTTCGGTCAGCGCGATCTGTCGGGCACCGACTACGTCTATCTGTGGGTCGACGGCATCCACCTCACGGTCCGCCTCGAGCAGGAGAAGCTCTGCTTGCTGGTGATGATCGGCGTGCGTTCTGATGGCCGCAAGGAGCTCGTCGCGCTGGCCGACGGCTAACGGGAGTCCACCGAATCGTGGGCCGATCTGCTGCGGTCGTGTCGACGTCGCGGGATGACCGCGCCGGTGCTGGCCGTCGGCGACGGCGCGCTGGGGTTTTGGAAGGCGGTGCGGGAGGTGTTCCCGGCTACCCGCGAGCTGCGCTGTTGGTTCCATGTGCAGGCCAATGTCCTTGCTGCGCTGCCGAAATCGGCTCATCCGGGCGCGTTGGCGGCGATGCGGGAGATCTAAAACGCCGAGGACGTCGATCACGCCCAGGTCGCGATCAAGGCCTTCGAGGTCGACTACGGTGCAAAGTACCCCAAGGCGGTCGCCAAGATCGTCGACAACGCCGACGTGCTGCTGGAGTTCTACAAGTACCCCGCCGAGCATTGGGTCCATTTGAGGACGACTAATCCGATCGAGTCGATCAACTTCCAGCTCCGCAAGATCACCAAGAACCGCGGTCACTTCCCCGACAAGGACGCCGCGATGAAGTTGCTGTACCTCGGTTTGCGCAACATCTCCAGCGAGAGAGGAGGTGAATCGGGGACCGGTACACAGGGTTGGAAAGTGGCGTTGAACACAATGTCGAGACTGTTCCCTGGCCGACTTCCTTTGTGTTAGAATACAACTCGT
>JBPPMS010000105.1:0-18254 GCA_051306175.1 Mycobacterium sp. | reverse complement strand
GGGTGCGCCACACCAGCGCCTTCTCCTGCGCCCGCCCGACGAACAACACGCCCTCGGCGCCGCTGAACCGGGCCAAAAACTCCTGGGCCACGTCGTCTTTGCGTTCCTTGCCGAATGACACCAACTCCAGGCCCCGCGCAGCGACGAAACCGCGGATGTCGGCGACGAACGCCTTGGTCATCGGGTCCATCAGCGCGGTCGAGGCGAAGTGGTGGCCGCGGTGACCGACGAAGAAGCCCTGCACCCCGGCGCCGTAGGCCAGCCGCGGCACCCACACGTTGAGATACATCCGGTCGATCGACTCGATCTCCAACACCGTGTGATCGGACAAGACGTCGCCGGCACTGCGCGCTACGGTCATGATGGGCTCCGGTCCGGACGGGCGGTCGGCAACGACCCACAAACCGCTACAGGCGGTTCATACACCCGATCGACACGTTTCGACCAGGGTCTTCATCCCGTCCGGGCCGAAGCTCCCTTAACCCCACCAGCCAACATGCCCGTCGGGATGGGGCAAAGCCCGGCTAGACGTTGAGGCCGAAATCGCGCGCTATGCCTGCCAGACCTGACACGTAGCCCTGTCCAACGGCGCGGAACTTCCACTCGGCTCCGCTGCGGTACAGCTCACCGAACACCATCGCGGTTTCGGTCGAGGCGTCCTCGGAGAGGTCGTAGCGCGCCAACTCGTTTCCGTTCGCCTGATCGACGACCCTGATGTAGGCACTGCGGACCTGGCCGAACGACTGCGACCGCGCATCCGCGTCGTAGATCGCGACGGCGAAGGCGACGGTCTCGATCGAGGGAGAAACTGCGGCGAGGTCCACCTTGATGACCTCGTCGTCGCCTTCACCTTCACCGGTCAGGTTGTCGCCCTGGTGCTCGATCGAGCCGTCCGGTGTCCGAAGATTGTTGAAGAAAACGAAGTACTCCTGGCCCGGCGCCTTCCTGTCAGCGCCGAGCCCGATCGCGCTCGAGTCCAGGTCGAAGTCCGTGCCAGTTGTCGTGCGGGTGTCCCAACCCAACCCCACCGACACCGCGGTCAACTGCGGGGCCACTTTGGTGAGTGAGATGTTGCCGCCTTTACTCAGGCTTACAGGCACAAGCAGGTCCTTCCGGTTCGGGCGGCGGGACGCAACCCAATTGTCTCTGCTGACGGCCCTTACAGCGGCCGCCTTCTTCGGTATCACAGTTCTTTTCCGCACCAGAGCTCGAATCGGGCCGGATGCTGACGCGCTGCGTCGGCGACGTCCGCGTCAGGTCAGGTAGCGGTAGGTCGGCGAGCCCGGCTCCAGAAGCTCAACGTGGCATTCTGATCCGCGCATGCGTGCCAGCAGGCCTGCCAGATCTGAGGCGGATCCCATCTCGATGCCCACCAGTGCTTCGCCCGTCTCGCGGTTGTTGCGCTTGACGTATTCGAACAGCGTGATGTCGTCGTTCGGTCCCAGCACTCCGTCCAGGAAGCGACGCAGCGCACCGGGTTCCTGCGGGAAGTCCACCAGGAAATAGTGCTTGAGGCCAAGATGCACCAATGACCGCTCCAGCACCTCGCCGTAACGGGACACGTCGTTGTTACCGCCGGAGATCAGACACACCACAGTGGAACCCGGCACGATGTCGGTCTCCGTCATGCCTGCCACCGACAGCGCACCCGCGGGCTCGGCGATGATGCCTTCGTTCTGATATAGATCGAGCATCGCGGTACACACCGCACCCTCGTCGACCGCGGTGACCGACACCATCTCGCCCGCGGCCGCCAGCACCTGGAACGGCCGCTCGCCAGCCCGCGCGACCGCCGCGCCGTCGACGAACTGGTCGACTTCGGTCAGCGTCACCGGCCCGCCAGCGGCCAGCGCCGCCAGCATCGCCGCCGCACCCGCGGGCTCGACACCGAGCACCTGCGTCCTCGACGTGCGTTCGGTGAGGTAGGTGGTGATACCCGAGATGCACCCCCCGCCGCCGACCGCGACGATCACCAGATCCGGCTCGACGTCGAGTTGGGCGAGGATCTCGGCGGCGATGGTGCCCTGCCCGGCCATCGTCCGCAGGTCGTCGTAGGGCGGAACCAGCGTGGCACCGGTGCGGGCCACGTCGTCGAGAGCGGCCGCTGCCGCGAGGTCGTAAGTGGAGCCGCCCACGATCAATTCGATGAACTCACCGCCGTGATAGCGGATCCGATCCCGCTTCTGTTTGGGCGTCTTCGCAGGTACATAAACCCTGCCGTGCACGCCCATCGATTTGCAAGCCAGCGCGAACCCCTGCGCGTGGTTGCCGGCCGAGGAACACACCACGCCTGAGGCGAGCTCGGCCTCAGAAAGCTGCATCAACAGGTTGTAGGCACCACGCAGTTTGTACGAGCGGACGACCTGCAGATCCTCGCGCTTGAGGTAAACCGTGGCGCCGGTCGCGTGGGACAGGCGCTCACTGAGCTGCAGCGGGCTGCGCGCCACCACTGAGGAAATTCGTGCCGCGGCCGCGTCGATGTCTGCCGCGGTGAGCGGCGAATTCTGTACGGCCGCGCGAAGCGGCGATCGACTACTGGCGTATTCGGCGGACACCGGTCAATGGTGCCACCGGGACGCCTGACTACTGCACGGGGGTGAGGACGAAGACCGGGAGCTGACGCTCGGTCTTCTGGTGTCGGGATAGTCGGGCCAGGTCTCGAGCGCGCGCTCGGACCACTGCGCCTTCGTGTCGCCCAATACCTCACGCGCGTCATAGATGCGACGACCGCGTACTCGCCGTGCTCGTCGCGCATCAGTGGCGCCTCTAGCGGACCTTCCGGACTTGGCACCGATGGTCGTGGGCAGGATCACCGGCCTGCCTGTGAGCTTGGTGCCTTCGGTACCTGAAGCAATCCCACAACCGGCGTTTCGGCTAGCCGAAATCTTGGATACGGGCTATCGTCGTCAGATGAGCACAGCTAACAGGGTCGCCCTCCCCCAAATCAGCAACGGGGAGATCTCCATTGCTGGCGTGCCGTGGCCGCTGTACAAAGTGGTCGCCCTCGCGGTGGGCCTCGCGGTATTGCTCATCGTTGGAGTCGCCACCACCAGCGCAGCTCCCGCCGTCCTCGGTGCAGCAGGCGCAGCCACGGTGGTCTGGCTAGGCTTCTCGATCTTTCATCCAGAAGACTGACGCTCAATGCGACGACTGATCGGGCGAGCCGTCTCGCGGGGCTTCCAACACGCCCTTCAACGTCTGCAGGTCGCTCCCGACTGCGGCGACGTCCGCTTCGAACTCCTCATCGGTCATTCCTGGGCGCCGCCGAACCGTGAACACCACTTCGCAGACGGCGCCCGCGGGCAGCACCCGTAGTGGGTTGTTCATCGCCTCACCGGTGGGCATGGTGACGACGTGATCGAGCACCCCGTACTCATTCGGGGGTGCGAACTCCACCTGGACCTGACCCATCGGCGAGTCCACTACCCAGTGGTCACCCGCATCCTGGGGTTCGCCTCCCGCGAGCCCGGCCGCCCACGTCGGCAAGTTCCGCACATCGGCCATGTACTCGTAGGCCGCCCCGGCCGTCACTGCGATCCACACACTCAGGTGCCGCGAGAGTTCCCAGCTGTCATCTGCCATGGACCCATCCTCGGGCAGAAGCCGACGTTGAGTCAGTCGAACTGAATCCCTGCTATCCGACGTGTCTGCCGCCGTCGGCAGAGCCCGCACGTACAGACTGTTCCCATGCCCGAAGAGCAAACCGGCCCTCAGCACACGGGACACCACGTCCCGTCGTGGCTTCGGACTGGCAACCCCGAGAGCAACTTGCCCGTCGTGCTGGCACTCATCGCAGCGATGGCCCTCCAGCTGGTCATCCCCGGCCGCTATCGTCTGGTGCCCTCCTGGCCACTGGTGACCATGGAAGCGTTGCTGCTGGTGACGTTGGTCGTCATCAACCCGCTTACGATGTCGCGCCGCACCCGGTACGGGAAAGTCGCCATTCGAATCCTGCTGGGCGCCATCACCATCGACAACACAGGATCAGCCGTCCGCCTGGCCTACCAGATCCTGACCGGCCAGGTGAGCAACGACCCAGCGATCCTGTTCGGTAGCGGCACAGCAATATTCGTCACAAACATCATCGCCTTTGGCATCTGGTACTGGGAACTCGACTCAGGCGGACCGATCGCTCGCTGTAACGTCGAGCAGCGTCACCCCGACTTCATGTTCCCGCAGATGGGCAACCCCGAACTCGCTCCCCCGCACTGGCGTCCGCTGTTCCTCGACTACTTGTACGTCTCCACCACGAACGTCACGGCGTTCTCCCCGACTGATACGATGCCGCTGACCAGATGGGCCAAGGCGATGATGACGGTCCAGGCTGCGGTGGGTCTGTCGACGCTGGTGCTGGTGGTGTCCCGCGCGGTCAACGTGCTCGGTTGACGGGCCTGCCACTGCTGCGCAGGACGGGAATCATCGCCATCGCCACGAACTGGACCGCGACAACCACACCGACGAGCAGCGGTATCGACACCTCGTAGAGGGCGCCTGTCAACACGCCTCCGCCCGCGATCGCGACACCGAGCACTGCCGCGTAGATGCCGTAAGCGGTTGCGCGCCTGCCTGGTTCAACAAGGTCGGCCACGACGGCGCGTAGCGTCGACTCCTGGATTCCCAGCGCCGCCCCCCACACCAAGGCCCCGCACACCACAAGGGGCCGACTGTCGGTGAAGGCTATTACAGGGACGGCTGCTGCCAACAACGGCAGCACGATGAGCACCTGCCCACCCACCCGGTCGTACGCCCAACCCGTGATCAGAGCAGCGACCGCGTCAGTCACCATCGCCGCCGCATAGATCACCGGCACGAGCGCGGCCGGAAACAGTCCGCGCTCCACGAGATGGAACGACAGGACTCCGAAGGTGGCGAATCCGAACATCGTCACAGCCGAGAAGCCCGAGTACACCCAGAACGCCCGTGGCAGCCCACGTCCGCTGCGTGCCAACGATATCCGCTCGCGGGCCGCAGTCTCGTCGTCGCTACTGATCTCGTAGCCCGCCGGATCGGGCACCTTGGCGCGCAACCACAGCAACAGGGCGACGACGCCGAGTCCGGGAATCGCGAGCAACGCCAAGGTCGGCCCGTACGAGCCGTCGAAGACGATCAGCAGACCGGCCACCGCCAACGGCCCCGCGAGCGCACCGATCTGGTCCATCGCCTCGTGCACCGCGAACCCACGGCCTCGGCCCGTGACAGCGGCGGCATGCGAGAGCAACGTGTCTTTGGCGGGGCTACGGATCGCCTTTCCCGCCCGTTCGGCGGTGATTAGCGCCGACGCCACCCACAGCCCGCTGGCGAGACCGAGGAACGGCACCGTCGCTACCGTCAGCACGTAACCCGAGATGGTCCACGTCCAGAATCGTCCGGTGCGGTCGGTCAACGGGCCGGAAACCAGTCGCAGCAGCAGCGCCGCGGCTTCGCCGACGCCGGTCACCACCCCGACCACCAGTGCTGTGGCTCCCAGCGACGCGAGCAGCGGACCGGTGATGGACCGTGCGCCCTCGTACACGACGTCGGCGAGCAAGCTGACGACGCCGAAGGTGGTGACGAACCGCCACGCACTCAGCCGGGGCATCGGGACAGACTAAGCGCCCAGGCAACCAGGCCCGAGCAGGGCCTTGAGATCACCCATGAGCGCCGACGACGGCGTCACACGCAACGACTCATCGAGTTCGAGCGTGGTGATCCGCGCGCCGCTGATCAGGCGCAGATGCACCTGCGACATTCCGGGATGACGGGCCAGAACCTGCTTCAGCGCGCTGACCTTGTCGACGGTGCACTGCCGCGTCGGCAGACTAACCGCCAACGGCCGGTCGACCTGGGCGCTCGAAAAGTCCGGAACCACAAGGTCGTTGGCGAGCAGGGAGATCCGGTCGTCGCGGATGGCCACCTTGGCGCTCACCAGCACGACGGCGTCGTCGGCGATCTCGGCACCGAACGCCGAGTACGTCTGCGGGAAGAACAACACTTCGATACCACCGGTCAGGTCCTCCAATTGGGCTGACGCCCAAGGCAAGCCATTTTTGTTCACCCTGCGGTTCACCGACGCCAGGATGCCGCCCACCCTGACCTGCGTGTCGTTGGCGACATCGCCGTCGAGGATGGCCGGGATCTGCGTATCTACCTGTGCCGTCAACAGATGCGCCACACCGTTGAGCGGGTGACCCGAGACGTAGAGGCCCAGCATCTCGCGTTCGAGACCCAGCTTGTGCTTGTCGTCCCATTCCTCGTCGGGAACCCTGATCGTGAATACGGCATCGGTACCCGCGCTGTCGTCGCCGCCCCCGAAGAGGTCGAACTGACCCATCGCCTCGGCCTTCTTAGTGCCCAGCACCGAGTCGACGGCGTCGGTGTGCACCAGGAACAGGCCCTTGCGCGGATGATCGAGGGAGTCGAAAGCGCCTGCCTTGATCAGGGATTCCGTCACCTTCTTGTTGCAGGCGGCGATGTCGACCTTGTTGAGGTAGTCGGAGAAGTCGGCGTACTTGCCCTTCTCTGTCCGGGTAGAGATCAGCGAGCCGACGACATTGGCGCCGACGTTGCGGATGGCACCGAGACCGAACCGGATGTCAGTGCCCACCGAGGCGAAGTTGAGGCCCGACTCGTTGACATCGGGCGGCAACACCGTGATGCCGAGCCTGCGGCAGTCGGCGAGGTAGACCGCGGCCTTGTCCTTATCGTCACCCACGGAGGTGAGCAGCCCGGCCATGTACTCGGCCGGATAGTTGGCCTTGAGGTAAGCGGTCCAGTAGGACACCAGCCCGTAACCGGCGGCATGCGATTTGTTGAACGCGTATCCGGCGAACGGAAGGATGGTGTCCCACAACGCTTTCACGGCCTTCTCGGAGAAGCCGCTGGCGGTCATGCCCCCCTGGAAGCCCTGGTACTCGGCTTCGAGTACCTCCAGCTTCTTCTTACCCATCGCCTTGCGCAGCGCATCGGCTTCACCCATCGAGTAGCCGGCGACCTTCTGCGCGATGAGCATGATCTGCTCTTGGTAGACGATCAGACCGTACGTCTCGGAGAGGATGTCTTTGAGCGGCTCTTCGAGCTCCGGGTGGATGGGTTTGATCGGCTGACGGTTGTTCTTGCGGTCGGCGTAGTCGTTGTGCGCGTTCATGCCCATCGGACCGGGGCGGTACAACGCGAGCACAGCCACGATGTCGTTGAATTCGGTAGGCTGCATGCGCCGCAGGAGATCGCGCATCGGACCGCCGTCGAGCTGGAACACGCCGAGGGTGTCGCCGCGGCCCAGCAGCTCGTAGGCGGCGGGGTCGTCCAGCGACAGCGACTCCAGGTCGAGGTCGATTCCGCGGTTTTCTTTGATGTTCTCGATCGCGTCGCCGATGATCGTCAGGTTGCGCAGGCCGAGGAAGTCCATCTTCAGCAGACCGATGGCCTCGCACGACGGATAGTCCCAGCCGGTGATGATGGCGCCGTCCTGCGGCCGACGCCACAGCGGGATCGCGTCGATCAACGGCTCGGAACTCATAATCACCGCGCAGGCGTGGACGCCGGCGTTACGCACCAGGCCCTCCAGGCCACGGGCAGTCTCGTAGATGGTGCGGACGTCGGGATCGGTGTCGATCAGAGCGCGGACCTCGGCGGCCTCCTTGTACCGCTCATGGGTTGGGTCGGTGATGCCCGAAACGGAGATGTCCTTGGCCATGATCGGCGGGGGCAGCGCCTTGGTGATCCGGTCGGCGATCGCGAACCCGGGTTGACCGTAGTGCACGCGCGCGGAATCCTTGAGCGCCGCTTTGGTCTTGATGGTGCCAAACGTGATGACCTGGGCCACCCGGTCGCTGCCCCACTTGTTGGCGGCGTACCGCAGCATCTCACCGCGGCGGCGGTCGTCGAAGTCAATGTCGATATCGGGGGCGGACGGGCGTTCCGGGTTGAGGAAGCGCTCGAACAGCAGCCCGTGCGGGATCGGGTCGATATTCGTGATGCCCATCGAATAAGCCACCAGTGAACCGGCGGCCGACCCGCGGCCCGGCCCCACCCGGATGTCCACCGAGCGGGCGTAGTTGATCAGGTCGGCGACGATCAGGAAGTACGACGGGAAGCCCTTGTCGCAGATCACCTTAATCTCGTAAGCAGCGCGGTCGGTGTACTCCTGGGGTACCGGGCCGCCGCGGAAACGGCGCCACAGGCCCTCGGTGACCTCATGTAGCAGCCACGAGGCCTGGTCATGTCCGTCGGGCACCGGGAAGACCGGCATGCGGTCCTTCTGGGCCCACACGTCGGCGTAGGACTGCACGCGATCGGCAATCAGCAGCGTGGAGTCGCACGCCTCGGGCACCTCGGCGTCCCAGATCTGGCGCATCTCGGCGGCCGACTTCAGGTAATAGCCGTCGCCGTCGAACCTGAATCGATTGGGGTCCGACAGCGTCTTGCCGGTCTGGATGCACAGCAGCGCTTCGTGGTTCTGGGAGCCTTCCCGGGTGACGTAGTGGCAGTCGTTGGTGGCCAGGGCGGGAATCGACAACTGGCGGCCGACCTCGATCAACCCGTCGCGGACCCTGCGCTCGATGGACAGCCCGTGGTCCATCAGTTCCACGAAGTAGTTCTCCGCGCCGAAGATGTCCCGCCATTTGGCTGCGGCTTCCAGCGCCTCGCGGTCGTGCCCGAGTCGCAGGCGGGTCTGGACCTCACCCGACGGACAGCCGGTGGTGGCGATGATGCCCTCGGAGTGCTCGGCGATGAGCTCGAGGTCCATGCGGGGCCATTTGCCGAGCTGCCCTTCGAACGACGCCAGTGACGACAGTCTGAAGAGGTTGCGCAGGCCGATCGCATTCTCGGCGACCATCGTCATGTGGGTGTAGGAACCGGTGCCAGCGACGTCGTCGCCCTTCTGGCCGGGATCGCCCCACAGCACGCGTTTGGTGTCGAACCGCGAGGCCGGAGCGATGTAGGCCTCGATTCCGATGATCGGCTTGATGCCCACCGTGGTGGCGGCGTTGTAGAACTCGCTGGCGCCGAACATGTTTCCGTGGTCGGTCATGCCAATGGCGGGCATCTGCAGGCGCTGGGCCTCGGCAAGCATCGGGCTGATCTTTGCGGCACCGTCGAGCATCGAATACTCGGTGTGGTTATGCAGATGCGCGAAGGAGCCAGCGGTACTCATAGGCACGTCAGTCTAGGGTCGGCCACCGACAGAAATCGGCGTGTCGGGCCGTGTCTTGCGCACGTGTCCCAGTCAGACTCGCCGAGTGCTGTGACAACTGAGGCGAGTGTGCTGGTTGTGACCGAAAGCACCACCGGGGACGGCCGCACAGTGCACCCTTGCCAGGTTCTTCGTCACGCATGAGCAGGCAGTACTGCATCGTGATGTCCTTTCTCGTGTGTGTGACACAGAGATGACGATCGAGCTCTGCCCCGATCGACAAGGATTTCAGTTGGTGTCGACTTCGCGCTGTTCTTTCGCCGTGACTGCGGCACCGGACTGCGAGGCCGAGCGCGCCCGCCTGGTCCGGTAGATCGCGTCGACGCTGAACACGGCCAGCGCCAGCCAGATCAGCGCGAAGCCAATCCAGCGACCCAGCGGCATCGGTTCGTGGCCGACCACCACGCCCCACGTCAACTGCAGGGCCGGGGTGCTGTACTGCAGCAGTCCCATCGTCACCAGCGGCAACCGCTGCGCCGCCGCCGCGAAGAACAGCAGCGGGATCGCGGTGAGAGGTCCGCAGAGGACCGTCAGGACGACGTGCCACGGGCCGTTGTTCCCGAACTCGCTGTGGCCGGTCACCTGCAGCACCACGAGATAGGCAAGTGCGATCGGCGCGGCCATCCCGGCCTCGAGCCCGACGCTCACGCGGGGGTCGACGGGCACTACCTTCTTGACGGCGCCGTACATCCCGAACGAGCACGCGAGGACCAGCGCGATATACGGGACGGTGCCCACTTCGACGGTCAGGACCGTCACCGCTACGGCGGCGATCGCCAGGGCCACCAGCTGCGCCCGGTTGAGCCGCTCACCGAAGATGAGCACCCCGATCGCGACGCTGACCATCGGGTTGATGAAATAGCCCAACGCCGCGTCGACGACATGGCTGTTGTTGACGGCGTAGATGTAGACGACCCAGTTGATCGAGATCAGGCCGGACGCGCAGATCATCAGCAGCCACGTTCTGCTGGTGAATGTGCGCAGGTCACCGAGTCGGCGGACCGCGATGACCACCACCAGCATCAGCAGCAGCGTCCACACGATGCGATGCGCCAACACCTCGACCGCGCTGGCGGGTTTGAGCAGCGGGAAGAACGCCGGAAACAGGCCCCACGCACCGTAGGCGCCCATCCCGAACAGCAGGCCTCCGGTTCTGCTGTTGGCTTCAGCGGGCTCCGGCTCGCTCACCCGTCGTGGTGGCGCAGCACGTCCAGTGCGTGTTGCAGATCGGCGGGGTACGGGCTGGTGATCTCGACACGCCTGCCCTCAGTGGGATGGGTGAATGCCAGCGACCGCGCGTGCAGCCATTGCCGTTCCAGCCCGAGCTTTTTCGCCAGCGTCGGATCGGCACCGTAGGTGAGGTCACCGCAGCAGGGGTGGTGCAGTGCGGCGAAGTGCACCCGAATCTGGTGGGTACGGCCCGTTTCCAGGTGCACGTCGAGCAGACTGGCGGCGACGAATGCCTCGACGGTGTCGTAGTGGGTGACGGAGTTGCGCCCACCCTCGGTCACCGCGAACTTCCAGTCGTGCCCGCGATGCCGGCCGATCGGCGCGTCGATGGTTCCGCTGCTGGGATCCGGATGTCCTTGTACGAGAGCGTGATACCGCTTGTCCACGGTGCGTTCCTTGAAGGCGCGCTTGAGCACGGTGTAGGCGCGTTCGGAGATCGCCACGACCATCACCCCCGAGGTGCCGACATCGAGGCGCTGCACGATCCCCTGGCGCTCCGCTACACCGGAGGTGGTGATGCGGTAGCCGGCGGCGGCCAGCCCACCGAGCACCGTGGGCCCGGTCCAGCCCACCGACGCGTGTGCCGCGACCCCTGCTGGTTTGTCGACGGCGACGATGTCGGCGTCGGAGTACAGGACGGTCATCCCCTCGACGAGTTCGGCGCGGTTCTCCAGCGGCGCGGGCGCTTCGGGCAGTCGCACCTCCAACCACGCGCCGGCGGTCAGCCGATCGGATTTCCCGGCTGGCGCACCGTCCAGATCGACGCCGCCCTCCTCGGCGAGGCTAGCGGCAGCGGTGCGCGATAATCCGAGCAGCCGCGACAGACCTGCGTCCACCCGCATCCCGGCCAGTCCTTCGGGAACCGGCATTGATCGTGTCGTCATCAGCTGGGTTCGGGGGCGGTCGTGTCGGCCGGGGCATCGGCGTGACCGTCGGCCTGACCGTCGGATTCGGCGGTTCGCCGACCGACGGCATCGAAGTCGAACCCGAACAACGACAGGATCACCAGGAAGATCGCGCCGCCGACGACAGATGGATCGGCCACATTGAACACCGGCCACCAGCCCACCGAGAAGAAGTCGACGACGTACCCGCGCAGCGGGCCGGGCGCCCGGAATATCCGGTCGACGAGGTTGCCCATCGCGCCGCCGAGAATCATGCCGAGACCGATCGCCCACCAGGGCGACACGAGCCTCCGACCCATCCAGATGATCCCGCCGACGACGGTCATCGCGACCAGCGTCAACACCCAGGTGTAGCCGGTGGCCATCGAGAAAGCGGCGCCCGGGTTGCGTACCAGCGTCCACGTGACGGTGTCGCCGATGATGGCCACGGGCTGGCCAGGAGTCAGGAGGTGGACGGCCAACACCTTGGTGACGACATCGAGCGTGAGCACCACAGCGGCGACAGACACCAGCAGCAGGATGCGGCGCTTGGGCCGCTCCGGCACGGAGTCTGCGTTGGGGGGAGCGGCGACGGCGTCAGCCGGTTCGGCGGGATCAGCACTCTTCTCAAGGTCGGGCCCCGCGGGCGACGATTCGTCGGTCACTGCACCATCATCCCCCAGCCGCCCGGCTGGTTTTCGTCAGGCATGATCAGGCGATGGTCCGCCTCGTCGTCATCACCACCGGCGGAACCATCGCCACCAGCACCGGCGCCGACGGCGTGAAGCGCCCCACGCGCACAGGAGCGCAGTTGACGGCCGGTGTGGACGCGACCGTCGTCGACCTGATGCAACTCGACAGCTCCCAGCTCACGCCCGCGGACTGGGACCGGATCGCCACGGCGTGCACCGATGCCGGCGACGCCGAAGGGATCGTCGTCACGCACGGCACGGACACCATGGAGGAGACGGCGCTATGGCTGGATCTGGTGCACGTCGGGCACACACCCGTCGTCGTGACCGGAGCGCAGCGCAGCGCCGACGCCCCTGACGGCGACGGGCCTTCCAACCTGCGCGATGCCCTCACCGTGGCGGCCAGCCCTGCGGCGCGCAACCTCGGTGTCGTCGTGTGCTTCGCGGGTCGCGTGTTGCAGCCGCTTGGCTTGCAGAAGGTCGCCACCGTCGACCTGACGGGCTTCGCGGGCACCGCCGTCGGGACGGTGGTCGACGGACGCTTCGAGCCACGCGGCGAGAAGACACGACCGTCCCTTGGTCCGGTTTTCGCGACGTCCGCGCCCCGGGTAGATGTCGTGGCCCTGTATGCAGGCAGCGACGCAGCGGCCCTCGATGCCTGTGTCGACGCCGGAGCCCGCGGCATCGTGCTGGAGGCGCTGGGCTCCGGCAACGCGCCGGACGCCGTCGTCGACGCGGTGCGCAGCCACTGCAGCGCCGGGGTGGCCGTCGCGGTGTCGACGCGAGTCCCCGGCGGACACGTCAACGCGTCCTACGGACCAGGCCGGGCATTGGTCGACGCTGGTGCCGTCGTGGTGCCGTCGCTGCGGCCCGCGCAGGCCCGCGTGCTGTTGATGGCCGCCCTGGCCGCGGGAGAGCCGGTGGGCGAGGTGTTCACCCGCTGGGGCTGAGCGCGCCACTGTTAGCTGGGCGACGGGTTTCTGCCACCCGATGAGCAAGTCTCTGCCAACGGAAATGGTGGGCGACAGTAACTGGGTGTACCTGAGCGCGGGTTCACCCGTGAGCGCTCACCCGCGTACACCGCAGGCTCCCGACATGCTGAGGAATGTAGCGCACGGCGTACGCCACTGCGCGCTCGCGACACTTGGGCGCGGGCGAGACCCACGGTCAGTCGCGATATCCCAGTCCCGCGACAAACTCCGGCCACACCAGACTGTCGACGGGATTGGCGCGTACGAGCTCTGCCTCATCGACGGCGAAGGTGTGCACCGGACCCGGCCCGCTGGCCCTGGTCTCGAAGCGCACCGTCACCACACCGTGGCCCGCGCCCTGCACCCAGCCGTGCCCGTATCGCGGGTGCGCGACGTCGTCGCCGACCCGCCACATCGCCACATCCGTGGCAGGGGTTGGCGACGGCGTTGCCGGGGACTCCTGAGTGTCGTCGGCCATTTCGAGGAGGTCCAGGTCCGGGAACAACGACTCCTGACTGACCTCGGTCAACCCCGAGAAGCCGACGCCGAGCAGACGAATCGGGCCGACCTCGATCGGATCGAGCAGGAGACGCTTGGCGGTGCCGATCAAAGTGGCCTGGTCGGTGGTAGCCGACGGCAGCGTCGCCGACCGCGTCAGGATGCTCATGTCCGACTTCCTGACCTTGACGGTGACGGTGCGGGCACCGCGACCGTCGTCGCGAAGCCTGCGGTGCGCATGCTCGCCGATCGGACCGATCGCGTCGCGGAGTTGGTCCAGCGTCGTCAGGTCGGTGGCGAAAGTGGATTCGGCGCTGATCTGTTTGGCGTCGGCACGCTCGGAAACGGGCCGGTCATCGATGCCGCGGGCAAGGCGGTGCAGTGCCAGACCGACTGTGGCGCCGAGGATGCTGATGACCTCGGCGTCGTTGAGCGCCGCGAACTGGCCGATGGTCTCGATGCCCAGCCGGTGCAGCTTCTCCTCCGCGACCGGGCCGATCCCCCACAGCCTGCGTACCGGCAGTCCGCCGAGCAGCGCACGTTCCTCATCGCGTCCGACCACCCGGATACCGTCCGGTTTAGCCAGACCCGACGCGATCTTGGCGACCTGCTTGCCCGATCCCGCTCCCACCGATGCCACCAAGCCCGTCACGTCATGGACTCGTTGCCGCAGCGCCTCACAGAACTGCTCGACGTCACCGGCAGGGTGGCCGACGAGCTCGGCCGGCTCGCCGAACGCCTCGTCGAACGACAGCTGCTCCAGGACAGGAATCGCCGCGCGGATGGTCTCGAACACCCGACGGCTGGCCACCCCATAGACCACACCACGCGGCGGAAGCACCACCGCGGGGGCTCCGACGAGCTTGCGCGCCTGGTGCATCGGCATCGCCGAACGGGCTCCGTGCATGCGGGCTTCGTAACTGGCGCCTGCGACGACGCCCCTGCCGCCGAGGCCGCCGACCAGCACCGGCCTACCCCGCAACGTCGGGCGGGTCAGCTGCTCGACAGACGCGAAGAACGCGTCCATGTCGAGGTGCAGCACCCACCGGCCGTCCATGATGGGTTGATGTTAGGGCGCTACCCAGACGCCGATCGCCTAGGCGCTAGCGTGACCTCCGTGGCCACGTTCGACGTGCCGATCGGCGATGACTTCATTCGCCTCGGTCAGTTCCTCAAGCTCGCGTCGCTGATCGACAGCGGCTCGGATGCCAAGGCGGCAATCGCCGACGGCGATGTCACGGTCAACGGCGAGGTCGAGGTGCGCCGCGGCCGCCAGCTCCAGCCCGGTGACACCGTGCGCATCGGGGGCGACTCTGCGCGCGTGACCCGCGCATAGTCGTCGACGTCGCTATTCACCCCAGCCGCGAACTGCGAGATCGGCAACGGCCTCAGGGTCACGCCTTGACGATCGACACCCGGACACCGTCGCCGATCTCGACACCGTCGACGGGATCACCGAAATCGAAAGTGGTCGCCAGGATCTCGCCCGCGATCAACCCCTGATGAGTCTGCGCCCACTCCAGGTAATTCTCGGGCACCGCCATCGTGACGCTGATCCGGTCGGAGACCTCGAGGCCCGTCGACTTGCGCAGCTCCTGCAGTTCGCGGATCCGGTCCTTGGCCCAGCCCTCCGCTTCCAGCTCTGGCGTGACGACGCCGTCGAGCACCACCAGTCCTGACCCGTCGGGCAGGGCCGCCGTCCATTGCGGCTCGGCGGCAACCAGTTTGGAGGTGTACTCCTCGGGTAGCAGCGTCGCGGGTCCCGCCGTCAGGGTCCCGTCCGGGTTCACCACACCGTCGCCTGATTTGACCGCCTTGATCGCGGCCTGCACATCTTTGCCGATCCGCGGCCCGGCCACCCTGGCGTTGACCGCCAACTCGAACCGTCCAAACGCGGCGATATCGTCGGTAAGCTCTACCGCCTTGACGTTCAGCTCATCGGCTACGAGGTCGGTGAAGGCCGCCAGCGCATCCGGATTATCAACGGCCACAGTAAGTTTGGGCAACGGCAGGCGCACCCGGAGCTTCTTGGCCTTGCGCAGCGACGATGCCGACGAGCAGACCTCGCGCACCTGGTCCATGGCGGCCACCAGCTCGGAGTCCCGCGGCAGTTCGTCGGCCGACGGCCAATCGGTGAGGTGCACGGAACGCTGCGCCGTCACGCCGCGCCAGATCACCTCGGTAGTCAACGGCAGCAGCGGCGCGGCCAGCCGCGACGTCACCTCGAGCACCGTGTGCAGCGTGTCGATGGCGTCTGCGTCCTCGTCCCAGAACCGCGACCGTGACCGCCGCACATACCAATTCGTCAGCGCTTCGGTGAACCAGCGCAACTGGTCGCAGGCACCGGAGATGTCGCACACATCCAGCGCCTCGGTCAGGCTGTCGCGCAGCGCGGCGAGCTTAGCCAGGATGTAGCGGTCGAGGACGTTCGTCGAATCCGTGCGCCAGGTACCGACTTCGGGGGCGTAGAGCGCCAAGAAGCTGTAAGTGTTCCAGAACGGCAGCAACACCTGCCGCACACCCTCGCGGATGCCCTGCTCGGTGACGACGAGGTTGCCGCCCCGCAGGATCGGCGACGCCATCAGGAACCACCGCATGGCATCGGAACCGTCGCGATCGAACACCTCCGACACATCGGGATAGTTGCGCAGCGACTTACTCATCTTCTGACCGTCGTTGCCCAGCACGATGCCATGTGCCACACAGGTTGTGAACGCGGGCTTGTCGAAAAGCGCGGTCGACAGCACGTGCAGCGTGTAGAACCAGCCACGCGTCTGGCCGATGTACTCGACGATGAAGTCGCCCGGAAAATGTGCGCCCACCCCGGACTCGCGTCCCTCACCACTGACCCCGTCGAACCATTTCTGGTTCTCGAATGGGTAATGCACCTGCGCGTAGGGCATCGAACCGGAGTCGAACCACACATCCAGCACGTCCTCGATGCGACGCATCGTCGAATTCCCGTTTGGATCATTGGGATTGGGCCGCGTCAGCTCGTCGATGAAGGGCCTGTGCAAATTCGCCGGACGGACCCCGAAGTCCCGTTCGAGTTCGTCGAGGCTGCCGTAGACGTCGATCCGCGGATACTCCGGATCGTCCGACTTCCAGACCGGAATCGGGCTGCCCCAGTATCGGTTTCGCGAGATCGACCAGTCGCGCGCGCCCTGCAGCCATTTGCCGAACTGGCCGTCCTTGACGTGCTCGGGGTACCACGTGATCTGCTGGTTGAGCTCGACCATGCGGTCACGGAACTCGGTGACCTTGATGAACCACGACGACACCGCGCGATAGATCAGCGGATTGCGGCAGCGCCAGCAGTGCGGATACGAGTGCTCGTAGGTCTCGTGCCGCAGCAACACCGCGTGGTTCGCTGCAGCGGGCCCGGTGCCGTTCTTCAGGTCGCGGATGATCTGTGGGTTGGCGTCGAAAACGTGCTGTCCCTGATAATCCGGGACCGACGCGTCGAAGCGGCCCTTGGAGTCCACCGGCGTCACCGGGACGATGCCGACGGTGTCGGTGGTGGCCTTGTCTTCCTCACCGTAGGCGGGCGCCATGTGCACGATGCCGGTGCCGTCCTCGGTGGTGACGAAGTCGCCGCGCAGCACTTGAAAAGCGTGGGGCGAGCCCGAGAAATACCGGAACGGTGGCAGGTAGCGCAGGCCGAGCAACTCTGAGCCCTGATAGGTGGCCATAACCTCGGGTTCCTCGCCCAACTCACGGGCATAGGCGGCCACCCGCGCCTCGGCCATCAGGAACTTGCGCCCCTCAGGTCCGGCGACCACCACGTACGCGACGTCCGGATTCACCGCGACGCCCTGGTTCGATGGCAGCGTCCACGGCGTCGTCGTCCACACCAGGAGATGTACGCCCGCCAAGACGCCGTCGACGCCCGCGAAGCCGACCGTAATCGCGGGATCCTGACGGCTCTGGTATACGTCGTCGTCCATGCGGAGTTCGTGGCTGGACAGCGGGGTTTCATCGTTCCAGCAGTACGGCAGCACGCGCACGCCTTCGTACGCGAGGCCCTTGTCCCACAGTTGCTTGAACGCCCAGATCACCGACTCCATGAAGGTCGGGTCGAGCGTCTTATAGTCGTTGTCGAAGTCGACCCAACGGGCCTGCCGTGTAACGTAGCTGCGCCATTCGTCGGAGTACGCGAGCACCGAGTCCCGGCAGGCATCGTTGAACTTCTCGATGCCCATCTCCTCGATCTGCATCTTGTCGGTGATGCCTAGCTGCCGTTGCACTTCCAGTTCGGCAGGCAGCCCGTGGGTGTCCCAGCCGAACCTGCGCTCCACCTTGTAGCCGCGCATCGTCCGGTAGCGAGGCACGATGTCCTTGACGTACCCGGTCAGCAGGTGACCGTAATGCGGCAGCCCGTTGGCGAACGGGGGGCCGTCGTAGAACACGTATTCGTCTGCGTCGGCCCGATTGTCGATGCTCGCGCGGAAGGTGTCGTCGGCAGCCCAATAGTCCAGGACCTCGGCTTCCAGCGCCGGGAAGTGCGGCAACCCGGCGGCCAGCTTGGGGTAAGTACTCACAGCTCACTCGTCTCTCGTGCTTCCCAGCACGGGGACGACGACGCGCGTACTGCGCGAGCGCCGCGGTACCACCCCGCTTGCGCACCTGGGGTGCGCCGCTCATTCTTCACCGGCTGTGACGGGCCACACCCGTTCGGTTCTACTGAGTCCGGCGGATGCCGACCGTTCTTCCGAAGGCTCCCCGGTGATGGCCGGATCCGCGCCCGTGCACTCAATTCTACGACCACGGGCAAATCGGTGAACGCAGTGTTAGTCCGCAGTGCCCG
>JBPPMS010000104.1:0-7217 GCA_051306175.1 Mycobacterium sp. | reverse complement strand
TCGCGGTCGGCGTGCGGGCGACGGTCCCTGGCGGGGCGGGCGCCGGTTCGCTCGGCGCGCGGACGGGATTTCCGCTGGTATTCCACCGCAGGCCGGATGGTGGTCGGCGGGTCGGAGGGGGCCCGATGGTTCCGGGACGCTTCGGCTTCCGATTTACCGGTCACCTTCGCGATCAGGTCGGCGACGGTGATGTGGGAGCTTGCGGTCTGCGACCCGCTCTCGTCCTGCGGCGGCTGCTGAGCGGGGGGAGGGCTGGCCTCTGGGCGGCGATTCGGTTGCCGCTCCCACGGCGCGACTCCGGGACGCGACCGTGGTGTTCGTGTAGACCGGAACTCGCTGTCCGCATCATGCTGACCGGGAGTGGCGATGTCGCCGTCACTCATATCCTGTCAGCCTCCGCCTCTGGTGCATCCGCCCACGTCAAGAGGGACGTCGCGGATACGGTGCCACTTGTTCTTAGCAGCACTGCGCGCGCTCCGCCAATGGAGCGCTGAATGTAGGGATCTCATCGTACTGAGACAACCTGAGAAGCGGCCAGCAGCCGATGTCAGGACCGTCTCGATTCAGCCACCGGAGTGCATCAAGTCGGCACCATGCGGGACGTTGCAGTCGTCAGGGTCGCTCAGCCATCCGTCGGGCAGAGCGACTGAAGCCGCCGAGCCCTGGCGTCCGCGGGGCCCCGATGCCGCCGCCGGGAACGGTACGTCGGGTTCCAGCAGCGCCAGCAGGTCGTCGAGCTCGGCGAGGGTGCTCACCAGCGCCAGCGCGCGCCGTAGATCGGAACCCGCGGGGAAACCGTGCAGATACCAAGCAATGTGCTTACGCATGTCGCGGATGCCTTTGTCCTCGCCGAAGTGCTCGGCGAGCAGCCGGCCGTGCTGGGCGATGATCCGTGCCACCTCGCCCAGCGTGGGCGGAACGGGCGCCGGGCGTCCATAGAACGCCGCGGACAGTTCCGCGAAGAGCCAGGGGCGCCCGAGACATCCACGCCCGATGACCACGCCGTCACAGCCGGTGGCCGCCATCATCGCCAGGGCGTCGTCAGGTTCGAAGATGTCGCCGTTGCCGAGCACCGGAATGCTGGTGACGTGCTGTTTCAGGGCCGCGATCTGGTCCCAATCGGCAACACCGGAGTAGCGCTGGGCGGCGGTCCTGGCGTGGAGCGCGACGGCTGCCGCGCCCTCCTGCTCGGCGATGCGGCCCGCGTCGAGGTGCGTGTGGTGGGCGTCGTCGATGCCGATGCGGAACTTCACCGTCACCGGGATGCCGGTGCCCTCGGTGGCGCGCACCGCGGCAGCGACGATCTGACCGAACAGGCGCCGCTTATAGGGCAACGCCGCACCGCCGCCGCGACGGGTGACCTTGGGCACCGGGCAGCCGAAGTTCATGTCGATGTGGTCGGCGAGGTTCTCGTCGGCGATCATCTTGGCTGCGGTGTAGGTATTGACGGGATCGACGGCGTACAGCTGCAGCGAGCGCGGCGTCTCCTGCGGAGCGAAGGTCGTCATGTGCATCGTCGATTCGTGGCGTTCGACAAGCGCGCGCGCCGTCACCATCTCGCAGACGTAAAGCCCGCTGACCGTGCCCGCACGATCGGCTTCGAGTTCACGACACAAGGTGCGGAATGCGACATTTGTCACACCGGCCATCGGCGCCAGGACGACGGGGCTGCGCAGAGCGAACGGCCCGATCTGCAGGGAGCCAGATCGGGCCGGTACGCGTGCAGTCTCTACGCTGATGTCGACGCCAGCAGGTTGCGTTTCGCCGCCTTCTTCTCTGCGACGAATCGTTCACGCTCGAGCCGGCGCCGCTTGGCCTCTTCGAACTGATCGCAGGTTTCTTCGAGTTCCTTGACCAGAGCAGCGAGATCCTCGCGCATCACCTCCGCCTCGCCGGTGAAGTCGTTGCGCTCGAAGATGCGCCACTTACGCAGCACGGGCATCACGACGTCGTCGAGGTGCTGACGCGGGTCGTAGACGCCACCGACGGCGATGGTGACGGCCCGGCGGCGGAACTCGGGAACCGTGAATCCAGGCATCTTGAAGTTGCGGAGCACCCGATGCAGAGACCGCATCGCCTGGTCGGGAGCAATCTCCAGACCGGCCTCGCTGACGTTGCGATAGAAGATCATGTGCAGGTTTTCGTCTGCGGACACCCGACCCAGCAGCTGATCGGCGATCGGCTCATTGCACGCCTTGCCGGTATTGCGGTGCGAGACGCGCGTGGCGAGTTCCTGGAACGTCACGTAGATGACCGAATCGAACAGGCTCTCGGCGAACATGTCGCCCTGCATGTTCTGGCCGGGGCTGAACCCGCGGGTCATCTGCTCCATCCGCGTCACTTCGAGGTCGACCGGGTCCACGGAGCGCGTGACCAGCAGGTAATCGCGGATCGCGATGCCGTGCCGGTTCTCCTCGGCGGTCCAGCGGTTGACCCAGGTACCCCAGGCGCCGTCCATGCTGAAGTTCATGGCGATCTCGCGGTGGTACGAGGGCAGGTTGTCTTCGGTGAGCAGATTCATCACCATCGCGGTCTTGGCGACCTCAGAAAGCTGTGACTGCTCGGGATCCCAGTCTTGGCCACCGAGGGCGTAGAAGTTCTTGCCCTCTTTCCAGGGGATGTAGTCGTGGGGATTCCAGTCTTTCCGGTACCTCATGTGCCGGTTGACGTTCTCCTCGACCACAGGCTCGAGCTCGCGCATGAGCTCCAGGTCTGTCAGCTGGCGCGACATCCACCCTCCCAGTTATCTGTGCCTGTTGGTTGCAGTCAATATAAGTGTGAACGGCGGTGACATTCAAGTCGCCACGCAGTTCTGGATGCTCACTGGGTGGGCGCCCGCATCATGAGCATGTCGACGCAGTAGTCGATGAACTGTTCCCTGGTAACCGCCAGCCGGCCATCGAGATAGGCCGTGAACAGCGCCGACAGCGCACCGATGAGTCCGGTGGCCGCCATCGACTGGACCGCCGGGTTGATAATCCGGGTCAGCTTGCGTTGTAACAGTTCGATGAAGCTGGGCATCCATTCCGCGCCGGATCGTGCGAGCACCGGTTCAACGGCAGGCGCCAGCAGGAGCACCCGGCCCCGCACCGGGTCGTCGACCATCAGAGCGACGAACTGTTCGACGGCGGCACGCGGAGTCTCCGCCGTCATCAACATGGTCATCGCACGCTGGCAGACGTCGTCGTAGGCGGCGCGGACGAAGTCGTCGCGGTCGGCGAAGCTCTCGTAGAAGTAGCGCTCGGTGAGGCCGGCCTGCCTGCACACCGCTCGAACCGTGAGTGCTGGCCCCGCGTCGCCGCCCAGGAGATCGATCCCGGCGGCGACCAGCTCGCCACGGCGCAGGGCCTGCCGGTCTTCGATCGGCACTCCCGACCAGCGTTTCCGTCGTTGACCGGAAGTCACATCGCTCCTAAGCTCAATGCTGACAACGCGCGTAGTCAAACATCCTGTCCCCGACCGGAAAGCTGCTAGTGACTCAAGATACTTCTGCGGTGTCCCCGCTGGCCAGCGGGGACGCCTGCCCCGTGTCCGCTGCGAACCCGCCGGTGTCGTCGGGCTGCCCGGTGTCGCCGCTCGGCTATGACGCACCGCCGCTTGCGCTGGGGCCCGATTCGTTGACGTGGAAGTACTTTGGTGACTGGCGCGGGATGTTGCAGGGGATTTGGGCCGGTTCGATGCAGAATATGCACCCGCAGTTGGGGGCGGCGGTGGAGGAACATTCGATCTTCTTCCAGGAACGCTGGCCCCGGTTGCTGCGGTCGCTATATCCGATCGGTGGCGTGGTGTTCGACGGTGACCGCGCGCCCCAGACGGGCGCGGAGGTGCGCGAGTACCACGTCAACATCAAGGGCGTCGATGCGCAGGGGAGGCGCTATCACGCGCTGAACCCCGATGTCTTCTACTGGGCCCATGCGACGTTCTTCGTCGGCACGCTGATCGTGGCCGAACGTCTCTGTGGTGGCATCACCGAGGAGGAGAAGCGGCAGCTGTTCGAAGAGCACAAGCAGTGGTACTCGATGTACGCAATGAGCATGCGGCCCGTGCCGGAGACGTGGGAGGACTTTCAGGCGTACTGGCACCACATGACCCACGAGGTATTGGAGACCAACTGGGCCGCCCGCTCGGTCCTCGACTTGGCGCAGCTGCCCAAACCGCCGTTCGCCGCATGGATGCCCGACTCGGTGTGGGCGCTACAGCGCAGATTCCTCGTGAAACCGTTGTTCGTCTGGTTCACCACGGGGCTCTACGACCCGCCGGTGCGAAAACTGATGGGCTACAGCTGGTCTGATCGCGACGAATGGCTGCACCGCTTGTTCTGCAGGGTCGTCTCTTTTATCTTCTCGGTGCTACCCAAGCGCGCCCGCATGCATCCCCGGGCGCGGGCCGGGTGGGACCGCGCGAGCGGACGGATGCCAGCAGATACACCGCTGGTGCACACCCCGGCCCGCAACCTCCCGCCGGTGCGACACCGCGAAAACGGCATGCACTACAGCCCGAACGTATCGTAACGATCTTCGTTGATCTTCGTTATCCAGCGACCGGCCGTCGACGACGAAGAAGCACACCAGCCCGACGGGTGCGGTGTTGGCGGCGATGGTCACGGGTGTGACCCTGACATAGCCGGCATCCACGGTCTTCCCGGTCGGGTTGACGACGGTGACGGCGGGAGTGTGCTTGGACGAGTTGTGCGCACGGGCACGTCGAGTCGGTGGGCCTGCCATGCTGGTTGTGCTGCGAGCGCGCAGCGGGATATGCAACTCTACGGCGCTACCGGCGTATTGTCGGACACTTCGGCACCTGCAAACGTAAAGCTGATCATCTCCGAGTTGTAGCACCAAACTGTGCGGCAGCGTCATTCAGCACGGGTGTGGAATGAACAGCGACCAGCATGTATTCGGCGGTTGCCAGGGATACGGTCCAGGAGGGTTATCGCCTTCCCAGATGGTGGGCGAGACGTTGCCCTGGCCGTAGTTCACGTAGCTGTAGGTGTGGCAGATGTTCCAGTCCCAGTTGGGGCGCCCGTCGGCGGGGGTGTTGAAGCCACCGCCGTACCCGCCCAGATCGTCGCCCGGGCACCAGGTGTACTGGTCGGCGTGCGCGATGCCGGCTCCCAGTCCCGCACCGGTCAGGGCCATGCCCCCGGCCACCAGCATTGTCGTCGCTAATCGCGAAGCTCGATTCATGATCGTCGCCTGTTCGTAGGGCGCCGCCCCGGTGGCGTCGCCGATGCAATCCAGTACAGACCTCGCAGGCGCCTACCGATCCCAAAAATGACAAGGCGGGTGAGATCCGACGAGACTGAAGTAGGGCCATTAAAGGGATATCGGCCAGGGCTGCGCGCTGATCGGATTCGCCATCCTAAAATCGTCGTCGCTTCGGTCCGCGTCAAGGAACACGCGCAGTTCGGCGCGGCACGATGAGTACGTGGGCCCAGGATCGAAAGGCGTGACCGCGGTCTCAGAATCGGCGATCTTCCAGCGCCAGCGCCAGCGGAAACGTTGCCACGGTCCGCCAGGAGTCAGGCTCTGCGCAGCCCGCCATCAACAGGGCGGAGCTCACCCGAACCGGTATCGGCAGATGCGCTGCCACATCTTCGGCGGCCTTCTGCAGCGCCGTGCGGGGCGCGTCATGGCCGATCGTGAGGTGGGGTGTGACGTCGGGAACCCCGCCGCCGTAGGGCGGCAGTGCCCCAAACGCCTCCCATACGGCTGTCATCAGTGTGCAGAACGGTGCGTCCTGCTCCGGTGCGAGGTAGAGCACGTCGTCGCCGAACCATGCCGTCCGGGCGAAGACGGTGTCGAATGACGGCACCGAGGCGATGGCCGCGCCCAGCTTGGCCAGGACGTCGTCGTCAATCTCCTCCGGCCGGACGAACGGGTAGAGGACGGTCACGTGGGGCGGTACGCCCCACGTGGCCGAAGGGTCGAACCGGGACCGGTGGGCGCCGACCGCCGTCTGCGCCTCGGGTACGGCGATGAGGACAGCGCTCTTCGTGGGCGCCATCGCCACAGTATGCCAGGACTCAGGCCTCGCGCCGAGGACCGTCGTGCACGTTGGCCACTTGGTGCCCCCACTAGGACTCGAACCTAGGACCTGCGGATTAAAAGTCCGTAGCTCTACCAACTGAGCTATAGGGGCGCGGGACATAGGATACTGGGTGCCGCCGAGCGGGTTTGAGGCAAGCTCGTTTGAGGATTTGGGCACCTGTGTCCTAAGCTATCGAAGCTCACAACGTAAAGGCGGGGTGAGTACCCCGAAGAGATTCGGCCGGGCCCCCATCGTCTAGTGGCCTAGGACGCCGCCCTTTCACGGCGGTAGCACGGGTTCGAATCCCGTTGGGGGTACATGCTCTGTGGTGACACACGGAGTTGCAGTCCAGCAAGGCCCTGTGGCGCAGTTGGTTAGCGCGCCGCCCTGTCACGGCGGAGGTCGCGGGTTCGAGTCCCGTCAGGGTCGCCATATTGCGGCGAGGCACGCTCCCGATTGTCGGGAGCGACACGCCTTCCGGCCAGGTAGCTCAGTTGGTACGAGCGTCCGCCTGAAAAGCGGAAGGTCGCCGGTTCGATCCCGGCCCTGGCCACCATGTTTGACCTGCAGGTCATCTGTGGAATTCGTGCTTGTCCAGCTCGTCATTATTGGTAGTCACGCCCTCATAGTGGGCCTCTAGTGGGCCATCGTGTTCGGCGTTGCCAGACGGAAGCGCAGTTTTCGAACTCAGTGCGTCGAGAGCATCTGCGACTGCATCAAGGTCAGTGTCATACAGATCCGCGTAGGTATGTGCCGTTACGGTGATCGAGGCGTGGCCAAGTGTGCGCTGGAGTAGTCGGAGGTCGGCACCCGCTGAACGTGCCAGAGATGCGCACGTGTGGCGTAGGTCGTGTATCCGCAGAGTTGGGCGTCCAATGTGTTCGCGCTGCGTGTTCCACCGTACTGCCCGCACCCAGTTCTCTCGGCTCAACAACGCTCCGCGTGGTGAGGTGATTGCGGGTTCCCCGCGTGGTCGCCCTGAGACACGAGCCGCGAGGACATCATGGATCCGTCGGGGGATTGGAACGGTCCTCAGGCCCGACATCGACTTCGGCTGCGCTCGACACGCTCGACCCGTACCCCTGGCAGCCCAAACAACAATGTCGTACCGTCAGACACTGGCCCTTGGTTCCCTTCGTCAGCCTGAATGCTTCGCAACTTTCAGACTTCAGAAGACCAGGGGCCTC
>JBPPMS010000103.1:0-11492 GCA_051306175.1 Mycobacterium sp. | reverse complement strand
ATGACGACGATGCGCCCACCGACTTCCCCGAGATCCTGAAGATCGACAACCGCGACTACGAGCGGAAGTTCGGGGTCAAGGCGGCGAGCTACACCAACGAGTGGCACACCGACGTTACCGCTCTGGTCAATCCGCCCGCGGTCTCGATCCTGCGCGCAGGCAACACACCGGTCCGCGGCGGCGACACCAGCTGGACCAACCTGGCGGCGGCCTATGCGGGACTGCCCGATTCGATCAAGGATTTGGTCGACGGACTGCGCGCGGAACACCGTTTCGGTGGTCGACACCCGGTGTTCGAGGAGGGCAGCACATACGGCGAGAAGGTTGCCAAGACCCCGCTCGTCGCCGAACATCCGGTGGTGCGGGTGCATCCGTCGACCGGTGAGAAGATCCTCTTCGTCCAGCCTGGGTTCACCAACCGGATTGTCGGATACAGCCGACGGCAGAGCGACGCCCTGCTCGATCTGCTCTTCGACGAGGTGACCAACTCGGCCTACACGGTGCGATTCCGGTGGCGCGAGGGCAGCATCGCGGTCTGGGACAACCGCGCGACCGCCCATCTGGCGCCCGGTGATGTCAATCATCTCGACGTTGCGCGGGTGCTCTACCGGACCACCATCGAGGGCGACATCCCGGTCGGCGTCGACGGGGCGCCGTCGGTCGCGATCTCCGGCGCACAATTCGCGGGCTCCTGATGACACGGTGGCGGATGATCGCGATACCTTTGTTGGCCCTGACCACGGTGATCGCGTCGGCCCGCTCGTCGCCGGGCGAAGCCACGGTGGGCGAAGATGACGAAGTGGTGCCGCGATAACTAGCGGATGTGGTTTGTGCGGCGCTCGAAGGATACGACGACGTAGTGCTCGTGGGGCACTCGTTGGCCGGCTCCACCGTTGTGCTGGTCGCGGATCGTCGACCAGTTCGTCATCTGGTGTACTTGGGCGCCACCGTCCCTGACATCGGACGAAGCTTGGCCGATCAGGTGCGTGACGAGGCCGATATGCTGAATTCGCTTTGCTATGCGGGGACCGCCGAGCGGGTACAAGGGAGTCATGGCAGACAGACGACGGCACCAGCCGGTGGCGAAACGATCACTTCGGAATTGCGTGGTGGGCGTCGGGGCGAGCCTGTTGATGGCGAGTGCGTCGGCGGCTGCGGCGGCCGAGCCGCAGACCAACGCACCGGTCCAGGTGATCGCACCGACAGTGCTCGCCGAGATTCCGCACGACCCCGCTGCGTACACCGAAGGCCTGGAGTTCGACGGGCCCGCGCTCTACGAGGGGACCGGCCAGTGGGGCACCTCAGAACTTCGTCAGATCGATCCGGTAAACGGAGCAGTCTTCCGCTCGGTTCCCATGCCGCACAACTACTTCGGCGAGGGCATCACCATTGTCGGCGATCGGATCTGGCAGCTCACCTACCGGGACGGGATCGCGTTCGAGTGGGACAAGGCGAGCTTGACGCTGCTCCGCGAAGTTCCGCTGCCCGGAGAACACTGGGGCCTGTGCCACGACGGCGGACGGCTGATCTCCAGCGACGGCACCGACACGCTGCACTTCCGCGACGCCACCGACCTGGCTGGTCTCGGATCCGTTGCCGTGACCCGAGACGGCGAACCGGTTTTCGGCCTCAACGAGTTGGAATGCGTGGACGGGTCCGTCTGGGCAAACGTCTGGCCCACCGACACCATCGTCCGCATCGACCCGGGCACCGGGGCAGTCACCTTGGCCGTGGACGCGTCGGGTCTGTGGCCGGGCGGCCCACGCAGCACGGCCAACGTGCTGAGCGGAGTCGCCTACGCGGGCGGCGGCGAGTATTTGCTGACCGGGAAATACTGGCCTACGGCCTACCGCGTACGCATGGATCCTGAGTGACCGCAGATCAGTCCAGGATCGCGGTTGCTTCGACCTCCACCGGCACGTCCGGCACGGAGACGTAGTTGACCCCGATGAGTGACGCAGGCGGCAAGGCCCTCGGCAATCCGAAGTCCTCGGCCACCTGCTCGATGCCTGCAGCATGCCTGGGCTTCGTGAACGTCAGTGCAGAAGTTCTAGTGGTAGCCCAAATTGGGAATAGCTGGACCTCCTTCCGTGCCAGCTCTAGCGAGCCGAGGAACGTTCACTTCACGACGACACCGCGCAGCTGCCGCGGTCGGCGTTGACCGGACCAGCCGCGCTGGGACGGATGTCGACGTCGAAGATGGCCGTGGGCAGATACAGCGAACAACACGCGTTCGGGATGTCCACGACTCCGCTGACCCGGCCCTCGATGGGCGCCGCACCGAGCAGCAGGTAGGCCTGCGGCCCCGAGTAGCCGAACTTCTCCAGGTATTTGACCGCGTTCATGCAGGCGTTTCGGTAGGCGACTGTCGCGTCGTTGTACAGCTGGGTGTCGGTGTCGTGGTCAACACCGATCCCGATGAAGGTGAGAAACTCCGAATAGCGGGGTTCGACGTTGCCCGGCATCAGGATCGGGTTGGTGCTCACCCCGTAGGTCTCCATCCCCCCTTTGATGAGGTCGACGTGGAAGTCGATGAATCCGCCCATCTCGATCGCGCCGCAGAAGGTGATCTCGCCGTCGCCTTGACTGAAGTGGAGGTCGCCGCCGGAGAACAGTGCGCCATGCACATGGACGGGATAGAAGACGCGGGAGCCGCGCGTGAAGTTCTTGATGTCGTGGTTACCGCCGTTCTCCCGGGCAGGCACTGTCCGCGCGCCCTCACGCCCGATCTTGTCCAGAGCCTCGCCCGACGCGGTCCCTCCGAGCACGGACTCCTCCAGCGGCGGCAACGCCAACGCGGGGATCCGCTCCGGATCGGTATCGATCAGCGCCTGCTCACGAGCATTCCACTGCGCCAACAACTTCGGAGAAGGCGCAGTGCCGAAGAGTCCAGGGTGGGTGATGCCGGTGAATTCCACCCCAGGGAGGTGGCGAGACGTGCACTTCTGCCCGGAGAAGTCCCAGATCGCCTTGTATGCGTCGGGAAAGTAGTCGGTGAGGAAACCGCCACCGTTGCTCTTGGCGAAGATTCCGGTGTAGCCCCAACCCTGGCCAGGGGCGTCGCCGGTTTCCTGCGGCACCGGTCCGAGGTCCAAGATGTCGACGACGAGCAGGTCGCCCGGCTCGGCACCCTCGACGTAAATCGGCCCCGACAGCATGTGTGCGTGCGTCAGGTCCACGTCACGTACGTCGTTGGCGGAATCGTTGTTGCCGATCTGGCCGTCGGTCCATTCGCGGCATTCCACTCTGATCGATTGTCCAGGGCGGACGGTGACCGCGGGCGGGATGTCGGGATGCCACCGATTGTGGCCGGGCACAACCTGATCACGCATGGAACGGGCCTGGTCGACACTGAACACAACGTCGGGCATCGTGATTCTCCTTAGGTCAGGGGCGCATTGAGTCAGGGGCGCGGTAGTCGGGCGTGCCGGGGATCGCGGGTGATCGGCGTGGCACGACGCGACCGACCGGGCACCGAAGACGTCACCGTGGGTTCTCCTGCGCTTCGATCCGCGGTGTCGAACGCTCGACGTAACCCGGCGTCAAGCACCCGCACACCGGGACCCGCGTACTCACGCCGGGCCGCCGCACCGCACGTCGGGCACATCGCGGTGGACGAGACCTCCGCCATCGGAACGCGGACCGGGAAACCCCCGCATTCTTCGCATCGGTAGCTGTAGGTGGGCAACGCCAACCTCCCGCGGTCGCCGGATGAAGCCTTCCCATTGCAGCACGAGCGGTGCGACCTCGCATCCCGCCGCCAGCCGTTCCTCCCCCGAGATCGCCGAGAAACCCTTCGCTACAGATATTTTCAGGAATCGAACCATGGATCGAGCACCCGCGCTGTGATCACGGGTAGCGTCGGGACATCGCCGTGCGGGCACTTGTCTTAGACGTTTTCGGAACCCTCGTCGACTGGCGGACGGGCATCGCGGCCGCGTTTCGATCGGCCGGCGTACCGGGCGATCCCGACGAGTTGGCCGACGCGTGGCGCGGTGTACCTCACCGCGGCGACGCTGCTCGGACCCTTTCGAGATTGAGTCGCGTTCGGCCCCTCACAGCTAACTAATCCGATATACAGTCTGGATGTCCAGGCTCCCCTGGACCACGACGAGCAGGCACCGCCGCCGCTGTGAGCGCCCTACCGGAGGGGTCGACGTGCACATATTGACCACCAGAGAGCGCGCCGTCGCCGCCGCCATCGCCGATGCCCTGTTTCCCGCCGACAGCACGAACGGGATCGACAGCAACCTCAACGCCGTGCGGTACATCGACACCCTGCTGGCCCGACTTCCGCTCGCGGAGCGTGTCAAGATGCGTGGCCTGCTGCTGCTTTTCGAGGTGGGCACCGCCATTACCAGCCGGGGAGCGCTGTTCTCGGCGGCGCCGTACGACGAGCGGGTCGCTCGGCTGCGCGCCTGGGAGCAGGCAGACCGCTACTACCAGCGCGCATTGTTCTCCTCGCTGCGTTGGCTGTTCACGCTGGCCTACTTCGCCGACCGCGACGTGCGACAGCGCGCCGGACTGCCCGACTTCGCTCCGCAGCCGCCGACCCCGCTGCGCCGCAGTGGCCGTCCCCTGCGACTAGGCCGCGGCGCGCGGGTCAAACGGCTCGAACGCTACTTCTCGACCGATCAACTGATCACCGGCATCGAACTGCGACGCTGGTTCCAGATGCTTGCCCACATACGTTTCCGGGTGAGCGTGCGCTATCTGCCCCGGCTGGCGTGGATCACCGGATGGAGTGTCGGCGCCACCGCGCTCGGCGCCGTCGAACGCGCCCGCTATGACTGGCGGATCAACACGACCCCGATCGATCCGCCGCCGATCTTCATCCTCGGGCACTGGCGAAGCGGTACCACTCACCTGCACAACCTGCTCGGCCGTGACCCTGACAACACCTACCCGACCGTCTACCAGGTGGTGTTCCCGACCACCTTCATGCTGACCGGTAGCACGCTTCCCCTGCTGACAGCCGGCATGCTCGCCGAGACCCGTGGCTACGACAACGTCGCGCAGGGGTGGAACGAGGCTGCCGAGGACGAGATCGCGTTGGCCAAGCTGACCGGGCTCTCGCCGTATCTGGCGTTCATGTTGCCCGACGACACGGCCCGCTTCGAGCGCTACTTCGACTTCCTCGAGGCACGCCAACACGAGCGCGACGAGTGGAAGGAGGCGTTGCGCTGGTTCGTCGGCAAGGTCCGCCTCCAATCCGGTGGGCGGCGCGTCGTCGTCAAGAGTTGTGCGCACATGGCGAGGGTCCGGCTGCTGCTCGAAACCTTCCCTGACGCCAAATTCGTTCACATTCACCGCAATCCGTTCGTGGTGGCGGCATCGACGATCCACATGCGCGAGCAGACCGACTGGGAGAATTTTCTGCAGGTGCCCGAGACGGCGTTCATCGAGGGTCGCGCGACGCAGGTGGCCCTCGTAGGCCAGAAGCTCTTCGACCGCTTCCTGACGGATCGGGCACTCATCCCGCCGGAGAACCTCATCGAGGTGGCCTACTCCGATCTGTCCGAACGCCCCCGCGAGGTACTCGACAGCATCTACGACCACCTGACACTTCCCCGAGGCGACCGCTACGAGGCCACGATCGGTGGTTACCTCGACGGCCTGCGCGGGTACCGAACGAATGTGCTGACCATTGACGACGAGCTCGCGTCGCTGGTGCGCGAGTACTGGAAGCCGGTGTTCGACGAATACGGCTACTCGATGGACCACCGCTTGTCATGACATTCCACGATGCCGTCGAAGAGCACCTGTACTCGAGCACCCACCTGAGCAAACGCCATGTCCATCCGAAGCTGCTCCAGATGTTCGAAATCGCCGGAATGGACGCCGTTTTCACCCGCGCCGAAGGCGCCTATCTGTGGACCGAGAACGGCCGTCGATTCCTGGATCTGCTCAGCGGTGGGGGTGTGCATTTCATCGGGCGCAATCACCCGCACGTCCGTGCCGCGCTACGCGACGTCCTCGACATGGACCTGCCGAATCTGACCGTCGCCAACGCATCGGTGATGGGCGGCCTGCTGGCTGAGCGGCTGATCGGATTGGCGGGCACCCAGTTCGAGAAGGTGGTGTTCGCGAATTCAGGCACCGAGGCCACCGAGATCTGCGTCCGCTTCGCCCGCCAGGCTACCGGCCGCAGGCGCTATCTTTACTTGGAGGGCGCGTTTCACGGCCGCACCTACGGCGCGATCTCACTGTGCGGTTTCGACGAGATGAAGATCGGCCAGGATCCGCTGATGCCGACGTGTACGCCGTTGCCGCGCAACGACATCGAAACGCTGCGCCGCGAGCTGGCCTACGGTGACGTGGCGGCGTTGGTGCTCGAAGCCGTTCAGGGAATGACATGCGAAGTGATCTCGCGGGAGTACTTGAGCGAGGCGGAGCGGCTCTGCAGTCAGTACGGCACGGTGCTCGTCATGGATGAGGTGCAGACTGGGCTGGGGCGGCTGGGTTCGTGGTTCGCTAGCCACGACGCGGGCATTGCGCCAGGGATGTTGACCGTGAGTAAGGCGCTATCCGGCGGGCAGGCGCCGGTGAGCGCGGTGCTGTTGACCCAGGACATCTACGTCCGCGTGTACTCGTCGTTCAAGTCCGGCCCGATCTACTACTCCACTTTCGCCGAGAACAACCTCGCGATGGCCGCCGGTCTGGCCACGCTCGATGTCCTCGAGGACCTCGATGCGCCCCGCCGTGCCCGCGCGCTGTCGGAGATGATTCGCAGTGGCCTGCAGGAACTCGCCGACCGGTACGACGTGATCGACCGGATCACCGGTCAGGGGCTGCTCATCGGGATCTTCTTCAAGACCTCGGAGAGCGTGGCGCTGCGCGTCCAGCAGACGCTGATGGGGATCGTGGAGCCGGGTGCGTTCGCCGCCGCGATCCACATCGACCTGCACAAGCGCGGCATTCTCGTCCAGATCCCTGGCTTCAACCAGAACGCGATCAAGATCCTGCCGCCGGTCATCCTCGACGACGAAGACGTGCGCTACTTCCTCGATTCGCTCGAGGAAGTGCTGGTCAGTTACGTTCGCCCGCTGACCGGCCCGGTTGCCGCGATGGCCAGGGGAACGACTCGGCACGTGCAGCGCGGCACGCGGATGAAGCTTGAGGCGCGACGGCCCAAGCCCGATGGCGGCGCCGCCCCCAGTAGCGCCCGCGTGCGCGAGCATTCCGACTATGACCGCGCGCTGGCATTGGACTGCGACGTCTGCGTGGTCGGCTCGGGGCCCGCGGGAACCCTACTCGCCCACCACCTGGCCAGCGCGGGCGTCGATGTGGTGATCCTCGAGGCAGGGCCCGTGATGCACCAGCGGGACAGGGGCGGGGAGGCCGGCGAGACGCTCGCTCGGTGGTTCTGGCAGGGCGGCATGCGCACCACCAAAGGCAACGTCGTGATCCCCACATTGCAGGCGCGCTGCCTCGGCGGCGGCTCGGTGGTCAATTCGGGCATCTGCATGCGGGCTCCGGACTTCGTGTTCGAAGATTGGGCGAAGCAGCACGGCGTCCACGGCCTGACGGCGGAGATCATGGCCGGGCACTACGACACGGTCGAGCGATTCCTGGGCGTGCGGCCCGTTCAGGAAGACGTGCAGGGCCGTCGCAACGAACTCTTCCGCGTCGGCGCCGAGGCGCTCGACTTCCAGGTGGAGCCGCTGCGTCGCAACGAGCACAATTGCCGCGGCTCGGGCGAGTGCATCACCGGATGTCGCTCCGGTGCCAAGCAGTCGATGGACCGCCGCGGGATCCCGGAGGTGCTGAAGGCAGGCGGGCGCGTCTACACGTCGGTGCAGGTCGACCGGCTGTTCCGAAACGGTGGGCGTGTGCGCGGGGTGAGCGGCGCGGTCGTCGATCCGCTCACGGGGCGTCGCAGTCATCGCGTCCAGGTCCAGAGCCGGTGCACTGTACTCGCCGCGGGTGCGCTCGCGACGCCGCTCATTCTCCAGCGCAGCAGCCACCGCGACGACCGGGTGGGCGCGAACCTGCGGATGCACCCGGGTGCCATCATGCTCGGGGTGTTCGACGAGGACGTTGCTCCGTGGGAAGGCGCCACGCAGGGCTTCCACGTCAACGGATTCCTCGACGAGGGAATCAAACTCGAATCGATGTGGATAACGCAGTCGATCATCGGTGGGCTGCATGCCGGCGTCGGAGACGAGCTCGGGCGCTCGCTCGACGAGTCGGGGCGGATGGCGTCCTGGGCCGTGTGGGTCAACGGCGAAGACTCGGTGGGGTCGGTGCGGGCGCGGCCGGGTGGAGTGACCAGGCTGCGCTACCACCTCGGTGGCGGCGACGTCGCCCGGCTGCAGGAAGGTCATGCGCGCCTGGCCGAAATGTTCTTCGCCGCAGGAGCGCGCAGCGTCGTGCCCGGGATCCATGGTCTGGCTCCGCGGTTGTACGACGACGCAGCAGAGCAGATCCGCCGCGCCACCCTTGCGCCGCAGGACATCCAGCCGGTGGCCAACCACGTGTTCGGGACGACGGCGATGGGAGCGGATCCACGCAGGCACGTGACGGACTCGTTCGGCGCCGTGTACGGTCTGGACGACGTATATGTTTGCGACACAGGCCTTTTCCCGTCCAGCCCGATGGCCAACCCGATGCTTACGGCCATGGCTCTGGCCGACCGGCAGGCCGAGATACTCACCGAACGCTACGGTCCACGATGAGGGTCCCGCAGGGTGCTTGACTCCGTAGCGATCATCGGCGGTGGCGTGGTGCTCGGCTTCCTCAGCGCCGTGCTGCCCCTGGGGCCGGTGACGCTGCTCGTCGTCAGCCGGGCCCTGTCCGGTGACTCGTCGGGTGCGCTGCGCATCGGGCTGGGGCGGGTGCCGCCGGAGGCCGTCTACTGCGCACTCGCCACGTTCGGTACCGTCGCGGCGCTCGATCGCTACCCAGGTGTGCGGGTCGGTGTCGAGCTCCTCGGCACCGCGCTGTTCCTGGCGATCGGCCTGTGGATGATCGCGCGTCCACCCAAGCCACCTGACGCGGACTTCGACGGGGGCGCGGAAGTTACTGACCGCCAAAACCGTTGGGGCGACATGTCCGGATTCATCGTTGCGGTGCTCAACCCGCAGTACCTGTTCTCGTGGTCGGCGATCGTCGCGATCGCGGTGTCGATGACCGGGTTGAACCCGTCGCTGCTAGACCGGACCCTGTTCCCATTCGCCGCCGCACTCGGAGTGGCCGTCGGATATCTGGTTCTGGTTCAACTGCTGCGGCGGCACAGTGGGCGCTTGGAAGGCACCTGGGTTGCAGGCATCATCCGCGCGATGGGCGGCCTGCTCGTCGTGCTGGCGGTGTGGAACGCGGTGGTACTCGTGGGTCTGGTGTGACGGTGGCTGCGACGCGCTTCCTCATCGGCCACAGGCGTGACGGCGCGGGAAGTAGGTGTCGAATTGCCAACCTGCATGCGACTGGGCGAGACGAACGGCGCAGTAGACGGTCGAGATCCGAACTCTTCGCGGACGATGGTGTCGGGCCGGTTGTCCCACATCGGCTACTCCTGTGTCTGTTCAGTCAGAGGGTCAGTGGGCGAGTTCGATGCCGGCGGTGGTGGCGACGTAGACCGCGATGACGAGGAGCAGGATCGCGAAGCCGCGGGTCAGGGCGTTGCCGGAGATCCGGTCGCTGATCGCGGTGCCGGCGAAGGACCCGGCGACGGCGGCCAGGGTGAAGGGGATGACGATCTGCCAGGGGATGCTGGCGGTTCCGAGTCGTTCGGCGAAGGCGCCGGCGCTGGTGATGGCGATGATGACCAGCGATGTGCCGACGGCGATCGGCATCGAATACCCCAGTGCCAGAACGAGGGCCGGGACGATGAGGAAGCCGCCGCCGACGCCGAGGAAGCCGGTGAGGAATCCGACGACCAACGCGGCGGCGACGAGCTTGCCGGCTTGGGCGAGGGTGACCCGCGGCTTCGTGGCGGTGGCCACGGTCCCCGATGAATTGCCGCTGCCATCAGCGGGTTCCGCGCCGGCATTCGGGTCGTGATCTGGCCCGCTCTCAGGTTCGGCGGACTTCCTGGTGCGTCGCAGCATGGCGATCGCGGCGAGCACCATGAGCGCGGAGAACGCGATCAGCAGGATCTGCGGGTCCACGGCTCGGTTGAGGATCGAGCCGCCGAACGCCGTCACCGAACCGATGATCGCGAACACCGCCGCGGCCCTCCACCGGACGCGTCCGCCGCGGGCGTGGGCTACCGCGGCGATCACCGACGTGATGCCCACGATGATCAGGGACGCACTGGTCGCCGACTGCGGGCCGACGTGGAGCAGGGACACCAGGACCGGCACGGTGAGGATGGACCCGCCGCCCCCGAGAGCGCCCAGGCAGAGGCCGATCAGGACTCCGCAGCCGATGGCGATGGCGACGGTGGACATCTCAGATGACCGTGCCGGGGGTGCCGTCGTCGCGAATGACGGGGTGTCCGGCGTTCTGCCAGGCCGTCATTCCTCCGGACACGTTGTGCACCGCCAACCCGGCGGTGGCCAGTTTCGTGGCGGCCTTGCTGGAGCGGCCACCGGAGCGGCAGACCACGACCAGCGGCCCCGTGTCGGTGTGCGCGGAGGGGTCGAGGTCGCCCAGGGGGACGTGCACGGCTTTCGGGGCGTGCCCGGCGGCCCATTCGTCGTCTTCGCGGACGTCGATGAGGCTGGCCGTGCCGGCGTCGATCATCTGGAGGGCGGTGGTGGGGTCGACGTCCGGCAGTGGTTCGGCCATGGGATTCTCCTCTACGTGGTGGTGGACGGTTAGCGGTGTGACAGGGATTCGGCGGTGAGGAACCGGTAGCCCTCACTGGGTGAGAAGCGGGCGCTGACGGTGAAGCGGTCACCGCGAATCACGGTGTGGCGCAGTTCCACTGGGCGGGCTCCCATGAAGCTGAGCCGTCTGATCGACAGTGCAGCCGACCGATCGTCGAGATCCAGCAGGGCGGCGTCGGCGGGTTCGGGCACCACCGCGGTGACGTCTTCGCGGCCGCCGGTGAGTCGGATGCCGCAGCGGGTGTCAAGTTCGATGTAGAGGGCGGTGTGGGTGAAGCTCGCCTGCAGCAGGGGTTCGGCGAGTTCGGCGGGCAGCCAGGCGGAATCGCGAGCCAGCGGTAGGTCACCGGCCATGCGGAGGCGCTCCAGGTACACCAGCGGCGCGTCCGCGCTCATCTGAAGCGTCTCGGCCACGGCAGCATCGGTGCGAAGCTCCAGGGCGCGCACCACGCTGTACTGGCTCAGTCCCTTCGATTCGACCGCGGCGAAGAGGCTGTACAACGCTCCTAGGGGCTGTTCGATGACCGGCACCTCTGCCAACCGGGTGGCGCGGCCGCGTTCGGCGATCAGCACCCCATCGGCCCGCAAATGGCGCAGCGCTTCACGCACGGTGTGACGGCTCACCCCGTAGGCGGCAGTCAAGGCGTGCTCGCCGGGAAAGCCATCGATGAACTCGCCTGCGGCGATCCGGTCCACGAGGTCCTCGAGCAGTTGCGCCCA
>JBPPMS010000102.1:0-11334 GCA_051306175.1 Mycobacterium sp. | reverse complement strand
CGGTATGGCCGCTGCGCGGCGTACGGGGACTCCTGGGTCGGGGCGCCGTACTGCGGCGGCGGGAACGGAGACTCCTGCGTCTTCCCGCCGTAGCGCGACTCCGCGCCGAACGAGGGCTGCTTGGGTGGTTCGCCATGAGGCTGATTCGGCTGATCGCCTGAGGGCCCGGTCATGCGGGGAAACTTATCAGCAGACATGCGTCGGCGGACATACCCGCATACGGCGCGCCCGCGCTCGTTCAGATCAGTTGCAGCGCCGCGTCCACGGCCAGCGCGGGCACGTCGAGCTTCTTGGACCCGAGATCGTGGCGAGCCCCGTTGATCTCGACGACGCGGTAGGGCGCCTGGATCAGTTCGGCCGCCGCCGCAATCTCGTTGATGCCGCCGAACGGGTCGGCAGTGCCGTGGGTGAACACCGTCGGGACGGCAATGCGTCCAAGGTGTTCGGTGCGGGCCTTCTCGGGCTTGCCCGGCGGGTGCAGAGGATAGGAGAACAGCGTCAATGCCGCGAGCTCGGCGCGATGATCCGCGGTGACCATCGACGTCATCCGGCCGCCGTAGGAGTGCCCGCCCGCGACCACCGGGCCGTCGCTCAACGTGGCGGCCAGCGCCACCGCCTCGGCGATGCCCTCCTGGTCGGCGGCCGCCGAGCCGGACGGCGGGCCCGTGTGCCTGCGTCGCCGATACGGCAGGTTGTACCGGATCGCCAGCCAGCCGCGGGACGCCCATTCGTCGCAGATCCGTACCAGCAGTGGCGATTCGCGGCTGCCGCCGGCCCCGTGCGTCAGCAGGACGACACCCAAGGGAGTGGCGTCGGGGGGGTGGGCAATGCCCGCGATGTCGTCGAGTGTCACGAATTGAGCCTGAACAGGGGCGAGACCGGGCCGTGGCCGTGCCCGAGTGGATACGCGGCACGCAGACAGTCCGTGACCCAGGCCTTGGCGAAACCGATGGCCGCGGGCACGTCGTAGCCATGGGCCAGCGCGGCGGCGGCGGCTGCGGCCAGGGTGTCGCCCGCACCGTGGTCGTGGACGGTGTCGATCCGCTCGGCGTCGTACTCGTAGAAGTCGGTGCCGTCGAACAGCAGATCGGGGCTGTGCGCGCTGCCGCGCAGATGGCCGCCTTTCACCAGCGCCCACTGCGGGCCAAGCGCGTGCAGGGCCTGCGCGGCCGCCCGCTGCGTCTCGTCGTCGACGACGTCGATGTCCACGAGCAGGCGCACCTCGTCGAGGTTGGGCGTAACCAGGGTCGCCAGCGGAAACAGTTCGCTGCGAAGGGCGTTCAGTGCAGACGGATGCAGCAGCGGGTCGCCGTGCATCGACGCGCACACCGGGTCGACGATGAGCGGGACGGTGCCCGCCAAGCCTTCTCGACGCCAGGTGTCGCCGATGGTCTCGATGATCGCCGACGACGCCAGCATGCCGGTCTTGGCGGCCTGGATCCCGATGTCAGAGGCCACCACCTGGATCTGCCCCGCGATCACGTCCAACGGGATCTCGTGGAACCCCTTGACGCCCATCGAGTTCTGTACGGTCACGGCCGTCACCGCCACGCAGCCGTGCACCCCGAGCAGCGCGAAGGTCCGCATATCGGCCTGGATCCCCGCGCCGCCGCCGGAATCCGAGCCCGCGATGGTCATGACGCGCAGCGGGGTCTGCGCATCGGGGGTCACGGGCAGGAACTTCCGTTGCTGTGTCATGCGCTCTCCCTACGCGGGAACGCCGCGGGCGCGGCAAATCGGCTACCGGCCAGACAGGTTCCTACGGTCGACGGCCCCAGCCGTCCTCTCAGCACGCTGGCGCGTGCTCCAAGTGTTTTGTCGTTCATGTGGGTGGTGTCACACGTCCTCTGAACGAGGACGTCGTCCACGTTATCGCAGCTGCGGGCAGTCCCGGCAGGCCCCATTCAGATTGAGCGGAGATGGTTTGTATAGCTAATGTATGTGTCTTGTGTGTATGTGTCTTGCGCCGGGGCGGCGCGGAACACCCCGATGTGCGACTAGACGAGACGTGGCTGATGAGGACTGAGATAACCCGGGCAGAGGTGGACGCGGGCGACACCGCGATCACCGCGCGCCGCCACCAGATGGACCATGACCACCCGTTCTACAAGTGGGTGGTGCTGTCCAACACCACGCTGGGCATGCTGCTGGCGACGGTGAACTCTTCCATCGTGCTGATCTCCCTGCCTGCGATCTTCCGCGGCATCGGACTCAACCCGCTGCAACCGTCCAACGTCACCTATCTGCTGTGGCTGCTGATGGGCTACATGGTGGTGACGGCCGTGCTGGTGGTGTTGTTCGGTCGCCTCGGCGACATGTACGGCCGGGTCAAGATCTACAACCTCGGCTTCGTCGTCTTCACGCTCGCTGCGATCGCGCTCAGCTTCCAGCCGTTCCAGCTCGACGCGGGGGCACTCTGGCTGATCGGCTGGCGGGTGATCCAGGGCGTGGGCGGCGCGATGCTGATGTCGTCGTCGGCGGCGATCCTCACCGACGCCTTCCCCGCCCGGCAGCGCGGAATGGCGCTGGGCGTCAACATGGTTGCCGCGGTGGCGGGTTCGTTCCTCGGTCTACTGATCGGCGGGATTCTCTCCGAGTGGCACTGGCAGGCCGTGTTCTGGGTTGGCGTCCCCATCGGCGTGATCGGAACGGTATGGGCCATGCGGTCCCTGCGCGAGATCGCCGTGCCGAGCTCAGGACGCCTGGACTGGGCGGGTGCCGTCGCACTGGGCCTCGGGCTGACGGTGCTACTCACCGGTATCACCTACAGCATCCAACCGCACGGTGACAGTCCGACCGGGTGGGGCAGCCCGATGGTGTTGGGCTCCATCGCTTTCGGCATCGTGGCGCTGATCGTGTTCTGCCTGATCGAGCTGCGGGTCGCAGCGCCACTGGTCGACGTGCACCTGTTCACCAACAAGGCGTTCGGGATGGGCAACCTGGCCGGACTGCTGTCGTCGGTCGGCCGGGGCGGGCTGCAGTTCATGCTGATCATCTGGCTGCAGGGGATCTGGCTGCCGCTGCGCGGCTACAGCTTCGAATCCACTCCGCTGTGGGCGGCGATCTACATGCTGCCGTTGACGTTCGGCTTCCTGGCAGCAGGTCCGCTGTCGGGCTGGCTGTCGGATCGCTACGGTGCCAGGCCCTTCACGGTCAGCGGGATGGTTCTGATGCTCGTCTCGTTCATCGGCCTGCTGCTGATACCCGTCGACTTCAACTACTGGGTGTTCGCGGCTCTGATCTTCCTCAACGGCGTCGGCGGCGGCGTATTCACGTCACCGAACTCCGCCGCCATCATGTCGAGCGTGCCCGCCGAGCAGCGCGGTGCCGCCTCCGGCGTGCGCGCCACGTTCTTCAACGCCGGCGGATCGCTGTCGATCGGCATCTTCTTCTCGCTCATGATCGTCGGCTTGGCCAACCACCTACCCGCCACCATGAGCGCCGGGTTGCAGGAGCAGGGGGTGTCGGCCACCGTCGCCAACGAGGTGGCGGGCACTCCGCCGGTCGGCAGCCTGTTCGCCGCGTTCCTCGGCTACAACCCGATCGGCGAACTGCTCGAACCTTCAGGCGCACTGCACGAACCGGGCGTCAATGCCGAGGTGCTCACCGGTCAGACCTTCTTCCCGGATCTCATCACCGAACCCTTCCACGACGGGCTGATGGTCGTGTTCGTGTCGGCTTCGGTGATGATGCTGCTCGGCGCCATGGCGTCGCTGCTGTCGCCAGGGCGCTATGCGCGCGCTGACGACGACTGACTTTGCGCCACAAAAACGTGTTGCAGGCGGCCGCGCCTGCGGATCGCCCACGGTTTCGACAGCCTGGATTGGCTGCGCGACTGCGTGCGTGGCGAGTGGTCGACGTTCGCGCCGGGCTTTCGCCGAGCCTCTAGTCCCAGGCCTGCGATTCAGTCCTCGATCTCTACCAGCACCGGCGCGTGATCGCTGGGCCCCTTGCCTTTTCGCTCATCGCGGTCGATCTCGGCATGTGTGACGCGCGCGGCGAGCGCAGGAGATCCTAGGATGAAGTCGATGCGCATTCCGCGCCCCTTCTGGAAGCTCAAGCGGGTGTAGTCCCAGTAGGTGTACACGCCGGGCCCCGGCGTGAACGGGCGCACCACATCGGCGAACTGGGTGTCCACGATCGCCTGGAATGCCGCCCGCTCGGGCTTCGAGACATGCGTACTGCCCTGGTAGTGGTCCACGCTCCAGATATCGTCATCGGTGGGTGCGATGTTCCAGTCGCCGACCAGAGCGATCTGCGCCTCAGGGTTGTCGGACAACCACGTGCCTGCTGTATTACGCAGAGCAGCAAGCCATTGGAGTTTGTAGGTGTAGTGCGGATCGTCGAGAGTGCGACCGTTGGGCACATACACGCTCCACACCCGCACTCCACCACAGGTGGCCGCCAGCGCGCGGGCCTCGGCGGCCGCCTCGACCGCGAGTTCCTCCACGGGCAATTCACCGTCGGCCTTCGGCGTGGGCCTGGTCCAGATCGGCTGGCCGGTGAAGCCGATCTGGACATCGTCCAGGCCGACGCGCGATGCGATGGCCACACCGTTCCACTGGTTGAACCCGACGTGGGCCACCTCGTAACCCAATTCGAGGAACGCGTCCTTCGGGAACTGGGCGTCGGTGCATTTGGTCTCCTGCATGGCAAGCACGTCGACCTGCGCGCGTGCCAGCCACTCGGTCACCCGGCCGACCCTGGTGCGGATCGAATTCACGTTCCAGGTGGCCAGCCGTAGCGCATCAGGCATGCGTCACACCATACGCCCGGACAACTGCCGCGCATCGGTGTAGCGCGTGCGATGGTGCGGCGTGAATCCCATTGTCTCAGAGAGGGCTAGCCCTCCCGCATTGTCCGCAAGAACCTGCAGATAGGCGCGCCGTGCCCCGAGACCGACTCCCCACGCCAGCAACGCCTCGCACAGTGTGTGCCCGTACCCGTGTCTGCGTCGCTCGCCCGTCACGTGCACGGCCGACAGGCCCACCCACCGCGTGCCGTCCGGCGCGGTGGTCACCGCCGCTCGACCCACCGCGGACCCCGCGAGTGACGCGAACGCCACCTGGCCGTCGACCACGGCGGTCAGGACCTCGACAGCGACGTCGCGCTCATAGAGCCGAAGCCAGTCGTCATCCGGCAGTGCTGAGATGACCGTCGGGTTGTCTGACTCTGTGGTCGCATCGAGATCTCTTGTCAGTACCAGGTTCTCGCGCTCCGTCGGGGTGCCTTCCGGGAGTCGCACCAGGCGGTCCGGGCACGCCAGCAGGGGCGGAAGTCCGCGCTGCCGGTAGAAGTCGATGATCGCACCCAGCGAGGCTGCCACCTCGACTTCGGGGCCCAGCGGCACCGCGGAGTTCGCCCGGTGGGTGTAGCCGTCGCCTGCGCGCAGCAACCACCCGCCCTGCCACTGCTGCTCGGTACCCGGCCAGGCCAGTGCGGCCGCGTGTTCCAGGCGGCGGATGTCGGGATTGCGGACGGGGGCGCCCGGCAGCGGGCGCACCGACACGACGTCGGCGATCTCGACGGTCACCACGTCACCTGACTTGTGCCGCACCACAATCCGTCCGCCGGTCTCGACGAGGTGTCCCACCACGTCGGTCAGCGGCGGAATTGAGCCGTGCGGCATTCGGTAGCGGACCGCGACGCGGGTTCCCGGGGCAGGCCATTGGTCCATGAAGACGGTCAATGCCCAAAGGGATCGGGCACTTCGCCGGGCGTCCAGGATAATCCGGGAACTCCCCACTGGTGGCTTTTCACCGCGCGTTTTGCCGCTCGGGCATGGCGTCCCACCAATCGGTCCACATACAAATAGCCGTCCAGGTGCCCGGTTTCGTGCTGCAACATCCTGGCGAACAGGTCGATGCCTTCCAGCGTCACCGGGTTGCCTTCGGCGTCCAACCCGGTGACGCGCGCCCACGAAGCGCGGCCGGTGGGGAACGACTCGCCCGGTACCGACAGACAACCTTCGTCGTCGTCATCGGGATCAGGCATCGTCTCGGGTACGTCGGAGGTTTCCAATACCGGGTTGATGATCGCGCCTCGGCGTCGCTTCGTCCGGCCGCGCTCGTCGGCGCAGTCGTAGACGAACAAGCGCAGTCCGACGCCGATCTGGTTGGCCGCCAAGCCGACACCATTGGCGGCGTCCATGGTCTCGAACATCGACGCGATCAACTCGACGACGTCAGGGGGCAGCGCACCGTGCTCACCGACGCTCACCGGCGTGGTGGCGGTGTGCAGGACGGGATCACCCACGATGCGGATAGGTAGAACTGCCATGATCGGCAAGCTTAAATCAGTGCTCCGGCGACCCTTGCACAGCTTTGTCGCGAACTGATCCCGCGACACTCGTTCGACGCGCGGAGGTGGGTGACGCCTCAACACCTCCAGCCGTGATTCAATGTTCGCGCAGAACTACACGGATGTCATTCGGTTTTATGCGGAAGGCCCAAGGGAGCGATATGGACGGCGCCATAGCACGGGCTCAAGGATCGGGGGATGACGCCGAGCTCACCGATGGGCTGACAAGGCGCGAACACGACATCCTGGCATTCGAGCGGCAGTGGTGGAAGTACGCCGGTGCCAAAGAGGAAGCGATCAAGGAATTGTTCTCGATGTCGGCGACCCGCTACTACCAGGTGCTCAACGCGCTGGTCGACCGATCGGAGGCGTTGGCGGCTGACCCGATGCTGGTGAAGCGGCTGCGCAGACTGCGCGCCAGCAGGCAGAAGGCGCGGGCGGCGCGTCGTCTGGGCTTCGAGGTCACCTGATCCGCTCCCGTCGCGCGACCCACTCACAGCTACAGTGGGCCCGATGAACGAACGCGTACCTGACTCCAACGGGCTGCCGTTGCGCGCCATGGTGATGGTGCTGCTGTTTCTCGGTGTGGTGTTCCTGCTGCTCGGCCTGCAGGCCGCGGAAGGCAGCTCCGGCGACGACGAGACGTCCAGCTCCGCAGCTACGACCTCCACCAGCACTTCTGCCCCGTCCTCGGCTGCCGCGGAATCCAGTGACGACACGCCGTCGCCCGAACCGCCTGCCACGCCCGAGGTGCACGTATTGAACAACTCTTCGGTGGCCGGCGTCGCACAGAGCGCGTCCACCCAGCTCACTGACAACGGCGTCGACGTTGCCAGCACCGGAGATCTCGACCCGGCCATCGCGCCGGACACCGGTGTGTTCTATCCGGAAGGCGACGAGTCGCGCATGCTCGCCGAGCAGGTGGGCGAAATTATCGGGTTGCCTGTCGCGGTGCGCGGCGACAATCTCGCCGACCAACCTCCAGGCATCATCGTGGTGGTGACGGGATAGGCTGCTGGCATGGTCAAGCCAGCCCGCAAACCTGCCCGTGTGAGCCATCCGCGCGTAGCGAAAATTGCGCTCGCGTTGCTCTTCGTCCCGGCCGTCGTGCTCAGCGCCTGCGCTCCGAACGAGCCGGTGGCCCCTGACTCCGATATTCCCAGTACCCCGCCGCCGGTCTGGACCGGCTCGACGTCACCGTCGGCCGCAGCGGGCAGCGCCGGGGAAGGCGAGAGCCCCAGTGTAGAAGGCGCACCGCTGGAGGCCACGCTCGAACTCGCCGACGGCACGCCGGTGGCCACCGCGACATTCGAGTTCAGCCCCGGGTACGTGACCATCACCGTCGAGACTCTCGTGGCGGGGGCGATCCCACCCGGGTTCCACGGACTGCACATCCACTCGGTGGGTGTGTGCGAAGCCGATTCGACGCCGCCCGCGGGCGGTCAGCCGGGCGACTTCCTTTCTGCCGGAGGACATTTCAACGCGCCCGGCCACAGTGGGCATCCCGCCAGCGGCGACCTGACCTCGCTGCAGGTACGCGAAGACGGTTCGGCAACGCTGGTGACCACCACCGACGCGTTCACCGAGGAGGATCTGCTGGCCGGTGCGGGCACCTCGATCATGATCCACGAGGGTGCAGATAACTTCGGCAACATCCCGGAGGACAAGTACGCCCAGGTCGCCGCCCCCGACCAGCGCGGTCCTGACGAGCAGACTCTTATGACCGGGGACGCCGGCGGCCGGCTGGCGTGCGGTGTCATCGGCGGCGAGTAGTCCGTCGGAGGGACTGATACACCCGGCGAGGATCGACTTCACCGGGTCGTACCGCCCGACCGTGGGGGTGGAATGGGAGTTCGCGCTCGTCGACGCACAGACCCGCGACCTGTCCAACGAAGCGGCGGCCGTCATCGCCGAGCTCGGCGAGAACCCCCGCGTCCATAAGGAACTGCTGCGCAACACCATCGAGATCGTGACCGGCATCTGTGATAATGCCGGGCAGGCGATGGACGATCTGCGCTCGACACTGGTGCCTGCGCGCGAGGTGGTGCGCGAGCGCGGCATGGATCTGTTCTGCGCGGGCACCCACCCGTTCGCGCAGTGGTCGGCGGCCAAGCTCACCGACGCGCCGCGCTACGCGGAGCTCATCAAGCGCACCCAGTGGTGGGGCAGGCAGATGCTGATCTGGGGTGTGCATGTGCACGTCGGGGTGTCGTCGGCGCAGAAGGTGATGCCGATCATCTCGTCGCTGCTGAACCACTACCCGCACCTGCTCGCGCTGTCGGCGTCGTCACCGATGTGGGACGGCCACGACACCGGCTACGCCAGCAATCGCGCGATGATGTTCCAGCAGTTGCCCACCGCCGGCCTGCCGTTCCAATTTCAGCGCTGGTCCGAATTCGAAGGCTTCGTGCACGACCAGAAGAAGACCGGCATCATCGATCACATCAACGAGATCCGTTGGGACATCCGGCCGTCGCCGCATCTGGGCACGGTGGAGATCCGGATCTTCGACGGTGTGTCCAACCTCCGCGAACTCGGTGCGCTGGTGGCGCTGACGCATTGCCTGGTGGTCGACCTCGATCGGCGCCTCGACGCGGGCGAAGAGCTGCCCACGATGCCGCCTTGGCATGTGCAGGAAAACAAGTGGCGTGCAGCGCGTTACGGGCTGGACGCCATCATCATCCTCGACGCCGAGAGCAACGAACGGCTGGTTACCGACGACGTCGACGACCTACTGGTGCGGCTTGCGCCGGTGGCGCAATCGCTGGGCTGCTCCGACGAATTGGCTTCGGTGTCCGACATATACGCCGAAGGTGGCTCCTACCAACGGCAGCGGCGGGTGGCCGAGGAACACGACGGCGACCTCCGTGCCGTCGTCGACGCGCTGGTCGCGGAGCTGGACAGCTAGGCGCGCCGTGGCCGAACTTGCTGCCCTGCCGATGTTCCCGTTGCAGACCGCGATGGTCCCAGGCGAGTTGCTTCCACTGCGGATCTTCGAGCCCCGCTACAGCGCGATGGTCCGCCACTGTCTCGAAACCGATCAGCCGCTGTTCGGCGTGGTCCTCATTGCGCGGGGCAATGAGGTCGGCGGTGGCGACACCCGGAACGACGTCGGCGTGCTGGCGCGCATCGCCGAGTACACCGAGACCAGCGAGGGTCGGTACTCGCTGCGCTGCGAGACCGGTGAACGCATCCGCGTCACACAGTGGCTCGACGACGAGCCCTACCCCCTGGCCGACGTGGAGATCTGGCCCGACGAGCCGGGTGGTCCGGTGCCCGACAGCCGCATTGACGAGATCGAACGGCGCTTGGTCGCGGTGTTCCAACGTGTCGCCGAAGCGCGCCATGCGAGCTTGGCGCCCGACGCGCTGGAACTCAGCGGGGGTATCACCGGTGACCCCGCGTTGCGGATGTACGCGATGGCGGCCCGGATTCCGATGGGTCCTGCCGACAAGTACGCCGTGCTGTCCGCGCCGTCCGCCGAGGCCCGCTACGCCGCGCTGTCCGACGCGATCGACAGCGTCATCGCGGTGATCGAGTTTCAGTTGTCGGAAGAGTGAGGACTGTCGCGCATCTCGTCGACCGTCAGTAGGTCGTCGCGGATGTTCTGCTCGCGGTAGGCCAGTTGGCCGACGCGGTTGGCAACCACTGGCGCCGTGATCAGCGTGAAGAGGCCGGTCAGGATGATCATCCCGACGTCGATGTTGCCCCGTAGCCGGATCGCTGCGCCGACGAGCACCAACAGCAGGCCCAGCACCTGCGGCTTACTGGCAGCGTGCATGCGGGCCAACGTATCCGGGAACCGGACCACGCCGATCGCGGCCGTCAGCGCCAGCAGCGATCCCGACAAGATCAGGGTCGCGGCGATGACGTCGGCGATCATCGGGACGCCCTCTCGTCCTGCTCGGTGTCACGCACCCGGAAGCGTGCCACGCTCACCGAACCCACGAAGCTGATCAGCGCGAGCGCGGCCAGGCTGTAGGTGACCGTCGTGTCGAGGCTGAACGCGGCCCAGGTGCCGATGGCACACATCGTCACCGCCACCATCGTGTCCAAGGCAACGAGCCGGTCCAACGTGCTCGGCCCGGCCAGCAACCGGTACATCGTGATCCCCGCGGCGGCGATCAGCAGCACCGCCGCGATCACCCAGACAGTACTCATTTGGGATCCACCTCCGCCTCGGCCGACGGCCGCCACTCGCTGTCGCGTTCGAACGCGGCCACCAGCAGCTTCTCGACCTGCTCGATCTGGGTGTAGAACTGCTTGACCGAACGGTCGGAGCCCACGTCGATCACATGCGCGTAGATCATGCGGCGCACCTGGTCGATCTCCAGCACGATCGAGCCGGGAATCAGGTTCAGGATGTTGACCGCCAAGGCCAGCACCAGGTCGGATTTCACCCCGATGTGGGCCCGCAGCACCGCCGACAGCGGCGGCGGCCCCGGCCGGACCGCGAGCCACGCCACCTGCAGACTGGACAGCACCAGATACCAGGCCACCTGCAGCACCAGGTGCAGCAGCGACAACGGATGCACCCGGCCCTGAACCGCCACCGCGGGTAGCGGCAGCAGCCACGTAATCAGTCCCGCGATGGCCAGGCCGCCCACCGCGTTGGCGAACGAGAAGGTACCCCAGAGTAGGATCCACACCAGCATCAGCCAGCACAACACCCAGGCGCGCAACAGGATTCGTCGGAACGTCGTCGCTGTCTTCATCGGCGCGTCTTCGTCGGTGGTGTCATCGTCGGTGGTGTCATCGTTGCCCCACCACCGCGAAGATGTACTGGTTGCGGTCGAGTACTTCGCCCGCGGCCCGGTCGCTGAACCCGAAGACCGGGCCCGCCCAAATCGTCAGCACCAGGCCGACGCCGATCAACGCCGCGGTCGGGACCACCATGCCGATTGGCATCCGCCCGACGTCGGAGCGGTCGGCGAACGCGATGTCGTCGGAGTCGTCCTCGAGTAGCGCCGACGGGGTGGCCGAGACCAGTTCGCCCTCGGGGGCGTCGGCGCGGGCCCGCCAGAATGCCTTGGT
>JBPPMS010000101.1:0-5741 GCA_051306175.1 Mycobacterium sp. | reverse complement strand
CGCCCCGTCGATCCCGCTCATCGACACCACCCACGAACGCCGCGACATGTGGTACCTCAAACGCTACGGCCTACCCGCGATGTACTGGAACCTCATCCTCACCGGCCGGGCATGAACCTCACCGCCGTCATTGGACGGCTCCTTAACAGACGACGCACCGCACTTCACCGCCGACACCACACAACTTCCCCGAAATCCTGCGCGCCATCGACAGCCTTCAACTCACCGCGGCACAGCCGGTCGCCACACCGGCGGATCGGCAGCCCGGCGACGACGTGATCATCGGCCTCGGAGTCTCCGATAACGAAGCAGCGCAACGCTTGTATCACAGCAACAGCTACCGCACGTCGGCCGTCGAATCCCACCCGCGCACCGTGGTTTCCGACGGCAGCGCCAGACCGGGCTGAGCAGTACGGCACGGGGCTCCTTCGCCGCCCTTGACCGTTACGCCCTTGACCGGTAGGCCCGCGATTTGTATCAGAACGGCCGTAGGCCGTCACCGACACGGCCTTCGTGGGTGAAGGGAGCTATCGCGGTAGCCCCATCAGCCCCCAGCGGGCGGCGGTAGCACGAACGTCAAACGACCTTCGCAGCGCTGGAACTCCGCGAGCCCGCCCACCAGATCCATGCAATGGTTCGCGATCGCCAGGTGGCTCTCCGTACCGTTGGGCTCGCGGCGCAGTGTCGACACTTCGACCGGCTCGCCGAAGACGATGTCGATGGGGAAGTCTTTGGGGCGAAACAGATTCCGGTAGGACTCGCGCAGTAGGTCGTTGTCGATGCCGACGACGAAGATCGGCAGCACCAGTACCCCGGGCCCCGCCCGCTGGATGACCTCACCCACTCCGGAGCGCACCGGAAGGAATCGGTACGGATCGCCGCCTTTTTGGCGGGTGCCTTCGGGGTGGTAACCGATCAGCCGCCCCGGCACCTCCAGTTCGGCGATCACCCGGTCGACGGCGTACTTGTTGAACGCCCGCTTGGCGGGATCGCGCATGACGGGCGGGAACATCGCCATCCCGCTCATCACGAGGTTGATTGCCACTCCCACTGGCTGGGTGTAGAAGAACGCCGCACGCACCGGGAACAGAATCCGGCTGCTGAGCTTGGTGTACTTGAAGATGACGTGCATGACGATGAAGTAGTCGAAGAACGACCGGTGGTTGGCTACCATCAGCAGCCGGTCGGAGGGCTGCAGATGGTCGATGCGGTCGAGCCCATATGGGCGAATGCGTCGAGCCGCAGTCAGCAGTAACACCAGCACCATGAAGGTGCGGTTCCAGAAGTGCGCCAGCAGCAGAAATCTGCGGTTGAAGAGATCGGCGAAGCCGAAGGCGAACCTCTCCATCCGGGATAGCGGTGCGAGCTGTTCGGGAGTGGGTCTGAGCACGTTCTTTCCATCAGGTCGGGGTGCCGAAGGCCTGCGGCTGTTAGCTATGCCGCGGAGTATGACACGGACGACAGCGGTCGACCTGCGCTTTCGTGGAGCCGTCGCATTTCCCACGCGACGCTTCTCCCGCTCACCCAGTAGCCAGCTGCAGGCTGTCGGCAGCAATCACGTTGACAAAATCGAAGTGCACATAACGAACGTAGCGGGAACATTCCGCCGAATTCGGGGCTCTGAACTCCCGACAGCCAAAACGACCGGGGGAAATGACATGAAAGTCACGGCACGAACGAGATCTCTCGCCTTCGCCGCCGCTGCGGCGCTGTTCACCGGAGCAGGCTGGACCGCGATTCCCGTGGCATCAGCGTCCCCGTGCACGCAGATGTTTGGGCAGAACGCTCCACTGCTGCAGAACCGTACCGATTCCGACGGCGACGGACTATCCGACGACGACGAGCTGAGCGTCTACGGCACCGACCCCTACGACTCGGACTCCGACGGCGACGGCAAGATCGACGGCGACGAGGTGTGGGAGGGTACCGATCCGGCCGAGTGGGATCACGAAAGCCCAGGGGAAGACGCCGATTACGACGGGCTGTACGACCTGGACGAGATCGAGATCTACGGCACCGATCCGTACGACATCGATTCCGACGACGACGGATGGGCCGACGGAAACGAGGTCGGTCAGGGGACCGATCCATTGGTAGCTCAAGAACAGCCGGTGTGCGGGGAAGACGTCCTCGGGCCGTGCACGCCCGAGTAACACCACTTAGTTCCTTGACTGCGGAATCACAAACTTTGGGGGTAACCATGACAATCGAAAATCGGGCATGGAGCCGCGGATCTGACATCTGGACGCTCAGCGTGGCCGACCACGGCGGCATGACCATCGAACGCGTCTCGGCGCCCGACTTCACGGACAACCCTCGCTACAGTGACGCCCGCACCGCGACACAGACTGAACTCGCCGATATCAACGAGCAGCTGGACGTCCACAGTCATTGGCCGGCACCGCAATTGACCGAGGAGGGCGGCGAGTTGCGGCTGGAGCCCAACAACCCCGTCGCCGAACCACTGTTCGCCGCGGCGCCGAGCCTCAAGACGTGGCGTGAGAAGCTGGTTCCCAGCGCGATGGCACTCACCGCGCTGTACGAAGCGGAGTCGTGGACACTGCCCACAGGCGAACCCATCGACACGAAGACCAGAGACCTCTTCCTGCACTCGCTCGACGCCATCGGCATCCGCTCCCGGGCAGCGATCATGTGCGACATCGCGCGCCGCCACATCGCGTCAGAAGCGAAGGTCACCGAGTGGACGAGCCTCGCCTGCGTGGCCGCCATTCCGGTTCTCGACGCCGTGGAGGCGTACGCGATCGGCACCGATGTTCATCTCAATTTGATCGACATCGACGACAACACGTTGGACCACGCATGCCAGCAGGCCACCGACCGCGGGCTCGAGGAATCGGTGCACTTCGATCTGCTGAACCGCAACGTCGTCAAGGACCTCATAGTCAGCGACAACCTGGTCCACGAACTCGGGGCGGATAGTCAGCAACTGGTCGACATGCTGGGCATCTTCGAGCACGTCCAGGAGGACTTCCGCGGCTTCAAGTCCGCAGCTGCCATCTTGGCCAACGCGTTTCGGCTGGTGCGGCCTGGTGGTGTGCTGGTGGCTGCCAACATGCTCGACACCCGCCCGCAGATCCACTTCAACCAGCGTGCGATCGGTTGGCCGGAGGTGTTCCCCCGCTCGTTGGATCAGATCCACGACATCATCACCGATGCAGGCATCGATCCTCGCTGGGTCACCGTGCGGATCCCCGAAGACGGCATCTACGCCGTGTTCGAGATCTGCAAGCCCGACCACACCGACTTCGATTTCGACAAGCCCATCGCCGCGTAGGTCACCGACGCCTGCCGGCCCGGCCGATGTGGTCGATCCTTACAGCGGCTCACCCGCCAAGTGGTATGCTCGCCCCGCAGTGCACCGTCCGCGACGAGGGGGGCTCGCGATGGCCATTCGTGGTTCCGAAGACGGCCGGTACTTCGCCGCCGACGCGGAGGCAGCTGACGAATTGGCAAGGTTACGAATCCTCGAAGCAATCTGCGATCCGCAGACGTTCCAGGTGCTCGACACCATCGGCGTCGAGCCTGGATGGAGGTGCCTCGAAGTCGGTGCAGGCGCGGGGTCGGTGACGCGCTGGCTCGCAGATAAGGTGGGATTGCGCGGCCGGGTGGTCGCGGCCGACCTGGACACGAGGTTCATCGACGACGTGGGTCTGCCGAACGTCGAAGCACGCCACTGCAACATCGCTGATGATGAGATCGAGCCCGCCGCATATGATCTCGTCCACAGCCGCGCTGTTGTCATGCACATGGACGATCCCCTCGACGTCCTACGCCGGATGACGGCAGCGCTCCGTCCCGGCGGCTGGCTGGTCATCGAAGACCCCGACTACGGCACCGTAGAGGCGATCGATCGCAGCCATCCCCTTGTAGCGCCGTTCGAGCAGTGCTATCAGGCCAGGATCCAGTACCTGGTCGAAGCGAAAGTGATGGATTTGCGATACGGACGCACATTGCCGATCCACCTGGACGCTCTCGGGCTCGTGGACAAGGACAACGCGGCTTCTACCAAATTCGCGCACGGCGGCGAGCCGATGTCGATGTTCTGGGCCCAGACCTGGCAACACACTGACGGCGCCATGATCGCCAGCGGTGCCATCACCGAAGCACAGGCAGACGACGCTCGACGCGCACTCGACGATCCGACGTTCCTCTACCGTGCGGCACTCATGCAGTCGGTGTGGGGGCGCAAGCCCGACCTCACCGACGGACGCCAAGCACCGACGGCCGCCGAGTAGTCGCTTCGATCACGTCGCGCAACCGCGAATCTTCCGCTGGCGCCGCCGCCGCAGCCGGAGTCGACACCACTACCGCAAGAGAAGGACTCGGCGTCAGTCGGTACGCCCATTGCTATCCGCATCCGGACTGGTCTCCGCGTCACGGCCAGTACTCTTTACGGCGGCTCGGCGCCCGCCGCGTCCTGCAGTATCTCCAACAACTTGTCGAGTGGATCGCCCCCCGTCGGATCGAGGTGGCGTGGTGGAATCTCCTCGCTGTCGGGGGACATTCCGACAGGCAGCGGCGGCGGTGGCGGCACCGCAGGCAGCGGCGGCGGAGGCGGTGGCACCGTAGGTTCGGGCGGCGGGGCATTCAGCGCATCTCGCTTGGCGGCCAACCGATCAGCCGCGTCGTCTCGGATCGCCCGCCGTTCGGTATCAGGATCGCTGTTGCCGAAGAAGCAGCCCTGCGGCGCGTCGTCGACAACGGCTAGCGCGCTTGCGTAGCGCTCGTCTGCGCGAGTTCGGTCGCCTGCCGCAGCGGCTCGGTCACCCTGCGTTTCGCGGACCAGCTCGAGATTGACCCGTACTGCACACGAGTCCTCGGCGTCGGTGAGGGCGAGCGCGGCGGCGAAGTAGGTATCGGCATCATCGAGTCGGCCGTCGAGCACGGCGGCGGCCCCCGCAGCGAACGGCGCGTTCGACTGCTCCACCACATTGACCACGCCGAGCACATCCGCATCGGAGCGCACCGCGTCCGCGGCACCGTTCGCGAAGTGGGAGATCGCGGAATTGCCTGCCACGACAACCGATATCAACTTGACGGCGACCAGGAGCGCAAGGAGCGTCAGCGGGGCCGAGTAGATCAGCAGCCGGCGTCGCAGCCGCAGCCGTGCCGGTCTGTGGGTCACCACGTCAGGTCCCGTCGGGCGATGCGACCGCGCCTGAACTCGTGGACAGAGAAGTAGATCTCGGTGAGCAGCAGCACCGCCGCGAGCAGTGCTGGCAGCCAGTAGAGCTCGATCCGTTCGGCGGCCTCCGCACCGATACCCGTGTCGTCCGGCGTGTCCGGCAGGTCCGGCTGGAAGGGCTGACCGGCCTGCCGGTGCACGTACTGCACGCCGATTTGCTTCGCGAGTCTTCGCAGTTCGTCTTCGTTGATCGTCTCGGTCCGACCGTAACCCAGTACCGCCCCGCCGGCCACCGAGCCCGGCGGTAAGTCGAAGTCGCCTTGCCGCGCAAGTGAGCCGGGTGCACCGGAACCGAAGTACAGCAACATGTTCCGCGAACCCGGGTACTGCCGCACCGCCTCGACCAACAGGTCCTCCAGCACAGCGTCCGACGCGGCGGCGTTCACGGTGAATCCTCCATCGAGGCCACCCGGGTAGGGACCGAGGGCAGCGACAGTGGGCCGCAGACTCCAGACATCGTGGGACAACGGCCAGTCCAACTCGGCCTGGGTGGCGAAGGAGATGAGTGCGTACCTCGCCGCCGGGTACCGCTCGA
>JBPPMS010000100.1:0-39958 GCA_051306175.1 Mycobacterium sp. | reverse complement strand
GTGGGCGGGCGAGCGACCCCGGATGCAGTGTCCGTCCGGTGTCGTCGGTGATGATGAGCTGGCTGGCGGGTCCGGTGAGGGTGATGCCGCCACGGTGATGGAGCCGGTGGTGGTAAGGGCAGACCAGGACGAGGTTATCCAGCTCGGTGACGCCGCCGTCTTCCCAGTGCTGAAGGTGGTGGGCGTGCAGACCGCGGGTGGCCCCGCAGCCTGGGACTACACAGGTGCCGTGGTCACGGTACTCCAGCGCGCGCCGCAATCGCCGGCTGATGACACGGGTGGTCCGCCCGGCGCCGATCGGAGTGCCGCCGCGTTCGAACCACACCTCGCAGGTGGCATCACAGAGCAGGAAGCGGCGATCAGCATCAGAAAGGACCGGACCGAGATGCAGGGCAGCGACCCGAGCGTCGAGGTCGAGATGGGCTATCACGGTGGTGTGCTGGCCATGGGGGCGGCGCGCGACCTCGGTGTCCCAACCCGCCTCGACCAACGCCATAAACGCATCCACGGTATTCGGCAGCGGCGACCCCAGAAGACCACCAGTACCGTCACCGCTGGTGGTGAGATTCTCGCCGCTGTCGTGGTCGCGTTTGAAGTCCGCGACCAACGCCTCGTGGTGCGATTTGAGAGCGGCGTCGAACTTCGCCGCCTCATCGTGGGGCAGAGTGATCCGCCACCGAGTGAAGTCATCATGCAGCGTGCGGTCAATCGAGCGGCGTGGGGGCCGCGGATCGGGATCGGGGCGCGGCTCCAACTTGATCGCAGTACGCAATTGGGCAACCGTGGCCGAGGCGGCCAACTCCGCGTAATGCTCATCAGAGCCCGCGCCGGCGCGCTCGGTGATCGCCCCGACCTGGTCGAGCGACAACCTGCCCTCCCGCAAGCCCTCCACACAGGTCGGGAAGTCCGATTGGCGGTGGGCAACCGTTGCAATGGTCTGCGCGTTACTCGGGGAACAGCCGGTCTTCCACGCCACCAGCGACGCGACCGACCGGGCCCCGGTAACACCGCACAACCCGTCGTGGTCCATCTCGGCCACGATCTCTACGATCCGCCCGTCGATCGCGTTACGTTGACCAGTCAACTTTGCCAACTCGACGAACAACTCCTCCACCCGCTCACCAGGAGTCACCCCAACAGCTGGGGTACCGGCAGTGGTCGACGACATAACACCATCATCGCAACCGCCACCGACAAGTCCGCCGCACCGCTTCGCGGCACCATGCTCAGCGGCACAACCGCTGCAGCGTCTTGTTCAAGTCGTCGATCCGTGCCAACCGGTCGACCTGGTCCTGGTCGGTGTTCAGAGCGCCGGCTGTCGACGCGGCGCCGAAGTCCAGCAGAGTGTCGGCGAACTCGTCGATCGGCTCGGCGATTTCGGCGGGCGTGGCCGGCTCGATGCGCGCCAAGATGTATTGGCCGCCACCGATGAGCGCCACCCGCGCGTTGGCCGCTACGGCCAGCGAGCCGGTGACGTCGGTCTCGCCGCCGGGGGCGGCCAGGTTGGTGTTGGTCGCCACACCGGTCGATACCGTCGAATACGCCGCGCAGGCGGTCTTCTTGGCCGCCACCTGCTGATCAGCGGTGTATTCGACGGGGCGTGACTGCAGCCAGGTGTATATCGCCAGGCCGAGCGCGCTAAGCGCCACCATTAGCGCGATAGAGGCGATCACAGTGCCGAAGCGCGATCGGTGCACACCGTCGGTGGGCACTACCGGCTCTGTCATGGGTCAGATCCTAGGAGAATAGGCTGCGGGGATGAGACATCGTCGGCTGTGCGCGGCACTGGCCGGGCTGCTTGCGGTCGCGTCGCTCGGTAGTGGTCAGGCACATGCGGAACCGGCGCCGGACGACAACGACGGATCCCTGGTGGGGCCGTCGGCGCAGGGGCAGGCACCCAGCGGTGCACAGTTCTCGGTGGGGCCGGCCGCCGAGGATACTTTCGCCGGTTACCTCCCCGACGGCACCATGCTGTCGCCGTTCGACGACGCGGCCAACCCCATGTTGAGTCGCGTGGATCCTGCGTTGCTTTCAGCGGTGCAGGAGGCAACTACTGCTGCCGCAGCATCCGACGGCGTCGATGTGCGGGTCACATCCGGTTGGCGCTCAAGGGGTTTCCAGCTCAGGCTGTTCGACGATGGCGTTCGCAACTACGGCAGCGTAGAAGCGGCTCGACAGTTCGTGGCTACGCCGGAGAACTCGAATCACGTGACGGGAAACGCTGTCGACGTCGGGCCGCCTGCAGCGGCACTGTGGATGTCGCGCAACGGAACCCGCTTCGGGCTCTGCCAGACGTTCGCCAACGAGCTGTGGCACTACGAATTGGCCGCCGACGCGGCCGGCCGGTGCCCGCCGATGAAACCCAGTGCGGCCGGCTAACCGCAGCGTCTGTGGGCCAGCGGGACGCGAGTCGGCCGTCCACAACGGAGCGACGACGCGCTGCACGTTTCGGCACAAGGTGCGAGCCGACAGCGACCAAGCCGCCCGCGAGGCGGCGTTCTCTGTCACCCTCGACGGTGTCCTCGACGAGAGCGCGGTTCCGGAAATGTACGCGACAGGTGACGCCGACCGGATAATCGCGCAGTGACTCGTCGGGAATGAATCGCGACGTCGACGCATTGGTTCCGAAGGTGACGTTCAAATTCGAAGACCACCCGGCCCTGCTAAAGCCCGTCCAGGTTGGGGATACCTCGGTGCATAACCGCCTTTTCATGGCGCCGCTGACCCGGTCCAGGGCCGATGCCGACGCCACACCCTCAGCGCTCGCAGCGGAGTACTACGCGCAGCGCGCCAAGGCGGGGCTCATCATCAGCGAAGCCACCGCCATCTGTGAACAGGCCAACGGCGCGTACCTGAACACCCCGGGCATCTACACCGATCGGCATCAGGACGCGTGGGCCGAGATTGCATCCGCGGTGCACGCGGCAGGCGGCAAGATGTTCGTCCAGCTGTGGCACGTCGGCCGGATGGCGCACCCGGATATCAGCGGTTTCGAAACGGTGGGTCCGTCGCCGATTGCTGCCGACATGGTGACCCACACCCCCTCTGGTAAGCGGCCCCTGCCCGTGCCGCGGTCCCTGACGCTTAGTGAAATCGAGTCGATCGTCGCCCAGTTCCGGGTCGCGGCACGGCGGGCTATCGACGCCGGTATGGACGGTGTGGAGATCCACGGCGCCAACGGCTACCTGCTGCACGAGTTCTTGTCGGATGTGGTTAACCAACGCACCGACGCCTACGGTGGCTCGCCGCAGAACCGGGCCCGATTGACCGCAGAAGTGGTCGAGGCCGTCGCAGCGGAGATCGGTGCCGGGCGGGTCGGGCTGCGCATCTCGCCGGGGAACCCCGCGGGCGACATGCGCGAGGAAGACCAGCTCAGCACCTACGAGGCGTTGCTGGCGCGGATCGCGCCGCTGGGGATCGCGTACCTGCATGTGCTCGCCGATCCGGCCGATCCAACGTTCGGCCTGCTCCGGGGTCTGTGGGAGGGCACGCTCGTGCTGAACACGGGCCGTGAGGTCGACACCGAGTTCTGCCAGATGGAGACGTGGGTGCAGTGGGGTGTCGTAGACGCGATGGCCGTGGGGCGGGCGTTCCTGGCGAACCCGGATCTGATCGAGCGGCTCACCCAGGGCGTGGAGCTCAACGAGCCCGACGTCGCGACCTTCTACACGCCGGGACCCGTCGGCTATATCGACTACCCCACGCTGGACAACCTGGTGGAGCGCAAGACAGCCTGAACGCGGACCGTCGCGCTGCTTCGGCACGGCCTGACAGATCTGAATGTGGAGCACAGGTCGCCAGGGTTCGACCGACGCGCGGTCAACGAGGTCGGGTGTAGCCAAGCGGAGTCGGCAGCCGACCTGCGTCGGCTGGACGCTCCAACCAGGTCCCAACCAACGGGTTGGGCGAGGCTGCTAGCATCGCGCGAAGAGGAGTAAGCCTCCCCGCGGGGTCCGATCAACAGGGTCTCGCGAAATCCGATCTGAACAGGACCTGGAGAACACATGTCCGAAGAAGCTTTCATCTACGAGGCCATCCGCACTCCGCGGGGCAAGAACAAGAACGGCGCGCTCAACGAGGTCAAGCCCGTCAACCTCGTCGTCGGCCTGATCGACGAGATCCGGCACCGTCATCCCGACCTGGACGAGAACCTGATAAGCGACCTCATCCTCGGTGTGGTCTCGCCCGTCGGCGACCAGGGTGGCGACATCGCCCGCACCGCTGGCCTGGCGGCCAAGCTGCCCGAGACCACCGGCGGCTTTCAGCTCAACCGCTTCTGCGCATCTGGCCTCGAGGCCGTGAACACCGCAGCGCAAAAGGTCCGCTCCGGCTGGGACGATCTGGTGCTCGCTGGCGGTGTCGAGTCGATGAGCCGCGTCCCGATGGGCTCCGACGGCGGCGCCTGGGCAAGCGATCCCGAGACCAACTACCGCATCGGCTTCGTCCCGCAGGGCATCGGCGCCGACCTGATCGCCACGATCGAGGGCTTCTCCCGCGAGGACGTCGACGCCTACGCCGCACGCAGCCAGGAGAAGGCCGCCGCCGCATGGTCCGGCGGTTACTTCGCGAAGTCCGTCGTCCCGGTGCGCGACCAGAACGGCCTGGTGATGCTGGACCACGACGAGCACATGCGCCCAGGCACCACCATCGAGAGCCTGGGCAAGCTGAAGACCGCGTTCGACGGCATCGGGGCCATGGGCGGCTTCGACGACGTGGCGCTGCAGAAGTACCACTACGTCGAGAAGATCGACCACGTCCACACCGGCGGCAACAGCTCGGGAATCGTCGACGGCGCCGCGCTGGTGCTGGTCGGGAGTGAGGCCGCGGGCAAGTCGCAGAACCTGACCCCGCGCGCCCGGATCGTGGCCACCGCCACCAGTGGTGCCGATCCCGTCATCATGCTAACCGGACCCACTCCTGCCACCCAGAAGGTGCTGGACCGTGCCGGCCTGACGGTCGACGACATCGACCTGTTCGAACTCAACGAAGCCTTCGCCTCGGTGGTGCTCAAGTTCCAGAAAGACCTGAACATCCCCGACGAGAAGCTCAACGTCAACGGTGGCGCCATTGCGATGGGTCACCCGCTCGGCGCCACCGGCGCCATGATCACCGGAACCATGGTCGACGAGCTCGAGCGTCGTAACGCGCGCCGTGCGCTCGTCACGCTGTGTATCGGCGGCGGCATGGGTGTTGCGACCATCATCGAGAGGGTTTAAGAGCATGGCAGAGAACACCATTCAGTGGGACAAAGATGCCGACGGCATCGTCACGCTGACGATGGACGACCCCACCGGGTCGGCCAACGTGATGAACGAGCACTACAGCGAGTCCATGCACAACACCGTCGAACGCCTTGTTGCGGAGAAGGATTCGATCACCGGCGTCGTGATCACCAGTGCGAAGAAGACCTTCTTCGCAGGCGGTGACCTCAAGGGCATGATCAACCTCGGCCCCGAGAACGCGGGCGAGGCGTTCGACACCGTCGAAAACGTCAAGCGTGACCTGCGCGCCCTTGAGACTCTGGGCAAGCCCGTCGTGGCCGCCATCAACGGCGCGGCGCTCGGCGGCGGTCTTGAGATCGCGTTGGCCTGTCACCACCGCATCGCGGCCGACGTCAAGGGTTCGGTGATCGGTTTGCCTGAGGTCACCCTCGGGCTGCTGCCCGGTGGTGGCGGCGTCACCCGCACCGTGCGCATGTTCGGCATCCAGAAGGCGTTCATGGAGGTGCTGAGCCAGGGCACCCGGTTCAAGCCGGGCAAGGCCAAGGACACCGGACTTGTCGACGAGCTCGTCGGCACCGTCGAGGAACTGGTGCCCGCGGCCAAGGCCTGGATCAAGGCCAACCCTGAAAGCAATACGCAGCCGTGGGACGTCAAGGGCTACAAGATGCCCGGCGGTACCCCGTCGCATCCGGCGTTGGCAGGCATTCTGCCGTCGTTCCCCGCGTTGTTGCGCAAGCAGCTCAAGGGCGCACCGATGCCCGCACCGCGCGCGATCCTCGATGCCGCAGTCGAAGGCGCCCAGGTGGACTTCGACACCGCCAGCCGCATCGAGAGCCGCTACTTCACCTCCCTGGTCACCGGTCAGGTCGCCAAGAACATGATCCAGGCGTTCTTCCTCGACCTGCAGTACATCAACTCCGGCGGTTCACGCCCGGACGGCATCGGCAAGACCCCGATCACCAAGATCGGTGTGCTCGGCGCCGGGATGATGGGCGCTGGCATCGCCTACGTCTCAGCCAAGGCAGGGTTCGAAGTCGTCCTCAAGGACGTCAGTATCGAGGCCGCCGAGAAGGGCAAGAACTACTCGGAGAAGCTGGAAGCCAAAGCGCTCGAGCGCGGCAGGACCACCAAGGAACGCAGCGACGCGTTGCTGGCACGCATCACCCCGTCGGCCGACGCAGCTGACTTCAAGGGTGTCGACTTCGTCATCGAGGCCGTTTTCGAATCGGTTGAGCTCAAGCACAAGGTATTCGGCGAGATCGAGGACATCGTCGAGCCCAACGCACTGCTCGGCTCGAACACCTCGACGCTCCCGATCACCGAGTTGGCGACCGGCGTGAAGCGCCAGGACGACTTCATCGGCATCCACTTCTTCTCGCCAGTCGACAAGATGCCGCTGGTCGAGATCATCAAGGGCGAGAAGACATCTGATCAGGCGCTGGCCCGGGTGTTCGACTACACCCAGGCCATCGGCAAGACCCCGATAGTCGTCAACGACAGCCGTGGCTTCTTCACCAGCCGTGTCATCGGGACGTTCGTCAACGAGGCGCTCGCCATGCTGGGCGAGGGCGTGGTTCCTGCCAGCATCGAGCAGGCGGGCAGCCAGGCGGGGTACCCGGCGGCGCCGCTGCAGCTGTCCGACGAGCTCAACCTCGAGCTGATGCACAAGATCGGGGTTGCGTCCCGCAAGGGCATCGAGGACGCGGGCGGCACGTACGAGCCGCACCCGGCCGAGGCGGTCATCGAGAAGATGATCGAGGTCGGTCGTCCGTCGCGTCTCAAGGGCGCTGGCTTCTACTCCTACGTCGACGGAAAGCGCGCCGGGCTTTGGTCGGGTCTTGCCGAGACCTTCAACTCGGGCACCGCGGATATTCCGTTGCAGGACATGATCGATCGCATGTTGTTCGCCGAAGCTATCGAAACCCAGAAGTGCCTCGACGAGGGCGTGCTGACCTCCACCGCCGACGCCAACATCGGCTCGATCATGGGCATCGGCTACCCGCCGTACACCGGTGGTAGCGCTCAGTTCATCGTCGGCTACGAGGGTGAACTCGGTGTCGGCAAGGAAGCGTTTGTCGCGAGGGCCAGGCAGTTGGCAGAGCGTTATGGCGACCGGTTCCTGCCCCCTGCGTCGCTGACCTCCTAGCACGAAGCACGACAAACCCCCGGGCCCAACGATGCGCCCGGGGGTTTGTCGTATGGTCTTGTTTGCTAACGACGACGACGGAATCATGCGACGCCGCATTCGACTTCGTCTGAGCTCAGGTGGGCACCGCGGCCGCAGCCGCCGAGCCGGCGCCTCGTTGACCGCCCCCGCTCGTCGCATGAGCGCCGAACCCTGTAACCAAGTTTCGGGCACCCTAATTTGCCAGTGTGGGCATTAAAACAATTGGTAGTCAATGGATTTCGGCTCTTGTGAGTTGCGCACCGACCTTTGGATGACGTATCGTTGGCGGCAACGAAGGGGAGTAGCCCCCAATTAGGTAATCGACATACTGGTCCCGTAGGGCCCGGTTACCTGGACCGGATGAATCACCCGGTGGGCGAGACCTTCGGCCGTACGACCGATTTTCGGTTGCTGGCCGGAGGGTGTCACGGAGATCCCCGGAGCGGCAGCCACTGACTGAGGAGTTGTGGGTGTTCGCCGCATTCTTGCTGAGCTTTGGCGTCGTCTTCGTCGCCGAGTTGGGTGACAAGACCCAACTGGTGGCGATGACGTTCGCGCTGCGTTACCGCTGGTGGGTGGTGCTGGGCGCTATCACCTTCGCCACCACCTTGGTCCATGTGCTCTCCGTCGCGATCGGCCACTATCTGGGCGCTGCGCTGCCCGCCCACCTGCTCGGCCTGCTCGCCGGTGCGATGTTCGTCTTCTTCGCCCTGTGGACGCTGCGCGGCGACGAGCTCACCGACGAGGAGGCGTCCCGCGCGCAGAAGGCCACCGCGCCCGCGTTCTTCGTCGTCACCTCGGCGTTCTTTCTCGCCGAACTCGGTGACAAGACGATGCTCGCGACCATCACGCTGGCCGCCGACAACGACTGGCTCGGCGTGTGGATCGGGTCCACACTCGGCATGGTGGCCGCGGACGGCCTCGCCATCATCGTCGGGGCGGTGGCGGGCAAGCACCTCCCCGAGCGCGTCATCCAATTGACCGCCGCAGCGCTGTTCCTACTCTTCGGCGCCTACATGCTCCTGGAGAACATTTTCCCGACGGCGTCGGTCGTGCTCACCGCCGGCTACGCGATCGTTATCGTGGCGCTGTCCGCCGCGGGCTTGCGTGCGCTGCCGCAGCGGTGGCAACCGGCGGTGGTGAAAGCCCGGCCCCCCCACGACGAGGTGGCCGAAGGTCGAGACGACCCCGAGCCGTCCGGCACGACCGAGAAGCTCGTGCGCTGAGGCCCCTGCAATTTTGCCGAATGAACGCCTAAAGTCGGGGTTCATGCGCTTCGGTTTGTTCATCCCGCAAGGCTGGCGACTCGATCTGGTCGGAATCGACCCCGCGAAGCAGTGGGCGGTGATGCGCGATCTTGCGAAGTATGCCGACGACGGCGACGTCTGGGACTCGCTGTGGGTGTACGACCACTTCCACACCGTGCCGATACCGACGGCGGAGGCGACGCACGAGGCGTGGTCGTTGATGTCGGCTTACGCCGCGACCACGTCGCGCATCAAACTTGGGCAGATGTGCACCGCGATGAGCTATCGCAACCCGGTGTACCTGGCGAAGGTGGCTGCGACCGCCGACCTCATCTCGGGCGGGCGCGTCCAGATGGGCATCGGCGGCGGCTGGTACGAACACGAGTGGCGTGCCTACGGCTACGGCTTCCCGTCGGCGGGGGTGCGGCTGGCGCGCCTCGACGAGGGCGTCCAGATCATGCGCGATGCCTGGCGCGACGGCGCGGTGACGTTCGCGGGCAAGCACTACCAGGTCGACGGCGCCATTGTTCAGCCCAGACCCCTGCAGGACGGCGGTCCCCCGATGTGGATCGCTGGCGGTGGTGAGAAGGTGACTCTGAAGATCGCGGCCAAGTACGCGCAGTACACCAACTTCACCGCCGAGCCCGACGGCTTCGCCCAGAAATCGGCGATACTGGGACAGCACTGCCGCGACGTGGGCACCGACTACGACGCGATCGTCCGGTCGTCCAATGTCAACGTGGTGGTCGGTGGGTCCGAAGCTGAGGTTGCCGAGCGTATGGGCAGGATCCGCGCCCAACTCACCGCGCTCGTCGGTGAAGGCGCCGCCCACGCCATGATCACCAACATGACCGCGCCGGGGAACGGCTCGGGTACGCCCGAGCAGGTGGTCGAGAAGCTGCGCCGGCTGCGCGACCTGGGCTGCGATTACGTGATCACGTACTTTCCCGAAGCTGCCTACGACCGGTCCGGTATCGAGCTGTTCGAACGCGAGGTCATCCCGGCCTTGAGTTAGTGCTGCCAGCTTTGGTAGACGAACTCCAGGCTGTAGCCGTCCGGGTCGAGCACGCCTGCGGCGCAGTACCGAGGTCGCAGTACACTCGGGCAGGCGGAGCGGCGCACGCTCAAATCGCGGGCCCCAGCAGATCGTCGGCGTCCTTGATGATGTACCCGTAACCCTGTTCGGCCAGGAAACGCTGCCGGTGCGCGGCGTACTCGGCGTCCAGGGTGTCGCGTGAGACCACGGAGTAGAAGATGGCGCCGCCGCCGCCTGCCTTGGGCCGCAGCAGCCGTCCGAGGCGTTGCGCCTCCTCCTGCCGCGACCCGAAGGTGCCCGAAACCTGCACGGCCACAGAAGCTTCCGGAAGATCGATCGAGAAATTGGCCACCTTGGACACCACCAGCGTCCGGATCTCGCCGCGCCGGAACTGATCGTAGAGCTGCTCGCGCTCCGCGGTCTTGGTGGAGCCCTGGATGACGGGCGCGTGCAACTCCGCACCCAGCGCGTCGAGCTGATCCAGGTAGGCGCCGATCACGAGCGTCGGCTCGTCGGGGTGCTTGGCCAGGATCGACTTCACCACGGCGATCTTGGAGTGGGCGGTGGAGCACAGCTTGTAGCGCTCTTCGGGCTCGGCCACCGCGTAGAGCATGCGCTCGTTGTCGGTGAGCGTGACCCGCACCTCGATGCACTCGGCGGGCGCGATCCAGCCTTGGGCTTCGATGTCCTTCCACGGTGCGTCATAGCGTTTGGGGCCGATCAGCGAGAACACGTCGCCCTCGCGTCCGTCTTCTCGGATCAGGGTGGCCGTCAACCCGAGCCGCCGCCGGGACTGCAGGTCGGCCGTCATCCGGAACACCGGCGCGGGCAGCAGGTGCACCTCGTCGTAGATGATGAGGCCCCAGTCGCGGCTGTCGAACAGCTCGAGGTGCTTGTACTCGCCCTTGGTGCGTCGCGTGATGACCTGATAGGTGGCGATTGTGACGGGGCGGATCTCCTTGCGTTCGCCGGAGTACTCGCCGATCTCCTCCTCGGTGAGCGAGGTGCGCGCGATCAGTTCACGCTTCCACTGCCTGCCCGCCACGGTGTTGGTGACCAGGATGAGCGTCGTGGCGCCTGCCCTGGCCATGGCGGCGGCGCCGACCATCGTCTTGCCCGCGCCGCAGGGCAGTACCACGACACCGGAGCCGCCGAGCCAGAACGAGTCGGCCGCCATCTCCTGGTAGTCGCGCAGCTGCCAGTCGTCCTGCTCCAACGAGATCGGATGCGCCTCGCCGTCGACGTAGCCGGCGAGGTCCTCCGCGGGCCAGCCCACCTTGAGGAGCAGCTGCTTGATCCGGCCCCGCTCGCTGGGATGGACGATGACGGTGTCGACGTCGATCTGCGCGCCCAGCATCGGGGCGATCTTCTTGTTGCGCATCACCTCGGTGAGTACCGCGCGGTCCAGACTGACCAGCGTCAACCCATGCACCGGACTCTTGACCAGTTGCAGACGCCCGTAGCGGGCCATCGTGTCGACGATGTCGACCAGCAGCGGCTGCGGAACGGGGTACCGGGAGAAAGAAACCAGCGCGTCGACCACCTGCTCGGCGTCATGGCCCGCGGCGCGCGCGTTCCACAGCGCCAGCGGGGTGATGCGGTAGGTATGGACGTGTTCCGGCGCACGCTCCAGCTCGGCGAACGGCGCGATCGCCGCCCGCGCCGCGCTCGCCCGATCGTGGTCGATCTCCAGCAGTACGGTCTTGTCCGACTGCACAATCAAAGGGCCGTCAGTCATGGCCGCCCCGCTCCGCTTTCCAAGAACATCCCCTCATTATCCGCCGTCGTCCGACACGACTGAGGTGATGCGGTGCACGGAGAACTCGCGCACCCTGCCTGATGCCGAATCCCACGCCGAGAGTTGACCGCCTCGCAGGGTGATCGGATGCACCACACGCTGGGTGGCCACCCCTGCGGGGTCGACGTAACCGAGCACCACCGACATCTCCGAACGGACGGCTTGCTGCAACAAAGCCATCGCCACCGCTGGGTCGATCCGCACGTTGTTGAACGGCGCCGACGCCACCTTGCGCAGGACCGAGACGATGCCTGCCAGGGTCTGCGAGTTCGGGGCGTGGCTGCTGCGGAATGGCGATGTCTGCCCAGGAGTGGTCGGCACTCTGACTCCGCGGGCGCGCAGGTCCACGATCGTGCCCGAAGCGTCCTCGGCGGCGGGCGCGAGGCCTGCGGTTCGCAGCGCCGCGAGCACGTCGGCGATCGGAGCCTGGGAGATGGCGACGGTGGGCGCAAGCAATCTCAGTTCGATCTGCTCGGCGGCGGGAATGGCCATTGCCTGCGCGAGCAGCGCGGGGTCCTCACAGCGCACGAAAGACGTTGCCATTCCCACTCTCAGCTGACCGTGACGCCGCGCTACATCCCCAATGAGGTAGGTCAAGCCCTGCGGCACAAGTGTTTTGGAGTACCGCTCGAAGAAGGACTGAAGAGAGCTGGCCGTCATCCCGGTGTCAAGCGCGTGCCGTACCGATGCCTCACTCACCCGGTAAACCATTGCCGCGCCGGCTGATTCGACATCAGCTACACCGGCCAGCTGATCGGCCAGATCGCGTTCCAGTGGTCCGGGCACCACCACCGTGAGGTCGGCCTGCACCAAGAAGTAATCGATCGGAGGCGGAAGCGCCTTGGCCATCGCATCGATGGCCCCGGCTGCTTCGCCTGCCAGCAGAAGCCTGCCCGCGGTGGTCAGTGCGCCACGTCCAATGACCCCGAGGGTGTGCGCTTCGGTCAGTAGCTGGGAGATTGCCTCAGGTTGCAGCCGCGGCGCCCAGCGGGGTCTGCGCCACGTCAGCGCCTGTGATGCCGAGTTGGCGTCGACTCCGGCGCCCGTCGGTAGATCGGCGAGCATCGCCAGCAACAGCCGCCGATCTTTCGGCACCACCGTCGATCGTAGCGAATCCGACAGCGCCACGTAGGTTTTGCCGTCTGGGCCGCGACTCCCGATCAGGCTGGGCCGGGATTCGAGGTTGAGCCACGTCGAGGCCAGCAGCTCCCACCTAGCGGCCGCGGACGATTCGACGAAGCGGTCGGCGACCACCGTCGGCGCCCAGATCAAGCTGTCGCCCACGCCGCTGTCCGGGAAGCCGACGGCTATCAGGCCGGCTCCCGTCGCCACTTCGAGGAACAGGCCGAGGCGGGTCTCGTCGATACTCGTGGTCTTCGCCAGCCGTTTCACCTCGCGGACGCCGACGCCGCCGCTCTTCAACGCCGGAATCGTGGTGGCGCTCAGGGTTTCGATGATCACCTCGACCTCGCGTAGCAGGTCCAGGGCGGCACCCGCGGCAGCTGCGTCGACGGCGTCGCCCTTGGTGGTGGTCACCACTGGATTCGGTGCGCAGAGACGGACGGGTCCCGGCTGCTCGCCGCGCATCACCTGGCTGACCTGACGGGGCAGGATGACGGTCTCGTCGTCCACTCTGCGCAACAAGGCTGCCGCCAGGAGCCGCGGAATCGGACGGTCAGCAGGCGCGCCCGGAGCCGCATCCTTGGTGCGCCCCAGCGGCGAGCCGACCAGCAGACGCTCCAGCAGCTCGCGGTCGCCCGGTGCGGCGACCGCGATGCGTTCGGTGATGTCAGCAAACGTGTGCGGCAGCGATTCGGCGATCGCCTGGCCCGGCTGCCACGGCAGCGCGGTGCTCAGTTCGGGCGCAATTCGCAGCACATCCGCCCCCCACACCAGGGCGCGGTCACGTAGATCGCCGACGGCATCGGACACCAGCGCCTCGACGTCGGGTTCGCGCTGAGCGATCAGCGCGACGAGTTCGGCGAGGGCCACACCCCGGGCGTCGGCGTGCAGGACGAGCAGTGCGTCGAGAACCGACAACCTCAGGAAGTCAAGCGGCTCCGTCGCGATCTTCACCGAATGCCTGGCCAGCGCCCGCGCGGCGAGTGCTGCCAGTGTCCCCGGTGGTGGTTGGGTCAGGTCTGGGCGCAGCTCGAGGAGCCGGATGAGGCGCTCGTCGGGCAGATCGGCCAGCCACGACACCAGGGGAAGACCGGCTGTGCCGCCCTTGGCGCTCGTGCGCACTCCCGCGCTGCTGTCATCGGCCGATCCAGTCATTGCTGACCAGCGTAAAGCAGCGTCGCGACTCGGTGTCGGGCGAAGTGTTCACCCACGCTGCTCGCGAGCGGTGGCGGCGCCTGTCAGAATGAGTGCGTGGCTGACAAGGGTGGCACCAACAAGACTCAGTACGTGGACAACGGCTGGCCGACGACCGACGACGGCGAGCACGCCGTCAGCGAACTCGCTACTGACCGCACGGGAGCGCTGTCCCCGTTCGGGGACGTGGTCTTCCCGCTCCCGGCGGCCGAGTTGCCCTACGTGCACCCTGTGACGGTCGTCAACAAGTAGCCCGTGCCTGCATCCGCAGAGCCGCCCGAAGCCGCAGGCGCCGGGCGGCTCTCCCATGTCGACGAATCCGGCGCGGCCCACCTGGTCGACGTGACAGACAAGGCCGCCACCAGGCGCACGGCGGTCGCAGCAGGCACCTTGTGGACCACGGCGGAGGTGATCTCGCTCGTCACCGCGGGGGGACTGCCCAAAGGTGACGCGCTGGCCACCGCGCGGGTGGCCGGGATCATGGCCGCCAAACACACCAGCGACCTGATCCCGCTGTGCCACCAGTTGGCCCTGTCCGGGGTGGACGTGGCCTTCGTCATCGGCCCCTCAGACATCGCGGTCACGGCCACGGTGCGCACCACCGACCGGACCGGTGTCGAGATGGAGGCGTTGACGGCGGTGAGCGTCGCGGCTCTCACCCTCTACGACATGATCAAGGCCGTGGATCACTTCGCCCGAATCGGCGATATTCGGCTGCTGCGCAAAGAAGGCGGCAGGTCGGGCACCTGGCAGCGGACGTGACACGCTCGGCGAGGGTCATCATCGCGTCGACGCGCGCGGCCTCCGGTGTGTACCCGGACCGCACCGGACCGATCCTCGTCGAGTGGCTAGCAGGCCGCGGGTTCGCGGTGGGGCAACCGGCGGTCGTCGCCGACGGTATTCCGGTGAGCCACGCACTGCGTGCTGCGCTGGAGGAAAAAGTCGACCTGATCGTCACCTCCGGCGGCACCGGAATCGCGCCGACGGATGCCACCCCGGAGGCCACCGACGGCATCCTCGACTACCAGATCCCGGGGCTGGCGGACGCGATCCGACGGTCGGGGCTGCCCAAGGTACCCACGTCGATACTGTCGCGTGGACTGTGCGGCGTCGCAGGGCGGACCCTGGTGGTGAACCTGCCCGGCTCTACCGGTGGAGTGCGTGACGGGCTAGGCGTGCTGGACGGAGTTCTGCTCCACGCACTGGATCAGCTCGCAGGAGAGGACCATTCGTCATGACCATCGTAATCCGTGCAGCCGTGACCGAGACCCCGATAACGCTCGCCGAGCACGAGGCGTTGGTCGCCGACAGCAGGGCAGGCGCGGTCGTCAGCTTCGCAGGACGCATCCGCAACCATGACGGTGGCCGCGGCGTGACGCGATTGGAGTACTCGGCGCACCCCGCTGCGGAGAACACTCTCGCCGACGTCGTGGCCGAAGTGGCCGCGCAGTCGACGGGCGTGCGCGCTGTCGCCGCGAGTCACCGTGTCGGTCGATTGGTCATCGGAGACGACGCGCTCGTGGTCGCGGTGGCGGCCGACCATCGCGGCGAGGCCTTCGCCACCTGCGCGCGACTGGTCGATGCCGTCAAGGAGCGGCTGCCGGTGTGGAAACACCAGTACTTCACCGACGGCACCGACGAATGGGTCGGTTCGGCTTGAGGTCCTACACCTGATCCGGGAGCCTGGATCAGGCAGCCGGCGCAGGCATCGCAGCGCTGTCAATCGGAGCCTGTCCCAGACCGCTGAGCGCGTCGTTGACGGTGACGTCCTGGCTCTGGATCGCCTGCCAGATCTCCTGGAGGAAGGGCATGGCCTGGCTGACGGCGGACGGATCCGTCGGCAGCGTGGTCGGGAGCTCACCCGTGCTGATGGGAAGGTTCTCCGGCGTGACGACCTCGCCTGCGACGCCCTGGAGTTCTGGCGGCAACATCGACATGTCGCCGGAGACCACCTGGTTGGCGACGTCGTACAGCGGGGCTGGAACCGCAGGCAGTGCCGGCGCGGCGGCTGCAGCATCCACCGGCACCGGGACCGGCAGGTTGGGATCCTCGGGTGACAGTGAGATGTCGTGCAGGGCCCACATCGACGTTTCGCCCGCAGGGGCGGCACCCTCGGGTGCGTAGGTCCATTCTTGGGCGGCGTCGGTGACCAGTGGCGCGTCGACAGGCAAGACTGGCGCCTCCACCGGCGACACGGGCAGTGGCTCGGGCGCGGGTGGCATGAATTCGGGCGCGGGGGCGGTCAGCGCGGCGTCGACGATCGGGGCTTCGACGGGTGCTGGGGCCACGAAGCCGACCGTCTGGACCTCCGGAGCTGGCGGCAGAAACTCAGGGGGCGGTAGGGGAGCGTCGAAAGGAACCGGAGCCCCCGGGGGCGGCGGCAGCTCGCCGATCATGCCCGGCAGGTCCAACGGGGCGTCGGCCAGAACGTTGCGAGGGGTGGGGCCGGACAGACCGACACCGCACATGGGCCACGCGCCGCGGCCCTGAGTGGCAAGGACACGCTCGGCGACAGCGATCTGCTGCTCGCGGGTGGCCAGCGCCGCCGAGGGCGCGTATTCGCCGCCGCCGTGACCTGTCCAGGTGCCCGGGGCGAACTGCAGGCCGCCGTGATAGCCGTTGCCGGTGTTGATCGCCCAGTTGCCACCTGACTCGCAGGCGGCCACCAGGTTCCATTCCTCGTCGGTCGCTGCGCTGGCCTGACCGGCCAGTGCGAGGCCGCTACCGCCGATGACAGCACCGGTGAAGGCGATCTTGGCGACGTTGACAGATGACGTTGTGGCTTTACGGTGCCGTCCACTCATGCGTGCGTTAGTTCCTCTCTGTATGCGCCCACGAGGTCAGCTGTCGGGTTCGGGCTGGAGAGGTTGCCCGGCCGGTGTGGTCTTCGCGAGAAGACTTCCTCGGCTTCACCCCAAGGAACCGAGGTTCCTGGTCCGATTTCGGCGGACCGGTTGGGTCCCCCGCCTCCATCCATGAGGGGTTGGTGTCTCCCGCCCACGGATGGAGCTCGGCGCAATGAGCGGGACGGCCTGCCGGAGTACAAAGAAGGGGTGGCTGGCTTGGGACAAGACGGTAACCCGTCAAGCGATTCGCGGCACCTTTTGCTTTTGTCGGCGTTTCGGCTATGGGCCGAGCGGGAAACCCCAGGAAGCAGTGCCGTCAGTGCAGGTCCCGAAGCCGCGCAATCATCCCGTTGCTAGCTCGTTACTATTCCGTGATGTGACATAAATCACCTTCAGCCGCCAGCGAAGGGCGGTAGCACATCGATCACATCACCCGATCGGAGCACCACGTCGCGGTCGCGGACAGCGACCTCGTTCCGTAGGTACGAGCAGCGCGCGAGCACGGCGTTGAGCGTCACCGAACGGTCGGCGACCACCTCAAGGAGTTCGGTGAGAGTGGTGCCTTCAGGCACCGACAGCGTCTCGAATTCGACCTCGGCCGCTGCCCGAGCGGCTGCGAAGTAACGGATGGTGACCGGCACCGCTAGCCGCCGATCGCACTCATCGGCCGGTCCGGCTGGACAAAGTCGGGATCGTTGATGCCGTGACCCGCGGCCTTGATCCACATAGCCGACCGCCACGCCTGCTCGACGAGGTAGTCGTCGGCTCCGGAACGCAGCATCGTGCGCAGGTCGGTCTCCGACGTCGCGAACAGACAGTTGCGTACCTGGCCGTCGGCAGTGAGCCTGGTGCGATCACAGGCCGAGCAGAACGCCTGTGACACCGAGGCGATGACGCCGACGGTGCCCGATGGCCAGCCGTCGCCGTGCTCGACATGCCACAACTCGGCGGGCGCTGAGCCACGTGGTTCAGCATCGGGCCGCAGCACGAAGTGACGACGCAGGCGCGCCAGGATCACCTCGGCGGTGAGCATCTGCGCGCGATCCCACCGGTGCTCGGCATCCAGCGGCATCTGCTCGATGATCCGCAGCTGGTAACCGTGCCGCAGGCAGAACCGCAGCAGTTCGACAGCGTCATCCAGGCCGGTGTCAGGGTCGAGCACAGCGTTGACCTTGATCGGGCGCAGGTCTGCATTCGACGCCGCTGCCAGCCCGGCCAGCACGTCGTCGAGGCGGTCGCGACGCGTGATCGCCGCGAAGCGATCGGGATCGACAGTGTCGAGCGAGATGTTGACCCTGTTCAGGCCCGCGCTCGCCAGTGTCGCCGCCTGGCGGGCGAGGCTGACGCCGTTGGTGGTCAGCGACAGTTGCGGCCGCGGCCGCAGCGCCGCGGCCGCGGAGATCACGTGGTGGAGGTTCTTCGACACCAGCGGCTCACCTCCGGTGAACCGGATGCTCGTGATACCGAGCCGTGTCACAGCGATCCGCAGCAGCCGAACCAGTTCGTCAGTGGACAGCGACTGGTCGGCAGGCATCCAGTCGAGTCCTTCGGCGGGCATGCAGTACGTGCACCGCAGATTGCAGCGGTCGGTCAGCGACACCCGCAGATCGGCGGCGGCGCGCCCGAACGTGTCCAGCATAGGTCCCGACGTCGGCATTCCCGACGTCGGCTCCGACTCCGGCACTCGTGGAGTCGGTATCCCCAGCGTTGTGACGGTCACACCTAACTACTTCTCGCGTCGTCGACGTCGACGATCTCCTTGCCAAGGGGGAACAGCGACACCGGAATCATCTTGAGGTTGGTTAGCGCCAGCGGGATCCCGATGATCGTGATTGCCTGCGCGATCGCCGTGGTGAGGTGTCCGATCGCGAGCCACACGCCGCAGAGGATCACCCAGATGATGTTCAGTATCAGTCGCATCTTTCCTCCAGCGGTTCTTCCAGCGTACCGAGAAAACGACGCCGCGCGTCCGAGTAGGATCACGTTCCATTGCGTCCTGCGCAGGCGGGGCGCTTCATTATGTTCCGACGACAGCTCGAGACAAGCAGGTGAGACCAGTGCCGACCGGCAAGGTGAAGTGGTACGACGCCGAGAAGGGGTTCGGCTTCCTGTCCCAGGAAGAGGGCGAGGACGTCTATGTCCGGTCGTCGGCGCTGCCCGCAGGCATCGAGGGTCTCAAAGCCGGGCAGAAGGTCGAGTTCGGTGTCGCGGCAGGTCGCCGTGGCCCGCAGGCACTGAGCGTCAAGCTGATCGACCCGCCGCCCAGCATCACCCGCACTCGTCGCGAAACCGTGCAGGTCGAGCACAAGCACACCCCCGACGAGCTGCACGGCATGGTCGAGGACATGATCACGCTGCTCGAAGGCGCGGTGCAGCCCGAGTTGCGTAAAGGCCGCTATCCCGACAAGAAGGTGGCCCGGCGCATCTCCGAGGTGGTCAAGGCCGTCGCACAGGAGCTCGATGCTTAAAGTGGCGCCATGAGCCACAGCGGGCGCGGCCACGGGGCCGACTGAGGTTCAGTCCTCCCAGACGGTGCGCACCGACCACTCAGCGCGCACCCGGAACTCCTGGCCCTCCGGGGTCATGACGACGATGGGCAGCTGCACGGTGATGCCGGTCAGCCTACCGCGCTCAGGGTCGGTGGACGGGATCGTCGCGGCCACTGTGCCGGGCCTCATGATCTCGGTGTCCTTGTCGAAGCGCGGGTCCTCGTAGTACAGCCGCAGCCCCCACACGCTGCCGCCGATCTGTTCGTCGAGCGACAGCTGCACCGGTTCGTCAGGTACGACCCGCAATTCACCTTGGGTCTGCGGGTTGATGCAGTCGGTCGGATTCGCGACGGCGCAGAAGGAGTACGGCCCCACCCGCGTGAGCTCGCCGTGGGTGTACGCGCTGATCTGCGGAAAATAGGGACCGGCGTTGCGGGTCAGCAGCCACACGGTAACCCCGGCACCTGCGCAGGACAGCACTATGGCGGCAGCGATGATCGCGGCGACCACGCGCTTCACGGCTGCCCCCGCGCCGGGTGTTGGGCAGGCACCGGCTTCGACGGCGTCGATGACTGCCATCGGACGTCGGGCGCGCGGCCCTCCTGTTCGACCATCACTGGACGATTACCACCCCAACCGGGAATCAGCGAATCGCCCCGATAGCTGGCGACGGTCTGGGCCAGACCGACGATCAGGAACACGCAGATGGTGGTGAAGCCGGCCGACAGGTTGGTGTAGATCAGCACGCCGGTGGCCCCACCCAACACCCACGCCAGTTGCAGGATCGATTCGGAGCGCCCGAACGCCGATGCTCTGGACTGTTCGGGGAGATCGTCTTGCAGTGAAGCGTCCAGGGAAGCCTTGGCGATGGCGCTGGCGCCGGACGTCACCAGGGTCGCGACCGCGGCGACCACGATGCTTCCTGTCACAGCTGTGGCCAGTGCGACGATCGTCACCGCGGTGGCGCTGCGCAGCACCAGAAGCGAAGGTCTGCCCAGGCTCAGCCTCGCCGCGGTGAAGTTGCCCGCAAAGTTGCCGATACCGGCCGCGGCGCCGATCAGCCCCAGCGTGGCCAGCTGCTCCCATCCGGTGCCCGACTCGGCCTTCGCCACGAACGCCGGATAGAGGAAGAGGAAGCCGACCAGGACCTTGATGGTGCAGTTCCCCCATAGCGAGGTGATGATGTTGCGGCCCAGCGGTTGTCGGGGCTTTCCCTGACCGGGCTCCGGGGTGGGGTGACTGTGATAGGTCAGTGTGGTGGGGACCTCGCCCGCGGTCACCTCGACCCACTTGGGGATTCGCATCGACGAATACCCGCCTGCGGCGGTGGCCAGGATCACCACGAACAGCGCACCCGGCAGGCCAGCCAGGGTGGTGAGCGCGTACTCGACGGCCGCGGCGATGCCGCCACCGACGATGGTGCCCCCGAGCAGGCCGAAGGTGGTCAGCCGCGAGTTCACCCGCACCAGGTCGATGGTCGGCGGCAGCACCCGCGGGGTCATCGCGCTGCGCAGCACCCCGAAGGACTTGGACAGCACCATCATCCCGAGCGCGCACGGATACAGAACCCAGGACGGGTAGCTGCCCGTCGCGCCGTCATAGTTGAAGATCAGGACCACGACGATGGCGGTGCGCAACCCGAATGACGTTGCCAGCGCCATCCGCCTGCCGTGCTGTAGCCGGTCCAGTGCCGGGCCGATCAGCGGAGCGATCACCGCGAACGGCGCGATGGTGATCACGAGATAAAGCGCCACCTTGCTCTTGCTTTCGCCGCTGGCCGCCGCGAAGAACAACGTGTTGGCCAACGCGATCGCCATCGCCGCGTCGACCGCGAAGTTGGCCATCACCGGGTAGGTGAGCGCGGTGAGTCCGGACTTGTCGGCGCCGTCTGCGGTGGCCGCGCGGTGGAAAAGCCCGTACATCGCCGAGCCCATTTCGCGGCTGCGTTGGGCAGCGGCCCGCGTCACAGTCACCTTTTGCCTTGGCGGACTTGCGCGATCCGCAGGCGGGGGCTTGCGTCCGTCCTGAGGAGGTCGCCCGTCCAGCGGAGGCAGGTAGCGATTGCCTCTGGGTGTCGCCGTGGGCGCAGGCCCGCGGTAGGGCGGGGGATCGCTCGGATAATTGGCCATCCCCGGATGTTCGTGACGCGGCGGGTGCGAACGCGGCGGTGGCTTCCGTCCGCGTCCGGACTCGGGTGGCTCCCGCCGCCTGTTAGACACGGGGGTAATTGTTCCCTATCGGTCGGGTCGCGGCGCGCAGGCCGCTCGCTTGTGGGCTGCTGTAGTGGCCCGCGGGATAACCCTCGGATGGCCCTCGGGATGGCCCTCCGATGGCCCTCCGATGGCCCACTGATGAGGTACAGGCAATAATTGACGGCGATGGACAGTGTGACCGGATCCGATTGCGACTACATTCCTCCCGCCGCGCCATTCGCTCCCCGCGAAGTCGTGGCCCACGATGCTGGCACCGCCAGCGGCCTAGAGGCCGTGCTGACCGGTGCGGTCGACCTTGCGCGCGAGGCGATCGAAGCAGCCAGCGCCGACGCGGTCGGCGAGTATCTCGGCCTGACCTTCGAGGACGCGACGGCCGCTACGCACCGCTTCCTGGCCAACTTGCCCGGTTACCGCGGCTGGCAGTGGGCGGTGGTAGTGGCCGCCTATCCGGGCGCCGACCACGCGACCGTCAGCGAGGTGGTGCTGGTGCCGGGGCCGACGGCCCTGCTCGCGCCCCAGTGGGTGCCGTGGGAGGAGCGCGTCAGGCCCGGGGATCTTGGGCCCGGCGACCTGCTTGCTCCGCTGGCCGACGATCCGCGGTTGGTGCCGGGCTACGCGGCAACGGGAGATCCCGACGTCGACGAAACTTCTGTCGAGCTCGGCCTCGGCCGTCGTCTGGTGCTGGGCGTCTACGGTCGCAGCGAGGCCGCGGAGCGGTGGCACGACGGCGATTTCGGTCCGGATTCGGCCATGGCCCGCAGCACGCGGCGGTTGTGCCGCGACTGCGGGTTCCTTCTCCCGCTGGCGGGCTCGCTGAGGACGATGTTCGGTGTGTGCGGCAACGAGTTGGCCGCCGACGGTCATGTGGTGGACCTGGAGTACGGCTGCGGCGCGCATTCTGACACCCCGCCCGCGCAGGGCACCGGTTCACCCCTGTTCGATCCGTACGACGACGGCGTCCTCGATGTCACTGCGTCGCCACAGCCGACCGAGGGGTCCGACACTCCCGAATCGGGCGACAGCTTCATCGACTTCATCGACGAATCGGGCACGCCTGAGTACCCGGGGCCAGGACTACAGGATTCATCGCCCCATCTAGGCAATTCGGCTTAACCGACCTGCCCGGGCAATGGCTCCAAGCCATTGCTGACCGTCACTGACGGAATTCGTCGCGCAATTGTCCGAGCGCCGATTCCGGTTACGGTGCCAATCCGGTTTGGGCACCGCGGCTGCCGCGGCGCACTGCGTGGCGCTGCCACAAGAAGATGGACGTGCCGAGTATCCCGACGAACAGGCCCGCCAGCGTGGTGGGGCGCCAATGCGCAAGTGCCGGAACCAGAAAAGCCGTGACAGCGGCAACGAGCCAGGCCACGGCGCCTACGGCGATGACGGGCCACGGGTCGAGCAGCGCGGCAGGAAGGGTGGGCAGCGTCATTGCCGCACCGTCGGATTCCGGTGCGCCGTCGGGGGGATCGGTGACCATTGGTACCAAGGTAACCGACTAGTCAACAAATTGACGTGACTGCTGGATAAGTCGTTTCGCGATACAGGTTGTGCCGTACTGTTCGCGATGTGAAGGACGCCGATGCGCGGTTGGCAAGCGACCTGTCTTTAGCTGTCATGCGGTTAGCTCGCCAATTACGGTTTCGACGTGCTCAGTCACCCGTTTCGTTGACCCAGCTTTCCGCGCTGGCCACCTTGTCCAAAGAAGGCGCGATGACCCCGGGGGCATTGGCGGTGCGTGAGCGGGTTCGCCCACCGTCGATGACGCGCGTCATCGCGTCGCTGGCCGACCTCGGCTTCGTCGCCCGCCAGGCGCATCCAGCCGACGGTAGGCAGGTGCTGGTGTCGGTGTCCGACGCAGGCGCCGACCTGCTCGACGACGAGCGGCGCGCCAGCACCGAGTGGCTGTTTATGCGTATCCAAGCCCTCGATGCTGGGCAACGCCAGATCCTGCTGGATGCCGCCGATCTGATGTCGGGACTCATCGAAGAATCGGCATGATTCGATGGACGGATGGGCCATGTCGTTGACGTCGACGATCCGGACGATCCGCGCCTCGATGACTTCCGCGACCTGAACAGCATCGATCGGCGTCCCGATCTGCCCACGGGCAAGTCACTGGTGATCGCCGAGGGCGTGCTCGTCGTGCAGCGGATGTGCACGTCCCGGTTCACCCCGCGCGCCTTCCTCGGCACCGATCGCCGACTTCGGGAGCTGACGGCAGACCTCGAGGCGACGTCGGCGCCGTTCTATCGGACTTCGGCCGACGTCATGGCCGCGGTGGTTGGCTTCCACCTCAACCGCGGTGTCCTGGGCGCCGCACCTCGGCCCGCTGAGCTGACCGTCGACGCGGTGCTGGACGGTGCTCGCACGATCGCGGTGTTGGAGGGCGTCAACGACCACGAGAACCTCGGCTCCCTCTTCCGTAACGCCGCGGGCCTCGGGGTGGATGCCGTGGTGTTCGGCGTCGGCTGTGCCGACCCCCTCTACCGGCGCGCCATCAGGGTGTCGATGGGCCATGCGCTGCTGGTGCCATACGCCTGGGCTCGGGATTGGCCTGCGGATCTGGAAACATTGCGTGGCAATGGTTTTCGGCTACTCGCGCTCACGCCGGGACCGACGGCCACCGACCTGCCCGAGGCGATGGCAGGAGTCCGCGACCAGCCGGTGGCGTTGTTGGTGGGGGCAGAAGGTCCTGGACTCAGCGAGACCGTGATGCGTGCCAGTGACCTGCGGGTGCGGATCCCGATGACGCGCGGCACCGACTCGCTGAACGTCGCCACTGCAGCTGCCGTCGCGTTCTACGAGCGGGCTAAGCTCGCCCAGTGATCGGAGACAACGGCACACCGCGCACCCGAGGAGCGCAGGACACGCCCTGGGGAACAGGTCTGACCGTCGCCGGGTTCGTGGCTGCAGTCACCGGCGCTGTGATCGTAGTACTCAGCCTCGGCCTCACCAGGGTGCATCCGTTGCTGGCTGTCGGACTCAACGCCGTCGCCGTCGGAGGATTGGCCCCGACGTTCTACGGCTGGCGGAAGATCGCGGTGCTGCGTTGGTTCGTCCTCGGTGCAGCCGTGGGGGTAGCACTGGCCTGGATCTATCTGATCGCGACGGCGTTGGGCGGCTGAGGTCAGCGCTGGCCGCCGCCGGTCGAGCGCACGCCGAGTAACACGTCCTCCCAGCCGGGGACCGCGGGCTTCTTCGCGCGCCGTCCGCGAGGCGCCGGTGTGGCCTCCGGTTCCGCGACGTCGGCTTCGATCGGCCCGGCTTCGATCGGCCCGGCTTCGATCGGCCCGGATCCGAAGTGCGACACCGGCGCCAGTGGCCGCAACGCCCTGTTGAAATCAGGGTCGACGAGTTCGCTGGCGGCGTCGTCGACGGCGTTCACGGTGCCGCCGTGAGCGCCGGGAGCGAAGCGGAAGTGCGCCACGTTGTCCGAACGCCCCGCCTTCCACGCTATTTGCACAGTCCAGCGTCCGTCTTCGTTTCGCCAGGCATCCCACGTGGTCGCCTCGGGGTCGAGGCCACGCGCCACCAGCGTCGTCGTCACCGACTCCAACAGCGTCAGCACGGCGGGCCCGTCGGCAAGGACGGGGTGTGCTGCGCTTGCCAGCTCGGCCGCCCGAGCCCGCTCGAGCAATACCGGGTGCGCAAATCGTTCGATCCGGGTGATGTCCGCACCCGTCGAAGCGGCCAATTGCTCCACCGAAGCGCCTGCCCGGATTTTGGACTGAATTTCCTTGGGACTCAACACATTTGTGACCCCGTAATCGATCTCGGTCTGATGGAACCTGGCTGAATCGCCACGTACCGCGGCGCGCAGCTGGTCGTCGATCCGGAGCACGAAGTTATGGGCAGCGCCTCCGGACGATCCCGGGCCCTCGAGGATGATTCGTTTGGCGTCGAGGTCGAGTCCGACGACTGTCAGCTCACGCATCCCGACCTCCTCGCAGGCTCCGACGCCGGGCCCGTCTGGTCAGAGTAGTCGAGGGTCGGGTAAGTATCCGGCAGACACGCGCGGGCACGAGCGGGGCTGAGGCCAGCTCAGAGACGTTCGACCACCCAGTCGACGCACTGCGTCAGCGCACTGACATCGTCGGGATCGACGGCGGCGAACATCGCGACCCGTAGCTGGTTGCGACCCAGTTTCCGATAGGGCTCGGTGTCGACGATGCCGTTTGTCCGCAGGACCTTCGCCACCGCTGCCGCATCGACGGTGTCGGAGAAGTCGATGGTGCCGACCACCTGGGAGCGGTGCGCGGGATCGGTGACGAAGGGGGTGGCGAACGACGACGCCTCAGCCCAGCCGTACAGGCGCACCGACGAGTCAGCGGTGCGTTTGACGGCCCAGTCGAGCCCACCGTTGCCATTGAGCCAGTCGAGTTGATCGGCCAACAGCACCAGTGTCGCAATGGCCGGGGTGTTGTAGGTCTGGTTCTTGAGACTGTTCTCCACGGCGACCGGCAGGCTCAGGAAGTCGGGCACCCAGCGCCCTGACGCCGCAATCGCCTCGATACGGGCCAGCGCGGCCGGTGAGACGACGGCCAACCACAGGCCGCCATCGCTTGCGAAGTTCTTCTGCGGGGCGAAGTAGTAGGCGTCGGACTCGCTGATGTCGACCGGAAGACCTCCCGCGCCGGACGTGGCGTCGATGACCACGAGCGCGTCGCCCTCGGGGCGCCGGACCGGTACCGACACACCTGTCGACGTCTCGTTGTGTGCCCACGCGACGACGTCGACGGATGGGTCGGATTGCGGTTCGGGTGCACTGCCCGGGGCGGCCTTGATGACGATCGGATCGCCGATGAACGGGTTGTTGGCGACGGCCGATGCGAATTTGGCGCTGAACTCGCCATACGTCAGGTGCAGCGAGCGCTTGTCGATGAGGCCGAACGCCGCGGCGTCCCAGAACGCGGTCGACCCCCCGTTGCCCAGGATCACCTGATAGCCGTCGGGCAGTGCGAACAGGTCGCGCAGACCACTGCGGACGCGTCCCACCAGATTTTTTACCGGTGCCTGCCGGTGCGATGTGCCGAACAGCGAGCTGGAATCCAGTAGCGCCTGGAGCTGCTCGGGGCGCACCTTCGACGGCCCCGCTCCGAAGCGCCCGTCACGAGGCTTGATGGCGTGGGGAATCTGCAGCGTAGCGGTGTCGGCCATGCCCGAAGCGTAGTAACCGTGATCGCGGGCGGCCGAAGCGGTCGACCCTGTGACCTAATTCACTAGGGCTGTTAGCTCACTAAGCAATGTGGGTATGGATTTAGAGGTGATACCTGCGGTACCGTCGTTGGACATTGGCAGGCGCAATGTAAACCTATCTGGGAAGGCTTCACATGGCTCGCACCCGAACGATTCGTCGCTGGCGCAAGAACATGGAAGTGTGCGACGACCAGCCGTATGTCGACATGCTCATGACATTGTCCGAGGGCTCGGTACGGCGCAACTTCAACCCGTACACCGATATCGACTGGGATTCAGCTGAGTTCGCCGTCGTGGAAAACGACGAGCGCTGGATCCTCCCGGGTACCGATCCATTGGGGAACCACCCCTGGTATCAGGCACAGCCCAAGCAGCGTCAGATCGAGATCGGCATGTGGCGGCAGGCCAATGTCGCGAAGGTCGGACTGCACTTCGAGTCGATTCTGATCCGCGGCCTGATGAACTACGCGTTCTGGGTGCCGAACGGATCGCCGGAATACCGTTACTGCCTGCACGAATCGGTCGAAGAGTGCAACCACACCATGATGTTCCAGGAGATGGTCAATCGCATCGGTGCCGACGTGCCCGGCATGCCGCGGATGCTCAAGTGGCTGTCGCAGGTCATTCCGCTGGCCGCCGGACCGCTGCCCATCGTGTTCTTCTTCGGTGTGCTCGCCGGCGAGGAGCCGATCGACCACACCCAGAAGAATATCCTGCGTGAAGGTAGGGCGCTGCATCCGATCATGGAGCGCGTCATGGCCATTCACGTGGCAGAGGAAGCGCGCCACATCTCCTTCGCCCACGAATATCTACGCAAGCGCGTGCCGGACATGACGCCGATGCGCCGGTTCTTGCTGTCGCTGAACGTGCCGATCATCATGAGGGTGCTGTGCCAGGCGATCCTCGTGCCGCCGCGCGCCTTCTGGAACGAGTTCGACATCCCGCGGTCGGTCAAGAAGGAGATTTTCTTCGACAAGCCGGAGGCCCGCAAGTTCCTGCGCGACATGTTCGGCGACGTGCGCATGCTGTGCCACGAAACCGGCCTGATGAATCCGTTCGCCCGGCTGATGTGGCGCATCTGCAAGATCGACGGTGAGCCCTCGAGGTACCGCAGCGAGCCGCAGCGCCAGCACTTGGCGCCGGTTGCGGCGCCGGTCCGGGAAGTCATCCCGGCCTGATATGCCCCACATCGTCACCCAGTCGTGTTGCAGCGACGGGTCCTGCGTCTACGCGTGTCCCGTCAACTGCATCCACCCGTCACCGGACGAGCCAGGCTTCGCGACAGCCGAGATGCTCTACATCGACCCCGACGCTTGTGTCGACTGCGGTGCCTGCGTCAGCGCGTGTCCGGTGGGAGCCATCTCCGCGGACACCAAGCTGACCGTCGACCAGCTGCCCTTCGTCGAGCTGAATGCCGCGTTCTACCCCAAGCGGGACACCAAGTTGCCGCCGACGTCCAAGCTGGCGCCCGTCATCCCCGCCCCTATGGTGCAGACCGGCAAGACACCCTTGACGGTCGCGGTCGTCGGATCCGGACCCGCGGCGATGTACGCCGCCGACGAGCTGCTGACGCAGCGCGGGGTCGTCGTAAACGTCTTCGAGAAGCTGCCGACGCCGTACGGGCTGGTCCGTGCTGGCGTTGCGCCCGATCACCAGAGCACCAAGCGGGTGACGCGCCTGTTCGACCGCGTCACCGACCGCGCCGGGTTCCGGTTCTACCTCAACGTCGAGGTAAGCCGGCACCTCACCCACGGTGATCTGCTGGATCACCACCACGCGGTGGTCTACGCGGTGGGCGCCCCCACCGACCGGCGGCTGGCGATCGACCGGATGGAGCTGCCTGGCACCGGAACCGCGACGGAGATGGTCGCGTGGATCAACGGGCACCCCGACTTCACCGACCTGCCCGTCGACCTGAGCCACGAGCGGGTGGTTGTCGTCGGCAACGGCAACGTCGCGCTGGACGTCGCGCGCATTCTCACCGCAGACCCCGACGATCTGGCGCGCACCGACATCTCGGACATTGCCCTTGCCGCGCTACGCAAGTCGTCGGTGCGTGAAGTGGTGATCGCCGCCCGTCGCGGCCCCGTGCACTCCGCGTTCACCCTGCCCGAGCTGATCGGGTTGAGCGCCAAGGCGGATTTGGTGCTCGACGGCGCCGACCGCGCCCGCGTCCTCGATGACCTCGCTGCCGCGACCGATCCGCTGACGAAGGCCAAGCTGCAGATCCTCAGTTCCCTCGACGATGCGTCCGCTCCGCCGTCGAAGCCGCGGATCCGCTTCGCCTATGAGCTGACGCCGCATCGTGTGGTCGGCGAAGGCCACGTGGAGGCGGTGGAGTTCACGCGCACCGGAACCGACGAGGTGACGCGCATCGACGCCGGTCTGGTGCTGACCTCGATCGGCTACCGCGGCCGCCCAGTGGCGGGGCTGCCGTTCGACGAGGCCGCCGCCGTGGTGCCCAACGACGGCGGGCGGGTAATCGATCCCGCGACCGGTGCGCCTGTCACCGGCGCGTATGTCGCAGGCTGGATCAAGCGCGGACCGACGGGATTCATCGGCACCAACAAGTCCTGTGCACTGCAGACGGTGCAGGCTCTGGCTGACGACTACAACGCCGGTCAGCTGAAGCAGCCGCCCCGGAGCCGGGCTGACCTGGACAGGCTGGTGCGGGAACGTCAGCCGGAGGCGCTCGACACCGCTGGCTGGCGCGCCATCGATGCAGCCGAACGCGCGCGAGGTGAGGGCGACGGCAGGCCGCGGAACAAGTTCAGCACCGTCGGGGAGATGCTGACGGCGGCCGCTGCCGCACCCAAGCCGACGGTGCGGCAACGGCTGATGGCCAGTCTTCGCGGCTGATCCGCACTCACCAAGGCGAGTGTTGCTCGCGCGAACCACGTCTCGACGTCGATGACGGTGAGGTGGATGGTCAACTACCGTCAGGCGCCGATGACCACCCGGTCCCAGCCCTCGACCGACTCCGGGCTGCGCGGCGACGGTCCGATGTAGATCGCCGACGGTCGGACCAGTTTGCCCAGTTGCTTTTGTTCGAGTATGTGCGCACACCAGCCCGCGGTGCGGCCACAGGTGAACATGGCGGGCATCATCTTGGCGGGCACCTTCGCGAAGTCGAGGATGACCGCGGCCCAGAACTCGACGTTGGTCTCTATCGCCCGGTCGGGACGACGCTCACGCAACTCGGTGAGCGCAGCCTGCTCCAGCGCCGCCGCCACTTCGTAGCGCGGCGCGGCCAGCCGTTTGGCGGTGGCGCGCAGCACCCGTGCGCGCGGGTCCTCGGCGCGGTACACGCGGTGCCCGAAGCCCATCAGCTTTTCCCTGCGGTCGAGAATGCCCTTGACCAGAGCTGTCGCGTCGCCCGAGCGCTCTACCTCGTCGAGCATCGGGATCACCCTGGCGGGCGCCCCGCCGTGCAGCGGCCCGCTCATTGCTCCGATGGCTCCCGAGAGTGCCGCGGCGACGTCAGCGCCGGTGGACGCGATCACCCTGGCAGTGAAGGTCGACGCGTTCATCCCGTGCTCGGCTGCCGACACCCAGTACGCGTCGATAGCTTCGACGTGCCGTGGATCGGGCTCACCCTGCCAGCGGGTCATGAAACGGGCTGTCACGGTTGAGCACTCGTCGATCATGCGTTGTGGCACCGCGGGCTGGTAGATGCCGCGCGCCGACTGGGCGACGTAGGACAGTGCCATCACCGATGCGCGCGCCAGCTGGTCGCGGGCGGTCACGGTGTCGATGTCCAGCAGCGGCGGGTAGCCCCAGATCGGCGCCAACATTGCCAGGCCTGCCTGTACGTCGACGCGCACGTCGCCGGTGTGGATGGGCAGCGGGAACGGTTCCGCGGGAGGTAGGCCGTGCCCGAACTCGCCGTCGACCAGCAGCGCCCACACATCGCCGAACGTCACGCCCTGGCTGACCAGGTCGTCGATGTCGACACCGCGGTAGCGCAGCGCGCCGCCGTCTTTATCCGGCTCGGCGATCTCGGTGGTGAACGCGACCACGCCCTCGAGGCCGGTGACAAAGTCTTCGGGAACCACGATGGTCATACGGCCGATTGTCGCACTGGCCCGCCGCGAAGGCTACCGGTGGGTAACAAAAGGGAGGCGTAGCGTGTTGGCGGTGTCGCGACCAGAAGATGAGCACCTGGCGCGCATGCGCGCGGAGTACGGTTCCGCGGAGCAGGACGGCAGTGCGGACCTCGACGTCTCCTGGCTGGACGACGGATGGTTGTCGTTGCTGCGCAAGTGGATTGACGACGCCGAGCGGGCCCACCTGGCCGAGCCGAACGCCATGGTGCTGGGCACCGTGGAAGGTGGTCTGCCCGTCACCCGATCGGTGTTGTGTAAGGGCGTCGACTCCTCGGGCATCACGTTCTTCACCAACTACGACTCGGCCAAAGGCAACGAGTTGGCCGCCACCCCGTACGCGTCGGCGACGTTCCCCTGGTACGGACTGGGCAGGCAATTCCATATCCGCGGCCCGGTGAGCAAGGTCAGCCAGGATGCCACCGTCGACTACTGGTCCAAGCGGCCGCGGGGCTCTCAGCTCGGCGCATGGGCGTCGCACCAGTCCCATCCCATCGCCTCGCGAGCAGCGCTGCTGGATCAGCTGGCGGACGTCACCGCGCGGTTTGCCGACGCCGAGGTCGTCCCGGTACCACCGCACTGGGGTGGGTATCTGATCGAGCCCGAGGTCGTCGAATTCTGGCAGGGACGGGAGAACCGGGTGCACAACCGAATTCGCGTTTCGCGCGCAGGGGACGTCGAACGCCTCCAGCCCTAGCGGTGACGGTAGGGCCCGCGTTCCTGCGGCACGACCCACGCCTGCACACCAGTGGCCGACGGTGACGCAACGGTGACGCACCACGACAGGCGGCGGTTCCCGGCGGAACTGTGCCCGCAGCGCGCTAACCTTCAGGTGTGGCTGAGCTGGGGGCGGCGTTACCCGGTCTTCGCGAGCGTAAGAAACAACGCACCAGAGCAACGTTGATCGACGCTGCCGTCGAGTTGTGCCTACGCCAGGGCTACGAGCAGACGACGGTCGAGCAGATCGCTGCGGCCGCGGACGTCTCTCCCCGCACCTTTAGCCGTTATTTTGCCACCAAGGACGCCGTGGTGATGACGCTCGTCGATGATCTAGTCGAGGCCGTGAATGTCGAATTGCTCACCATTGCCCGCGAGGTTCCCGAACTCGAGGCGCTGCGGCTCGCCCACGTCAGGGTGTTGCTGCGGGCGGCCACAGGAGCGGTGGGCCGGTTGAACGACGAGCGGGTGGTGCTGATGTTGCGCATCATCAACGCCTCGCCCGCCCTCAAATCCGCCGCTACAGACATGCGCGAGAACCCGATGAACGCTCTCGCCCATCGGATGGGTGTCGCAGTCGACGACAAGAGATTGGCCCTTGTCGGCGCGGTGTGGTCGTCGATCATCGTGACCGCGTGCGGCGATCTGGTCGACGACTGCGATGGCGTCCGGCTAGGTGCCCAGGCGATGGTCGACCGTATCAACGAGACCTTTGGGTGGTTTGCTGATATGACCGAAGGCGTGCCGAAACGAACAGATTGCCGCCAGGGCGCGCCGGCGCATGGCTGCTGAGGGCCGCGAAAGCTTCGGCCTCCGCGAACGCAAGAAACTGCGCACCAGGGCGAAGCTGATCGACGTCGCGGTGGACCTGAGCCTCAGGCAGGGCTACGACAAGACCACCGTCGACCAGATCGCCGCGGCTGCTGACGTGTCGTCGCGGACGTTCAGTCGTTACTTCCCCACCAAAGAGTCCGTGATCGTGGCCGTCGGCCACGATCTCGATCAGGCGGTCGCGGCCGCGCTGGCGGCGCAGCCGTTGGACGTCAACGAGTTCGAAGCCATGAAGCGCGCACACATCGAGGTGTTCCGTCCCGACGGACCGTTCGCTCCGGCGGCGTTTAACAGAATGGCGATCATGATCCAGATCGTGAACGCGTCACAGCAGTTGAACGCGGCTGCGTTCTCCGTACGGGAGAGCCTGTCGGAGAACGCTTCGATGAACGTCATCGCCAAACGGCTGGGCGTCGCGATCGACGATCCCTCGGTCCGCATCCTGGCCGACTGGTGGACGACGCTGTTCTCCGGTGCCTTCGCCGGACTCGGTGAACCCGACAACGATCCGATCGACGCGCGGATCGTTTGCGACCGCATCGAAACCACCTTCGCCATGTTCACCAGGCTCATGTTGCCGTGGCAGCAGAAATGAGAACCCCCGCAGGCGCAGCGAACGTTCAGCGACTACCTTCAGTGGGTGGCAGTGCGCGGCACTGTCGACGAGCGTAGAAGGGGTACTTGTGGCCGACGACGCAACGGATGCTTCACCGGGGTCTGACGACACCGCCACGCTCCGGTATCCCGGGGGCAAGATCGATCTGGACATCGTGCGCGCCACCGAGGGGTCGGACGGTATCGCCCTGGGATCGCTCCTGGCCAAGACGGGCTTTACGACGTTCGACGGCGGCTTCGTCAACACGGCGTCCACCAAGAGCGCCATCACCTATATCGACGGCGACGCAGGTATCCTGCGCTACCGCGGGTACCCGATCGAGCAGCTCGCCGAGAATTCGAACTTCATCGAGGTCAGCTACCTGCTGATCTACGGCGAACTGCCGACGCCGGATCAGCTCGCCGATTTCACCCACCGGATCCAGCGGCACACCATGCTGCACGAGGACCTCAAGCGGTTCTTCGACGGTTTCCCCCGCAACGCGCACCCGATGCCGGTGCTGTCCAGTGCGGTCAACGCGCTGAGTGCCTACTACCAGGACTCGCTGGAGGTGCATGACGACGCCCAGGTGGAGCTCTCGACCATCCGGCTGCTCGCCAAACTGCCGACCATCGCGGCGTACGCCTACAAAAAGTCCGAGGGCCAGCCGTTCCTGTACCCGGACAACTCGCTGACCTTGGTCGAGAACTTCCTCCGGATGACATTCGGCTTCCCGGCTGAGCCCTACGAGCTCGATCCCGAGATGGTCCGCGCGTTGGACATGTTGCTCATCCTGCACGCTGACCACGAACAGAACTGCTCGACATCGACAGTCCGGTTGGTCGGGTCATCCCAAGCCAACCTGTTCACCTCGATCTCCGGTGGCATCAACGCGCTGTGGGGACCCTTGCATGGCGGCGCCAACCAGGCCGTGTTGGAGATGCTCGAGAAGATCCGAGTCTCCGGCAGCGATGTCGAGGACTTTGTGACGAAGGTCAAGAACCGCGAAGAAGGCGTGAAGCTGATGGGCTTCGGGCACCGCGTGTACAAGAACTACGATCCGCGGGCGCGCATCGTCAAGGAGCAGGCCGACAAGATCCTGGGCAAGCTCGGCGTCAGCGATCCCCTACTCGACATCGCCAAGCAGCTCGAAGAGATCGCCCTGACCGACGACTTCTTCATCGAGCGCAAGCTCTACCCGAACGTCGACTACTACACGGGCGTCATCTACCGGGCGATGGGCTTCCCTACCCGCATGTTCACCGTGCTGTTCGCGATCGGGCGGCTACCCGGTTGGATCGCGCACTGGCGTGAGATGCACAGCGAACCCAACAAGATCGGCCGTCCCCGCCAGATCTACACGGGCTACACCGAACGCGACTACGCCGACCTCGACACCCGCTAGCTCGTTTCGCGGGGGCGTACACCGTGGGTTGCATTTCCCAGCATTTCGCCAAGTGCGGCGGACCAGGTTGAGCACTCACCGTCAGAACGCACTGGCGGGGAGGATGCCCGTCCATCTGGAAGAGGTTTGCATCTGCGAAGATTGTAGTTTAACAATAGTTGTGTGAACACAAGTGAGATGAGTCGGCGACGCAAGATCATTATTCTGGCGTCGTGCTGCCTCAGTATCCTGATCGTTTCGATGGACGCCACCATCGTCAACGTGGCGATCCCGTCCATCCGCACCGACCTGCAGGCCTCGCCGTCGCAGATTCAATGGGTCGTCGACATTTACACCCTGGTCCTGGCATCGTTGCTGATGCTCGCGGGCGCCACCGGCGACAGGTTCGGTAGGCGCAGGCTGTTCCAGATCGGTCTGACGGTGTTCGCCGCAGGTTCCCTGCTGTGCAGTCTGGCGCCCAACATCGAAATGCTGATCGCTGCCCGGTTCCTGCAGGCTATCGGCGGGTCGATGCTCAACCCGGTGGCACTGTCCATCATTTCGCAGGTCTTCACCGGGCGTGTCGAGCGGGCACGCGCCCTGGGGATCTGGGGTGGCGTGGTCGGGATCTCGATGGCGCTCGGTCCGATCGTCGGCGGCTTGCTGATCGAACTGCTGAACTGGCGGGCGGTCTTCTGGATCAACCTGCCGATCTGCGCGACGGCGATCATCCTCACCGCGATCTTCGTTCCCGAGACGAAGTCGGCGACGATGCGCAACGTCGACCCCATCGGCCAGGGCCTGGCGATCACGTTCCTGTTCGGCGTGGTGTACGGGCTCATCGAGGGCCCGGTCTTCGGCTGGAGCAGCCCTCGCACCCTGGTGGCGTTCGTCCTCGCCGCGCTGGCGTTCACCGCCTTCCTGTACTACGAATCCCGCCGTCACGACCCGTTCGTGGATCTGCGGTACTTCCGTAGCATCCCGTTCGCATCGGCGACGCTGATGGCCATCTGCGCGTTTTCCGCTTGGGGCGCTTTCTTGTTCATGATGTCGCTCTACCTGCAGGGTGAGCGTGGCTATTCGCCGATGCACACCGGCTTGATCTTTGTGCCGATCGCCATTGGGGCGCTGCTGTTCTCGCCGCTTTCGGGTCGGTTGGTCGGCCGTTTCGGTGGCCGTTATTCGTTGGTCGCCGCGGGCGTGTTGATCACCATCGCCTCGGCACTGTTGACGACCCTGACGACCACCACGCCGGTGTGGCAGCTACTGGTCATCTCCGCGGTGTTCGGCATCGGCTTCTCGATGGTCAACGCGCCAATCACCAACGCCGCCGTGAGTGGAATGCCCCTCGACCGCGCAGGCGCGGCGTCCGCAGTGACATCGACGAGTCGTCAGATCGGCGTGAGTATCGGCGTGGCCCTGTGTGGTTCGGTCGCCGGAGCAGCACTGCACGGCGGCGGTACCGACTTCGCTTCGGAGGCCAGGCCACTGTGGTTCGTCTGCGTCGGCCTCGGTGTCACGCTCCTGTCGATCGGGTTGTTCTCCACCTCGCAGCGGGCCATCCGCTCGGGCGAACGCCTGGCACCTCTCATCCAGGGCCAGCCCGTCCCGTTGGAGACCGCCCGTGTCGGATAAAGCTGTGGCTGATCAGGTTTGGCGCATGATGGCGTCGGTGGTCTTTGACCATCGCGACAGCTGGCGACGCACCGTGGTCGACGAGACGGGTTTGCCGTTCAGCCGGGTGCGGATCCTGCGCAGGCTGGTCAAACGCTCGATGACGGCCAGCGAGCTGGGCGCGGGCGCAGCCATGGATGCACCGGCCACCAGTGTGGCCATCAACGACCTCGAAGACCGTGGGCTGGTCACACGCACCCTGGACCCGGTCAACCGGCGCAGGAAACTGGTCTCGCTCACCGACGAGGGGCGGGCCGTGGCAGCTCGCATCGAGCAGTTCGACGACCCGGCCCCGCCGTCGCTCGCGGCACTCGACGATGACGAACTGCGCTCATTGCGAACAATTCTCGCCAAGATGACCGGCAGCTAACTCTCCAGCACCGCTAGCGCTAGCCTGGCTAGATGGCGACCAAACCAGAAATCGACTTTCCGGCCGGGCCCGCTCCGAGCGAGCTCGTGATCGAGGACCTCGTGCTAGGCGACGGTGCTGCAGCCGTCCCGGGAGGCAACGTCGAGGTGCACTACCTCGGTGTGGAGTATGACACCGGCGAAGAGTTCGACAGCTCGTGGAGCCGCGATGAGTCGATCGAATTTCCGCTCCGTGGCCTCATCAAGGGCTGGCAGGACGGAATCCCCGGCATGAAGGTCGGTGGGCGCCGCAAACTCATCATCCCCCCTGAGCAGGCCTATGGCCCCGCAGGCGGCGGTCATCGATTGTCGGGGAAGGCCTTGATTTTCGTGATCGACCTTCTTGGTACGCGTTAGCGCCTGGCTACAGCGGATTAGGCCCGGGCAACCGCAGGAGCAGCCGCGCCCCGCCCAGCGGGCTGGGCTCCAATGACGCTGTGCCGCCGTGCAACTCGGATTGCTGAGCCACCAACGCGAGGCCGAGTCCCGACCCGGACTGCGACGCTGTCGAGCCGCGGGAGAACCGCGCGAAGACCACGTGCCGTTCTTCCTCGGGCACGCCGACGCCGTCGTCATCGATGGCGATCTCGATCCCGGCGCGCGAGCTGACAGCCGACAGCTGAACTCTCGATGCTCCACCGTGCTTCACCGCGTTGGCGATGGCGTTGTCGACGGCGAGTCGCAGCCCCGCCGGCAGCCCGATGATGATGCAGGTGGGCGACGGTACCAACGACACGTCGAGGTTGGGATACACGCGCATCGCATCGTGGGCGGCGCGGTCCAGCAGTTCGGTGATGTCGACGGTGACGTGGTCGTCGGCGGTGGACAGCTCACCTTGCGCCAGACGTTCCAGCGCGCTCAGTGTTCCTTCGATCCGCGTCTGCGTGCGGATGATGTCGCCGAGCACCTCTTGGCGCTGATCGTCGGGCAGATCGAGGGTGGCCAGCACCTCGAGGTTGGTGCGCATGGCGGTCAATGGGGTTCGCAGTTCATGAGCCGAAACGGCGGAGAAGTCGCGGGCCGAGGCCAGCGCTGCAATGGTGCGGTTCTGCTCGGACCAGATGCGTTCGAGCATGCCCTTCATCGCCTCGCCGATCTCGACGGCTTCAGTGGCTCCACTGATGTTGATCTGCGGCGCTTCGTCGCCTGCTTCGATCGACCTGGCCTGCTGCGCCAGTCGCTTGAACGGTCGTACTGCGAAAGCCGCCAGCAGCCAACCGAACACCGCCGCGGCGCAGACGGCCATGATGCAGATGATCAGCACACGGCGGTGCAAGCTGTTGGTCGAGGCGTAGGTGTCGTCGTAGGTGGCACCGACGGCCAGTGTCTTGCCTTCGCCGATCTCGACGGTGCGGACCCGGTAGCGCACTCCGTCGATCATCGTGTCGGCGTAATCGGTGTCGAGCTCAGGCAGCTGGATCGCCGAGTTGGACCGTACACCGTCCTCGGAGCGCACCGTGATGACGGCGTCCTGGTCGTTGGGGGAGCTGGGGATCTCGTTTGGGCTGCGGAGCAGGAACGGGATCGCGAACCCGGCCGCCTCGTCGAGGCGGCGATCCAGCCGTTCCTTGCGGTCCGCGGTGATCCCGACCCAGACGACGGTCCCGACGATGCCGCAGACGATCGCCGCGGCCACCGCCGTGGCGAATGCGACCCTGGTGCGCAGCGACGGCGTGCGGGCGAACACCCGCGAGTAGAGCCGTCGCAGGCGACTCATTGCGTCCGCAGCACGAACCCGACGCCGCGCACGGTGTGCAGCAGCCGCGGGCCGCCCCCCACTTCCAGCTTTCGGCGAAGGTAACCGATGAACACGTCGACGACGTTGGTGTCGGCGGCGAAGTCATAGCCCCACACCAGCTCCAACAGCTGGGCGCGCGACAACACCGCGGTCTTGTGTTCGGCGAGCACGGCGAGCAGATCGAACTCGCGCTTGGTGAGGTCGACGTCGACGCCGTTGACGCGGGCGCGCCGACCCGGGATGTCGACTTCCAGGGGCCCGACGGTGATGGTCTCCGACGAGAAGGTCGCCGTCGAGCTGCGCCTACGCAGCAGCGCCCGCACTCTGGCCACGAGCTCGGCCAGCACGAACGGCTTGACGAGGTAGTCGTCGGCGCCTGCCTCGAGGCCTGCGACGCGGTCGTCCACCGAGCTACGGGCCGACAACACGCAGACGGGCACGTCATTGTCCATAGCACGCAGAGCGGTGACGACGCTGACGCCGTCGAGGATCGGCATGTTGATATCGAGGACGATGGCGTCGGGGCGCGTCTCGGTGGCGCTGCGCAGGGCTTCGGCGCCGTCGGTGGCGGTGGACACGTCGAATCCGGACAGCCGCAGCCCCCGCTCGAGTGACGCGAGCACGTCAGCGTCGTCGTCTACCACGAGCACCCTGGGTGAGACCGAGCCGCTGTCCATGCCGTCATCTTGCCTGATTGGGGATCGTTTGCGTGGTAGGCGGGTGTCCTATCGGCGAGCTTCTGCCTCATACCGAAGTCCGCCCAGACCCCCCCTGTCCGCCCGGGAAGGCTTTGACCTTAAGAATTGTTGAGGTTCTACCGTGGGGACTATGAGTATCGAGACGGTCGCGCGAAGCACGCTGCGCCAGCAAATGAGCGCGAAGCCGGCGCAGCTGCGTGGGCTCGCAAGCAGAGAGTTCTTGGGCCGCATTTGGCGGTTCTCGGGGCGCCATCACCGCCGATTGGCCGCTTTCGTCGCGGCCAGCGTCGTGAGTGCGATACTCGCGGTGGCCACTCCCATCCTGGCGGGACGGGTGGTCGACGCCATCGTCGGCGGGGGATCGGCTTCGATCGTGGTGGGGCTCGCGCTGGTGATCGCCGTCGTCGCCGTCGGTGAGGCCGCGGTGTCGCTCGTGACGCGCTGGCTGTCATCGACCATCGGCGAGGGCCTGATTCTCGACCTGCGCACCGCCGTGTTCGACCACGTGCAGAAGATGCCGGTCGCGTTCTTCTTGAGAACCCGCACCGGCGCGCTGGTGAGCCGGCTGGGCAATGACGTGATCGGCGCTCAACGCGCCTTCTCCGACACCCTGTCCGGGGTGGTGTCCAACAGCGTGACGCTGACGCTCACCCTGGCGGTGATGCTGGGCATCTCCTGGCAGATCACGGTGCTGTCGTTGCTTCTGGCGCCGCTGTTCCTGTTTCCGGCGCGTCGGATCGGTACCACGATGGCGCGGCTGTCCCGCGAGAGCGCGATCTACAACGCCACGATGAACTCCCAGATGACCGAGCGGTTCTCCGCACCGGGTGCCACGCTGATCAAACTGTTCGGCGACCCGCGCCGCGAGTCGGGCGAGTTCGCCGACCGGGCAGGCCGGGTGCGCGACATCGGCGTCAAATCGTCGATGCTGCAGGCGACGTTCATGAACTCGCTGACACTCATGTCGGCGTTGGCTCTGGCCCTGGTGTACGGCCTCGGTGGTGTGCTGGCCATCGGCGGGCACCTGCAGCCAGGCGCCATCGTTTCGCTGGCGCTGCTGCTCACCCGGCTCTACGCCCCACTCACTGCGCTGGCCAACGCCCGCGTCGAAATCGCCACCGCGCTGGTCAGTTTCGATCGCGTCTTCGAGGTACTCGACCTCACGCCGCTGATCGCCGACACGCCTGACGCAGTCCCCGTTCCGGACGGAACGGTCTCGGTCGAGTTCGACAAAGTCCGCTTCTCCTATCCGTCGGCCGACAAGGTGTCGCTGG
>JBPPMS010000099.1:0-9402 GCA_051306175.1 Mycobacterium sp. | reverse complement strand
CGCTCGTGCGCATCATGTCCGGCGTGCGCGGGCGCGGCAGATCGACGGTGACGACGTCGACGACGCGACCGGGCCGCGGGCTCATCACCGCGACGATGTCGGACAAGAACACCGCCTCGGCAATCCCGTGGGTGACCATGAGCGTGGTCGCCGGCTTCTCGGTCCAGATCCGCAGCAGTTCCAGGTTGAGGCGCTGCCGGGTCATGTCGTCCAGGGCGCCGAACGGCTCGTCGAGCAGCAGCACCGTCGGCTTGACGACGAGTGCGCGCGCGATCGACACCCGCTGGCGCATCCCACCCGACAACTGCGCGGGCTTGGCGTTCTCGAAGCCTTCCAGCCCGACCAGCGCCACCAATTCCGCGATCAGCCCGGGATCGGCCTTGATACCCGCCACCTGCAGGGGCAGCTTGATGTTGGCGACGACGCTGCGCCACGGCAGCAGCGCCGAATCCTGAAAGGCGATGCCCAGCTCGTGGTGCGCGCGGAGCTCGGCCGGCGATTCGCCGTTGATCAGCGCAGTTCCACCCGTCGGCTGCTCCAGGCCCGCAAGGATGCGCAGCACAGTCGACTTGCCGCACCCCGACGGACCGAGCAGCGAGAGGAACTGCCCCTCGGCGGTGCTCAGATCCACCGCCTCCAGCGCATCGACGCTGCGCCGCCCCATCGTGAACGTCTTGGTGAGCTCGCGGATGTCAATACCGGTGGCCGCGCCTTCGGGCTTGGTCATGTCGGCACAGTAGGTGCACCGGATTGCGGGCGCATTTCGTGATGATGAGTTCGGCTGGCTCGGGCAGTCTTGATCGCATGGTCGCTTCCCGGACTGCCGGACGGCCTGCGCGGCGGTCGAATGTTTCACCGCGTTAACACAAAGTGTGCCTGCCGTGACCGCGGGTCCCAGCTGTATTAACTGGTCGTTACTCGATGCCGCGGGTCATCCCGACTTTGTGTTTCACCACGTAAATTGAGTCGCATATCTGTCGCGATAGGTCACGCCGAAGAGCGGCTATCCTGCTGCGCGGCAGTATATTTGAGCTGAAAGCTAATCCTTAGGTGTGTGAGTTCTTGGACATCAGCTGTTGTTCCTGACGAAACCATTCGGAATTCATCGGCCACCAGATTTGGTGCCAGCCGGACCACACCGACCGATTTCAAGGAGCACGATGACCGACACCGCTACCACCTCGAACGACGCGACCACCTCGAACGACGCGACCACCTCCGTCGACGACGAGATCGCCGCCAACATCGCCAAATCATTGGCTGAAATCCCCCACCCCTCGCTGCCCAAGGGGTCCAACATCTACGGCGCCACCAAGATCTTCCCCGACTACAAGGCCGTAGCAGGCGAGACCTATTTCACCCTGGTGCACGGCATTGCGCACGAGTCCTCGGTGAGCTTCGTCGCCGTCCTGCAGGCAACGCGCGCACTGCGCAAGGGATTCGAGTCCGCCATCTACTTCTACGGTCCCGGCGCCATCAACTGCCTGGCCACCCGCGGCTTTCCCACCACCGGTGACAGCGGCTTCCCAGGCGAGCAGAACATCAACGACGCGCTTGGCACGTTCATCACCGAAGGCGGCACCGTCTACTGCTGCCGGTTCGGCCTGGCCCTGCACGGCGGCCGCGAGGAAGACCTGATCGAAGGCGTCATCCCCGCTCACCCGCTCGACGTGCAGGACGCCGTCATCCACTACGCGCGCAAGGGCGCGATCATCAACTCCACCTACATGGTCTGAGGGCTACGACATGCCAACCGTCCACCTCAGCACCGGCCCAGGCCTGCGCGTTCGCGCCGACCTGGCGGTGCGCGGCGCCCGGATGTCGGCGCCGGTGTCGCGGCGCTCCGGCGCCGGACCGTCTGACGACGGGCATGTCAGCATCGCGGGCAACGGCGCCACGATTCCGCTGAATCCGTTGAGCGACTTCGTCATCGACGGCGATCGAGTGCTCTGCGACGGCGTCGACACCGGTGTCGAGGTGACACCCGTGGCCCGACCCAGGTTCTATGACCTGCACACCGCCGACGGAGTGAGCTACGAGAAGATCGCCAGGTTGCACAGCACCGATGTACTGGCAACCACCGTCGTGCAGAAGTGCATCCGCTACAGCCAGTCCGAGCGGTGCCGGTTCTGCACCATCGAGGAGTCGCTCTACGCCGGCGACACCATCGCGGTCAAGACTGCGGCGCAGATCGCCGAAGTCGCCGCCGCCGCGGTGCGTCTGGACGGCGTCGCGCAACTGGTCATGACCACTGGCACCACCAACGGTCCCGACCGGGGCGCGCGGCACCTGGCGGCCTGCGTCCGGGCGGTCAGAGCCGTCCTGCCTGAGCTTCCCATCCAGGTGCAGTGTGAGCCGCCCGCCGACCTGTCGGTGCTCGCCGATCTCAAGGCAGCGGGCGCGGGCTCGGTCGGTATCCACGTCGAATCCATGGACGACGACGTCCGACGTGCCTGGATGCCGGGCAAGTCTCGGGTGCCGCTCGACCAGTACCGCCGAGCATGGGCCGAGGCGGTCCGGGTGTTCGGGCGCAACCAGGTGTCGACGTACCTCCTGATCGGTCTGGGCGAGGATCCCGACGAACTCGTCTCCGCCGCAGGGGAGTTGATCGAGATGGGCGTGTACCCCTTCGTGGTGCCGTTCCGCCCGCTGGCCGACTCGCTGGCCACGGCCAACGGAGCTCAGCCTCCCGACGCGGGCCTGGTCGCCGACGTCACCGCACGGGTCGCCGCACGACTGCGGGCTGCGGCGATGACGGGGTCCGATCAGAAGGCCGGCTGCGCCGCGTGCGGCGCATGCAGCCTGCTGTCGGCGGCGGGGGCCTGAGATGACCGACAATCTGATGTGGGCGCTGCTGTCCGGCGAGACAGCCGCCGCCCGGCGGGACTACCTCGTCACCGCAACCACCGAGCAGCCGGCCCACGTCGCGGATGACTACGCGGCGCTGCGGCACCACGTATTCGTCGACACCCAACAACTGTTCGAAAAATCAGACCGCGACGCAGCCGACGAGCACCCGGCCACAACGGTTCTCGTCGCAGTCGCGCCGGACGGCACGCTGCTCGGGGGGGTCCGCATCGCGCCCGTCGTCGATCCCGGTATGGGCTGGTGGGCAGGCAGCCGATTGGTGCTGTCGTCGGGGGTACGGGGTGGCGGAGTAGGGCGCGCGCTGATCCGAGCGGCATGCGCCTGGGTGGAATCCGCGGGTGGGTTGCGTTTCGACGCCACCATTCAGGACCGCTACCACGGGCTGTTCACCGACCTCGGCTGGACGACCGTCGGCCACACCGTTTTCGGCGGTGCGCCGCACACCAGGGTGCGCTGGCCCATCGACCGGTTCGCCCGGCTGGCCGCGGCCACCAAATCAGTGTTGGGGTCTTTGCTGGTGCCCTTTGCCGGTCACCCAGCGGCACTGGGTCCCAACGGTTTCCGCGGCGACGATGGCGTCCCCATCGGCAACGGGATGGTGGCCGCGTGCGACGCGATCGCACCGACCATGGTCGCCCGCGATCCCGAATGGGCCGGGTGGTGTGGCGCGCTGGTCAATCTCAACGACCTCGCGGCCATGGGAGCGTCGGCCACCGGCATGCTCGACGCCGTCGCGGCACCCAGCGCCTCCCACGCCACCCGGGTGGTCCGTGGACTGGCCGACGCCTCGACGGCGTGGAACGTACCGGTGCTGGGCGGCCACACCCAGATCGGCGTTCCCGCAGCGTTGTCGGTGACCGCCTTCGGACAGACCACCGCGCCCATCCCCGGCGGCGGCGCCCGCCCTGGCGACGCACTGACGGTTTCGGCCGACGTGTCCGGGCAGTGGCGACCGGGATACACCGGCCACCAGTGGGATTCGACATCACGGCGCGACCAGCACGACCTGCGTCACCTCGCGGGTCTGGTCAACCGCACCGCACCGCAGGCAGCCAAAGACGTCAGCATGGCGGGCCTGATCGGCACCGTCGGCATGATGGCCGAAGCCAGTGCGGCAGGAGCTGTGATCACGATCACCGACGTCCCGAAGCCCGCTCACGCTCAGATGGGTGACTGGCTGAGCTGCTTCCCCGGATTCGCCATGATCACCGCCGATATCCCCGGGCGGGGCGTGGTCGATCCAGGCCCGGCCACCACCGCCGCATGCGGCTCGTTCCATCACCGCACCCCGGCAGAACCGCTGGTCGCCATTCGGTGGCCCGACGGCGAGACCACCACAGCTATCAGCGGCACCGTCACCGGATTGGGCGCCTCCCACAGAGAAGAGTTAAAGCCATGACTGACACCACCATTTCGGTCGCATCAGCCGAGTTCGGCCGCGACCTCGACGCCTGCTTCGCCACCATCGGGCGCCTCATCGACGAGGCGCGCGCGCTGGGGACCCAGTTGCTCGTGCTTCCCGAGGCATGCCTGGGCGGGTACCTGCCCAGCCTGGGCGGTGCCGAGGAAACCGAAGAGGAACGCGAACGTCGCCGCACGGCACTGCCCCCCGCCTTCGCGCTGGACGCACCGGAATTCACCCGGCTGCGGTCGATGGCCGGCGATATGGTCCTCACCCTGGGCTTCTGCGAAGCCGAGGGCGACGACCGCTACAACGCCGCGGTGACGCTGACCGGTGACGCCATCCTCGGCGCGTACCGCAAAGTGCACCAGCCCCTCGGCGAAAACCTCTGCTACCAAGCGGGTTCGGACTACCACGCGTTCGACACCCCCGTCGGCCGGATGGGCATGCAGATCTGCTACGACAAAGCCTTTCCCGAAGCCGCCCGCGCGCTGGCACTCGACGGCGCCGAGATCATCACGTCGCTGTCCGCTTGGCCGACCGCACGTACCGCCACCGTGCCCAACCTCGAGGACGACCGCTGGAAGAAGCGCTTCGACATCTTCGACACCGCACGCGCTTTGGAGAACCAGGTGCTGTGGGTGGCGTCGAACCAGGCAGGCACGTTCGGCTCGCTGCGGTTCGTCTGTAGCGCCAAAATCGTCGGACCCGGCGGCGACATCCTGGCCACCACCGGCGTCGAACCGGGGCTCGCCACCGCGGCAGTCGACATCGCCGACCGCATCGGTATGGCGCGCGGGGGCGGCATGTACCATCTGCGCGACCGTCGTCCCGACGTCTATCAAGCCTCGATGTTCGCCGCTGCGCTCAACGAGGTGGCCCATGCCTGAGATGACGTTCACGGTGCGCTGGCCCGACGGCGCCGTCCAGAACTGCTATTCACCGTCGCTGGTGATGCACGACTTTCTGTGCGCAGAGAAGACTTACTCCATCGACGATTTCATGCAGCGCACCACCATGGCGCTGCAGCAGGCCAGTGAACGCGTCAAGGCGCGCTACGGGATGTCCTGCACATCGGCGGCTGCTCAGCTCGACGAACTGGCCGCTACGCGCGGCACCTACGACGACGGCGCGGTCACCGTGCTGGCGATGAACCCGGGGCGGGAGGCGCTCTCATGACAGCCGCTATCGAGGATCCCGCTGTGGTGGTCATCGGCGCAGGCCAGGCCGGCCTCGCGAGCTCGTGGTACCTGAGCCGATCAGGCGTCGACCACGTGGTGCTGGAACGCGATTCCGTCGGACACGACTGGCGCGACCGCCGTTGGGACAACTTCACCCTCGTCACCCCCAACTGGCAATGCGATCTACCGGGGTTCTCCTACGACCGCGGCGATCCACACGGCTTCATGACCCGCGACGAGGTGTACCGCTTCGTGCTGGACTACGCGGATTCGTTCCGGCCGCCGGTACGCGAAGGGGTCGGGGTCACCAACCTCGTGCAGGCTTCCGACGGTGGATTCGACATCACCACCAGCGCGGGCCACATCCACGCCGACCAGGTGGTCGTCGCCACCGGCGGATACCAGAAGCCGAGACTGCCGCGGATGGCAGACCGGTTGTCGCCCAGTATCTTTCAGCTACACTCGGCCGACTACCGGAGCAGCCATCAGCTGCCCGACGGCGGCGTCCTGATCGTGGGTTCCGGCCAGTCCGGCGCGCAGATCGCCGAAGATCTGCATCTGGAGGGCAGGCAGGTGCACCTCGTCACCGGTACGGCGCCGCGGTGCGCGCGGTTCTACCGGGACCGCGACTGCGTGGCGTGGCTGTCCGAGATGGGGACCTACGACGTGCCGATCGACGCGCAGGCGGGCGGGGTGGCCAAGCGCGAAAACACCAATCACTACATGACCGGTCGCGGCGGCGGCCGTGACATCGACCTGCGTGCGTTCGCGCTCGACGGCATGGCGCTCTACGGCAGGATGATGTCGGCCGATGGCACGTCGGTCACGTTCGCGCCCACCCTGGCACGCAATCTCGACCACGCCGACAAAGTGGCCGAAGGCATCAAGGATCTGATCGACTCCTATATCGAACGGGAAGGTATCGACGCGCCTGACGAGCCGCGCTACGTCCCGGTGTGGCAGCCCGAATCCGAGCCGACTGCACTGGATCTCGACGAGGCAGGTATCACATCGGTGGTGTGGTCTGTCGGCTTCGCCACCGACTACTCCTGGCTCAAGGCGTCGGTATTCGACGGTGAAGGTCACGTCTGCCACCGCCGCGGCGTCACAACTGTGCCCGGATTGTATTTCCTGGGGCTGCCGTGGCTGCACACCTGGGGATCCGGACGATTCGCCTCGGTGGGCCGCGACGCCGAGTACCTGCACCATCAGATCCTCAACCGTCTCGATGCCCCGCGCAAGGCCCGGGTGGCATGAAGATCGCCGCCATGGCAGCTCATTTCGGCCGCGATATCGAGCGGGCGATGGAGAAGCTGAGCGGCATCATCGAGCGGCTGCGGGCCGAACAGATCGACCTGTTGGTGCTGCCCGACGCCACCCTCGGCGGCTATATCGGCAGTCTGAGCAACCCGTCACCGGGCGAACGGCCACCGGCGTTGGACTCGGATGCCCCTGAGCTGAAAGCACTGTGCGCGATGGCGGGCCCGATGACGGTGTGCGTCGGGTATGCCGAAAGGGGCGACCGCGGCGAGGTGTACAACGCGGCCGCCTGCCTGTCCGGCGACGGGATTCTGGGCAGGCACCGCAAGGTGCACCAGCCCGCGCAGGAGAACGTGATCTACGCCGCGGGCGACCGGTTCGAGCCGTTCGACACTGCGGTGGGTCGTATCGGAATGCTGATCGACTACGACAAGACGTTTCCCGAATCGGCGCGCACCCTGGCCCTGGGCGGGGCGCAGATCATCGCAGCGCTGTCGGCCTGGCCTGCCAGCGTCACCGACCGCGCGGCCCGGATGCCGAACGACCGTCAGGCCCGGCTGTTCGATCTGTACGACATGGCCCGGGCGGCGGAGAACCAGGTGGTGCTGGCATCGTCGAACCTCACCGGTGTCACCGGGACGCTGCGGTTCCTGGGCCAGGCCAAGATCGTCGACCCGGGCGGCAACATCGTGGCCAAGACGTGGTCGAAAGGTGGTCTGGCCGTGGCCGATATCGATGTCGCCGCCGAGGTCGGCCGGGCCCGGGCGGTCCTGAACCACCTGCGCGAACGCAACGTCGAGTCCTACCATCGCAGCCTCACGCCGCGCCCGTGAAGATCGCGCTGCTGACCTATTCGACGAAGCCACGCGGCGGCGTCGTGCACACGCTGGCGCTGGCCGAAGCGCTGGCCCGGGCCGGCCAGGACGTCACGGTGTGGACCCTGGGCCGGGGTGGCGATACCACCTTCTACCGGGCCGTCGACCCGGCGGTGAGCGTGTGCGCCGTGCCGTTTCCCGCGATCGAGGGTGAGGCAGTCGGTGCGCGGATCCTGCGGTCCATCGCGGTGCTGGCCGAAGCGTTTTCCCGCCGCCTGCACCGGTACGACGTGGTGCACGCCCAGGACTGCATCAGCGCCAACGCCGCGCTGGAGGTGTCCGATGAGTGCGTACGCACGGTGCATCATCTCGACCAGTTCACCACACCCGAACTCGTCGCCTGCCACGACCGCGCCATCACCCGGCCCTACGCGCATATCTGCGTATCGGCAGCGGTCGCCCGCGAGGTGGCGGCGGGGTGGGGCAAGACGCCGGCGGTGATCCCCAACGGGGTCGACTGGCAACGGTTCTCGTCCGGTGACGGCGCGCCCTGGCGGCGGCGGTTCGGCGCCTATGTGCTTGCCGTCGGCGGCATCGAACCACGCAAGGGCAGCCTCGACCTGCTGGAAGCCTATGCGGCGCTGCGCTGTCCCGTCCCGCTCGTCATCGCAGGCGGAGAGACGCTGTTCGACTATCGCGACTACCGCGCGCACTTCGACTCCCGCGCCGCCGCACTCGGCATCGAGCCGGTGCTGCTCGGGACCGTCGCCGACGGGGACATGCCCGGGTTGATCGCAGGCGCTGCGGTGTTGCCGTTCTTCTCGACGAAGGAGGGCTTCGGACTGGCCGCCATGGAGGCGTTGGCCGCGGGGGTGTCGGTGGTGGCACGCGATCTGCCGGTGCTGCGGGAGGTCTTCTCCGATCAGGTGGAGTACGCCGCTGACGTCGCAGCCATGGCTGCCGCGCTGGCACGGGCGCTGACCGGTGAGTTCGAATTCCGACGTGCCAGTGGGTCCGAGCTGGCGCGCTCGTTCAGCTGGGATACCGCGGCGGCCGCGCATGTAGCGTTCTACGGTGCCCGAAGGTGACACCGTCTACCGAACCGCGGCCAAACTGCGCGCCGCGCTGGAAGGCCAGATCCTCACCCGCTGCGACGTACGCGTACCCACGTTCGCCGCCGTCGACCTGTCGGGGCAGCGTGTCGACGAAGTTCTCAGCCGCGGGAAGCACCTGTTCATTCGTGTCGGCGACGCGAGCATCCATTCGCACCTCAAGATGGACGGCGCGTGGCTGATCGGCGGCCAGATCGGGCGGGTGCCCGGCTACAAGATCCGCATTCTGCTGGAAGCGGGAACCGTCCGTGCGGCGGGCGTCGACCTCGGCGTGTTGGAGATCCTGGAACGCAAGTCCGACGAGGACGCGGTCGCACACCTTGGCCCCGACCTGTTGGGCGAGGACTGGGATCTCGTCGTCGCGGTGGCCAACCTGAGTAAGGACCCGCAGCGTCCGCTCGCCGAAGCGTTGCTCGACCAACGGGTGATGGCGGGCGTCGGCAACGTCTACGCCAACGAACTCTGCTTCCTGTTCGGGGTGCGGCCGTCGTCGCCGGTGGAACGGGTGCGAGATCCGCGCCGACTGGTCGATCGCGCGCAGAAGATGCTGGAGCTCAACAAGCTTCGCGTCAACCGCGCCACTACTGGAAACACCCGGCCGGGCGATGACCTGTGGGTCTACGGCAGGGCCGGTCGTCGCTGTCGACGGTGTGGGACGACCCTCGAATCGGACCGCCGCCAGCGTAGCGGCGCCGAGCGAATCTCGTTCTGGTGCCCAGCTTGTCAAACGTGACCCCCAGTTCGCCGAATCGTACTTTTGGGTG
>JBPPMS010000098.1:0-37177 GCA_051306175.1 Mycobacterium sp. | reverse complement strand
GCGACGGCCTCCCCGGCCCGCATCCCGGTCTCGGCCATCAGCCGGACGATGGCCTCGTCGCGGCGGTCGCGGAACGTCTTCCCGCTGCACGCCCGGATCAGGCGGCGCAGCTCGTCGTCGGTCAACGACTCGGTGACCTTGACGTCGAGTTTGGGTGCTTTGAGGCCGAGCAGCGGATTGTCGTCGATCTCGCCTTCCTCGTCGAGCCACGCCGAGAAGCGGCGCATCGCGAGCTGGCGGGACCGGGCGGTGGCCGCCTCGGCCCCGGCGTCGAGCAGGTCGGCGACGAACTGCTTCATCAGCCCGCGGTCCAGGGCGGGGGTGTGGCCGTGCTCCGCGCACCACTTGAGGAACGACCGCACGCCGTCGGTGTACACCTTCACCGTTGCCGGGGACTTGCGTTCGGAGCGCAGCGCCAGCTCCCACGAGGGCAGCAGAACGGCCAGATCGGGGGGCACCGGCTTGCGACGCGTCACGACTGCTATCTTGACTGAGAGCGCTGTGCTTGTCCACTATTTCTGGACTAAGCGGTAAACCCGCAGGTCAGGGCGGTTGCCGGGAGTGTCGCCTAGTCCAAGTAGTCGCGCAGTACCTGAGATCGGCTGGGGTGGCGCAACTTCGACATCGTCTTCGACTCGATCTGGCGGATGCGCTCGCGGGTGACTCCGTAGACCTGGCCGATCTCGTCCAACGTGCGCGGCTGACCGTCGGTGAGGCCGAAGCGCAGTCGCACCACGCCCGCCTCGCGCTCCGACAGGGTTTCCAGCACGGACTGCAGCTGATCCTGCAGCAGCGTGAAAGACACCGCGTCGACGGCAACGACAGCCTCGGAATCTTCGATGAAATCACCGAGCTGCGAGTCGCCCTCGTCGCCGATGGTCTGGTCGAGTGAGATGGGCTCACGCGCGTACTGCTGGATCTCTAGCACCTTCTCCGGCGTGATGTCCATCTCCTTGGCCAGCTCCTCCGGCGTGGGCTCGCGGCCCAGGTCCTGAAGCAGCTCGCGCTGGATGCGGCCGAGCTTGTTGATCACCTCGACCATATGCACCGGGATGCGGATGGTGCGGGCCTGGTCGGCCATGGCGCGGGTGATGGCCTGGCGAATCCACCAGGTGGCGTAGGTCGAGAACTTGTAACCCTTGGTGTAGTCGAACTTCTCGACCGCACGGATGAGTCCGAGGTTGCCTTCCTGGATCAGGTCGAGGAACGCCATGCCGCGGCCCGTGTAGCGCTTGGCCAGCGACACCACGAGGCGCAGGTTGGCTTCCAGCAGATGGTTCTTGGCGCGGTCGCCGTCGCGGCAGATCCATTGCATGTCGCGACGTTGAGCGGCGGGCAGCTTCTCACCCTTGTCGGCCACCTCGGCCATCAGCTGGGTGGCGTACAGGCCCGCCTCGATGCGCTTGGCGAGCTCGACCTCTTCCTCGGCGTTGAGCAGCGCGACTTTGCCGATTTGTTTGAGGTAGGCGCGTACCGAGTCGGCCGATGCCGTGAGTTCCGCATCTTTGCGGGCCTGACGCAGCGCCTCGGACTCCTCTTCGTCCCAGACGAAGTCGCCGGACGCTTTGTCCTTCTCCGTCGGTTCGGCGATCTCTTCCTCTTCGGCGGCCGCCGGTGCAGGCACCACGACCGCTGCGCTGGCCCCGGCGGGCTTGGCCGCTGCGGCCTCGTCGTCGCTGCCGTCCTCGTCGAGGTCTTCGAGCTCTACTTCTTCGGTGTCGAGTTCCTCGGGTTCGCCCTCGAGCTCGATATCGGTGTCCTCGTCGGTGCTCGCGGCGGGTTCGGCGTCGGTGGCCGACTCGTCCTTCGGGTCGCCGTTGATTCCCGCGCGGCCGGTCTTGGCCCGTGCGGGGCGGCCCTTGGCCGCACCGCCATCGGGTTTGACGACGCCCTTGGTGGCCCGCTTCGCGGGAGCCGCCTTGGCTGCGCGCTTTGCGGGCGCCTTGGTCGCGGCGCGCTTCACCGGCTCTTCGTCGGTTTGGACGCCTGCGCCTACAGTCGCAGGGGTTGCCTTTGTGGCTGCCACGTACACCCTTTCGGTCGTGCTACTTCCGCTGGGCATGGGCATGCTCGTACGAAAGCTCTGGCTATGTCGAATGTTGGCGTTGATATCAGCCTGGATACTCGCCGCAATCCGTTTGGCGGCCGCCTCGTGAACATTGTAACGACTCTGTGAGGTCTCACCTCGCGAGCGCGCAGAAAATCCTGCGTGACGCCTGTTTCAGACGGTTGGGGTGACGTCTACCTGGGACGCCAGAGCGGCGCCGACGATGCCTGCGGTGTTCAGCAGGGTGGCAGCCACCACGGCGGTGCGGTTCTCCAGCAGCGGGATCCATTTCTCGGCCTTGCGGCTGATTCCGCCGCCGGCGATGAACAGATCGGGCCAGATGGCGTTCTCGACCGCCACCAGCACTTTCGTCACCTCAGTCGCCCACTGCTTGTAGCTCCAGTCGTTCTTCTCCTTGATCGAGCTGGCGGCCCGGTGTTCGGCTTCCTTGCCGCCGACCTCAAGGTGCCCGAACTCGGTGTTGGGCAGCAGGACGCCGTTGTGGATGACGGCTGAGCCGATGCCGGTGCCGAAGGTCAGCAGCACGATGACGCCGGTGTTGTCTTTGCCTGCACCGAACTTCTCCTCGGCGAGTCCCGCGGCGTCGGCGTCATTGAGGACAGTGATCTGCTGGCCGTCCAGCTCGGCGGAGAACATCTCGCGGGCGTTGGCGCCGATCCAGCCCTTGTCGACGTTGGCCGCTGTCCGCACGATCCCGTCAACGACGACGCCCGGGTAGGTGACGCCAAGCGACTCCGTCCACCCGAACTCCCTGACCACCGCGGCGACGGTTTTGGCGACGGCGTCAGGCGTGGCGGGTTGGGGGGTGGGCAGCTTGAAGCGTTCGCCGATCAACGCGCCGGTGTCGAGGTCGACCACCCCGCCTTTGATGCCGCTGCCGCCGACGTCGACGCCGAAACCGCGGCGTTGCGGCTCTGCGCCACTGTCAGGGTCAGCGACAGGAGATTGCGTGGCGGTCATGGCACTCCTCTTCGATGGAGGATCGGGGGAGCCTGGTCCTGGCTGCGATGCCCAAGAGTAGTTGCTCCGGGTTGACTTGGTGTGGTTGTCGCACAACTGCGTTGGTGCGCCATGCGCAAGCGACGTGTGGGCGGGCCCACAGGTCGGGAGGTCAGGCTTCCGCGTAGCCAAGACCTGTGTTGCGATGTTTACGTGACGACACCGCCGGGCCTGCGCGACGAACTCCGCAACGTCGCAGAGACGCTCGCGGTCGAGGCGGCGCATTTCGTCGCGTCGCGCCGCGTGGAGGTGTTCGACGGTGACGGAGCCCGACCTCAGCCGGTGCGCACTAAGAGTGCCCCCACCGATCCGGTGACCGTGGTGGACACCGATGCCGAGCAACTGTTGCGCCAACGACTGGCGACGTTGCGGCCGGGTGACCCTGTACTGGGGGAAGAGGGCGGTGGACCTCGGCTCGGGCCACCGGGTGCCGTGACCTGGGTGCTCGACCCCATCGACGGCACGGTGAACTTCATGTACGGCATTCCGGCCTACTCGGTGTCGGTGGCCGCCCAGGTGGACGGTGAGTCGGTCGCTGGCGCGGTGGCCGTGGTGCCCTCGGGTGAGGTGTACTCCGCGGCGTTGGGTCTCGGCGCGCAGGTCAGGGGCAGTGCGGGGGTGCGCGCGCTGCGCTGCAATCAGGTCGACGAACTGGCCATGGCGCTGGTCGGCACCGGCTTCGCGTACCTGCCTGCCCGCCGCGCCAAACAGGCCTGGCTACTGGCCGGACTCCTCCCGCAGATCCGCGATGTGCGCAGGCTCGGGTCGGCGGCACTCGATCTGTGCATGGTCGGCGCTGGGCTGCTCGACGCGCACTACGAACACGGGCTCAACGTCTGGGACTGGGCGGCCGGTGCGCTCATCGCCGCGGAAGCCGGGGCGCAGGTGGTGCTGCCCGATCTCACTGCGCCGGACGCCCCGGTGCTGGTGGCCGCGGCGCCGGGCGTGGCGCGTGCCCTGCTGGACGCTCTGGACGGTCTCGGTGGGTTGGGCGCCCTCGACAGTTCTCACACCCTCGACACGCCTCGCGGAGGCTGATCGGTCAGCAGGACGCGTTGTGGATCTTCGCCAGTAGCGTGGAATCGGCGGGCTCGGTGGCGTCCGGGCGCAGACCGGCCAGCACGGCGTCGATGTCGTCGCTGTGGGTGAGCTCGGTGAAACCGGATCCGATCGCGAGGTCGACCGTGGCGTCGGTGCGGTCGTCCTGGTAGAGCTCGGTGCACGGAGCCACCAACCACACCGCGGCCGCGGCGGCCTGCCCGCCGGGGCCGAAGCGGATCTGCCCGTGACACGTCAGTGGATCACCCGCGTAAATCAGATCGTTGGCGGCGCCGGGCTGTGCGAAGCCGAGATCGCGTAGCTCAGCGGCAACCTCAGCTGCCTGACCGCCACGGCCACTGGCGTTGAGCACGACGACGTTGGAATCCGCGAGCTTGGCGGGTGCCACAGTGGTCATCGTGGCCACTGACACCCGTTCGCCCAGTCCTGCGACGGCGGGATCGGTCTGCGGCGGCGGCGGATTGCATGCAACAGCCTCCTCGACGACGAGTGGCCGCGTGAGGGTGTATATCCACACCGACATCGTCAGCACGGCCAGCACCGCGAGCATGCAGAGGCCCGGCACGACGTTGCGTCGGTGGAACGGCCGACCCCGCTTGTCGAACGCCGTTCCTTCGGTGATTTGCGCGACCACCCCTGCACTGTAGAGGGCGCCGGTGGACCCGTTGTGCCTGCGTACTGGGTCGATGTGACATAAATCACACAACGCCACGACCCAATCTGGGCACGAATCATTTGGCGGAGGCGTTCGACGCTGGTACAAACCTCTGCTGCAAGTAATACGAGGGGACTGAGACTATGGCTACCGACTATGACGCCCCACGGCGAACAGAATCCGACGATGTTTCCGAGGACTCCCTGGAGGAACTCAAGGCTCGCCGAAACGAAGCACAGTCGGCGGTGGTCGATGTAGACGAGTCCGAATCCGCGGAATCGTTTGAGCTTCCGGGCGCTGACCTGTCCGGCGAGGAGTTATCCGTTCGCGTCGTGCCGAAACAGGCCGATGAGTTCACCTGCTCCAGCTGCTTTTTGGTGCATCACCGCAGCCGACTCGCCAGTGAGAAGAACGGCGTGATGATCTGCTCGGACTGCGCGGCCTGACCGGCAGGTCAGTCGCGCAGTGCCGACAGCGCGCGGTCGGGGTGTCGGGTGCTGATCAACCAGTACGGCGTCGGGTCGTCCTGATCGTCGAGCACGAGCAGGACCATAGGCCCGACCCACGGCCGGTGGACGACGAAGGCCGCCGGGTCCAGCTGGCGGCCAAGTGCTGCCGATTTGGCTGACCGTGGCACCTCCGCGGAGCGTTGCACCACCTGCACGGGTAGGTGGGCCTGCCCGGCCCACAGCTCCACCACGCCGTCCGTCTGGACCACCCGCACCTCGGCCTTGCTGAGCCACAGCAGGACGAGTCCTGCGACGCCCATCAGGACGGCGAATGCCACCCAATCGGGCAGCCCCCGAATTCCGGCATTCACGGTCGTCGCCACGATGGCCGCCGCCACCGCGGAGGGAAGCACCCACCACACCGGTACCCAGAGGCGCTCGCGGTACCGCACGGTGTGCGAGGCTGCACGCGTTGCCGTCACCTGCCCGAGAGTAGTCTCTTGGCTCGTGTCCACACCCTTGGCGGTCGTGCGGCTGGACCGCGAACTTCCGATGCCCAGCAGGGCACATGCCGGCGACGCCGGCGTCGACCTCTACAGTGCGATCGATGTCGACCTGGCGCCCGGCCAACGTCATCTGGTTCCCACCGGGGTGGCGGTCGCGATCCCGTACGGCATGGTGGGATTGATCCATCCCAGGTCGGGACTTGCTGCGCGGGTGGGTCTTTCGATCGTCAACACGCCCGGTACCGTTGATGCGGGCTACCGGGGCGAGATCAAGGTGGCGTTGGTGAACCTCGACCGGCATGAACCCATCGCGGTGCGCCGAGGCGACCGGATCGCACAACTTTTGGTCCAACGTGTCGAGCTACCGGAACTGATCGAAGTAACCTCGTTTGATGAGGCCGGTCTGGCCGACACCTCCCGTGGCGATGGCGGCTACGGTTCCTCCGGCGGACATGCGAGTTTGTAATGGCATTTGGAAAACGCAGGCGCGACAAGAACGAGCACGACGACGCCGAGCCCGTAGTCTCCGAGACCGCGGCGGCGTCTGACGACGCCGAGGAGTCCGAAGAGAATTTCGACGGTCCCTTCGAGATCGAGGATTTCTACGACGAGGAAACCGCGGCGCTGGGGCGGCTTGACCTGGGCTCAGTCCTGATCCCGATGCCCGAGGCGGGCCAGGTGCAGGTGGAGCTCAACCAGACCGGTGTGCCCAGCGCGGTCTGGCTGACCACCAAGAACGGCCGCTACACCGTCGCGGCGTACGCGGCGCCGAAGTCGGCGGGATTGTGGCGTGAGGTGGCCACCGAGTTGGCGGAGTCGCTGCGCAAAGACAAAGCGACGGTCACGATCGAGGATGGCCCTTGGGGACGTGAGGTCGTGGGTATCGCCGCGGGCGCCGTCCGCTTCATCGGTATCGACGGCTACCGGTGGATGATCCGGTGTGTCGTCAATTCGTCGCACGAGACCTTCGGCGCGTTGACGGAGGAGGCCCGCACCGCCCTGGCCGACACCGTGGTGCGCCGCGGGGATACGCCTCTGCCGGTCCGTACCCCGCTGCCGGTGACGCTGCCCGAACCGATGGCCGCGCAGCTGCGCGCTGCCGCTGCTGCGCAGGCGTCGGGCAACCAGCAGGCTCAGCAGGCCGCAGGTCCGCAGGCGCCTGCCAAAACCGACACCGAGGCGGAGGCGAAGCCCGTGGCTCGCCGCAGCGCGTCGGGCTCGGCGATGCAGCAGTTGCGCACCATCACCGGCGGCTGAGTCCGCGCAGAGCTGCCGCGTATTCAGACGTCGAAGAGCGCAGCCAGGCACGCGGCGCCCAGCGCGCCGGGGTCGGCGCCGATCTCGGCCAGCGTGACGGTGCGCAGCGCGGCCCGAGGCGCCGCCGATGCCCATTCGGCCCCCACCTCCGCGGGGTGCACCGCGTCGTCGACCGCCGACGCGACGCCCATCGGCGTCGCCAGGCCTTCCAGCGCGGGAGTGGTCGGCGCCCTATAGCTGGCCGCTTCGTCCATCGCGTCGGGCAGTGCGGGCCACAGGCCCAGCCAGGACCGGGTCAACTCGTCGGCCAGCCACTGCGGGCTCGACCGTTGCATGTCGAGGGTGGTGGCGACCAGACCGTAACGCCGAAGCGCGGCGGCCGAGTGCCGGGCAGCCAGCGCGGCGGGAGCCGCGCCCGGATCGCCTGTCCACGGTGGAAGGGCGGCCAGGACCGCGACCGCCTTGCCCGGGTGGGCCAGGGCCCAGTTCACGGCAACTGCTGCGCCGATCGAGACGCCACCGACCGCGATGGGCCCATCGTTGGCCGCGTTGTCGAGGGCCTCCAGGTGGCCGGCTATCAACCGTTCCGGTGTCGGCGGCGGCGCAATGGCCACGGCGCCGACGTCGTGCAGTGGGCCGGAAAACGCGCGGTAGACGAACTCGCCGTCGGAACCGGTGCCCGGAAGCAGAACGGTGGTGACGCCGCGCAGATTGACCGCCATCAGTCCATGGTGCCCGACGACCCGGCGAACACAACCGACTGGGCGTGGCCGACCTGGCGCCGGGGAACCAGGAGGTCTACCGTTGCGTTGGCAGAGTGCAAACAAGCAGCAGCATCAGGAGTTGCCATGGCTACGGCCGAAGGTTATCTGCGCCGGCTCACCCGTCGGCTGACCGAGGATCCTGAGCAACGCGACGCCGAGGAACTCAGCGACGAAGCGGCCCATACGGGTGCCCAGAAGGCGATCAACTGCCAGCGGGGGCAGGAGGTCACGATGGTCGGTACCCTGCGCAGCGTCGAGGCCAACGCCAAAGGCTGCGCGGGCGGGGTGAAAGCCGAACTGTTCGACGGCACCGACACCGTCACGCTGGTCTGGCTGGGACAGCGCCGCATCCCGGGCATCGAGTCAGGACGCACGTTGCGAGTGCATGGTCGCCTCGGCAAGCTGGACAATGGCCACAAGGCGATCTACAACCCGCACTACGAAATTCAGAAATGAGCTGCCCGGTCTGTGTCTGACGCACCCACGCCCGACAAACCGCAGGGCGCCAACGCCATTCTGGAGCAGATGGGCGGCATCAGCGGCCTGATCTATTCGTCGCTACCGGTCCTTGTTTTCGTCCCCGTCTCGTCCACGCTGGGATTGCCTTACGCCATCGGCGCCGCGCTCGGCGTGGCCGCGCTGATCTTCGTCTGGCGCCTGCTGCGGCGCGACTCGGTCCAGCCCGCGATCTCTGGCTTCTTCGGAGTCGGCGTCTGCGCTCTGATCGCGTGGGTCGTCGGCGAATCCAAAGGTTATTTCCTGCTTGGGATCTGGTCGTCACTGGTGTGGGCCGCTGTGTTCGCGGCCTCGATGGTGATTCGCCGCCCACTGGTTGGCTATGCCTGGGGCTGGGTCGGCGGCCACGGGCAGGCCTGGCGCAAGGTGCCGCGCGCAGTCGTGGTCTTCGACATCGCGACCGCCACCTGGGTGGCGGTCTTCGCGGCACGCTTCATCGTGCAGAACCATCTCTACGAAGACGACCAGACCGGGTGGCTCGGCGTCGCCAGAATCGCGATGGGCTACCCGCTCACCGCGGTGGCGGCCCTGGTCACCTATGTGGCCATCAAGGCGGCGCAGAAGGCGTTGCGCGCCGCGGAAGGAGCCACCGTCTCGCTGGTCAAGGCTGAGCCTGAGGCGGCGCAGCCAGCCGAATGAGCCCGTCGCCCGCGCTAGGTGCGTTCGGGCAGCAGCAGCTGACGCAGTTCGTCCTCGACCTCCGGGACGGAGACGAACAGCAACTCGTCGCCGCCTTCCAGCGGCTCGTCCGGCTCCGGCACGATCACGCGCTGGCCACGCAGGATCGTCACCAGCGAGACGTCGCGCGGCAGCACCAGTTTGCGCACCGGCCTGCCGCCCCACGGCGTGTCATCCGGCAGGGTCAGCTCGACGAGATTGGCCTGGCCCTTGCGGAACTCCATGAGCCGCACCAAATCTCCGATGGCCACCGCCTCCTCGACAAGTGAGGCGAGCATCCGCGGCGTCGAGACCGCGACATCCACACCCCACGCCTCGTCGAACAGCCACTCGTTACGGGGGTCGTTGACGCGGGCCACCACCCGGGGCACCGCGAACTCGGTCTTGGCGAGCAAGCTCACCACGACGTTGGCCTTGTCGTCACCGGTAGCGGCGATCACGACGTCGAACTCCTCGAGCCGGACCGATTCGAGCAGCGACAGTTCGCAGGCGTCGCCGAGACACCAGTGCGCGGCGGGGATGGCATCGACGTCGACGTGGCTGGGGTTGCGCTCGATGAGCGTGACATCGTGTCCGCTTTCTAGGAGTTCACGGGCGATCGAGCGTCCCACTGCGCCCGCGCCTGCGATACCGACCTTCATCTAAGCCTCGCCGTCCTCGCTCGGCGGCAACGCCGCTATCGCCATCGCCTCCGCCGCGCGCCCGGAAACGGCAGCGATATACACTTGGTCGCTGGCTTGCAGCACGGTCTTCGGCTCCGGCAGGACCCCACCGCCGAAGCGGATCATGAACGCGACGCGGGCGCCGGTGGCGGCTTCGAGTTCGGTGACCCGATGCCCGACCCAGCCTTCGTGCAGCACCACCTCGGCGACGGCCACGTTGCCGGACGGGTCGCGCCACTTGGTGGTCTCGGTCTCGCGGGTGAGGACGTTGAGCAGCCGGTCGGTGGTCCACGGCACGGTTGCCACCGTGGGGATACCGAGGCGCTCGTACACCGCGGCCCGTTTGGCGTCGTAGATACGCGCAACGACCCGCTCCACACCGAACGTCTCGCGCGCGACACGCGCGGAAATGATGTTGGAGTTGTCACCGGAGGAGACCGCGGCAAACGCGCCCGCCTCCTCGATGCCTGCCCGCAGGAGTACATCTCTGTCGAAGCCCATGCCGATCACCCGCTCACCGGAGAATTCCGGCGAAAGCCGCTGGAAGGAGGCACTGTCACGGTCGATCACGGCCACGTCGTGACCGATCCGCGCCAAGCCGTCGGCCAGGGATGAGCCCACCCGACCGCATCCCATTACCACTACGCGCAAACCCAGGGTCCTTTCTCGGCAACTCCGGGGACAAAGCCTGCACCATGTCTACCCCGGGAACGCTACAGCCACAGCGCTCTGGGCATAGTCTTGGCACTCGTGTCCAAGGTTTCGACCGCTGCGCGTCGGCTGGTGCTCGGCAAGCCGTTCCGCAGTGACAGCATCGCGCACACCCTGCTGCCCAAACGAATCGCGCTGCCGGTGTTCGCCTCGGACGCGATGTCGTCGGTCGCCTACGCACCCGAAGAGATCTTCCTGGTCCTGTCGGTGGCGGGCCTCACCGCCTACACGATGACGCCGTGGATCGGTGTCGCGGTGTGTCTGGTGCTGCTCGTGGTCGTCGCCAGCTACCGCCAGAACGTGCACGCCTATCCGTCGGGCGGCGGCGACTACGAAGTGGTGACCACCAATCTCGGGCCCACTGCAGGTCTGACGGTGGCCAGCGCCCTGATGGTCGACTACGTTCTCACCGTTGCGGTGTCGATGGCATCGGCGATGTCTAACATCGGTTCTGCCATCCCGTTCGTCGACCATCACAAGGTGGTGTTCGCCGTCGTGGCCATCGTCCTCCTGACGGCTGCCAACCTGCGTGGTGTCCGCGAGTCGGGCACCGCGTTCGCCATCCCGACGTACGCGTTCATCGGTTGCATGTTCCTGATGCTGGCCTGGGGATTCATCCAGATCTCTGTCCTCGGCGACGAACTCCGTGCTCCGTCAGCAGATTTCGAGATGCATGCTGAACAGCACGATCTCATGGGCATCGCGTTGGTGTTCCTGGTGGCCAGGGCTTTCTCGTCGGGCTGCGCCGCGCTCACAGGTGTCGAGGCCATCTCCAACGGGGTGCCCGCGTTCCGTAAACCGAAGTCGCGCAATGCGGCAACCACCCTGCTGATGCTGGGCGGGATCGCAGTGGTGCTGCTGATGGGCATCATCATGCTGGCCGAGCGCACCGGGGTCCAGATCGTCGACCGACCCGACGAGCAGCTCGAGGGTGCGCCGGCCGACTACCACCAGAAGACACTGATCGCGCAACTCGCCGAGGCGGTCTTCGACGGATTCCCTTTGGGGCTGTGGGTCATTGCGGGGGTGACCGCCCTGATCCTCATCCTGGCGGCCAACACGGCATTCAACGGCTTCCCGGTGCTGGGTTCCATTCTCGCGCAGGACCGCTTCCTGCCCCGCCAGCTCCACACCCGTGGCGACCGACTGGCGTTCTCCAACGGCATCCTGTTCCTGGCCCTGGCCGCCATCGCGTTTGTGGTGGCCTTCCGGGCTGAGGTCACCCAGCTGATCCAGCTCTACATCGTAGGCGTGTTCGTCTCGTTCACGCTCAGCCAGATCGGCATGGTGCGGCACTGGACCCGGCTGCTGCGCACCGAGACCGATCCGTCGGTGCGGGGAAAGATGATCCGCTCCCGGGTGATCAACACTGTCGGTTTCCTGTGCACGGGCTCGGTGCTGCTGGTGGTGCTGGCCACCAAATTCGTTGAAGGCGCATGGATTGCGATCCTGGCCATGACAGGCCTGTTCGTCGTGATGAAGCTGATCCACAAGCACTACGACAGCGTGGCAGGCGAACTCGACCAGCAGGCAGCCGAGGAAGGCGAGATGGTGCTGCCCAGCCGCAACCATGCGCTGGTCCTCGTGTCCAAGCTGCACCTGCCCACCCTTCGGGCGCTGTCGTATGCCAGAGCCACTCGACCGGACGTGCTCGAGGCCATCACGGTCAGCGTCGACGACGCCGAGACGCGTCAGCTGGTGCACAAGTGGGCTGACAGCGACATCTCGGTACCGTTGAAGGTGATCGCGTCGCCGTACCGCGAAATCACCCGTCCCGTACTGGACTACGTCAAGCGGATCAGCAGCGAGTCGCCGCGGACCGTGGTCACGGTGTTCATCCCCGAATACGTGGTCGGGCACTGGTGGGAGCAGGTGCTGCACAACCAGAGCGCGCTACGCCTCAAGGGGCGCCTGCTCTTCATGCCCAACGTGATGGTCACGTCGGTTCCATGGCAACTCAATTCGTCAGAGCGACTGAAGAAGCTGGAACCGCAGTCGGCGCCGGGGGACGCGCGCCGGGGATTCCTGGAGTGACCGAACACAGCGCCGAGTTGCTGACGGTGACCACCGGAGCGCCAGCCAACGGCGGCAGTTGCGTGGCTCGCCACGACGGTCGTGTCGTGTTCGTCCGTTATGCGTTGCCCGGGGAGACGGTCCGCGTCCGAGTGTCCTCGCGGCGCGAATCCTACTGGCACGCTGATGCTGTCGAGGTCCTTGAGCCGTCACCGGACCGGGTCGACTCGCTGTGTCCCATCGCGGGGCCGGAGGGATCCGGATGTTGTGACCTGGCCTTCGCGGAGCCGTCGGCCGCGCGTCGGATCAAGGGTGAGGTGGTGGCCAACCAGTTGCAGCGCCTCGGTGGGCACGCGTGGGATGGCGCGGCCGAGGTGGTCGGTTCTGTCGGTGCGACGGGCTGGCGCACCAGGGTGCGCCTTGAGGTCGGCGAGGACGGTCGGGCCGGCTTCCACCGGTACCACAGCGGCGAACTCGTCCACAATCTGCGCTGCGGTCAGTTGCCCGACGGCATGCTCGACGGGCTTCCCGAGGACAGGCTCCGGCCCGGCGATCAGGTGCATGTGGCGGTCGACGACGACGGCGTGCGGCACGCCGTCGCGGCGGGACGCGGCACCCGCACCCGCGTCGTCGAGGGGGAGTACGAGGCCACCCAGCGTGTCGGCGACCGATCCTGGGCGGTCCCCGTGACGGCGTTCTGGCAAGCGCACCGTGACGCTGCCACCACCTACAGCGATCTGGTGATGCAGTGGGCGCAGCCGTCGGCGGGCGAGCGGGCATGGGATCTGTACGGTGGAGCAGGCGTTTTCGCGGCCGCACTGGCCGACGCGGTGGGGCCGGGCGGACAGGTGGTCTCCGTGGATACCTCGCGGGCCGCTGCGCGGTCGGCGCGCAGTGCCCTGTCCGATCTGCCGCAGATCGAGATCGTCACCGAGTCGGTGCGCCGGGCGCTGGCGGCGCAGACCCGGGGCGTCGACATCGCGGTGCTCGATCCGCCACGCACCGGGGCAGGACGTGAGGTGATCGAGCTGCTGGCCGGAGCCGGTGTGCCCCGAATCGTGCACATCGGCTGCGAGGCAGCATCATTCGCGCGCGATGTGGGGCTCTACAGCGCGCAGGGCTATGCTGTCGAGGCCATCCGGGTCTTCGATTCGTTTCCGCTGACCCATCACGTCGAGTGCGTGGCTCTGCTCACCCGCTGAACCGAGGGCGCCTTCAGCCGATCACGAAGTACCTGATCCACAGGTAGAGCGCCGACAGGGCGATCGACATGACGGTGACTGCCGCACCTTTTCTGGTGAACCCCCAGAACGAGATCGGATAACCCGCGCGACGGGCGATACCGAGCATGACGACGTTGGCGCTGGCTCCGATGGCGGTCAGGTTGCCGCCGAAGTCGGCACCGAGTGCCAGCGACCACCACAGGGCGTCTGGGTGGGGTTGATCCGGCATGGAGGCCGACAACTCGGCGACAATCGGCGTCATCGTCGCCACGTACGGAATGTTGTCGATGATTCCCGACACCGGTGCCGAAACCCCGAGGATCAGCATGACAGTGGTCAGGGGGTCGCCACCGGTCACCTCGATGGCGGCGCGTGCCAGCGTGTCGACCACACCTGTCTTGACCAGTGAACCGACCATGATGAACAACCCCGCGAAGAACAGCAGTGTCTCCCACTCGACACTGGCGAGATAGTCCGAGCGCTCCAATTTCGAGATCAGGATCAGGATGCCCGCACCCAGCAGGGCGACGATCGAGGGCTCGATGTGGATCACCGAATGTAAGACGAACGCGGCGAACACGGCCACTAGCACCACGCCGCACTTCACGAGCAGCGCAGGATCGCGGATGGCCTCGCGTTCCGACAGGGTCATCACACTGGCGGCGCGCTCGGGGTCGACATCGAACGAGCCACGGAACACCAAGCGCAGCATCGCGATGAACACCACCATGACGATCACCACGATCGGCGTCAGGTGGATCAGGAAGTCGTTGAAGCTTAGACCGGCGCGGCTGGCAATGATGATGTTGGGCGGGTCGCCCACCAGGGTCGCCGCTCCGCCGATGTTCGAGGCGAGCACCTCGGCCATAAGGAATGGCACCGGGTCGATCGCCAGCCGCTCACAGACCAGCAGTGTGACCGGCGCGATGAGCAGGACGGTGGTGACATTGTCGAGAAATGCCGACGCGACTGCGGTGACGATTACCAGCAGCATCATCACGCGCAAGGGAGAACCGTTGGCGCGCTTGACAGCCCAGATCGCTACATACTCGAACACGCCCGTCTGGCGCAGCACACCGACGATGATCATCATGCCGAGCAGCAGGAAGATGACATCCCAGTCGATGCCGGTTTCGCGCGAGAAGAAGATGTCGTCGGAACCCAGCAGTCCGATGGCGACCACCACGGCCGCGCCACATAGCGCGACCAACGTCTTATTGATCTTGTCGCTCGCGATCAGCGCGTAGGCGATCACGAAGACGGCGACCGCGACGATCGCCATTCGTCAGCGCTTCAGAGCTGCGGCCAGCAGGCGTGACGCGGTGATGACCCCGTGCAATTTCCCATCCTTTAGCACCGCGATCAGTGGGCTGCGTGCCCGCGCCATCAGGGCTGCCACCTCGATGATGGTGTCGTCGGCCCTGGCCGCTGGCACGTTGACCAAGTGCTCGGGCAGGACGTCGCGAACGGTCTTGTGCCCAAGTTTGTCAGCCGCGTGGTCCGCGAAGGATTCGTCGAGGACGCCGGCCAGCGACGGGTCGTCTTGGACGTAGCGAGGTACGAGGAACTGGACCACCTGCGAGGCAGGCAACACCGCATGCGGCCGCCCGGACCGGTCGGTGACCACGATCCCGGGCAACATGTGCTCGGCGAGCATGCGTGCCGCGTCGAGTGCGCTCGAATCGAGCGACGTAACGGGAAAATCTTCTGCCATCTCCTCGGCGCGCATGGAAGCACGATACGAGGGGTGGACCACTTCGGGGTCCTGGGCCACCGACACCGACGACACGCTCGCCTTTCAACAGTCCGAACCGAACTGCCGACCAGACTTCCCGGCGCACCTGGGCAAGAACCTACCGTGCCCGAACGGGGCGCACCATCTGAGCGCCGCTCACTAGAGTTGGGTCTGTGCCGAGCTCACTGCGTCTGTTCACTCGCGGCTCGTGGCCGGAAGCGAAGCGGCTGGCTGGGTTCCTGCGTACCGAGACCGTGGGCGGCGTGCTCCTGCTCCTAGCTGCTGGCTTCGCCCTGGGGTGGGCCAACTCGCCGTGGTCCCAGTCATACAAGACCGTGTCGGAGTTCGCGATCGGCCCGGAGTTGCTGCACCTGAACTTGACCCTCTCTGCGTGGGCAGCCGACGGGCTGCTCGCGATCTTCTTTTTCGTCGTCGGGATGGAACTCAAGCGCGAATTCGTGGCCGGAGACCTGCGCGACCCAGCGCGGGCGGCGCTGCCGATCGCTGCCGCCCTCGGTGGCATGATCGTTCCTGGCGCGGTCTTCGTCGGGATCAACCTGGCCACGGGTCACTCGGACAACCTGGACGGTTGGGCGGTGCCCATCGCGACAGACATCGCCTTCGCCCTGGCGGTGCTGGCGGTGGTGTCCACCCATCTGCCCACTGCGCTGCGGACCTTCTTGTTGACGCTCGCCGTGGTCGACGACCTGCTGGCGATTGTCGTCATCGCTGTCTTCTATACCGACCATCTGACTCCGCTACCGCTCCTGGCCGCGGTAGTTCCTGCTGCGCTGTTCGCCGTCGCCGTCCGACGCGGAATGCGCTCGTGGTGGATCCTGCTCCCGTTCGCCATCTGCACCTGGGCGCTGGTGCATGCCGGCGGTATCCACGCCACCGTCGCCGGAGTGGTACTCGGCTTCGTGGTCCCGGTCCTGGGTAAGCACGCCGCCGCCGAGCAGTTGGAGCACCGATTACAACCCATTTCGGCGGGCTTTGCGGTTCCGGTGTTCGCGTTCTTCGCCGCCGGAGTCACCGTGGGCGGCTGGAGTGGGCTGGGCGACGCGTTGACGCATTCGGTCACGATCGGCGTCGTGGCGGGCCTGGTGATCGGAAAACCCTTCGGCGTCTTCGTGACGACGTGGTTGCTGGCCAAGTTCTCCCACGCCACCCTGGACGACGACCTGTCCTGGCGGGATGTGTTCGGCGCGGCACTGCTGGCGGGGATCGGCTTCACCGTTTCGTTACTGATCGGCGAGCTCGCCTTCGAGTACGGGTCGGCCTTGGCCGCCGACGTCAAGATCGGCGTCTTGTGCGGTTCGCTGATCGCCGGCGTGCTGGCCGCGGTGGTGCTGTTCAGCCGAAACAGCACGTACAAGCGGATCGCCATCGCCGAATCCGCTGATGACGATCACGATGGCGTACCCGACGTCTACCAGGCTCGTCAGGACTGATCCCGGTCGGCGTGCGTAGACTGTCGGAATGCTTGAACAGATCCGCGGTCCCGCTGATCTGCAACACCTTTCCCAGTCGCAGCTGAGTGATCTGGCCAGTGAGATTCGCCAGTTCCTCATCCATAAAGTTGCGGCGACCGGTGGACACCTGGGACCCAACCTCGGCGTGGTCGAACTCACCCTGGCTCTTCATCGGGTGTTCGACTCCCCGCACGACCCCATCATCTTCGACACTGGCCACCAGGCCTACGTGCACAAGATGCTGACGGGACGTTGCCAGGACTTCGAGTCCCTGCGCAAGAAGGACGGCCTTTCGGGCTATCCGTGCCGCGCCGAGAGCGAGCACGATTGGGTCGAGTCGAGCCACGCGAGCTCCGCCCTCTCGTACGCCGACGGGCTGGCCAAGGCGTTCGAGCTGACGGGGCACCGCAACCGGCACGTGGTCGCGGTGGTCGGTGACGGCGCGCTCACCGGCGGCATGTGCTGGGAAGCTCTCAACAACATCGCCGCAGCCAACCGGCCGGTCGTGATCGTCGTCAACGACAACGGCCGGTCCTACGCCCCGACCATCGGTGGGCTGGCCGAGCACCTGGCTGCGTTGCGTCTGCAGCCCGCTTACGAGCGTGCTCTGGAGAAGGGGCGCTCCGCGGTGCGCGGCGTTCCCATGATCGGCGAGATCTGCTATCAGTGCATGCACAGCGTCAAGGCTGGCATCAAGGACGCATTGGCGCCGCAGGTGATGTTCACCGATCTCGGCCTCAAGTACGTGGGTCCGGTGGACGGGCACGACGAGCATGCCGTCGAGGCCGCGCTGCGCCGGGCCCGTGGGTTCAACGGCCCGGTGATCGTGCACGTCAGCACCCGCAAGGGCATGGGGTACGGACCTGCCGAGGCCGACGAAGCCGAACAGATGCACTCCACCGGGATCATCGACCCGCAGACGGGCCTGGCCACCAGCAAGTCCCGGCCGGGCTGGACGGCAGCGTTCTCCAACGCGCTCATCGAGTACGGGACCAAACGCCGCGATGTGGTGGCGATCACGGCCGCCATGCCGGGTCCCACCGGTCTGCAGGCGTTCGGCGAGCGCTTCCCCGACCGGTTGTTCGATGTCGGTATTGCCGAACAGCACGCGATGACGTCGGCTGCTGGTCTGGCGATGGGCGGCCTTCATCCGGTGGTCGCGATCTACTCGACGTTTCTCAACCGCGCCTTCGACCAGATCATGATGGACGTGGCGCTGCACCAGCTACCGGTCACGATGGTGCTCGACCGGTCCGGCATCACCGGTCCCGATGGGGCCAGTCACAATGGCATGTGGGATCTGTCCATGCTGGGCATCGTGCCGGGGATGCGCGTCGCCGCCCCCCGAGATGGTGCCCGACTGCGCGAAGAACTCGGCGAGGCACTCGACACCGAGGACGGGCCCACCGCGTTGCGCTTTCCCAAAGGCGACGTGGGAGAAGATATTCCAGCACTCGAGCGCCGCGACGGTATCGACATCCTGGCCCACCCCAGCGACGATCTCACCGATGACGTCCTGCTGGTAGCGATCGGATCTTTCGCGTCGATGGCGTTGGCCGTCGCCGAGCGACTGCGCAACCAGGGCATCGGCGTCACGGTCATCGACCCTCGCTGGGTGCTGCCCGTCCCCGACGCCGTGCGCGTACTGGCAGCGGCGCACAAGCTGGTGGTCACCGTGGAAGACAACGGCGTGGCAGGCGGAATCGGCTCGGCGGTGTCCGCAGCGTTGCGCAGCGCCGAGATCGACGTGCCGTGCCGCGATGTCGGTGTGCCGCAGCAGTTCCAGTCGCAGGCGTCGCGCTCGGAGGTGTTGGCCGAGATCGGCCTGACCGAACAGAACGTCGCACGCCAAATCACCGGCTGGGTAGCCGCGCTGGGTGCGGTGGACGGGCAGGCGGAGGTCAGCGAGCGCTTCGACCGATGAGAACGCTGGCCGGTTCCGCTGGTCGCGGCCGACGACGTCGGTGGGCACTGCGGGACAGATGAGCTACCTGAACAGGGTGCTAGCTCTCCTGCGACGGTAGCGCAGGCGATGACGTCAACGCCGCAGCCAGCGCGGGTACGACGAGGCTGCGCTGCCAGTCGCGCGAACCGGCATCGCGCAGGAACGTGTCCACCGCGGCCACCGGATCCTCGACGGGATCCCAGTCCCAGCACAGCCTGCGCACCAGATCCGGGGTGACGAGGTTCTCGGTCGGAACCGAGACCTCCTGGGACACTTGGGCAAGACGGGTGCGGGCAGCGTCGAGCCGGACCGCGGCCTCCGGCTTGCGCTTGGCCCACCGCACCGGCGGCGGTGGGCCCGTGTGCGGCTCGTGGATGTCGGGTGGCTGCTTGTCGGTGCGGGCCGTTGCCAGTGCCGCCAGCCACACGTCGGCACTACGGCGCTGGCGCGAGCCGCCGAAGATCGGCAACGCGGTGAGCTCGGCGACCGACTTGGGGTCGGCGGTTGCGGCGTCGATGATGGCGGCATCGGGCAGGATTCGTCCCGGCGCGATGTCGCGGCGCCGCGCGATGCGGTCGCGTACGGACCACAACTCGCGCACCGCAGCGAGTGCGCGCGGATTGCGAACTTTATGGATTCCGGACGTCCGCCGCCACCTGTCGCGTCGGGTGGGGGCCGCGGTGTAGGTGCGAAGGTGCTCGAATTCCTGTGCGGCCCAATCGGTTTTGCCTTGATCGGCGAGTTCGGCGGCGATCGCCTCACGCAGCTCCAGCAACACCTCGACATCAAGGGCTGCGTAATTGAGCCAGTCACCGGGCAGCGGGCGCTTGGACCAGTCTGCCGCGCCGTGGCCCTTGGCCAGGCCCAGCCCGAGTAACCGCTGCACCATTGCGGCCAGGTTCACCCGGTCCAATCCCGCTAGCCGACCCGCCAGTTCGGTGTCGTAGAGCGCGGGGGGGATCATGCCGACCTCGGCCAGGCACGGCAGGTCCTGGTCGGCCGCGTGCAGGATCCATTCGTCGGTGCTCAGCGCGTCGGCGACGGGACGTAGGACCTCCAGCGGATCACCGCCGTGGCTGACGGGATCGATCAGCACCGTCGTCGCCCCTGCGCGCCGGATCTGGATCAGGTAGGCGCGGTTGGAGTAACGAAAGCCCGACGCGCGCTCGGCATCGACCGCGAAGGAGCCGTGCCCAGACGCCAGCAGCCGAGCCGCTTCGGCGATCTCCCGTGGCGTGACAGACAGATCAGGCACCCCGTCAGCGGGATGAAGGAGCGGCGTCGGCTCAGCTTCCTCGGTCTCGGTCTCGGCCTCGGTCTCGGTCTCGGTGGAACTTCTCGGTGCCTCCGGCATAGGGGGCCAGTGTACGTTCGGGCCGTCGCGCTTAAGCGCGAGAGCGCGATCCCAGATCCGTGACACCTGCGGGCGGAAGGCCTGCCGCATGCTCGAGCACCTCGCAGAACGCCTGCACGTGGGTGCCCAGTTCCAGACTGGTTGCCGTCCATGACGCGCGCAGCTCCACCTGGTGCGCCCGTGGTGGACCCGAGATGTCGCCGTAGCGCACCGATGTGGTGGCCGTGACGGTGCCGCCGAGCGCGGTGACATACTCGGAGCGGGATTCCAACGCGTCCACCAGCCAGCTCCACGCCACCTCGGGCAGTAGCGGATCGACGGCCTCGCTGGAATCCAGGTCGGCTTGAATGTAGGCGACCAGCCGCATGGTGCCCTCCCATGCCTCGGAACCGTCGGGGTCGTGCAGCAGGATGAGTCGGCCGAATGCGTCGCCGTCGGACTGCTCGGGGACCACGACCGGATCGGGGTGACGGACCTCGGCGCCGACGGCGTAGCTGAACGGGGCCAACCGTTGTGGCGGCCTGATAGGCCCGAGTTCGATCTCTGGGCGCACTCGGGCCGCACTCATAGCAGCTACCGCCTCGCGGAACTGGGCGGGCTCAGCTGTCGTCACGATCCCCGACGCTAGACCCATCGGCCACGGCGCGGGTGCAGGCGCGCCGTTTTGGCCGAGCGTGGCAGCATTACCAGCGATGAGTACCCGTCGTGAGCTGCCCGGATCACCCTATCTCGCCACGGCCCGGGGCGGTGGGCACGACCGGATCCCGGTCTGGTTCATGCGCCAGGCAGGCCGGTCGCTGCCCGAATACCGGGCGTTGCGCGCCCAGAACACCATGATGCAGGCCTGCTTCGATGCCGCCCTGATCACCGAGATCACCCTGCAACCGGTCCGGCGGCACGGAGTCGATGCCGCCATCCTGTTCTCCGACATCGTGGTTCCGCTGCGGGCCGCGGGGATCGGCGTCGACATCGTCCCCGAGGTCGGTCCGGTGATCGACCATCCGATCCGCGCCGCAGGCGATGTCGCCGCGGTACGGCCCCTGGAACCCGAGCAGGTGGCGCCGGTCGCCGAGGCGGTCGAGCTGCTTGTCGACGCGCTGGGAGAGGTGCCACTGATCGGTTTCGCGGGCGCACCGTTCACGCTCGCGTCCTACCTAGTCGAAGGCGGCCCCAGCAAACATCACGAACGCACCAAGGCGATGATGCTCGGTGAGCCGGCCACCTGGCATGCGCTGATGACCGCGCTCACCGAGGTGACGATCGGATTCCTGCGGGTGCAGCTGGACGCGGGCGTCGACGCCATCCAGGTGTTCGACTCGTGGGCAGGCACCCTGTCGCTGGCCGACTACCGGACCTACGTGTTACCGCACAGCAGTCGCGTTTTTGCCGAACTGGCGGACGTGGGCGTTCCGATGACGCATTTCGGCGTCGGCACCGCGGAGCTCCTCGGAGCGATGTCGGAGGCCGGTGCAGGCGTCGTCGGGGTCGACTGGCGCACCGCCCTGGTGGATGCGGTTGCGCGGGTGCTTCCTGGGACGGCGCTGCAGGGCAACCTCGACCCCGTGGTGCTGATGGCCGGCTGGCCTGCGGTCGAACGCGCTGCCCGGGACGTGGTCGACGACGGTCGCCGGGCCGTCGCCGCCGGTGCGGTCGGACACATCTTCAACCTGGGTCACGGAGTACTTCCAGCCACCGACCCCGGCATCGTCACCGACCTTGTGGCACTGGTGCATTCGTTGTGACAGCACACTATTGCGTGGTCGGGGGCGGCATTTCTGGACTGACTGCCGCGTATCGGTTGCGCAGGGCCGTCGGATCCGGGGCGTCGATCACGCTGTTCGACCCCGCCGACCGCCTCGGCGGGACATTGCGCACCGAACGCGTTGGCGGCCAGCAGGTGGACGTGGGTGCCGAGGCGTTCATCGTGCGCCGGCCCGAAATCCCTTCGATGCTAGTCGAATTGGGGCTGGCCGACCGTCAGATAGGCACCACCGGGGTGCGACCGCTGATCTACAGCGGCAGGAGCCTGCACCCGATGCCCGACCGAACCGTCAACGGAATCCCGTCCACGCCTGTGTCTGTCGCCGGGCTGGTCGACGCGGCGACCCAGGCGTGGATGGCCGCCGAATCCGATCGCCCGCTGCGATGGCAACGCGGCGAGGATCCCGCCGTCGCCGAGTTGGTGGCCGACCGGTTTGGCAGCCAGGTGGTGTCGCGGTCCGTCGATCCGATGCTGGGTGGGGTGTATGCGGGCTCGGCGGCCACGATCGGACTCCGTTCGGCCGTGCCCACCGTGGCCGATCAGCTCGACCGCGGAGCGCCGAGCCTGACCGCCGCCGTGGGCAACGCATTGCCGCCGGTCAGCGGGCTGCCGGTGTTCGGTGCAATCGCGGGTGGCTATCAGGTGTTGCTCGACGCACTGATCCGGGCCGGTGCCCCGCACTGGGTCCAGGTGGGGATCGTCGACATCGCCCGGGACGGCCCGTCCTGGGCGTTGCGCGACGACGAGGGAAACCACTGGGCGGCCGACGCGGTGGTGATCGCCGCGCCGGTCGCGGTGACGGCGAAGTTGCTCGCGGGGGTGGCGCCCAATTCGGCGGCCGCAGCCAGGCGGGTACCGACGGCGTCGTCGGCAGTGGTCGCTCTGGCGGTGCCGGGTGGCACACCGCTGCCGGAGCAGTCGGGTGTGCTGGTGGCGAGCGGAGAACCCTTGCACGCCAAGGCCATTACCCTGTTGTCCCGCAAATGGGGGAGTAGAGGCAACGTCGAGTTGCTGCGACTGTCGTTCGGCAAGTTCGGTGACGCCGCGCACAACGACATCGCCCGCCGTGCCTCCGACGACGATCTGACGGCGTTGGCGCTCGGCGATCTGCGCACCGTGTTCGGGGTGAACGTGGAGCCGCAGGACGTGCTGGTGCAGCGTTGGATCGACGCGATGCCGCAATACGGGCCTGGACACGGCGTGTTGGTGGCGCAGATGCGGGCGGGCCTGCCACCGGGATTGGCGCTGGCCGGGAACTACCTGGACGGGATCGGGGTGCCCGCCTGTGTGGGTGCGGCCACCCGGGCGGCCAAGTCGGTGGCACGATAGAGCCATGGCACGCCTGGATTTCGAGGAACTCAACGCCACCATCCGATATCTCATGTTCTCCGTGTTCGCGGTGCACCCCGGTGAGTTGGGGCAGGACCGGTCCGACGTGGTGGACGAGACCGCGACCTTCATCAAGCAGCAGGAGGAACGCGGCGTCGTGGTGCGCGGCATCTACGACGTCACAGGTCTGCGGGCCGATGCGGACTTCATGATCTGGACGCACGCCGAGCGGATCGAGGATCTGCAGGCCACCTACGCCGACTTCCGGCGCACCACCGCCCTTGGCCGCGCGTCGGAGGCGGTGTGGAGCAGCGTGGCGCTGCACCGGCCCGCGGAGTTCAACAAGAGCCACATCCCGGCATTCCTGGCGGGCGAGGAGCCCGGCAACTACATCTGCGTGTATCCGTTCGTGCGGTCGCTGGACTGGTATCTGCTGCCCGACGACGAGCGTCGCAAGATGTTGGCCGACCACGGGATGGCCGCGCGCGGATACAAGGATGTGCGTGCCAACACGGTGCCCGCGTTCGCGCTTGGCGACTACGAGTGGATCCTGGCGTTTGAGGCGCCGGAGTTGTATCGCATCGTCGACCTGATGCGTGACCTGCGGGCCACCGAGGCGCGCAGGCACGTGCGCGAGGAGATCCCGTTCTTCACCGGCCCCCGGGTGAATGTCGCGCAATTGGTGACCGCGCTGCCCTGAACTACCCGGCGGGCTTGAGCCGCAACGAGATTGAGTTGATGCAGTACCGCTGATCGGTGGGGGTGGGATACCCCTCGCCGGAGAACACGTGTCCCAGGTGGCTGTGGCACGTGGCGCACAGGACCTCGACGCGGTGCGCGCCGAGCGAGTCGTCGGGACGCAGGATCACCGAGTCCGAATGCGACGGGTCGAAAAACGACGGCCAGCCACAGTGGGATTCGAATTTCTCTGTGCTGCGGAACAATTCCGCTCCGCACGCGCGGCATTCGTAGCTGCCCTCGGTCTTGGTGTCGGTGTACTCGCCGGTGAAGGGCCGCTCGGTACCCGCGCGACGCAGCACGGCGAACTCCGCGTCGGTCAGCTTCTGGTGCCACTGGTCGTCGGTCAGTTCGACCTTGGGGTGGTCTAGGTCTGACCGCGCGGAATCAGATGAGGCAGGAGTCATGCGTCCACGCTAGCGCGCGGCTTGGGCGCCGTCATCCACGGCGGGTCAATGCCGCCGGAGAGCCTGTTCTCGGCCTTCGCGTCGCCGTAGCGGAAACCGAGCACCGCGAACGTCACGATCAGCACCAGCGACCAGCCCCAGGTGATCCTGAGGTATTCGGCTGCCCGCCCGGTGGTTTCCCAGTGCCCCATCAACCAGCGATCCATCGTCATGAACCCGTAGACGCCCAGCCAGGCGGGCCAGTTGCGCAGCACCGAATTGGGCAGCACCACGGTCATCAGGAACGGAAACAACATCATCGAGTAGTAGGCCTGCCCCAGTGACAGCACCAGCCACGAGCCGATGAGCAGCACGCCCGAGCACGTCAACATCCACAACAACGGATCGCGACGCAGGTAGTAGCGAGTCAGCAGCCAGATGGTGAGGGCCGCCAGGGTCAGGAAACCGATCCGCAGGGCCCAGATCAGCCACATCGGCAGCCCGTAGTACACCCCGTTGCCCAGGATCGAGCTGTTGAAGTAGTCGCGGGTCGAGAAGATGTAGGGCGCTGTCCTGGTGATGAAGTTCATCGGGTCGACGATCAGCGGCCACGCGGCGGCGTTGAACACCAGCGGTACGGCGAAGGCGCTGACCAGCGCGCGCCACTGACCGCGCAGCAGCGGCAACAACAGCAGCGGTGCGAGCAGAGGTTTGACCACCAGGGTGAGCCCGATAGCCACCCCAGCCCACCACTGACTGCTGTTCTTGTCGTTCAGCAGCCAGCGGAAGAACAGCACCTCCATCAGCAGGATGCAGCCGTTGACGTTGGTGAACACCAATGTGTTGGTGACGGTTTCGGTGCAAAACATGGCCAGCAGCAGCGCCGGTGCCGCCACCGAGGCCAGTGTGAAATTGAACAACCGCAGCAGCAGGTAGGCGGCGATCACGATCGCCGCAGCGTTGAAGAAGATGAACCAGTACCGCGACGCGTCGACGGGCAGGTAGCCGAACGGCGCCATCAGCAGCGTACCGCCGGGCGGATACAGGTAATGGGGGTCGACGAAGTCGAAGTTCTCGCTGTAGATCGGCTGCCTCAGCTTGAACGCGATGACCGACCGGTACACGGGGCCGAAGTCGTCGGTGATGTAACCGTTGGTCGCCAGCACCCAGCTGCGGTGGATCACCGACAGGATGGCGATGGGCCACAGCGCAGACCGCACGACGCTGGCCGTGCTCGGCGCTTCGCTGCGGGGGTAGAACTGGGACAGCACCCGTCGACGACTGGACTCAACCTCCGGCACGAGCGAACCGTACCTCAAGCGTGGGTGCCGATCGTCAGGCCGGGCAGTACGTGTCAGTCTCGGGCAGCAGCCCGGTGTCGAGGTAGCCGATCACCGGCGGTAGCGCGCACTGGGTGTACACCATGGCGCCGTGGCCCATGCCCTGCCACATGACGCGCCTGCTGGCCGAACCTGCGTTGATGGCGGTGGCCGCCACGGCGGCGACGCCTTCGTTGCCCACTATGGGGTCGGTCTGCACGCCCAGCAGCATCATGTCGATGGTCAGGCCCTCCGGGTCTTTGGCCGGGCTGCCACTGGGCCAGTTCAGGCACTTGACCAGGTCGAGGGCGCCGACGCTGCCGAACTGCGGGTACACCTTGCCCCACTGCACGACGAGTTCGCGGACGCGGTCCGGGGTGGGACGGTTCAGCGAGTCGCTGCAGTTGTTGACGAACTGCCCGTCGGTGTCGCGCATCGCTTCGGCCCGGTTGACCAGTGCCGTCAGCAGATTGGCGTTACCTGTGCGGGCCGTGGCCAGTGCTTCGGCCAGCTCCCTGGTGGTGGACATGCGGTCTCCGCTGGGGAATCCGAGCGCGGTCGAGATGGCGTTGGCCAGTTCGGCCACCGAGATGTCGCCGGGCCCGTCGCCGGCGCGGACGTCGGCGAACAGGGCGTCGACGGTAGCGCGCGGATCTGCGCCCAGCGGACAATCCGCTGTGGAGCTGCACTGTGTCAGGAAGGTGTCCAGGGCGGCCTGCTGTCCCTTGACGCGTTGTTCGACAGCGGCTTCGGCGCCGATGCCCAGGGGCAGGGGGGAGTCGAGCACCAGGCGCGCCACCTTGGCTGGGTGCGAACCGGCGTACGCGAGTGCCACCTGAGCGCCGTTGCCGATGCCGAGCAGCGCCAGGCTGGGAACCTCCCAGATGCTGCGCAGCTCCTCGATGTCTTCGGCCGCGTGAGCGTTGTCATAAGCGGAGTCGCCGGGCGCGATGGTGTCGGTGCAGCTGGTGGTGGCGTTGACGGTGACGGCGCCGAGGCTGGCCACCGGATCGTTTCCGGAGACGAACTGGGTCTGGCTCGCCATCTCCTGCTGGTCGAAGTTGTCGCGGCAGGAGATGTCGCCCGACAAGCCGATGCCGCGGCGGTCGATGGCGACGATGGGGCGCGACTGCAGGAGGTCGGCGCCGGACCGGGACAGCCACACCGCGAGCTGTGACGACGACGGCAGATCGGTGCCGGTGGTGAACACCAGCGGACCCGCGTCGGCGGGAGTGTCCTGCGACGTGGCCCGGACCACACCGACGCTGATAGTTCCGTTGGCGCCGTTGATGGAGTCCAGATCGGCGTCGAAGCTGGCGCACTCCAGCGTGATGCCGGGCGCGACCGGAAGGCCCGCGGCCTGGAACTGCTGTGAGCTGCAGTCCCTCCAGGACAGTTCGTTCTGGGGTACCTCGATGGGCGCCGGCCCCGGCGGTGCCTCGGTGGTGGGGGCTTCGGCGATGCCGGGGTCTTCGTCGGTGGCGATATGGGGATCGGAAATCATCGCGGGAGCGCATCCGGCCAGCAGTGCCGTCACAGAGACAACGGCGATGGTCAGTCGAGCGGTCCGGCGCATGCAGCCCACATTAGCGAGCGCTGCGAGGACTACCGTCGCACATATCGCGCGTAGAGATAGTCGGCGTCGTCGCCGAGCAGATGTACCCGTCGCATCCTGGCGAGTCGCCCAGCGGTTCCCTTGGCCACCCGACCTGCCAGGCCGCCGACGACCGCGGGCGCCAACGTCAGGCACAGATCGTCGATCAGATCCTTGCCGAGGAAGGCGCCGAGAAGTGTTGGCCCACCCTCACACAGCACCCGCGAGAGGCCACGATCAGCCAGAATGCTCAGCACTCTGGCTTCGTCGACGCTGCTGTGATCGCCCGACGACGCGGCGACCACTTCGGCGCAGGCACCGAGTTGACCGCTCACCCGCGTGCATGCGTCGGCTGAGGTGAACACGACAGGACGTACGTCGGTGCGGGTGAACAAGTGGGCGTCGTGCTCGATCCGGCCGGACGCCGTGACCACGGCGACGGGCGGTACTTCGCTCTGAGAGCGCTCCGCGCGCTGCTGACGTTGCCGTGCGTTCAACTGCACGCCCGAATAATTCTCCGAGCGCACCGTGCCCGCACCGACCACCACGACGTCGGCGAGCTCGCGCATCAGGTTGAACACGGCACGGTCGCCCTCGGATCCGAGGCCCCCCGAGGTGCCGTCGAGCGTCGCGCCGCCGTCGAGGCTGGTGATGTAGTTGGCCCGAACCCAGCAGCCGCTGGCGGGCGCGGGATGGGCGTAGAGCTGCGTCAGCCGGTCGTCGTCGACGGCCCCGCCTCCGGTGAGCAGTGTGAGTTCTGGCCCACCCGCGGAGTTCTGGCCGTAGCTCGGCATGCCCACGATTGCAGCACGTCGCTACAGTGCAGCAATGACCGGGCCCACTTCCACCCGTTTAGTGGACCGCCACCCGAGTGTGTCGCCGGAGCGGCTCGTCAGCCAGCTGGTTCCACCCCCGACATTCTCCGGCGTGAGTTTCCACAGCTACCGGCCCGATCCGGCCGAGCCGAGCCAGGCCGCGGCCGTGACCGCGTGCCGGGCGTTCTGCAAGGACGCGGTGACGCGGCGGGCGGGCAAGAAGAAACTTCTCGGCAAGCGGGAGGTGCTGCCGGGGGTGGGTATCTACCTCGACGGTGGCTTCGGTGTCGGCAAGACACACCTGCTGGCCTCGATCTACTACACCTGCCCAGACTTCAACGATTCCTCGTCGCATCGCTCGCCCCGGAAGGCATTCGCCACCTTCGGGGAGCTCACCCAACTCGCCGGGGTGTTCGGTTTCCAGGAGTGCATCGAGCTGCTTTCCGACTACGTCGTGGTGTGCATCGACGAGTTCGAGCTGGACGATCCCGGCAATACCACGCTGGTCTCGCGGCTGCTGTCGCAGCTGGTGCAGCGCGGGGTGTCGATCGCGGCGACGTCGAACACCCTGCCCGAGCAGCTGGGGGAGGGCCGGTTCGCCGCGCAGGATTTCCAGCGCGAGATCGGCGCGTTGTCCGCGATGTTCTCCGCGGTACGGGTCGACGGGCCCGATTACCGGCACCGCGATCTGGCGCCCGCGCCGGTGCCGCCGTCGGACGACGAGGTGCTGCAACGGGCCGCGCAGGTCAGCAGTGCCACGGTCGACGATTTCGACGCGCTGTGCAAGCACCTGGCGACCATGCACCCCACCCGGTACAACGCGCTGATCGAGGGCGTTGAGGCGGTGTTCTTGACCGGCGTGCATCCTATCGACGACCAGAGCGTCGCGTTGCGGCTGGTATCGCTCACCGACCGGCTGTACGACGCGGGCATCCCGGTGCTGGCCTCGGGGGCCAAGCTCGACTCCGTCTTCAGTCCCGAGATGCTGGCGGGCGGCTACCGCAAGAAGTACCTGCGGGCGACGTCGCGCCTGCTGGCGCTGACGGCCGCGGCGCGCTGACCGGCAGCGTCCTCAGAGCTGCACCGTCATCACGAAGTCGTGCTCGACGGCCGTGCCCATGGGGAACGTCTTGGTCCCGGTGACCTCGAACCCGTGCTTACCGTAGAAGCGTTGCGCGCGTTGGTTCTCCCGATTCACACCCAGCCAAACCCTCGTGGCGCCGAGGCGGCGCGCGGCGTCCAGAGCCGTCGTCATCAGCGCCGCTGCGACCCCCGAACCGTGCTGATCCGGAAGCACGTAGAACTTGGACAGCTCAGCCCCGTCGCCCTGCTCGCGGATCAACATGGCGTACCCGATGATGTGGTCGTCGTCGCGCGCTGTGACAACGACGCGGGCGTCGTCACGCAGGTGGTCGCCGAAGCATTGCTCGGACAGATTCGCCGCGACGAACGTCGCGATGTTCGCCTTCGTCGCACTTTTGGGACAAGCCAGCGGGAAGGTGACGGCCGCGACGGTGGCCAGGTGTGCAGCGTCGGCTTCACCTGCGATGTCCACGCGGATACCCATGGTCGATAAGCTAACGCGGTGTCGCGCGGAGTGAGGTCGCTAGGTGGGGTGAGAAGCGCTTTCGTCGTGGGGGGGTTGCGCACGCTGGCGCGCCTGACGCCGTGGATGGAGAACGAGCTCGTCGGCGTCGCCGAACTCATTCCCGAGGGCGGGACCTGCATCGACATCGGGGCAGCGGCGGGCTTCTACACGGTGGCGTTGGCACGTCTGGTGGGCCCGACCGGCGTCGTCCACAGCGTCGAGCCGCTGCGGTTCGCGCACGCTGCATCGTCGCGGCTGTTGGGGCTGCGCAGCGCGCCTAACGTGGTACGGCACAGTGTTGCCCTCGGCGCGTCCCCCGAGGATCAGGTGATGAGCGTGCCGCTACGCAAAGGGGTTCCGATCACCGGGCGGTCGTTCGTGACCGGACGCGCCGACGGGCTCGGCTCCAACGAGGAATTCGACGAGCACATCCGCGTCGTGGTCGACGGTGACACCTTCGACGGCTTTGCGGGCCGCCTCGGTTTGCAACGCCTCGATTTCGTGAAGGTCGACGTGGAAGGCGCCGAACTTGACGTACTGACCAGCGGCAGAGCCACTCTGGAAGAGTTCAAGCCGTTGGTGATGGTCGAAGTCGAAGACCGACATCTGCAACGCTTCGGTGTGACGTCAGGCCAGATCGTCGAATGGTTCGCCCGGCTCGGCTACCAGATGGCGGTGTGGGACTCCACGCAGTGGCGTGCGGCGGACGAGGTGACGCTGCGGTTCCGTAACTATCTGTTCAGTCCCGCGGGCTGGGTGCCGCGCCGATAGCTCAGTACAGGTCGACGTGCGCCAGGGTGCACGTCGGTGTTCGCGGACCGCGCGATCACGTCGGTGATGGGGTTTCGGTAGATGTCGAAGCGCACCGCCCGGTGACCGACGGTCCCTGAGGCGCGCTGTGCTGCATCGTTTCCGAAGCTGCCGCGCTCAAGTCCCCTTGGTCAACCCGTCGAGCGCCTCGATGAGGTTGGCCTCGGCGCGATCCTTGCAGATGCCGAGGCGGTGTAGCGGACCGTCGTCGGGTTCGGCCTCGAGTAGGGCGAGCAGGATGTGTTCTGTGCCGATGTAGTTGTGGCCTAGGCGAAGTGCCTCGCGGAAGGTCAGCTCGAGAGCCTTCTTCGCTGCACCGTCGAACGGAACCAAATCCAGGCGCCCGCCACTGCTGGGCGGTAGTGGGCACGTCGCTCGGACTTTGTCGTCGTCGATGCCCTGGTTGGTCATCAGTGCGTAGGCGAGCCCCTCCGGTTGGGTCAGCAGCCCGAGAATCAGATGCACCGTGCCGATTTCGCTGTTGAGCGCGTCGCGCGCGACGTTTTGGGCCTCGACGATGACCTTGCGTGCGCGGGGAGTGAACCGCGAGAAGCCCGCACGTGGATCCATGGCGGCTTCGGCCTCCGGGGCCTTCGGCACGAAGCGTTTCTGGGCGGCCTGTTTGGTGACGCCCATGCTCCTGCCGATGTCGGTCCACGACGCTCCCGAACGGCGGGCCTGGTCGACGAAGTGGCCGATGAGGTGGTCGGCGACCTCACCGAGGTGTTCCGCGGCGAGCACGGCGTCGGTCAGCTGGTCCAGCGCGTCGGCGTTTACAGACTTGGTAGCGGTGATCAGGTCGTCGAGGCGAATCGACGCGGCTGGTCGAGATTCGGTCATGCGTCAACTCTAGGTTGACGAACGGGATATCGTCAACTATTGGTTGACGTTTAGGGGCGTGGATACCCTCGGCGGACGGGCCTGAGCCAAAGCTATGCCGTCCGCGCCGATCCCTGATGATGTGGCAACAGTCACCCACGTCACGTTGACCGCCAACCTGGACAAGGCCTACCTGCCCATCCTCCTGGCCCGAAGGTGACGGTATCGGGAACCCACCCGCAGCGCTCCGACGGCGGCCGCCACCCCGGCCAGGGCGGCGACGATCGCACTGGAGGCGACGGTGGCGATCGTGGGTTCGCGCTCGATGAGCACCCAGACACCCCCGACTACGGCCACCGCCAAGATCGCCGTACTGATGGGGAGACCTACGCTGGCCGATACCCGGCTACGGCCGCGCCGCAGCGCACGGATGTAGGACTCGACATATGCGGCGGCGAATAACGCAAGCACTACCACGCCGACAGCGAACGCCGTGGCGTAGGCGGGCTGGTTGGTGTGCATACCGAATCGGTAAGTGCTCCCGTTTTCACCGCCTCCGAGACGGACGTTGCCCGTCAGCTGACCGGCCAGCAGATATCGATTGACGGGCGGGGGCACCGATGCGGGCACCCCGGCGGTCAACGGCACCTCCTGCCCGCCGAGCGGCAGTCCGAGGATATCCACCGACAACATCACCGCGGCACTTTGCGTGCTGGTCACCGGAATCGGCTGCGACAGGTCGATATCTACCACCTCGGCGGTCGCCGGATCGACGCCAGCAACCGTGACGGTCCCCGGCTGCAGGTCGCCACCACGCAGGGGCGCGCCGACACCGATGACGGCTACGGTAACGGCGATCAATCCCAACAACGTCGCCACCATGAAAGGTACCCGTGGCGAGCGGAAGTCGAGAACTTTCTGGATCGGAGCCACGTCGCTCGGCTTGAGGTCGACCAGGTCGACGCTCGGACGCGGCGCCGGCTCGGCCTGGCGGACCGGCGCCGCCCTGGGTAGAAATGTCGTCGGTGCCACGGCGGCGGAGCGTCCCGAACCTGTCGCCGCGGCGACTATGGTGTCAGCGCCGATGACGGGAATGCCGACCGGGATCAGCCAGTCCGTCCCCCAGCACTGCGCGCTGGGTTCGGCGAGCGCGATGCCGAAGGCTTCGGCCGATTGGAACCGATCCGTGGGATCGGTTGCCAGGCCTTTCATTACGGCGTCGACGATCGGACCCGGGATGTTCGGTGCTTTTTCCTGCAGCGGTGTCGGCTTTTCGTAGGCGTGCATGAACAACGTCGCCACGCTGTCTTTCCCCGGCGGGAATGGCAATGTCCCCGATAACAGTTGATAGAGCATGGTCGCCAGGGCGTAGACATCGGTGGCCGGCGTGAGCACCTCGCCCCGCGCCTGTTCGGGTGCGATATACGCGGGAGTTCCGATCACGTCGCCTGCCGCGGTCATCATGGTCTCATCGCCGCCGACGATCTTGGCGATTCCGAAATCGGTGAGCTTCACCGATCCGTTCGCAGCGAACATCAGGTTGGCCGGTTTGATGTCGCGGTGCAGCACCCCCTTCTTGTGTGCCGCCGTCAATCCCGCCGCGCACGACAACGCCACCGCCATTGCCGAACCCGCGTCGAATCCCTGAGTGGAGAACCGCTGGGAGACAGTACCTCCCGGCAGGAGCTCCATGACCAACAGACACAGATCTTCGTGCACGATGTAGTCGTAAACCGGTACGACGTGCGGATGATCGATCGCGGCTAACAGCCGGGCCTCGGCGTCGAATCGACGCCGCAGTTCGACGTCTGCCGCGAACTGCACCGGGATCTGCTTGACTGCCACAGCCCGTTGCAACGCCCGGTGCGTCCCGGAGAGCACGATCCCGCAGCCGCCGCGTCCGAGAACACCACCGATATCGTAGCCAGGTAGCGCGTGCCCGATCTGATCTTCGTTCGGCATGCGCCCCCTCAGTCGACCGGCTGGGCTTTCACTGTAGCTTCGTCCCGATTCTCCCCGACGACATTCTCGTCAGCACCACGGTAGTAATCGACCTCGACAAAATCGTCGCCGTCGGCATCGAAGTCGTCATGCTCGTCATCCGGTGTCGGTGAGAAGTATCCCGCTGCGAAGAACGCGGCAGCCGTCACGCCCGCCACCAGCAACCACCATCCCGTCTCGGGCACCCACAGGCGGAGCACCGATGCGGAAAACACGATGATCAGTCCGATGCCGACCCCGGGAGCGAGGAACCGGAGGCCGCGCTGCCAGCGGTTAAGCGACAGGCGGTGTTTCGACAACGCCATCGCGACGTCGATCAGGCCTAGGGCGGTGAGCACGACCAGAGCCAGTCCGAACATTCCGTACACCGACCACAGCAACCCGCGGACGTCGGTCACCGTTGACAGGGCGCTGATGGTGTTGCGCTCGGCATCGGAGATCGACAGCTCGCCCCGGATCAAGCCGGTGGCCTGCCCGTCGAGATCGGTGAGGTCGAGCCGGTAGTGCAGGGTTTCGGTGGCGCCCGGAGCCACGAGGAAGTCGACCGACGTCGTATACGAGAAGAACGTCAAGCCGACTGCGTCACCTTTCAGGGTGGCGCGCCGCACCTCGATGGGCACGTCACCGCTGTTGGTCACCTCGATCGCGATTTCGGCCCACTCGTTCGGGTCGAGGCGCACGGGTTGGGTCACGCTGGCGGCCGCGACGTCGGCACCGTTCACGGTAGCGGACATGGTGACCGCGTCGTTGTCCGCCGCCGCGCTCCCGGCACCGATGAGGGTCCATGCGAGCAGTGCGAGAATCATGGCAAGCCACTTCATAGCGACTCCTCCTCTGTGACAGGTGAACCGCTGTGGCCTTGGGGTAGTAGGTGGGACGCCAGCTGGTGTCCGTAGAACCACGCTCCGAGGATCAGGAAGACCAGGACGAGTGTGAACGCCGACGCGCCGGTGCCGACGTGGCTGGCGAGCACGATCTCCAACGGCGCCGTCAACGTGCGATCGCACTGGGCGGTGACGTCGTAGCGACCGACATCCACTGTGCCGGTGTGCAACTCGGTCTCGAAGGTGCCGTCGGATTGGGCCACTGTCGAGCCGACCGGTATGTCGTTGATCGACAGCTCGACTGGGGCCGCCGGGGCACAGCCCATTCCGGTTGCCGTCACCTGGCCGCCCGGACCGATCGCCGGTCGACTCAGTTGGAGGCCCGCGGGTGCCAGCGCAACCTCCGGCGTCGGCGGCTCAAAAGTCAATGGAACAGGTGTGGGCGTGACCGGGGGGCCGGGCTCCGTCGTCTCGGGCTCGGGGATGATGATGTCGATCTCAGGGGTGTCCACGGGCGGAATGACCTCTGGTGAAACCTCAGGAAGATAGTATTGCCTCGGCAAGTACACCTCGCCGCTGGTGGTTACTACGGGGCCCGGGACGATGATGGGATTGCCGCCACCTGTGTTCGAACTCTCGTCAACGAGACACCCGGATTCCTCTGGGCAGCAATCGGTTTCGTAGCAACACTCAGAGTCCTCGCACGAGGGCGAGGGCTCTGGCAGGCAGGTATTTCCCGTACATGATGCTTCCACCGGAGCCGGCGACAGGCTGGCGCCGGCCACGTCGACACTGGCCACGTCGGACTCTTCAACCGGCGCGCTCTCGGTCGACGCGCTCTCGGTCGACGCGCTCTGGGGAGGATCGCTCTGGGGAGGATCGCTGTTCTGGGACGAATTGCCGCCCCTGCTCGACTCGCCTACGGCAGGATCGGTGTTCTGGGTTGGACCGTCTTCGTCGGTCGGTTGCTCATTCGCGGTTGAGTCGTTCAGTTGCGCGGCGGGTGGATATTGCCCGTTGTCGAACTCGTGATCCCCGGGCGCGCTCGCCGACTCGCAGCTCATGAGACCCGGTATGCAGAAACTGGGCTCGCCGCTGAGATAGTTGGCCGACGTGTCGGCGGCCGCCACGATCGGTACCGCTGCGGCGACAGCTACGAACGCCGCGATAACCCCCGCGACACGTAGCTTGCGCGTACTGATGATTCTCAAGGCGGCCCCCTCCGCAGACATTCATTAAACGGCTGCCTCTTCGATATGTCCAGTGGGTGCGTTGATTCACCAGCCAGTGGTGCGCGCCTACTTACGTCATCGACGCCACGGGGAATGGATGCCCGCGGCACATTTCGGGCTTGCGAAGAGCGCCGCAGTAGATCCCACACGATGAGGGCCGATGACGAGTCGACGCAGAACTATCACGAAGGCACTTCCATCTTTTCGCGGCCGGTTGATCGTCGCAGCCACGGCGCTGGCACCGAACTGAGCGAAATCACTTCGTGAATGTGGGACTAACGCCTCGGCGGGTTGTGGTCCGGACTAGCTAGAGCCAGGTGTTCTGGTGATCCTCCATATCAGTGGTGAGCAGCGACTTTGAGGTCGAGAGGTCGCGAACGCGCGTCGCCAGACACCCTTCTCGATCGCACGCCGCGGAGCATCGAAATCGCAGTGGCGGCTGCCGTGATCGGCCCATGGAGACGTGTCGGTGACGCGTTGGTGACGCATGAGAGTTAGAAAAATTCAGAAGACCGCACGTGGGCCAGCACTACCTTTGAGGTTGACGTCCTGCGCCTAGCTAGCAATGTGCGGTTTGCAACGGCGGCAATCGGGGTGCGCTTCTGGTTTCTATCTACGCAACTATGGGCCTGGATTGGGCTGAATAGTTGCGCGCTGACGTCGCATTCGGCTGGCCGCAGGGTGGCCGTGTCGCGCCGTTATTCACCGTGCCCAGAGCCGCCCAGAGCCGATCTGCATTTGGCTAGCTAACTCGTTGCTGCGCAAGGTTCCGAACGTCGTCGCGATCGGCGTGGTGTCTAGTGCGGTCGTGGCTGCCCCCTTCGGAGACGATCACCCGGCCCGATTCGCACCGCAGGTCGTTGAACACGGTCGCGGAGTTCAGGCCGGCGCCACCGACCGGTGAGGGAAGGGCCGCGACAACGCCGACTTGGCTGCTTGCGGTGGCGACGATCTCGCCGGCAGTTCGTGGCGCCGCAGGAAAGGGGCATGCGGCGTCGCATCGGCAAAGCGTGACATGTTCACTGGGAACGCGAACACGAATTACACGTTCACCTGGCGAAAACCAGTCCGCGCTTGTAATTTCACAACACACGACTTTGATCGACGGCGGGTAACGGCAATGCGGATGTGGCTGACATGGTGCGTCGGCGCGGCGCTCGGCGTCCTCATCACCTGCCTGCCGGCATGTGGTGCTGAGCGCAGCGAGTCGTGGCAATTCGGCCACGACAACGCCGATGCCGCGATCAGTATGGTCATGGCCGGAGTCTCCGATGAATCGGCTTGCCGCAGTATGTCCGGCGACGCCGAAGGCGGCGTCGACCTCAATCGTGCTGAGGTGATCCAGGGCTGCCTGGCGGCGGTGCAGGAAGGCGCCGGCTGACTGCTGGCTCGTGCGCGCACTCCACCGCCGTCGCGTTGTCGACGTTGCCAGGTCGATGTGTGGCGATGTCAGCACCCGCATGGCGACGGCGACCAACCCAGACAGGTCGGATGTTCCAGCCTGCGTCTCCACCACCGGCGCGATGTACGGCAGCTCCCAGGCTTGGGTTTCATCATTCGCCTAGCGCCCCGGCCTAGGTTGCTGCGTTCGACGAGGTGGTCGCGCACCTGCACGGGTATTGCGCGCGGCTCGCGGTGTTCGTCGACCCGACTAATCCGCCGGATATGACGATCGACTGGATTCGTACCGGGCAGCTCGATCGGGCACCTCGGTCCGTGCCGGGACCAGGTGAACCGGGGCGCACAAGGAACTGCGGTGATACTGGTGCGCGATACTGGGATTGAACCAGTGACCTCTTCCGTGTCAGGGAAGCGCTCTCCCGCTGAGCTAATCGCGCGGGACGTTCTCGTTGAGGTGGAGACGGGAATCGAACCCGTGTGCACGGCTTTGCAG
>JBPPMS010000097.1:0-19903 GCA_051306175.1 Mycobacterium sp. | reverse complement strand
CTGGCGTTGGTCGGTGGGCTCGATGACCCCCACGTGCGGGTCGACGTCACCAGCGCCGGGGTGGCGCACGAGCAGCTAGGGCCGTTGCCACCCCGGTGGCGGGATCGGGTTCGGTTGTGCCCGATCCGCTGCGGCAGGCGCACACTGACCGGGGCCCCATGCCGACGGGTCGTCGCCGGACCAGGGCCGTGCGCGTCACACGGGGAGAAGGCCACCACCGACGCCGAAAGGGACTCGTAATGAACGAAATTCAGCGCATCCGATGGGATGTTGCGTACAACCGAAACGGCGACGCCGAGCTGCCGAGAGCCGTCATGAACTGCCTACGGACGCACTGCGCAGATGACCTGACCTGCGCCGTCGCCCAGCAGGTCCTGGCGGGCGAACCGGACATCGGTGACCGGCTGAATGCGACCGAACGGGACATCGGTGTCCGGCTGAACGAGACCGAACAGGACATCGGCGACCGGCTGAACCTGCTGAACGAAGCCCGAACCTATCGGGTTCGGGTGGTCGAAAGTCCGAAGCCACGAAAGGAAAGTGACCAACCGTGAAGAATGATGAAATTCCGTACAGCGGCCGCGAATCGCTCCGGGAGGCGTGGTCGAAGTTCAAGCAGGACCGCGCACCCAAGGACGTTGTGCCGCCGCAACGCCGGACGGACCGGCAGCTGCCGCAAGGGCCGACCGAAGTGAGGTCCATCGAGATCGACGACGACGGGATACCCCGGCAGGTCGTCGAGACAGCGTGGGTCTCACAACCGTTCGAGGAGGGATGACGATGCCGCCGTCTGACGAGACGACCGGCACCAGCGACGAGGTCGCCGATGACACCGGCGCAGCCGCCGATGACCAGCTCGACGGCGACGGCGACAAAGGTGGCAACAACGAGGCCGCGAAGTATCGACGGAGGTTGCGCGACACCGAAAAACAGCGCGATGCCCTGCTGACCCGCGTCGAGCACCTGCAGCGCGCCGAAATTGAACGACTCGTCGCAGACAAATTCCGAGACCCGGCTGACCTGTGGAGAGACGGCGCACAACTCGCCGAGCTGCTCGACGACGACGGCCACATCGACCCCAAGAAAGTCGACACGGTCGCATCGAACGTCCTGGCAGCACACGAACATTGGGGGCCGCAGCCGTCGCCGCCGCGGTACAACGGCCCCAGGTCGGGGGCGGGCTCACCGCCGACACCGGCGACCAGCAGCTTCGCGAGAGCGTTCGCGCCGCGGGAACGCTAAACTGGTGGTGCACACCCGGATCAGGCCAGGAGTCGCCGGGTGCACCGTCACCCCAGTGGGGAATCACGGCCACGGCCCAGGACGGCCAAGCCGGAACAATCTGCGCACCACCGCGTGCGTGCACCCCCCTGACTGGAAGAAGTGTGACAACAAATGGCAACAACAACAACCACCACCAGCGCGTTTCCGTGGAGGCCGGATGTAACGGCGTTCGCGGCTGCCGACGTGGTGCCCGAAGCTTTGATTTTGTCGACCGCAACAGTCGCCGGACAGGTCGAAGGTGACCAGCCGTCGCTGCGAGTCGCCTACGTCGACGACGCCTCCGCCGAATTCGTCGCCGAATCGGATGAAATACCCGAATCAGACCCAAGTCTGGCGGAAGTTGTCGTGCACACCGGCAAAATCTCGCAGCTGGTCAGATTGTCCAACGAGCAGTACGCGCAGGAAAGCACCAGCGCCCAGCTCTCGGCGGCGGTGTCACGCGCCATCGTCAAGCGCGCCGACGAGGCATTCGTCGCTCAGCCCACGCCCGTGTCGCCCGCCGTCACGCCGCCGCCCGGGTTGCTGAACGTCGCCGGGATCACCGTCGGCGACGCTGTCGTCGACGATCTTGACTCGCTTGTCGATTTGCTAGCCGAGTTGCAGGCCGAAGGAGCGGTCCCGACCGCGATCGTCGTCGACCCACGTGGGTGGGCTGAACTGCGCAAAATGAAAACCGGGGTCGACTTCAACAGTTCGTTGCTGGGGGCGGGAACCACCGACGTCGCCCCGATGTTGTTGGGGTTGCCCGTCCTGGTCAACAGGTGGGTCCCGCCGTACTCCGGGCTGGTCCTAGACCGCAACGCCGTCGTCGCCGCGGTCGGCGAAGTCAAAATCGCGACGTCCGAGCACGAGTATTTTTCATCCGACTCGATCGCTTTGCGCGCGACGTGGCGGATCGGCTGGAACATCGTACGCCCCAACCGGATCGGCTCGTTCACGATCGGCGACAGCACAGGCAGCTAGGACATTGCCGCCGCCCAGTTTCACTGTCACACCCCGCAGACTGTTGGACATCCTCGGTGACCTCGTCGCACCGCTGACCAACGCCGCGGCAGTGGAGTTCGTCCCGAACGTCACCAACTACCAGAAGTCGTTCTTCGTGTGGGAGAACAACTTTTATCGGGTGCTGCCCGTCGAAGCGGTCGTGGACATCGTCGACGGGTTCATCGTCGCCGACGACGGAGCGCCAGTCACCCTGCTCGCGAACGACGCAGCTTTACCGTTCACCGGTTTGCAATGGCAGCTGAACGTGCGGATTGGGCGGCACGCAATGTGCCTGGTCAGATTCATTGCACCCGGCGACGGTGCGACCATCGACTTAGCGACGGCCGCGGCGGCGCCAAGGATCTCGATGTGACACCAAGGGCAGCAGCTTAGTACAGGCACCCGACACGAAATGTGTTGCGCCGCAACTGTATTGGGTGATACACTGGTTTCAGGCAAGAGGGGCGGGCTACGGAAACAGGACAACCGCTCAGGCACCTACGAGGTTCCCGCGCAGCGGGGACGTACCGGCAGCCGGTCTGCGGCCCGCCAAAACCGGAACCCCGCCCCTCTTGCGCGATTCGCCTGTACAGCCGAGGACGTAGCGCGCGCGGCGCGCAGGGCACGAGTTCTCTCCCCACCTCGACGAGCGTGGGTCGGACGAGCGGGCTGCATCGTCTCCGACCGCGAACCGCAACACACGAAACAAGCGGTCCTGCGCTGGCTCAGTAGAAGCGCTGGCGACGACATGCCGTCGCCGTTCCTCAGACCTGCGCCGCCGCCTCAAAGCGGACTTGCGTGACTACTTCGGCGCAGCCGTTTCGAGTTAGCTGCCGAAGGAGCGATCCGTGAGGTTCAAATCAAGAATGGCATTGCTTACCGATTAGACCCCCAGGTACAGGGTGTACCTCAGGTACAGGGTGCATCTGCGCAGCTCATCGAGGGTGTACCCAAAGTACAGGCTGTACCGCCGCGCACCGTCGCTGACACGGATACCCGCAGGTCACCCGATTCCGGGCGGGTTGAAGGTGTCATGCCAACAATGATCCGATGATCACACCACCGGCCTGTGCAGGGCTGCCCACGCGACCGCTGAATCGTCTGCTGCAAGGCGCTCGCCGCAAGGAAGAACAACGATCCACCGACACACCACCTCACAGCAAACAAAGCAGCACAGCAAACAAAGGCAGTGGGGGGGTAACCCCCTAAACCCCCGGCGCAGCCCCGGGTCGCTTAGCGTCCGCCTGTCTGTACGGAACTCGAAACGTTTTTGTGGTGTGTTGCTTACGCTCCAGCAAACTTTCGTTCTTCCCGGCTGCGCTCTTCCCGGGCGGGTCGTCGCAGGCAATGACCTTCCGCAGCCGTCCTGTTCAGCGAGGCCAGGCGTCGGCCTGAAGCTGCCAGCCCCCCAACGGCTGCAGGCCACACTTTGGCCACAATTTGGACACAGTTACAGATAACTAGTGTTAACTACAGTTATGTGTTTCAGCACTAGAACCACCGTCAAACACGTTGACCTGCAGTCTAGTTCGCCTTTGCAAGGCAGATGTCAGGAGTTCGAATCTCCTAGGCTCCACAACTTCACCGGTGGCTGGATCGGCACCCGTGGGCGGCGGGCCAGCAGCACCACAAGAATCCAACGCCCGAACACCCCTTTCCGTAGCGGCCTTGCGCCCATCCGAGATGAGAACACCGGCGGTCACGACCACACCGGCTTCGGCATGTGAATCGGCAGAGTGCACTGCCGCGTTGTCGCCGAGATGGATGGTGTCGCGGCAGATCTAACACTCCACCACGTTCAACGCCAGACCCCCGCGCGATGTCTCCTTGTACTTGTCCTGCATGTCCGCACCGGTCTCACGCATCGTCTTGATCGCTGTGTCTAGGCTGACGTGATGAGTTCCGTCGCCGCGCAACGCAATCCGTGCCGCGGTGACAGCCTTCACCGCGGCGACGGCGTTGCGCTCGATACACGGGATCTGTACCAGGCCGCCGACGGGATCGCAGGTGAGCCCGAGGTTGTGCTCGATGCCGATCTCGGCGGCGTTCTCGATCTGCGCGGGAGTGCCGCCGGATACTGCCGCCAATCCCGCGGCCGCCATCGAGCACGCCGAGCCCACTTCGCCCTGACAGCCGACCTCGGCGCCTGAGATCGACGCATTGGTCTTGAAGAGAATGCCGATAGCTGTTGCGGTAAGAAGGAATTCGACAACCCCATCGTCGTCGGCGCCTGGAATGAAGCGTCGGTAGTAGTGCAGCACCGCCGGGATGACGCCCGCGGCACCGTTGGTAGGCGCTGTGACCACGCGGCCGCCCGCGGCGTTCTCCTCATTGACGGCAAGCGCGTAGACCGTCAGCCAGTCCACCGCGTGCAGCGGGTCGTCGGGCGTCGTCTTCAGGGATTCCGCCAGCAAACCCGCTCTGCGCTTGACCCGCAGTGCCCCCGGGAGGGTACCGCGAGCCCTCAGGCCCGCGTCTACGCAGGCCTGCATCGCATGCCAGATCTGCAGAACACCCTCGCGCAGGTCGGGGGTGCGCGCCAAGGCGGCTTCGTTGCGCGTCATCAACTGCGCGATCGTGCATTGGTGGCGCTCGGCTTCGGCGACCAGCTGCGCGCTCGTCGTGAAGCGATGTGGAAGGACCACGTCGTCGGCGGGAGGATGCGCCGCTTCGTTCTCGTCGAGGATGAACCCGCCGCCGACCGAGAAATACACCCGCTTGTGTAGCGACTCCCCGTCCGGGCCGAACGCCTCGAACTGCATCCCATTGCTATGAAAATCCAACGTGTGCAACAGAAGTGCGACATCAGACTTCGCGTCGAAGGCCACAGGATGCATGCCCGCCAGCTGCAGCAGTCCGCTTCGGGCGATCTCCTCGAGGCGGGCGCGGCCCGCTACCGGGTCCAGGGTTTCGGGGTCGGCTCCTGCGAGGCCGAGAACCACTGCACCCACCGTGCCGTGGCCCGCCCCGGTGGCACCGAGCGAACCGTAGAGATCGACGTGGACCGCACGGGCCTTGTCCAGTGCGCCGTCTGCGCTGATTTCTGCAACGAAGCGGGCGGCGGCACGCATCGGTCCCACCGTGTGAGAACTCGACGGGCCGATGCCGATCGAGAAGAGGTCGAAGACGCTGACGGTCATGATTTGGGTTGGTCAGCTTATGATTACGGACGGGGCTCGACGTCTACACTCGGCGGCAGCGTAGACGGCTCAGGCTGCATGGACCGTCGGATGATCGAGAACGCCACCCCGCCGATCGCCAGTGTCGCGACACCGACGGCGCCCAGCAGGAGGGGACGGCGGAACCTGCGCTTGGGTGCACGGGCTTCCGTAATCGTCTGCGGCAGGCTCGCCACCAAGTCCTGGGCGGCGGCAATCTCGTTGGCGATGGACTCCTGCGCCGCAGTCAGTTCGGTTCTGACCTGGCGAGCCAGCTTCGAACTGCGGTAACGGCTGCGCAACTGGGTCGCGGTCGCCTTGGACGTATTGACCGTCAGTCCGAGGGCACCTCGGGTGATCTCGACGGGTCCGACGGCGGTGTATTTGAGGCCGCGGGTCAATCGCTCGCCTGGAGTGGGTCGGGATTCAGATGAAGCACTCATGTGCTGCCTTTCTGCCGGGGCATCAGCGCCCTTAGATCTCCCAGATTGCCACCCTTTGCGTCAACACGGGCCCAAGGAAGCACGTTGGGACGCGGGTGGCACACTGTGATTTCGTGACGAGCCCCATTCAGACCGCAACCGCGACCCTGCACACCAATCGCGGCGATATCAAGATCGCGCTCTTCGGAAACCACGCGCCCAAGACAGTCGCCAACTTCGTCGGCCTCGCTCAGGGCTCCAAGGACTACAGCACCGAGAATGCTTCCGGCAGCACGTCGGGCCCGTTCTATGACGGTGCCGTGTTCCACCGGATCATCGACGGCTTCATGATCCAGGGCGGGGACCCGACCGGTACCGGTCGTGGCGGGCCGGGGTACCAGTTCGGTGACGAGTTCCACCCTGAGCTGCAGTTCAACAGGCCCTACCTGCTGGCAATGGCCAACGCCGGACCGGGCACCAACGGTTCGCAGTTCTTCATCACCGTCGGTAAGACGCCGCACCTGAACCGCAAGCACACCATCTTCGGTGAGGTGGTCGAGCCTGATTCGCAGAAGGTGGTCGACGCCATCGCCACCACCGCCACCGATCGCTCCGACCGTCCGTCCGAGCCGGTAGTGATCGAATCGATCACCGTTTCCTGACGTTCACGCCACGCCGCCGGTAAGCGCACTCATGCCGGCGGCGTCGTGGTGTTCAGGGGCGGCTAGTTGCCTGCGTAGCCGGCTTCGGTGAGGGCGTCGAGCACGTCGAGGGGATTGGTGCCCAGGTCCCATCGGGTCAGGACGAACAGCCGATTGTCGGCCGTGTCGATCTCGAGCAGGCGGACTTTGCGGCCGATGCGGCGGAACTCGGTGATCCGTATGATCTTGATGTCCGCCTTGGTGAAGACGAACGTAGTGCGCCAGCCCCGGAAGGCCAGACCGGCGTCGGTAATAGCCAACTTGGGCCGGGCCCGCCAGGAGATGATCGCGAAGGCGAGCAAACCGATAGCCGCGATTCCCGCGAGCACCCGCCCTGGCGCCTCTGTGACGACGGTCACAGCGGCGGTAGCTATCACGATACCGCCGATCCCACAACCAGCGATTCCCGCAGCGGGTGGGCTCCATTGAGTTTGCTGCATAGTGGTCCTAGTCGGCTCCACCACAGGGGATGCGGTTATCCACAGGTGCTATCCCCAATGGGGATGAATCACAACCGTGTGATTGAGTAGCCGTTAGGTTGCCGGTTTGCGAATGACGTGAGGACAACGGCGCGCGTTTCAACCGTGGTGGACTGGTCAGCGCCAGCGCATGGTCAGCAACAGACCCGTGATCATGAAGGCAAAGGCGATCGCATAGTTCCACGGCCCCAGGTCGTACAGAAACGGGATGGTCGTTCCGGCCAACTGCGAGACGATCAGCCACACCAGGCCGACGAGCATCAGACCGATGAAAAACGCCACGAACCATGTGCTGGACGGCCCTGCCTTGATCTTGACGGGGGTACGGCTCACCGGGCTGATGGTGAAGTCGTTCTTCTTGCGGACCTTTGACTTGGGCATGGCGACCTTCGAGTGCGGCGAACGCTGTCAGTATGAGACTAACGCAGTCGCGTAGCGGTCCCGTCCCCCGCGCAGCGGCGGTACGGGCAGGGAGGTGATCACGCGGTGTCGCTCTGTCGTCCCGCCTGGCCGGTCGGCGTGCCTGCCGTGTGCCTGGCCGCCGGATTGCTTCTGGCCGCGACCCACGGGGCCGCAGGCGGCGACGAGATCCGGGGCAGTGATGCACCGCGTCTGGTTGACCTGGTGCGGGACGCGCAGATCGCCGTCGACCGATTGACCGCGCAGCGCGACGCGATGGTGGCCCAGATCGACAACCACCACGGCGGGTCACCGAACACCGACGCCGCACTCACCGCCATCCTGGACCGCAACGACCTCCTGGCCGCGCAGTCTGGTCTAAAGCCGGTGGTGGGCCCCGGCCTCGTCGTCACCCTCAACGACGCTCAGCGCGACGCCGAAGGCCGCTTTCCGCGCGACGCGTCGCCCGACGACCTCGTGGTGCACCAGCAGGACATCGAGGCGGTGCTCAACGCGTTGTGGAATGCAGGAGCGGAGGCCATCCAGATGCAGGACCAGCGTATTGTCGCCACGTCTGTGCCGCGCTGCGTCGGCAACACACTGCTACTCAACGGGCGGACCTACAGCCCGCCGTACGTCATCACCGCCATCGGCGACGTCGCCGCCATGCAGGCCGCGCTCGGGCAGGCGCCGCTGGTGGTGCTGTACCGCCAGTACGTGGCCCGCTTCGGCCTGGGTTACGCCGAAGAAGCCCGCGCCGAGGTTGAGGTGGTGGGGCACAGCGATCCGCTGCTGCTGCGGTACGCCCAGCCGAACGGTCCGCTCGGCTACTGACGGCGCTAGCGGGGAAAGTTCAGGTGCGCTGAGCCATTACGCTCGGACGATGGTGCGTGTCCTGGTCGTCGACAATTACGACAGCTTCGTGTTCAACCTCGTGCAGTACCTGGGTCAGCTGGGTTGCACCGCCGAAGTCTGGCGCAACGACGACAGCCGGCTGGCCACCGAAGGGCACATCACCGCGGCGGCAGACGAGTTCGACGGTGTGCTGCTCAGCCCGGGCCCGGGTACCCCGGAGCGCGCAGGAGCGTCGATTCCGCTGGTGCGCGCGTGTGCGGCCAGCGGCACACCGCTGCTGGGCGTGTGCCTGGGGCACCAGGCCATCGGCGTGGCCTTCGGCGCGACGGTGGACCGGGCCCCGGAACTGCGTCACGGTAAGACCAGCACCGTCTATCACACCAGTAACGGTGTACTGCAGGGACTTCCGGATCCGTTTACCGCTACGCGTTACCACTCGCTGACCATCCTGCCCGAGACGGTCCCCGGTGAGCTCCAGGTGATCGCGCGCACCTCGGGCGGTGTGATCATGGGCGTGCGGCACACCGAGCTGCCGATCCATGGCGTCCAGTTCCACCCCGAGTCGATCCTGACCGAGGGCGGGCACCGGATGCTGGCCAACTGGCTGGCATACTGCGGGCAAGCCCCATCCGAGGCGCTCGTCGGTGCGCTCGAGCGCGAGGTCGCCGAGACGGTACGAACCGCGACAGCGGCCGACCGCACCTCTGCCTGAGCGCACTCCGCGGGCGAAGCCGAAATGGATCCGATAGGCGAAGTCGACGACGAGGATGGTTGACGGCTTGACGTCGCGGCACTACACCGTCAGGCAGCGAAACTTATCGTGATGGTCGTAGTGAAATTGACCGCACTCCCGGCCGACGGGCTCTGCGTGACCACCGCGTTGGTGCGCTCGCCGCTGTCGCGCACGTCAGCGCCCTTGTCGAGGAAGCCCGTCCAGCCAAGCGCGCGCAGGCGTGGTTCGGCGTCGGTCCAGAACTGGCCGGTGAGGTCGGGCATGATGAACTGGTTTCCGCGCGACACCTGGATCTGAATCACGGTGTCCAGCGAAACAGCCTCGCCCGCAGGGGGAGTGGTGCCGATGACGGTTCCGGCGGGTTCAGTGCTGTCGACTTCGACGGGTACCGATGTCTTGAAGCCGAACGCGTCCAGGTTGCGCTGTGCCACCTCGACTGTCTGACCTTTGACGTCCGGAACGGGCTCGGATTCGGGTCCCGAGCCGATGGTGATCGTGATGGTCTCGGTGATCGGCGCCGTCTGATTAGCGGCGGGGTTGGTCTCCATGACGCGGTCGCGCTGGTCCGCCGGCGAGGGCTTGTTACTGCGCCTGAAGTTCTCGAACCCGGCGTCGGTGAGCTCGCGCACGGCGTCGTCGTAGGTCAGGTCGGTCACGTCGGGGACGGTCCGCTGCTCGGGTCCGGCGGACACGATGATGGTGATCACGTCACCCGCGCCCGCCATCGAGTTCGCGGCGGGCTCGGTGCCGATCACGCTGTCGGCGGGCACCTCGGAACTCTCCTGCTGCTCACTGCGGGTCTCGAACCCGAGGTTCTGCAGCGCGATGATCGCTTCGGCCTCCTGGGTGCCGCCAACATCGGGTACCTGCACGTCGCGGGTGGTTCCGCCGAACCATTGGATGGTAAGGGTCACCGCCACGGTCAACACGGCGAGCACCGCCACGGCGACTACCCAGCGGGCGATGGAGCCGCGGCCGCGCTCGCCGTAGTCGATGTCGCCGCCGCCCTGGATGGGCAGCTGGTCGGTGTGGGCGTCGTGGGCAGGAACCACGTTGGCGGCCAGCAGCGACGAGCGCTCGTCGTCGGTGAGGATCTTGGGCGCGTCGGGGGCTTCGCCGCTGTGCACGCGGACCAGATCGGCTCGCATGTCCGCGGCGCTCTGGTAGCGGTTCTCAGGGTTCTTGGCCAACGCCTTGAGCACGACGGCGTCGAGCTCGGGGGAGATGCCGGGGTGCCGTCGCGACGGTGGAATAGGATCTTCGCGAACGTGTTGATAAGCCACCGCGACGGGCGAGTCGCCGACGAAAGGTGGTTCGCCGGTGAGCATTTCGTAGAGCACGCAGCCCAGCGAATACACATCTGAGCGGGCGTCTACCGTCTCGCCGCGGGCCTGCTCGGGGGAGAGGTACTGTGCGGTGCCGATCACGGCCGACGTCTGCGTGACGCTGTTGCCTGCGTCGGCGATAGCGCGGGCAATGCCGAAGTCCATCACCTTCACCGCTCCGGCGCGGTTGATCATGATGTTGGCCGGTTTGACGTCGCGGTGGATGATGCCGTGCTGGTGGCTGAAGTTCAGCGCCTGGCACGCGTCGGCGATGGTCTCGATGGCCTTCTTGGGGGGCATGGGCCCATCGGTGTGGACGATGTCGCGCAGCGTGGTGCCGTCGACGTACTCCATCACGATGTAGGGCAGGGGACCGCTTCCGGTGTCCGCTTCGCCCGTGTCGTACACGGCGACGATCGCGGGGTGGTTGAGCGCCGCCGCGTTCTGGGCTTCCCGGCGGAACCGCAGATAGAAGCTGGGGTCGCGGGCCAGGTCGGCGCGCAGAACCTTGACCGCTACGTCCCGGTGCAGGCGGGTGTCCCGCGCAAGGTGAACTTCGGACATGCCACCGAAGCCGAGTATTTCGCCCAGCTCGTAGCGGTCGGACAGGTGCTGCGGGGTGGTCATGGCCATATCTTGTCTGCGGTGTGGAGTGTCATCGGGACGTCAATCAGCCGACTCACCGATCGTGGGTCCATCCCAGTGTGCCCTGCCGCGCCCGGATCCAACCCCGGGCCTGTCCATCGCGGTTGGTAGCTGGGAACGGTTTCCGCCGCTCCGGGCTCCGGAGCTGGTGTTTCAGCAGGGGCCGTTTCGCCGGGTGCGGGGGCGGGCTCCACCGCAGTGGTTGTTCCGCCCGGCGGGGCCTCGGTGGGGACGGGTTCTTCCCTCGCGTTCAGCGCGATCATGATGGCGCTGATGATAGCCAGCGCGCCCAGCACGCCTGCCGCGTACAGCAGGGCACGCTGGCCCGGTGAGAAGGTGCTGCGTGCCAGCTGGGTGCGGTGGTTAGCGGCGGGAGGGCGCCGTGCCGCGGCAGGCGCTGGTGTACGCGTGGTGGCACCGACGGCTTGACGGGCCTGTGTTCCTGCCGGGATGGCCGCGGGCGTGGCCCGTCCGATCGAGGGGGCCTGGTTGGGCCGGGGCGGGCGGCGCCCGGACCGAACGGCCGCGACGGCGTCGGCGAACGGCCCACCGCTGCGGTACCGCATGCTGGGGTTCTTGACCAGCGTGATCTCGATCAGTTCACGCACGTTGGGCGGCAGATCGGCGGGCAGCGGCGCGGGCTGCTCCTTGATGTGCTTCATGGCGACGGTCAATGCGCCTTCACCGACGAAGGGCCGCTTACCTGACACCGATTCGTAGCCGACCACGCCGAGGGAGTACACGTCACTGGCGGCGGTGGCGTCATGGCCGAGGGCCTGTTCGGGGGCGATGTATTGGGCGGTGCCCATCACCATGCCGGTCTGCGTGACGGGTGCGGCGTCCACGGCCTTGGCGATGCCGAAGTCGGTGAGCTTCACCTGTCCGGTCGGGGTGATGAGGATGTTGCCCGGCTTGACGTCGCGGTGCACGAGTCCCGCGCTGTGGGCGACCTGCAGGGCGCGGCCGGTCTGCTCGAGCATGTCCAACGCGTGCCGCAGGGACAGGCGGCCGGTGCGCTTGAGCACCGAGTTCAGCGGTTCGCCGTTGACCAGCTCCATGATCAGGTAGGCGGTGCGGCCCTCGCCGTCCATATCGGTTTCGCCGTAGTCGTAGACGCCCGCGATGCCCGGGTGGTTCAGCATCGCGACCGTGCGCGCTTCTGCGCGGAATCGTTCGACGAACTCGGGGTCGGAGGAGAACTCGGCCTTGAGTACCTTGACGGCGACGCGGCGTCCAAGCCTGCTGTCGACGCCTTCCCAGACCTGGCCCATGCCGCCGGTCGCGATGAGTCGCTGCAGCCGGTAGCGGCCGGACAGGGTGACGCCGACGCGGGGGCTCATTGCTCGCCTCCCGCTCGCGGCGGTCCTGGCTCGTTCCTCGCTGCGATCCTCACTCGCGCTCGCCTTCGCGGGCTCAAGATCCCGCACCTAACGCCGCTGCGATAACGGCCCGGCCGATCGGCGCGGCGAGGGCGCCTCCGGTGGCTGAGAGCCGGTCGCCGCCGCTTTCCACCAGGACGGCGACGGCGATTCTGGGCTGCGGTTCCGGAGCGAAGGCGATGTACCACGCGTGCGGCGGGGTGTTAGCCGGGTCGAGTCCGTGCTCGGCCGTACCGGTTTTGGATGCGATCTGCACGCCGGGGATTTCCCCTTTCTGCGATGTGCCCTCTTCGGCGCTGACCATAAGCTCCGTTAGCTTAGCGGCGACCTGCGGTGACACCGCACGCTGCTGCACTGCTGGGGACGTCGTGAAAAGGTTGGCCAGGTCGGGTCCCTGCAGGTTCTCGACGAGGTAGGGGCGCATCACAACTCCGTCGTTGGCGATGGCAGCAGCCACCATAGCGTTCTGCAGGACCGTCACGGCCACGTCCTTCTGCCCGATGCTGGACATGGCGACGGCGGCGCCGTCGATCATGGGGCCGACGGTGGACTGGGCCACCTCTTGCGGAATCGTCTCCGGAGCTGTGTCAAATCCAAATGCGGCGGCCATCGCACGGATCGGATCGGCCCCCAGCTGCAGGCCCAGCTCGACGAACGCGGTGTTGCAGGACCGGGCGAATGCTTCACGCAATGTGGTGGTCGGCAGGCTGCCGCAGGTGTTGCCGCCGAAGTTCTGCAGGGTCACGGTGCTGTCAGGCAGTTGGACCTGGGATTGCGCCGTCAACACCTCGTCCATGCCGATGCCTGCCTCCAGGGCCGCGGCGGTGGTGATCACCTTGAACGTGGAACCGGGCGGGTAGATCTCGTGGATCGTCCGATTGGTCAGCGGCGAATTGGGGTCGTCGCGCAGCGCCGCCCAGGCCTGCGCCTGTTCGGCATCGTCGTGCGATGCCAGCAGGTTGGGGTCGTAGGACGGCGCCGAGACCATCGCCAGGATCTTGCCGGTCGCCGGGTCCAGGGCGACGACGGCGCCCTTGCAGGGGCCGCCCTCGCAGCCGGTCTGCATGGCTTCCCAGGCCGCCTTCTGGATGTCGGGGTTGATGGTGGTGGCCACGTTTCCCCCGCGGGGATCGCGTCCGGTGAAGAAGTCGGCCAGCCGTCGGGCGAAGAGTCGCTCGTCCGAGCCGTTGAGCACGGCGCCTTCGGCGCGTTCCAGGCCGGTGCTCGAATAGCGCAGGGAATAGAAGCCGGTGACGGGGGCGTAGAGCTGCGGGTCGGGGTAGCTGCGGAGGAACCGGTAGCGACCGCCGGTGGACACCGAGTACGCCAGCAATTGGCCACCCGCAATGATTTGGCCGCGCTGCCGCGAGTATTCGTCGAGCAGCACCCGCTGGTTGCGTGGATCCGAGCGCAGACCGTCGGCGGTGAAGACCTGGGTGAGGGTCGCGTTGAACAGCAGCAGAACGATCAGAGCCATGATCGCGATGGCGATGCGGCGCAGTGAGGTGTTCATGATTTCGCAATCACCTCGGTCCTCGCACCGGCAATCGACGACGTGTTCGGCGGCTTGACGGGCACCGGGCGGCGGGCGGCGTGTGAGATGCATACCAGCAGCGCCAGCAGTACGTAGTTGGCCAGCAGGGACGATCCGCCGTAGGACATCCACGGCGTGGTCAGGCCCGTCAGGGGGATCAGCTTGGTCACGCCGCCGACGACGATGAACAGCTGGATGGCCAGGGTGGCGGACAGTCCCGCGGCCAGCAGCTTCCCGAAGCTGTCGCGGACCGCGATCGCGGTACGAAGTCCGCGCATGATCAAGATGGTGTAGAGCATCAAAACGCCTGCGAAGCCCACGAAGCCGAGCTCTTCACCGATGGCGGCGGTGATGAAGTCGGTGGATGCCGCGGGTACGTAGTCGGGCTGGCCGTTGCCCAGGCCGGTGCCGAAGATCCCACCGGTGGCGAAGCTGAAGAGCGCCTGCACCATCTGGTAGCCGTTACCGCCAGGGTCGGCGAAGGGATCCAGCCAGTTCTGTACGCGCACCTGGACGTGGCTGAAAAGCTGGTATGCGGCAACGCTTCCCCCGGCGAACAGGCCGAGCCCGATGACCACCCAGCTGATCCTCTCGGTGGCTATGTAGACCATCACCAAAAACGATGCGAACAGCAGAAGCGATGTGCCTAGGTCCTTTTCGAAGATCATCACGCCGATCGACGCGATCCACGCGACCAATAACGGCGCCAGGTCGCGGGGCCGCGGCAGGTTAACCCCGATGACGTGCTTGCCTGCGCTGGTGAACAGGTCGCGCTTGGCCACCAATACTGCGGCGAAGAAGATGAGCAAGAAGATCTTGGAGAACTCGGCAGGCTGAATGCTGAACCCCGGCAAACGAATCCAGATCTTCGCGCCGTTGGTCTCCGAGATCGACGACGGCAGTACCGCGGGGATTGCCAGCAGCACCAGGCCTGCGAGCCCGAAAAGGTAGCCGTACTGAGCGAGCGCGCGATGGTCCTTGAGCAAGATCACGACCAGCGCGAAAGCGGCGACCCCGACGAGGGTCCAGAGCATCTGCTGCTGCGCGGTGACCCCGGTGCCTCGCTCAGTGACCTCACCCGCGCTGAGGTCTAGGCGGTGGATCATCACCAGGCCCAGCCCATTGAGGACCGCCACCACCGGCAGTATCAGTGGATCGGCGTACGGCGCGAACCGCCGGATGGCCAGGTGAGCGCCGCCGAACAGCAACAGGAATCCGACGGTGTACTGCGCCAGATCCCAGCTCAGGCTTTGTTCCTGGTTGACCTCGACAAGGATCAGGGCCACGGTGGTGATGACAGCCGCGAAGCCCAGCAGCGCCAACTCCGAGTTTCGCCGATTTGGCAGCGGCGGAGTGACGGCGACGGGCGACTGCGGTGCAGTGGTCACGCCGCCGCCCGGCAATTAACCCCCGGATTCGGTGCTGGCGTTGATGGCGTCGGCGCAGCAGTGGTCGACGAAGTGGTCGTCGTGGTCGTGGTAGGCCGAAGCGGGTCGGATTCCGTGGGCGCAGGTACTTCGGAATTGGTCGCGGGTCCTTGGCCGCCGGGTACGTCGGGCGGCCGCTGCGCGGAGGCACTCGCTGACGGCGCGGCCGCTTCGGTGGTCGTCGTGGTGGTCGTCTGGGTGGTCGTCTGGGTGGTCGTTGTCTGGGTGGTCGTTGTCGCGGTGGCCTCAGGGGGCGGTAGCAGCGTGCACAGCGGCAGGGCTTTGTCGGCCAGATCCTGCATTCGGTTGATGGCCTCGTCCTTCGACCCGGCGGGGAGGCCGTCGATCACCGAAGCCTGCTCGGATTGCCGCAGGTCCTGAACCTTGAATGGTTCGCAGTCCTGCCCGTCCTCGCCGTAATCGATCAGCGACAACGCGCCGGTGCCGCTGAGGCACCCAAACTGGAACGGTTCGTTCAACGAGATCCCGGCGAACGAGTCGTCGACGCCTCGCATGATGGACACGACGTCGTCGTGTGCGGTGACGTAGTAGTAGCTGCGGACGAACAGGCGCCCAGCCCCGAGGGCCGCCACCACGAGGAGTAATACCAATACGGCGATGGTCATCCAGCGACGCCGATACCAGGACTTCATGTGCGGTGGATCCGGTTCGGCCGCAACGGGTTTGGTCTGGGCATTGCGCCGGGGATTGAACGCGGAGGCACGCCCCGCGGCGGTATTGGGCGGCGCGGAGTAGTCGTCGATGCCGGAGACCGCGCCCGCCAGGATGGGTTGGGTCTGGCCGTATTCGTAGTCGATGACGTCGGCGACCACCACGGTCACGTTGTCAGGCCCACCGCCCCGCAACGCGAGTTCGATGAGTCGATCGGCGGCTTCGGCGACGTCGGGGACCTTCAGTGCCTCGGCGATCGTCTCGAAACTCACCGGGTCGGACAGCCCGTCAGAACACAGCAGATAACGGTCGCCGACGCGGGCCTCCCGCATGATCAGCGTCGGCTCCACCTCGTGGCCGGTGAGCGCGCGCATGATCAGCGACCGCTGGGGGTGGCTGTGCGCCTCCTCGGCGGTGATGCGCCCCTCGTCGACGAGGGTCTGCACGAAGGTGTCGTCCTTGGTGATCTGGACCAGCTCGCCGTCGCGCATCAGATAACCGCGCGAGTCGCCAATGTGGACCAGCCCAATGCGCCCGCCCGCGAAAAGAATTGCGGTCAGCGTGGTGCCCATGCCCTCTAGATTGGGTTCGGCTCGCACGTGCGCTGCGATCGAGGCGTTGCCGTCGCGCACCGCGATGTCGAGCTTGCCCAGCAGGTCGCCGCCCGGCTCGTCCTCATCGAGGTGCGCCAGCGAGCCGATCACGAGCTGGGACGCCACCTCGCCCGCCGCGTGCCCACCCATGCCGTCGGCCAGTGCCAGCAGGCGGGCGCCCGCGTACACGGAGTCCTCGTTGTTGGCGCGGACCAGACCGCGGTCGCTGCGCGCGGCATATCTCAGGACCAGAGCCATAGCGCTCCTCGCGTGCGCGGGGTCACTTCGCTTATCGCGCGCTTCACGGGCGCAGCTCAATGACAGTCTTGCCGATTCGCACCGGCGTGCCCATGGGTACTTGTACTGCCGTCGTCACCTTTGCCCTGTCGAGGTATGTGCCGTTGGTAGATCCTAGGTCTTCTACATACCAATCCGCGCCGCGCTGCGAAAGTCGCGCGTGACGCGTCGAGGCGTAATCGTCGGTGAGCACAATCGTGGAGTCGTCGGCACGCCCGATCAAGACCGGCTGACTACCGAGCGTTATCCGTGTGCCCATCAGCGCCCCTGCCGTGACCACCAGATGACGAGGTGTTCGTTGTCGCTGCCGTGATGGCAGCAGGCCACCGCGGAACGAAGGGCCGCGGCGGACCATGACGGCACCGGTGGGCGCGTAGATGTCGGTGCGCAGAATGCGCAGCACCGACCAGATGAAAAGCCAGAGCAACAGCAGGAATCCGGCACGCGTCAGCTGCAGCATGAGTCCCTGCATCTGGCGGTACTCTCCGTCCTCGTCGGGCCGTGGTGCTCTGGGCGGATGCGGCCGTGCGGTTGTCGGCCGCCGGCGGCAGAGCCAGTTGGCAACGTCACGATACTTTGACGACGGGGAACGCGAGGGGAAGCTGACAGCTTCGGTCTGAGAGCTTCAGGCGTTCCCGGACGTCAGTGGACGCGGACGACGATCTCGGAGTGTCCCAGCCGGATGACGTCGCCGTCGGCCAGCGGCCATTCCTGCACGGGTGCGTTGTTGACCGTGGTGCCGTTGGTCGAGTTCAGGTCCGACAGCAGCGCCACCTGACCGTCCCAGCGGATCTCCAGATGCCTGCGCGAGACGCCGGTATCGGGGAGCCGGAACTGCGCGTCCTGCCCGCGCCCAATCACATTGGCGCCCTCGCGCAATTGGTAGGTGCGGCCGCTGCCGTCGTCGAGCTGCAGCGTGATGGTGCCGCCCGGACCGTTCTGCCCGTAACCGCCGTAGCCCGGCTGCTGTGCGGCGTAGTCGTATCCGCCGCCTGGGGGCTGGTCATAGCCTGCCGCCGGCGGCTGGTCGTATGCCGCGCCGCCGTAGCCCTGGCCGTAGTCGGGAGGGCCGCCGTAGCCTTGGCCGTACTGGCCGCCTCCGTAACCCTGGTCGTAGCCGCCCTGCTCGGCGGGATAACCGCCCTGTTCCGGGTAGCCGCCGGGCTGGCGAGGGTCTCGGCCGTAGCCGGGGTCCTCGTAGCCACGGGCGGGAGCGGCGGGACCGGGGGGTCCCGGGGGACGGCCGTAATCGCCGCCGTAGCCGGGCTGCTGGCCACCGTAGCCACCTGGGCCCTGGCGGTAGCCCTGGTCGTATCCAGCCGGGGCGCCCTGCGGTGCGCCGTACCCGGCGGGGGGGCGCTGTTCGTAACCCGGCCCGTAACCCTGATCCGGGTAGCCGCCCTGCTCGGGATAGCCGCCCTGCTCGGGGTAACCGCCCTGCTCGGGGTAGCCACCCGGTTCGTATCCGCCTCGCTGCTGGTACGGATCACCTTGCGGCGGGGGATAGCCGCCCTGGTCGGGATAGGCTCCGCGCGGATCGGCCGCACCCGCGCGAGGATCCTGGGGCCGGTGGTAGCGGTCGTCGTAGTACTCGTCGGAGGGCCGCCCGGGACCCTGGCCGCCGCGGTAGCTGGGATTGTCGGTCATCGGTGGTACTCCTGGTTCTGCGCTTGACGCGAGTTCGGGTTGTGCTGAAGCAGGTTCGCTGAGGGTCGAGTCAGGGCGGGCGGGGCTGGCATCAGGATTGACGACGCCCCTCGCCCGTAACTGGCCGGTGCGCAGATTCGGCGACTGTTCGAACCTGACGACGACATCACCATACGTTTGCCACCCTTGTTCACTGATGTGTCCCCCCAAGTGTTTGGCAAAAGAGTCCGATGTGAGATCTCGGTCGGCGCTGAGTGTGGCGTAATCAGAACCACTGAGAGTAATGACGTACTCGTTCGCAGCCAACATTCGTCCGCCTGCGACGCTGCGAACCGAATCGGCGGCCTCGCGGTGCAGCAGCGACTCCACCTCCCGGGGGACGATCGATCCACCGAAAACCCTGGCGAAAGCGTCACCGACAGTGTCCTCGAGGCGACGCTCGATGCGGGAGACGATCCCCCTCTGGACTCCCATGTCACCGCCCGTCATCCGTTCTCTCGCGTTTACCCAGGTGACGGTGGGACCACACAGCGTGTCGTCGCACCCTCCGGTTTTCTAAGCATGGTATCGGCCTGCGCGCAGGATACGGCACCACCAGAACTCTGAGAATCACATATGTGCAGTTCAGCAGTGATTCCTGAGCCAGGATCTGGGCATTCGCGCCGGTTTCGGCACCTGCGACGGTTTGGGAACCGGGCTGATGCGCGTGATAGTCTTCCCCGGTTGTTTGGGCGAGTGGCGGAATGGCAGACGCGCTGGCTTCAGGTGCCAGTGTCCTTCGGGACGTGGGGGTTCAAGTCCCCCTTCGCCCACAGAGAGACAGAGAGCGGTTCTACGGACTGCGACCACAAAGTCACGAACCAGAAATGGTTCGTGACCTTTGTGTTTTGTGTGGGCAGTGCGTGAGTGAACCGCCCTGCGGCAAGTTGCGGGATTTCTTGCGCCAAGTCCCCACGGTCGTTGCGCGACGCGACGTCGCGTCGGTCAGAGAGGTGGATTTTCAGCGTCGTTCACTGCTTCTCGGGGGGCGCCCTATATACAGTTCCGTGCAGATCAGGACGATGAGTTGAGGGAGCGGCGCCGTGATCACCGGTGAGTTGAAGGGCAAAATGGACCGGGTCTGGACGCGTTCTGGTCCGGCGGCATCTCAAACACGCTGGAGGTGATCGAGCAGATCACCTAACTGTTGTTCGTCCGGCGGCTGGATGACCTGGAGACGCTCGCCGAGCGCAAAGGTCGCCTCGGCGGGCCAAGTGACCTCCGATTCGGCTCCGACCAACAAGAGCTCCGATGGTCGCGGTTCAAGAACGACGAGCCAGCCGTGATGTTCGCGACGGTCGGGGAGAAGGTGTTCCCGTTCTTGAGGGAG
>JBPPMS010000096.1:0-61664 GCA_051306175.1 Mycobacterium sp. | reverse complement strand
CCAGCGGATCCGAGGACCCGTCGCGCTGGGGACCTTCACTCGGTTGACGAAGGCCAACGCCGATCTGGACCGGTTGCTGGCCAGCGTCACCGAAGAGCGTCAGAACGCCGAGCGGCTGGCGCGTCAGCTGGACCAGGCGTGGTTCACCGCGGGCTCGCGGGTCAAGGCCGTCTCCGACTTCATCGACACGCGCCGCGGCAGCGTGGGCTCGGAGGCGCGCACTCGGCTCGCCGAGGCCACCCTGCAGCTCGAGGCGGCCAATGCCAAGCGAGGGAGCAGTACAGCAGAGGCGATCGCGCACGCCAACGGCGCGTCGACACTCGCGGCCCAGGCGCAGCAACTCGCCAACGACGACGTGGCCCGTTCGCAGCGGCAGTACACGTCGAACTATGGCGGCCGCGGCGGCGGCAACGACATGGGCGCGGTGCTCGGCGGCATCATCATCGGCAGCATCCTCAACAGCGGAGGCGGCCGTGGCGGAACGTGGGGCCCTGGCCGCAGCGCCGGACGCTCGACGTCCTACGGTGGGTCCTCGCGCTCGTCGAGTCGCAGTTACGGCGGCGGCGGTCGCTTCTAGCTAGCGCCTGGCAAAGAGGCCGTCGAGCGGCAGATTGAGGATCCGGTCCGACTGTTCCCGTGAACTGCTGGCCAACAGGATTCCCAACAGGCTCGAGACGACGTCGTCGGCTCGTACGTCAGTGCGGAGGGAATCGACGGGATCCGCCACGCACTACCTGCAGGCATCGTGTGCGTTCAGAACGCCTACAGCCTGCTCTACCGCGCCCCGGAGGAGACGCTCGAACTCTGCTCGGCCGAGGGCATCGCGTGGGTGCCGTTCTTCCCGCTCGGATCGGCGTTCCCAGGGTTGCCCGCCGTCGCCGACGACTCGGTGGTCAACGCCGTCGCGGACGAAATCGGCGTGACGCCAGCACAAGTGGGCCTCGCATGGCTGCTGGCCCACGCGCCGAACACGCTGTTGATCGCTGACGGTCGATCGCCCATCTCGAGGAGCACGTCGCTGCAGGCGACATCACACTACCCGCGGACGCGGTGAGACGACTCGACGCCGTCGGCAGCCGTGAGCCGGTACCACAGGGAATGGCGGCGTTCGAGGGCTGACTCAGCCGTGCGCTGAGATCAACGTTCTGGTGACCACGACCTGGGGATTTTCCGCCGAAAGGTGAGTTTGGGCCGGGGTTGGTCAGGCGCCCTTGAGGCGGACGGCGAGGTAGTCGGTGACCTGGTCGATCGACACGCGCTCCTGCGTCATCGCGTCGCGTTCGCGGATCGTCACCGCGTGATCGTCGAGTGAGTCGAAGTCGAGCGTCACGCAGAAGGGTGTGCCGATCTCGTCCTGGCGGCGGTACCGGCGGCCGATGGCGCCCGCGTCGTCAAACTCGATGTTCCAGAACTTCCGTAGTTCCGCGGCTAGATCTTTCGCCTTGGGCGACAGATCCGCATGCCTCGACAGCGGCAGCACTGCGGCCTTGACCGGCGCCAGCCGCGAATCCAGCTTGAGCACGGTGCGCTTGTCGACGCCGCCCTTGGCGTTCGGCGCCTCGTCTTCGTGATACGCGTCGACGAGGAACGCCATCAACGAGCGCGTCAGACCCGCCGCAGGCTCGATCACGTACGGCACGTAACGGGTGTCGGAGGCCTGCTCGTAGAAACTCAGGTCGGTACCGGAATGCTCTGAGTGCGTGGACAAGTCGAAGTTGGTGCGGTTAGCGACACCCTCGAGCTCACCCCACGGGTTGGCGGTGAAGCCGAACTTGTACTCGATGTCGACGGTGCGGTCGGAGTAGTGCGAGAGCTTCTCCTTAGGATGCTCGTAGAGCCGCAGGTTCTCTGGGTTGATACCGAGGTCGACGTACCACTGCAGTCGCGTGTCGATCCAGTACTGGTGCCACTCGGCGGCGGTCGACGGCTCGACGAAGAATTCCATCTCCATCTGCTCGAACTCACGGGTCCGGAAGATGAAGTTGCCCGGCGTGATTTCGTTGCGGAAGCTCTTGCCGATCTGGCCGATACCGAAAGGCGGCTTCTTACGCGACGTCGTCACCACGTTGGCGAAGTTGACGAAGATACCTTGCGCGGTCTCGGGCCGCAGATAGTGCAGCCCGTCTTCGGTCTCGATGGGCCCGAGGTAGGTCTTGAGCATCATGTTGAAGTCGCGGGGCTCGGTCCACTGGCCCTTGGTGCCGCAATCGGGGCAGACGATCTCGCTCATCGGCACGGTATCGGGATCAACGGCAGTGTGGCGCGTTCCCTTTTTGAGGGCGTACGCCTCCTGCATGTGGTCCTGCCGATGACGCTTGTGGCAGTTAAGGCACTCGACCAGCGGGTCGTTGAATACCTCGACATGCCCGGACGCCACCCACACCTCGCGCGGCAGGATGATCGCGCTGTCGAGGCCGACGACGTCATCGCGGCTGGTGACGACGGACCGCCACCACTGCCGCTTGATGTTCTCCTTGAGTTCGACGCCCAACGGCCCGTAATCCCACGCCGACTTGGTGCCGCCATAGATCTCACCAGACTGGTACACCAGACCACGCCGTTTGGCCAGGTTGGCAACGGTGTCGATGACGGACGCCACGATCCTCAGACTTTCGTATCGGGTGAAGCAACCCGACCAGCGTAGTCGAGCGCGTGTGCCGGCCCGTCCACGCGGGTCGAGCGCAAGTTCTGGGCGTCCAGTGTCGTGTTGGACCTGGGCGGAAAAGATGCCCGAATTCCGCCGACACTTTGCAATCGACGCGCTGTGGATAAGCGAATACCGGTGTTACCCGAAATTCGCCAAAGTTCCCCGCATGATCGCAGATCAACCGTTCCGCGGAGGCGAGGCAATGGCTTGCGGCCTGCTGAACCGACACCAGCTGCGCACTCGCTATCGCGTGATCTTTCCGGGCGTTTACCTGGACCGCACCGTCGAGGTCACGCTGTGGCATCGGACTGCGGCCGCATGGCTCTGGTCGCGTAGACGCGGCGTAATCGCAGGACTGGCCGCCTCTGCGATGCTCGGCAACGAGTACGTCAATGCGGACGTCGACATCGAGTTGTTCTGGAACAACACCTTCACCCCCGACGGCATTGTGACGCGCCGGGAAGTGCTGGCGGATGACGAGACACTCATCCGACGCGGCATTCGCGTGACAACGCCCGAGCGCACTGGTTTCGACCTGGCCCGACGCGGCCGTCTGGAACCCGCCGTGGCACAAGTAGACGCCCTGATGCACGCGACCCACGTCAAGCCCGATGACATCGCCTGCCTGGCTGCGCGTCATCCCCGAGCGCGGGGCCTGCGCCAGTTGGAGAGGGTGCTGGAGCTGGCGGATCCGAAAGCCGAATCGCTATGGGAGACATGGCTGCGACTGCTTCTCCGACGGGCCAAGTTTCCGCCGGTGGAGACTCAGTTCGAGGTCTTCGACGACGGCCGCTTCGTGGCCCGCGTCGACATGGCCTGGCCCGACATCCTGGTTGCGATCGAATATGACGGCGACCGGCACCGTACTGATCGCCGGCAGTACGTCCGTGACGTCAAGCGACTCGAAGACCTCCAACGGCTGGAGTGGGTCGTCGTCCGGGTGCTCGCGGGCGACACCGAAGCCGACATCATCGCCCGTGTGCGGGCTGCGATCGCGCTGCAGCTGTCAAGGCGAGGGCGTCGGGACTAGGCGTGCTCGACCGAGTGCAAACTCTTGGCGCTCAGCGTTGGCGGTTGGCGGGGAACAGGCGCGAATCCCGCCCATAGTTTGCGCGCGGGCCGCGGAAGAACCGACCCGCGAGGCGATGCGGCCGCGCCACCCGTTGACATGCGCACGCGCGCATGTAATGTAAACGGCAACCATTTTCATTAACGGGGGTGCTGGCGATGAGTAGCGCGGCGACCGAACCCGCCATCGCAGGCGACCACGAGCACAGCAACGACAGGCCGTTCCCGTCGCTGCCGTCCAAGGAGATCCTCGACGGCGCCGGCGACATCCTGCGGGCACTGGCCGCGCCGGTGCGCATCGCCATCGTCATGCACCTGCAGCAATCCCAGCGGTGCGTCCACGAACTCGTCGACGCGCTGGAAGTGCCGCAACCCCTGGTCAGCCAGCACCTGAGAATCCTCAAGGCAGCGGGCGTCGTCGCAGGTGAGCGGTCCGGACGCGAAGTGCTCTACCGCCTGGTCGACGAGCACCTGGCACACATCGTGCTGGACGCGGTCGCTCACGCGGGAGAAGGCGACGAGTGACCACCGGCATCCGCTCCACCAAACAGCGGGCCGCCATCAGCGCGCTGCTCGACGACATCGGCGACTTTCGCTCGGCGCAGGAGTTGCATGACGAACTCAGGAAGCGCGGCGACGCCATCGGGCTGACGACCGTCTACCGCACGCTGCAGGCCATGGCGGCCACCGGTGCCGTCGACACCCTGCGCACCGACACCGGCGAGTCGCTGTATAGGCAGTGCTCCGAGCATCACCACCATCACCTGGTGTGCCGTGTCTGCGGGTCGACGGTTGAAGTGCAGGGACGCCAGGTCGAGGCCTGGACCGAGACGATCGCCGCCGAACACGGGTACGCCGACGTCAGCCACACCGTGGAGATCTTCGGCACCTGTTCGGCGTGCCGGCGGGCAGGAGCGGAGCGACCCGGCGACTAGCTAGGGTGAGCCGGTCAAGCGATTAGCGCGCGCCGCACGTCGGCCCCGCCGCCGAGCACCATCAGAACCAGCGTCAGCAGGGCGTCGTCGGTCAAACCGTTGCCCGGAAAGTTGTAGCGCAGCATCACATCGGCGGTCCTCTGCACCGCAGACTTGCGCGAGCCCCCAGCCTTGGAAGCCCCGTTCGCAGGCAGCGCTGTTCCGATCTCCGACTTCTCGACCAACGCGACGGTGCCCAACAGCGTCTTGGACGCCTGCTCGGCGACCCGCTCGCGCGTCTTGGCGTTGACGGGCAGATCCCAGGCCAGCGGCTGCGTCAGCGACACCATGTCGAGGCCCTCGCCGATGGTGACGACGCGCACCGAGGCCACCATGCCGTCGTGCGTCACCGTGAGGGCGCCGTCGTCCTCGACGATGACGGTCATCATCGCACCCAGCGCTGATGACAACCGGTCGAGCAGCGCACTCATGAGGCTCTGCTCTTCGCGCAAGCGCTCATGGTCAGGCCCGCCCGAAGCGGCGGTTGCGGTGGACGTACTCCTCGCACGCTGCCCACAGGTCGCGGCGGTCGTAGTCGGGCCACAGCTTGTCCTGGAACACGTACTCGGCGTAGGCGGCCTGCCACAGCAGGAAGTTCGACGCCCGCTGCTCGCCAGAGGTGCGGATGAACAGGTCGACGTCGGGGATGTCGGGCCGGTGCAGGTGTTTGGCGAACGCCGCCTCCGAGATTCGAGACGGGTTCACCTTGCCGTCGACCGCGAGCTGGGCGAGCTCCTGTGCCGCCTCGACGATTTCGGTGCGCCCGCCGTAGTTGACGCAGTAGTTGACGGTGATGACGTCGTTGCCGACCGTCATCTGCTCGGCGATGTCGAATTCCTTGATGACGCTGCGCCACATCCGCGGCCGCGACCCGACCCAGCGCATCTGCACGCCCATGGCGTCGAGGTTCTCGCGACGCCTGCGCACCACCTCACGGTTGAAGCCCATCAGGAAGCGCACCTCTTCGGTGCTCCGCTTCCAGTTCTCCGTAGAGAAGGCGTACACCGTCAGGTGTTTGATGCCGATCTCGATGGCGCCGCAGGTGATGTCGATGAGCACCGCCTCGCCCATCTTGTGCCCCTCGGTGCGGCCCAGCCCGCGCTGTTGGGCCCAGCGCCCGTTGCCGTCCATCACCACGGCGACGTGCTTGGGCACCTGGTCGGCGGGGATCCGCGGCGCCGGCGCCTTCGACGTGTGCTGCGGCGGCCGGGAGAACTTGCCGTTGGTTTTCTGCGGTAGCTCAGGGAAGATCACCGGCCACGTCGATGTGTCCGGGAAAAGCGGATAGTCGTCAGGCGCCGGAGGCAGCTGAGGGTAGGTGGTCTTGCCTGCCATTCGCCACATCCTGCCTGACCGGCCGCACGGGATGATCGGCAGCCCGGTACACACGCTCGACCAGCGGCAATGTACGCAGCTGACGTTCCAGGTGCCACTGCAGATGGGCGGCAACCAGTCCGCTGGCATGACTGCGGTGCGACGGTGTGGCCTGCTGCGCCGCCGCCCAGTCGCCGTCGTGCAGCGCGGTCATGAGGTCGATGACGCCTTGTGGCGGCGTGGTGGAACCCGAAGGTCTGCAATGCACGCAGATGCTTCCACCCGCGGCGACGTGGAACGCGCGATGCGGGCCGGGGGCGGCGCAACGTGCGCACTCGATGAGCGACGGCGCCCATCCGGCGACGCCCATGGCGCGCAGCAGATAGGCGTCGAGTACCAGTTCGCGGGGCCTGCTGCCGTCGGCGACGGCGCGCAGCGCCCCGACCGTGAGCCGTTGCAATGCCGGTGCCGGCGCCCGCTCCTCACCAGCGAGACGTTCGGCGGTCTCGAGGATGGCGCAGGCGCTGGTGTAGCGGCCGTAGTCGCTGACGATGTCGGAAGCGAACGCGTCGAGCGACACCACCTGCGTGACGATGTCGAGGTTGCGCCCCGGGTGCAGCTGAATGTCGATGTGCGCGAACGGTTCCAGCCGCGACCCGAATTTGGACCGGGTACGACGCACCCCTTTGGCCACCGCGCGGACCAGTCCGTGGTCGTGGGTGAGCAGCGTCACGATGCGGTCTGCCTCGCCGAGCTTGTGCTGGCGCAGCACAACAGCGCGGTCACGGTACAGACGCATTTTCCCCCCTCGCTTCGCTCGCCCCGGACCGCATAACACCATTTTGTCATCGCACGGAGACAAACCCGGTAGGCGGCGCCGATAGTCTCGAAACGTGAGTGCAAGTGCCCGTCGCGACCGCTTTCCCACCGTGGTCAACCAGCTCTACCAGCTGGCCAGCGGTGCCGTCACGTCGAAGGAACTCACGCGCGAGTCGCTGCGTGCCATCGAGGCCAGCCAGTCCACCCTCAACGCCTTCCGGGTGGTGCTCACCGAGCAGGCTCTGCGCGACGCCGCCGCTGCCGATCGCAAACGCGCCGCAGGTGAGGTGTCCCCTCTTCTCGGCGTGCCGATCGCGGTGAAGGACGACGTGGACGTGGCAGGGGTGCCCACTGCCTTCGGCACGGCTGGCGCCGTCGCCGATGCAGGCTCGGACTCAGAGGTGGTGCGCAGGCTGCGCGCGGCGGGGGCCGTCATCGTCGGCAAGACCAACACTTGCGAGTTCGGCCAGTGGCCGTTCACCAGCGGCCCCGCCTTCGGCCACACCCGCAACCCGTGGTCGCGCGAGCACACTCCTGGCGGCTCGTCGGGCGGCAGCGCAGCGGCTGTCGCTGCGGGACTGGTGGCCGCCGCGATCGGCTCCGATGGCGCAGGCAGCGTGCGGATCCCCGCGGCCTGGACACATCTCGTCGGCATCAAACCGCAGCGCGGCAGGATCTCCACCTGGCCGCTGCCCGAGTCGTTCAACGGCATCACGGTCAACGGCGTGCTGGCCCGCACCGTCGCCGACGCCGCGCTGGTACTCGACGCCGCCTCCGGCAACGTCGACGGGGATCTGCACAAGCCACCAGCGATCCGGGCGTTCGACGCCGTCAGCCAGTCCCCCGGTGCGCTGACCGTCGGGTTGTCGACGAAGTTCCCGTTCACCGGCTTCCGCGCCCAGCTGCATCCCGAGATCCGTGCAGCGCTGATCGGCGTTGCCGACCAACTGCAGCTCTTGGGCCACACCGTCCGTACCGCCGACCCCGATTACCACCTGGGCATGTCGTGGAATTTCTTGTCGCGCTCAACCTCCGGACTTCTCGACTGGGCGTACCGGCTGGGGCCTGGCGTGTCGCTCGATCACCGCACCGTCTCCAACCTTCGGATGGGCCGCGTGCTGTCGGAGTCGATTCTGCGCAACGCGCGCACCCGTGAGAACGCCACCGCGAAGCGCATCGATGCGATCTTCAACATTGTGGACGTGCTCGTCGCGCCCACCACCGCGCTGCCACCCCCGCGGGTTGAGCGCTTCGACAAGCTCAGCGGCCTCGGCACCGACCGCACGATGATCAAGGCCTGCCCGGTCACGTGGCCGTGGAATCTGCTGGGGTGGCCGTCGATCAACGTCCCGGCCGGGTTCACCTCCGACGGGCTTCCGATCGGCGTGCAGCTGATGGGACCCGCCAACAGTGAGCCGCTGTTGATTTCGTTGGCTGCCGAGCTGGAGGCCGTCAGCGGCTGGGGCACCGCGCAGCCCGAAGTGTGGTGGGACCGGCAGGAGGCGTCCAACCGCGGCTAAAAGCCCAGCCGCCCAAGCTGTTTGGGGTCCTGCTGCCAGTTCTTGGCGACCTTGACGCGCAGATCGAGGTAGACCTTGGTGCCGAGCAGCTTCTCGATCTGCTCACGCGCCGCGGTGCCCACCTCGCGCAGACGCGACCCGCCTTTGCCGATGACGATGCCCTTCTGGCTGTCGCGCTCCACGTAGAGGATGGCGTATACCTCGATCAGGTCGTCCCGGTCTTCACGCTCGTTGATCTCATCGATGACGACGGCCAGCGAATGCGGCAGCTCGTCGCGCACGCCCTCAAGGGCCGCTTCCCGGATCAGCTCGGCCATCAGCGTCTCTTCGGGCTCATCGGTGAGTTCGCCGTCGGGATAGAACGCCGGCCCCGGCGGCAGCGCCTCGGCCAGCACGCCGATCAGCACGTCGACCTGCTCGCCGGTGACGGCGGAGACGGGCACGATCTCGGCATCGGGACCGAGCAGTTCGCTGATGGCCAACAGCTGAGCTCCGACGCGGTCCTTCGGCACCTTGTCCATCTTGGTGACGACACCGACCAGCTTCGTTCTGGACGACACCGACTGGATCTGTTCGACGATCCAGCGGTCACCCGGGCCGATGGCCTCGTCCGCCGGGATGCAGAGGCAGATGATGTCGACCTCAGAGTAGGTGTCGCGCACCAGGTCGTTGAGCCTCTTGCCCAGCAGTGTGCGGGGTCGGTGCAGGCCGGGGGTGTCGACGAGGATGATCTGAAAGTCCTCGCGGTGCACGATCCCGCGGATGGTGTGCCGCGTGGTCTGCGGCCTGCTGGACGTGATGGCCACCTTGGTGCCCACCATGGCGTTCGTCAGCGTCGACTTGCCCGTGTTCGGCCTGCCGACGAAACATACGAAACCAGAATGGAACTGCGTCATTCCCGGGTCGCTCCGCTCCTGCCCTCCGGTGTCGCTCACACGAGGTTTCCACGCCGGTCGGTGACGATGACCGCGGCGCCCTCCGATAGTTCGCGCACCGCAGCCACGCCTGCGTCGTCGAGCGAACCGCCCACCAGCACAGCGGCTTCCAGTCCTGTTGCCCCGCTGGACACCGCCGCCGCAACAGCGGCCTGCAGGGCGCTGAGTTCCAGGGCCGCCAGTACGACGGGCGCCGCGGCGTAGGTGCGGCCGTCCAGATCGCGAACCGCCGCGCCGCCGGCGGCCTCGGCACGGGCCATCGCGCTGCGCGCGAGGGTCACCAACTTGGCGTCCTCGGCTTCCAACGTGTCACTCATCGTCGGTCTCCTCAGGCTCGCGCTCGACGGGGCTGACGAGCACCGTACCGACCCGTACCCGGCCACGGTGATCGTGGCCGCCCTCGGCCTGCAGCCGCAGCCCATGAGAAACCACCTCGGCGCCGGGCAGTGGCACCCTCCCCAACTCGAGCGCGAGCAAGCCGCCGACGGTGTCGACGTCGAGGTCGTCATCGAATTCGGTGCCGTACAACTCGCCGACGTCCTCGATGGGCAGGCGTGCCGACAGGCGATACCTGTTGTCGCCGAGGTCCTCGACCGGAGCCACCTCATCGGTGTCGTATTCGTCGGCGATCTCGCCGACGATCTCTTCGAGCACGTCCTCGATGGTGACCAGCCCGGCGATCGCGCCGTATTCGTCCACCAGCAGCGCCATGTGGTTACGGTCGCGCTGCATTTCGCGCAGCAGTTCGTCCAGCGGCTTGGAGTCGGGCACGAAGACAGCGGTGCGCATCAGCTCGTCGACGCCGGTATCGCGCCCACCGTTGGTGGAGTAGTACGTCTGCTGCACAAGGTCTTTGAGGTAGACGACGCCCACGATGTCATCGACGTTCTCGCCGATCACAGGGATGCGGGAATGGCCGCTGCGCACCGCGAGCGATGTGGCTTGGCCTGCGCTCTTGCCGCTTTCGATCCAGACCATCTCGGTGCGCGGCACCATCACCTCGCGCGCCGGGGTGTCACCGAGTTCGAACACGGACTGGATCATCCGGCGTTCGTCGTCGGCCACCACACCGCGCTGCTGCGCCAGGTCGACCACCTCGCGCAGTTCGATCTCGGAGGCGAACGGGCCGTTACGGAAACCGCGGCCGGGCGTGACGGCGTTGCCGATCAGGATCAGCAACCGGCTGATCGGCGTGAGGAGAAGCGAGATGCCCTGCAACGGAACGGCTGAGGTCAGCGCGATGCTGTACGCGTGCTGGCGGCCGATAGTGCGCGGGCCCACCCCGATGAGCACGAAGCTGGAGATGATCATGATGGCGGCGGCGGCCACCAGCCCCCATTCGACGCCGAGGTGTCCGTCGAGGTAAGACACCAGCAGCACAGTGGCGGTGATTTCGCACGAGATTCGCAGCAGCACAACGAGGTTGATGTACCGGGGTCGCTCGGCGACCAAGCTGGCCAACCGGACCGCACCCGGACGTTCGTCGCGGACGAGTTCTTCGACACGGGCCAGGGACACCGTGCTGATGGCGGCGTCGATGGCCGCGAACAACCCGCCGAGGCCGATCAGAGCGATGGTCCCGAGCAGAGGGGCTAATCCGGTCACGGTTGGTCGAAATACCTTGTCTTGTCCAAGAGGCGGCGGTCCTTTTCAAGCTGACGCGCCCGCCGCAACGCCTGCATCTGGTCGGAGTACCACTCGTCGAGCAGCTTTCGCTGCAGCGCGAACATTTCTTTTTCCTCGTCCGGCTCGGCATGGTCGTAGCCGAGCAGATGCAGCACGCCGTGCACCGTCAGCAGTGCGAGCTCGTGCCCCAGCGAGTGGCCTGCTGCGACGGCTTGTCCTGCCGCGAACTGCGGGCACAGCACGATGTCGCCCAACATCGACGGGCCGGGCTCGGGCGAGTCGGGTCTGCCGCCGGGCTCCAGCTCGTCCATCGGGAAACTCATCACGTCGGTGGGACCGGGGAGGTCCATCCAGCGCATGTGCAGATCGGCCATCGAACTCACGTCGAGCAGCACCATCGATAGCTCGGCAGCGGGGTTGACCTTCATCTCCGCGATGACGAACCGTGCGACGCTGATGAGCTCCTCCTCGGAGACGTCGAGCCCCGATTCGTTGGAGACTTCGATGCTCATCTACCGAGCTCTGTTGCTGCCCGAGGAGCGCCTGGCGGCCCGGTTCATCGTGAGATCCGGCCGCTGCTCGGAACGCGCGTAGGCATCGACGATCTCCGAAACCAGCTGGTGGCGAACCACGTCCGCGCTGGTGAGCTGCACGAAGTGGATGTCGTCGATGCCGTGCAGGATCTCCTCGGCCGCGCGCAGACCCGACTTGGCACCGCCGGGCAGGTCCACCTGCGTGACGTCGCCGGTCACGACGATCTTGGACCCGAACCCCAGGCGGGTCAGAAACATCTTCATCTGCTCGGCGGTGGTGTTCTGCGCCTCGTCGAGGATGATGAACGAGGAGTTAATCGTCCTTCCCCGCATGAATGCCAGCGGCGCAACTTCGATCACGCCCGTGTTCATCAGGTTGGTGACGGCCTCGGGGCCCATCATGTCGTGCAGCGCGTCATACAGCGGGCGCAGGTAGGGATCGATCTTCTCGTTGAGGGTGCCTGGCAGAAAGCCAAGGCGCTCACCGGCTTCCACTGCGGGACGGGTGAGGATGATCCGGTTGACCTGTTTGGTCTGCAGTGCGTTGACGGCCTTGGCCATCGCCAGATAGGTCTTGCCGGTGCCCGCGGGCCCAATACCGAAGGTGATGGTGTGGGTGTCGATGGCGTCGACGTAGCGCTTCTGGTTGAGCGTCTTGGGCCGGATCGTCTTGCCGCGCCGCGACAGGATGTCGAGGGAGAGCACCTCGGCCGGCGACTCGTCACCGGAGCCGGTGAGCATCTCGACACTGCGGCGCACGACGTCCGGGGTAAGTGTCTGGCCCCCGCGCGCGATGGCGACGAGCTCGGACAGGGCACGCTCGCCCAGCGCCACGTCGGCAGGCTCACCGGAGAGGGTCACGACGTTGCCGCGCACGTGCACGTCAGCGGCCAGCGTGCGCTCGAGGGCGCGCAGATTCTCGTCAGCGGAACCCAGCAGGCCCACGACGAGGTCAGGCGGAACAGTGATGCTGCTTTGGACAGCAGCGTTGGTCTCGCGGGTCGTCACGTGGCTTTCAGTGCCTGCTTTCCTGAACGGGGTCTTAGATGGGCCTGAGTCTACCGCCGGGCGGTGACGCGGCCCAATGGATAACGCGTAGCGGGCCGCCCCACTTCCCGATCGCGCCGATCGCGCTGGCGGCGACGCCGGCGAGCACGAACTCCGCCTGCGCACTGCCAACGACCAGCGCTTCGGCGACCAGTTCTTCGAGCTGCTCGCGGTCCTCGACGTAGATGTAGAGCGTCATCGGCCCGGTGTGCAGCGCGCTCGCCTGACAATCGAACCGCGGTGCGCTGCCGTACCATCGGCCGGCGCCGAGCTGCGACGACGCGGATGATCAGCAACTGCGGAAACAGCCATACTCAGTTGTAGCCACGGATCGTGCAAACGACGCAGAAGTGGCTGGTCCGTGCTTCTAGAGTTTCTTTCCGGTGTCAAACTGACATTCAACGATTGTTTGCGAGCGGTGAATGGAGCAACCCGAAGGGAACTCACTACAGTTAACGTTTCACAAGGTTGTCGAACGAGCCCGGGGGGATGATGGCAGGACAGATGGTCGGGACCCGAGCCTGGCACCAGCTGCTCGAACGGATGGTCGAGCTCAACGAACGCCTCTTCAAAGTCACCGACGAGCCCTACTCCCAAACGACGCCGAACGCGGGCGCATCCGAGGCGCAGCTCCTGGCTGCCGAGCACCGGATCGGGCGTGCACTACCGGCGCAGTACCGCGAGCTACTCACCGTCGCCGACGGGTGGGACAACTACTTTCTGCACGCCAGCCTCCTGGGCACCGACGACATCGCGACGGGGTCGCGCTTCACCGACGCAGCCGAAGCGATCACGATCTCGTTCCCCGAGCCCGGCGGCGATTTCGCGGATCTGCTCGGCGGGACAGAGCGCCTGGAGACGTGCCTGCCCGTCACCTGGGGCGACAACGACTGGCGCAGCAACATCGTGGCCTTTCTCGAGGATCCGGGTGGCGATTGGTCCGACGAGGTACTCGTACTCGGCCCCGAGCCACCGCGGTCCCGCGACCTCTACACCTGTCTTCACGACGAGATGCTGACCAACCTCGACTACGTCATCCGCGAAGAACGCGGCCCGCATTCCCCGACGTGGGGCCGTGACATCCGTCTCGACCCACCGCCGACGAGAGACATTCTCGACTTCATCCGTCGGCTCACCGCGCGCTTGAGCCTGGTCTCACCTGGGCCCGCACTCCGGCCGGGAGCCCCGACCGCTGCCCTGGACCGCTTGGCCGAAGAGTTGGGCGACGCACTGCACCCCGATCACCGCGAACTGCTCGGCCTCGCCGACGGCCTCGAGCTCGTGCAGCGAGCGACGACCGGTCACGAGATCATCCCCTACCTGCGGGTCCTGTCGGCCGAGGAGATCCTGTCCCACGTGCACTCCAGGAGCCCCGGCTCACCGGCAGGCGTCGTCCCCTTTGCGATCGGTCACGGGCCGGTCGGCATCGATCCCGTCGACGGAGGCCTGCACTGGCCGCAGGACACCGTCGCACACGCCCGTCGCCCACAGACCACGATTCGGGAAATGCTGCTGGATCACCTCGACGTGCTCTACGGCAGCCGGTGACTCCTCAGCCCTGATCCCAGCGCCCGGTCAGCACGCCCAGAGCTCCGAGCGCCACCGCCGCGGCCGTCGACGTCCGTAACACGGTCGGGCCCAATCGAACCGCGACAGCACCCGCCGACGTCAAGGCCTCGATCTCGTCGTCGGCGATACCGCCCTCGGGACCGACGATAAGCATAAGCGAATCCGCCTGCGCCACTTCGATGTCAGCAAGCCGGACGGTGGCCGACTCGTGCAGCGCCAGCACGGTCGCGGAGGTCTGCGCGACCCGGCGCACCAGCTCGCGCGTCGTCACGACCCCGTCGACGGGTGGGATGTAGGACCGGCGTGACTGCCGCGCCGCGGACCGCGCCACCGCCGCCCAGCGGCGCAGGCCCTTGTCGATGCGGGCCCCGCCCTCCCAGTGCGCCACGCACCGGGCTGCCTCCCAGGCCAGGAAGGCATCGGCGCCCGCCTCGGTGGCCAGTTCGATCGCCAACTCGGACCGGTCCGATTTCGGGAGCGCCTGCACCACCGTCACCGACGGTTCGGCGGCGGGTTCGGTGCGACGGACCAGCACGCGGGCGGTGAGGCGACCCTTGACCGCGTCCTCGACGACGCAGTCGGCAACGATTCCCGCGCCGTCGCTGACAGTGACCGGTTCGCCCGCGCGGATGCGACGCACGGTCGCCGCGTGGAAACCTTCGTCACCGTCGACGACGGACAGCTCACCGGGCCAGGGAACAGCTTCGACGTAGAAGAGCGTCCGCACGGCCGTCTAGGTCAGCGACCGGTGAACGTCTCGCGCAGCCTGCTGAACAGGCCGCCCCCGTTCGCGGCGGCGCCGTTGATCGACCGCACCTCGGCGGCGTCCTGGGCGCGGTGCTCGCGCAGGTTCTGCAGCAACTCGGTGCTCTGGTGATCCAGACGAGACGGGACGACGACGTCGATATGCGCGTGCAGGTCGCCGCGGACACCCGAGCGCAGGTGTGGCATGCCGTGCCCGCGCAGCGTGGTCACGGAGTTCGGCTGCGTGCCGGGCGCGATGGTGATCTCGGTGGGTCCGTCGAGGATCGCGTCAACGGTTACGTTGGTGCCAAGCGCGGCGTCGACCATCGGCACCGACACGGTGAGGTGCAGGTCGTCGCCGTCGCGCAGGAAGATGTCGTGCTGCCTTTCGTGCACCTCGACATAAAGGTCGCCCGCAGGGCCTCCGCCGGGCCCAACTTCACCCTGTGCGGCCAGCCTGACTCGCATCCCGTCGCCGACGCCTGCCGGGATCTTCACGTTGATCTCGCGGCGCGACCGCACCCGCCCATCGCCACCGCACCGGTGACAGGGATCGGGGATCACTTCGCCGACGCCGCGGCACGTCGGGCACGGCCGCGACGTCATCACCTGGCCCAACAGCGAACGCTGCACGCTCTGGACCTCGCCTCGTCCACCGCAGGTGGTACAGCTCGTCGGTTTGGAGTCGGCGTGCGTTCCGCGGCCCTGGCACTTGTCGCACAGGATCGCGGTGTCGACGGTGACGTGGCGAGCCACGCCGGTGGCGCACTCACCGAGGTCAAGTTGCAGTCGAAGCAGTGAGTCGTTGCCCGGCTGCACACGGCCGATCGGACCGCGGGTGCTGGCACCGCCGCCGAAGAAGGCCTCGAAAACGTCGCCGAGGCCACCGAAGCCGGAGAACCCGTTGGCCCCGGCACTGGCGGCGTTCTCCAGCGGGTCGCCACCCATATCGACGATGCGACGCTTCTCGGGGTCGCTGAGCACCTCGTAGGCGGCGCTGATCTCCTTGAACTTGGCCTGGGCCTGCTCGTCGGGATTGACGTCGGGATGCAGTTCCCGAGCCAGCTTCCGGTAGGCGCGCTTGATTTCGGAGTCGCTGGCGCCCCGACTCACACCGAGCATGCCGTAATAGTCGCGTGCCACGCCTGACCTCACCTGTCTGTATGCCTGTGTGCTCGATGCCGCTGTGCGGCGTCATCGGAGCGAGACTTCCACCCATTATCGGGTGCCAAGTACCTCACCGATGTACATGGCAACCGCCGCGACGTTCGCGATAGTTCCCGGGTAGTCCATCCGTGTGGGCCCCAGCACACCCATGCCGCCGTAAACCGTGCTCAACGTGCCGTAGGTGGTTGTCACCACCGAGGTGCCCGCCATCTGCTCGGCTTCGGTCTCGTGACCGATCCGAACCGTGACTTTACCGGCCTCCTGCTGGGCGGCGAGCAACCGTAGCACCACCACCTGCTCTTCGAGGGCTTCCAGGATCGACCGCAGCGAGCCACCGAAGTCGGCGGTGTTACGGGTGAGGTTGGCGGTGCCGCCGAGCAGCAACCTCTCCTCGGTGTGCTCGACCAGCGATTCCAGCAGCACCGTCGCCGAGCGGCCGACCGCGTCGCTGAGCCCGCCTCTGCCGTCGAGGTGGGACGCCAGGTCGGCGACGGCGATCGACGCCGCGGCGAGCCTCTTGCCTTCGAGCGCCTGCCCGAGCATCTCGCGCAACTGGGACAGCTGGTGCTCGTCGATGACGTCGCCGAGCTCGACGATGCGCTGGTCAACACGACCCGAATCGGTGATCACCACCATCAGCAGCCGGGCGGGCGTCAACGCCACCACCTCGAGGTGCCGCACCGTCGAGGTGGACAACGTCGGGTACTGGACGACGGCTACCTGCCGCGTCAACTGCGCCAGCAGCCGCACCGCGCGACGCAACACGTCGTCGAGATCCACGCCGGATTCCAGGAAGGTGAGGATCGCGCGCCGCTCCACCGGCGACAGCGGCTTCACCTCGGAGAGGCGGTCGACGAACTCGCGGTAGCCCTTCTCGGTGGGCACGCGGCCCGAGCTGGTGTGGGGCTGGGCGATGTAGCCCTCGGCCTCCAGAACGGCCATGTCGTTGCGGACGGTCGCGCTGGACACGCCGAGGTTGTGACGGTCGACGAGGGCTTTGGAGCCGACCGGTTCCTTCGTCTGGACGAAGTCGGCCACGATGGCGCGCAGGACCTCGAATCGACGGTCGTCAGCACTTCCCATCTGTCTTACCTCCCTCCCCTCGCGTCTTCTCCCACCCAGCTTCGCCCGCCCGAACCACTTTCCGTTCATTTTAGAGTCATCAACCCGCAGGTTTTCGCTTCGAGTGGAAGTCGAGCCTGCAGCGACTAGCCTCATGGTGACGGAGAGCAGATGGAGTACTGGGAAGGACCTGGGCTGGATGATCTTCAAAGGCGTCCGTGACGGTAAGCCCTATCCCGACCACGGACTCTCCTACCGCGAGTGGTCCCAGATCCCGCCCCGCCAACTGCGACTCGACGAAATCGTCACGACCACCACCGTGCTGGCCCTCGATCGCCTGCTGTCGGAGGATTCGACGTTCTACGGCGACCTTTTCCCGCACGCCGTGCGGTGGAAGGGAATCATCTACCTCGAGGACGGGCTGCACCGCGCGGTGCGAGCGGCCTTACGGAACCGCGTCGTGCTGCACGCGCGGGTGTTCGACATGGACCTGCTGGGTGGGCCCGCGTAAATCAGCGCAGCACTGTTGTATCCATGGAGTTGTTCGCGGCCAGCAGACCTTGGCACTCGCCGGCTGAGATCAACGGCCGTGCGAACCTGCATGATCGGTTAGCGTTAGCGGATCCTTGCGTTGTCCGGGTCATAGAGGGCGCGCAGTGACACCGAGATCGGATGGATGTCGCCACCCACGTTGACCTGGTAACGACCTGCTTTGACCCAGGCGGCGTCGACCTTCTGGTCGCGCTCAGGGCTGCGCACGTACGCCAGGCCCACCGAGGCACCCACCGTCTCGCCCCACGCCGCCGACGTCACCTGCCCGACGACGACGCCGTCGCGCAGGATGGCCTCACCACCCCACAGGGTGGCCTCGGCATCGTCGACTGTGAACCCGACCAGCTTCTTGCGTGGCCCGTCGGCCTTGGCCTTCTCCACTGCTTCGCGACCCAGGAACGCGATCGGGGTCTTGAGCTTGCAGGCGAACAGCAGGCCAGCCTCGACAGGATTCTCACTGGGGGTCAGCTCGCGACCGAAGGCGCGGTAGCCCTTCTCCAGCCGCATCGACTCGATCGCGTAATAGCCGCCCTTGCCGACGCCGAATTGTGCGCCTGCCGCCATCAGGTCTTCGTACACCCCGACCGCGAACTCGGTGGGAACGTAGAGCTCCCAACCCAATTCGCCTACATAGGTGATGCGGGTGGCTCGCACGGTTGCGTAGCCGAGCGTGATCTCGCTGCTGGCGCCGAACCCAAACGCCGCGTCGGACAGGTCCGCCGTGGTCAGGGCGCTGAGTAGCTCACGTGACTTGGGGCCCATCACCCCGAAAACCGCATACGCCGACGTCATGTCCACCAGGGCGGCGTTGGCGCCGACGGGAGTGTTCCGGCGGATGTGGTGCTTGTCGCGTTCGGTGGACGCGGCACCGCTGATGATCAGGTACTCCTCAGGTCCTGTGCGGGTGACCGTGAGATCCGCTTCATAGGTGCCGTGTTCGTTGAGCATGCCGGTGTAGACCGACGTGCCGATGCCGACGCCGACATCGCCGGTGCACAGCCATTGCAGCGCGGCCTCGGCGTCTGGCCCCACCATCAGGTACTTCGAGAAGGACGTCTGATCGAAGACGGTGACGTTGCTGCGGGTGTTGACCTGCTCGGCGCAGGACGGCGGCTGCCAGGTGGGCTTACCCCAGGTGTAGGTGATGGTCGATTCTTCGGGCGCTGCCGCGAAGAAGTTGGCACGTTCCCAGCCCATCTTGCTGCCGAAATTGGCGCCTGCGGCTTGCAGCAGATGATGCACGGGCGAGCGCCGGAATGGCCGCGCCGAGATCATTTCCCGGTTGGGCCAAGGGACTTCGTAATGCAAACCGAGGATCTCGGCGACGCGGTCACGCAGCCAGCGGTTGTTACCGTTGAAGGCGGCGAAGCGGCGGACGTCGACCGCGGTGAGATCACCGGTGGGGCCGCCATTGACGATCCATTCCGCCAGGGCGCGGCCCGCTCCGCCCGAGGTGGCGATCCCCACGGAGTTGAAACCCGCTCCGACGAAGAAGTTCTCACATTCCGGCGCTTCGCCCATGATGAACTGGTTGTCCGGGGTGAAGCTCTCGGGTCCGTTGTAGAACTTCTTGATCCCGGTGACCTCCAGAGCGGGAATCCGCAGCAGCGCGTTGTCCATCAGGATCTCGAAGTGGTCCCAGTCCTCGTCGAGCAGCTGGAACTCGAACGGGTACGGAATCGCGTCGGGCGACACCCACGGCTTGGCTTCGGGTTCGAAGCCGCCGACCACCAGGCCACCGACCTCTTCTTTGAAGTAGGTGTACCCATCGGGGTCACGCAGCACGGGCAGATCGGGGTGCACACCGTCGATGCGCTCGGTGACGACATAGAAGTGCTCGGCGGAGTGCAGTGGGACGTTCACCCCCGCCATGGCGCCGACGTGTTTGGCCCACTGTCCCGCGCAGTTAACGACGATCTCGGCGTCGATGTCTCCGGCGTCGGTCTGCACGCCGGTGGCGCGGCCGTCCTCGGTGAGAATGCCGGTCACTCTTGTCTTTTCGACGATCTTCGCGCCTCTGATCCGCGCGCCCTTGGCCAGCGCGTAGGTGAGGTCGGTGGGGTTGGCCTTGCCGTCTCCGGGCAGCCAGATGGCGCCAAGCAGGTCGTTCACCTGCATCACCGGGTAGTGCTCGAGCGCCTGCTCCGGTGAGAGCAGATGGCATTCGATACCGAACGCGTCGGCGGTGGCCGCGGTGCGACGCAACTGGATCATCCGGTCCTCGGAGCGAGCGACCGTCACTCCCCCACACCGCTTGTAGCCCGCGGACAGGCCGGTTTCGGCTTCGAGTTCGGCATAGAGCTGGGTGGAGTACTGGACCAGTCGGGTGGCGCTCTCGGAAGCACGCAGCTGACCCACCAAACCTGCTGCATGCCAGGTGGTTCCGCACGACAGCTCACCCTGCTCGATGAGCACCACGTCGGTGTACCCGAGCTTGGTCAGATGGTAGGCGACGCTGGTGCCGATGACGCCGCCGCCGATGACGACGACGCGGGCTCGGTCGGGAAGTGGGGTGGCCATGCTCAGTCCTTCGTCGCCGCGTCGGCGAGCAGTCGGGTGAAGTCGGGTCCGTTGAACTCCGCCACTGCGGCGTCGTAGCGTTCCATCGACCACTCCCAGAAATCGAAATCGATTGTGCAGGAAGCATGCTGAATGCATCCCCACAGCGTCCAGCCGTACTTGGCGACGACGCCCTGCAGCCGTGCCCTCGCCATCTTGTTGCGGAGCTCTCTGCCGTAGTACAGGGCGACAAGCTCATTGAGTTGGTCGGTGGACAGCCCGCATTCGCTCCAGATGTTCCCGAGCTCGAAGCAGGGGTCGTTGTTGCCGCCGTACTCGTAGTCGATCAGCCAGACCTTGTCGCCGTCCTCGATGAAATTGCCTGCCAACAGATCATTGTTGCAGGGCACCGTGGCATCGTCAGCTGACTGCAGGACCCGCCGAATCTCGGCGAACTTCTCCGCGTGGTCCGGATAGTCCGCAGGAAACGCGAAACCGTTGTCCTGCAGGGTCTTCAGATAGCCGCGCTGGCGCTCGAACATGTCGAACCGGCCACGGAAGCGTGGCCCGGCGTGCAGGGTGCGGCAGGCGGTGGCGACCTTGGGAAGTACCCCGGGACGTTGAAAGTCCTGGTTGCTCAACGTCTTCCCCTCGAGGAAGCCGACCAGCAGAATGCCCAGCTCAGGGTGGTAGTCGACGACAGGCGCCCCCACACCCGCCTGTTGCGCGGCTTGGGAGTTGACGTGTTCCTGGTCGCGATCGATACCCAGGAAATTGGTGCTGGTGTCGGTGCATCGCGCGACGTAGACGCCGTCGGGCGTCGTCACCTTGAAGTTCCGATTCGTGATTCCGCCGGACAGCTCCTCGACGTCTCGAGGGCGGTTGGCGAGTACGGGGATCTGCTCGAACAGTTCCCTCAACCGCGCGTCAGAAAGCTCAAAGGCCATGGTTTGAGCCTATCGCCACCGGATTCCAAAGGTCTAGACGTTCTTCGGCGAACCTAGGTGCGCACACGGGACCCCTTCGGATCGTAGAGCGGCCCGGCCAACATGGTCGCGAGGTAGGGCCGGTTCATCACCTCGACCTCGAACCGGTCGCCGGTCGTCATCCCCGGAGGAACGTACGCCGAGAACGTCGTCGTACCGATAGTGTGGCCAAAGCCCGCGCTGCGCACAGTGGTTCGGTAGTCGGTCCCCGGGTGGACGAGCATCTCGCCACCGTGCATGACAGTGTCTGCATTACCGAACCAGCGCAGCCGCTGCCGTGGGCCCTGCTCCTTGACCGCCCGCAGTGCGGGCCCCGCCAATAGGTCCGGCTTGGCTAGGTCGACGCAGAAGCCGAGGCCCACTTCGTAGGGGTTGTTGTCCGACCGCATATCGGAGGCCCATGCAAGATACTGCTTTTCCAGCCGCAGGGTTTCGACGGCGCGGTAACCGATGTCGCGGATGCCTAACGGCCTGCCCACTCCGACGATCTTGTCGTACAGGTCGCGGACATACTCGGACCGGACGTGCAGTTCCCAGCCCAGTTCGCCGACATAGGTGGTGCGCAACGCCAACGCCGGAGCCCAACCTACGGAGACGTGTTGCGCCGTCAGGTAGCCGAAGGCGCCGTCGGAGAAGTCAGCGTCGCCCAGCGCTGTCAGGACGTCTCGCGAGCGTGGTCCGCATACGTTGAGAACGCCAAACGCGGAGGTCACGTCGGTGATGACGACGCTTCCGTCGGTTGGGGCGTGCTGGAGCAGGAAGGTGACGTCGTGGCGGCCGAATCCGCTTCCCGTCACCAGATAGAAGTGATCCTCAGCCAATCGAGTGATGGTGACGTCGGCTTCGATCCCGCCTCGTTCGTTGAGCAGCTGGGTATAGGTCACCTTGCCGATAGGGGTGTCCATGTCGGCGCCCGCGACGCGCTGCAGCAGCCTCAGCGCCCCCGCCCCGCTGATGTCGAATTTGGAGAACGAGCTCTGGTCGACGACGCCGACATCGGTGCGCACCGCGTGGTGTTCGGCGGCGACATGCGGCCACGCGTTGCTGCGGCCGAATGTGGGGATTTCCTTGGCGCCGTTGCTGTCCGGGTCGAACCAGTTGGCGCGCTCGTAGCCCAACTTGGCGCCGAAGACCGCGCCGCGCTCGGCGAGTCGATCGTAGACGGCGCTGCGCCGTTGTCCCTGGGCCGCGGTGTCGGTGACGTTGGGAAAGGCGATCTCGTAGTAATGGCCGTAGGCGTGCACCGCATGCAAGTCAAGCACCGTCGGCACGCTGTGCGGAACGCCGAACCGCCGGACATCGAAGGGCCACAAATCCATTCCCGGATCGCCGCCGACGATCCAGTCGGCCAGCGCCGCGCCCGCTCCGCCCGCGGCGGCGATGCCTGCGGAGAAGCCGCAGCAGTGATAGAGGTTGTCGATATCCTCGGTGAGCCCCATCAGCGGCTCGGCGTCCGGAGAGAACGGGATCGGGCCGTTGATCCAAGTCTGAATCCCCATGTCGCCGAACGCGGGTAGCCGGTTGGCCGCACCGTCGGCGATCGTTTCGAACCGATCGGGGTTGGGCGCGAACAGCTCTGGGCCGAGGTCACGCGGGATGGTGCGCCAGCACGCTTTGGTGCCCAGTTCCCAGCCGCCGACGACGAGCGCTCCGGCCTCGGGTTTGAGATAAAACCGGGCGTCGGGGTCCCGGAACGTGGGGAGGTTCGCGGGCAGCTCGGCGCTCTTCTCGGTCACCACGTACTGATGCTCGACCGCATTGACGGCGACGGCCACTCCGGCAAGTCGCGCGGTTTCGGCGCCCCACATGCCGGTGGCGTTGACCAGCACGTCGCATTCGATACGGCCCAGTTCGGTGTGCACTGCCGTGACCCGTCGGCCGTTGCGCTCGACGGATTCGACGCGACAGTGCTGCACGATCCGCACCCCGGCCGCCCGCGCTCCGGCCGCGAATGACTGCGTCAGCTGACTGGGGTCGACGTATCCGTCCGACGGTGTCCAGGTGGCGCCGTGCACACCGGTGATGTCGAGCAACGGGAAGAGCTGTTTGGCCTCTTCCGGCCCCGCCAGATGGATGTCGAAACCGAAGCTCTTGCCCTGGGTGTAGACCCGTTGCAGCTCCTCCCAGCGTTGCGGGCTCGATGCGATCCGCAGCCCCCCGACGCCGTGCCAGCCGGTCGGATACCCGGTGTCCTGCTCCAATTTCTCGTAGGTACCGACACTCGTCCGCATCAGCTGGGTAAGGCTTGCGCTGCTTCGCAATTGACCGACCAGACCCGCCGCGTGCCAGGTGCTGCCCTCGGTGAGGGATCGTCGCTCAACGAGCGTAACCTCGGTCTTGCCTTTGCAGGCCAGATGGTAGGCAATGCTCACGCCGATGATGCCGCCGCCGATGATGACAATCTCGCTGCGGTCCGGCGGGCAGGAGCGCAGCGACCCGGGAGATGAGTCCGGAGGGCGGGCGGCCATAGGGCAAAAGACTAGACTATTAACGTGATGCACATGGATCGATGGTTGCGCACCGACAGGCCCGCCGTCGTCTTCGATTTCAACGGCACTCTGTCGGACGACGAGCCGATCCTGTTCGACATCTTCGGACAGCTGTTCACCACCCATCTCGGCTGGCCGATGACGCAGCAGGAGTACGACGACCACCTACTGGGGCGCAGCGACCGCGAGATCATCGAGTACGCCGTCACCCACCACGGGGCCGGTGGTGCAGATCAGGTGCAGGACCTACTCCGGCTGCGACACGGTATCTATCAGAGCCGCGTCGCCGATGACAATCCCATCACTGATTCCGCCGTCGCTCTGGTGGAACTCATTGCCAGCTATGACATTCCGGTGGGTATCGTTACCGGAGCCCAACGCGCCGACGTCATCGCGGTGCTCAACAGCAGCCAGGCGGGCCCCCTGATCGGCTTTGTCATCGCCGAGGAGGATGTTGCCAACGGCAAGCCCGATCCCGAGGGATACCTCGGCGCGGCCGCTCGGCTGGACCGGCAATCGTCGGATGTGCTGGTGTTCGAAGACTCGGTCCCGGGAGTGCAGGCCGCGCTCGCAGCCGGGATGCACTGCATCGCGGTCAGTGCCGAGCCGATGCCCGCACTGGTCGCCGTGGCACCCGCCATCATCCCGGCGCTGGGGGCCGACCTACTGACCGACGCGCTGCAGCGGTGGGCGAAGCGCTGAGATTCACGACGACGCCGGGTATCCGCTAAAGCGGGTCCGGGCATCGGTCTCCACACCGGATCGGATCCTGATGCGGGTGCGGTCGGAACGGTGATAATCACGCGAGAATTCGACTGCCACACCGCTTTCGGCGAACGACGTGCGGGTGATGAGCAGGAGGGCGAAACCCGGTTCCACGCCGAGGAGCTCCGCCTGCTGGTCGGTGGCCTGCGTGGCTTCGATGTGTTCGTCGGCGGTAAAGGGCGACAGCCCATACTTCCGCATCACCGAATACAGCGAGCCGGTCAGGTCGGCGGTGAGCAGACCGGGGAAGATCGACGCCGGGAAATAGGTCTCCTCCAGCACGATTGGGTCGCCGTTGGCTGACCGCGCCCGCAACACCTCATGCACCTGGTCGTCACGTTTGACGCCGAGTGCGCGACGTACGTCCGGGGTGGGACGACGCGTGCCCGCGCGCAGGACAACCGCACCCGCTTCGACGTGGATCCGGCGCATCTGCTCGGTGAATCCCGGCAGTCCCGCGTGGTCGAATTCGAAGCGCGGCGTCGCCACGAAGCTCCCGCCGAACCGCCCACGGCGGCGGTCGATCAGCCCCTTGGCCTCCACCGAACTCAGCGCCTGCCGCAGGGTCATGCGGCTCACGCCGAGCGCGGTGGCGATCGCCACTTCCGCGGGCAGCTTGTCGCCGGGTTGCAGCGCCCGCGCGGCGATAAGCCGCTCCAGCCAGTACGCAATCCGCATATGCGCAGGCAGTTCTCCTGGGCCGGCCAAGTCGGGATGCGCCGCCAGCAGCGGATCCACCATGGTGAGCGAGCGCATCCGCCGATAGTACTGCGGCCACCCGCGTCATCGAAGCGGTTCACATTACGCCGCACCCACCGTATGCAGGCGCACAATCGACACTGCGTCAGTCAAGCAGCGCTCGGACGACGCCGTCGGCGAGCAGACGGCCACGATCGGTCAGCACGATGCGGCCGTCGGTGACGTCCAGCAACTCATCGGCGACCAGTGTGGGCACGCGGTCACGCTCACTGGCAGATAGTTCGGCGACGGCGAGACCGGAGCGCAGCCGGATCGCTAGCAACACCCTCTCGAGGTGGATCTCCTCCGCTCCGAGCTGTTCGTAATCGGCGATCGGCAACACGCCTTCGGCCAGCGACTGCGCATAGGCGTTGGGGTGCTTGACATTCCACCATCGTGTAGACCCCGTGTAGCCATGCGCACCGGGACCGGCGCCCCACCACTGCCCACCGGCCCAGTAGCCGAGGTTGTGTCGGCACTCCCCACCGGGGCGGCTCCAATTCGACACCTCGTACCAGGTGAAGCCCGCCCTGGACAGCATGGCGTCCAGCAACTCGTAGCGCGACGCCAGCACGTCGTCGTCCACGGGCTGCACCTCACCGCGACGCACCCGTCGCGCCAGCGCGGTACCGTCCTCGACCACCAGCGCGTAGGCGGACACGTGGTCCACACCGGCGGCGAGCACCGCGTCGACGGACCGGCGCAGGTCGTCGTCGCCTTCCCCCGGCGTTCCGTAGATCAGGTCGAGGTTGACGTGCTCGAAGCCGGCCCCGACCGCCTCCCGCGCCGCCGCCAACGCGCGTCCGGGGGTGTGGGTCCGGTCCAGCACGGCCAGGACACCGGGCGCCATCGACTGCATTCCCAGAGACACCCGGGTAAATCCGGCAGCACGGATCTCGGAGAACAGGCGCTGCGACGTCGACTCGGGGTTGGCCTCGGTGGTCACTTCGGCACCGGGCTCCAGCACAAATGCCGCTCGCACCGCGTCCAGCACGTCGGCCAAACCCTGGGCGCCGAGCAGTGACGGTGTGCCGCCGCCTACGAACACCGTGCTCACCGGCGGCGCGGGAGCAAGTTGGGCCGCGGCGAGTTCCAGCTCGCGGCGCAGCGCTTCCGACCAGCCCTCGGGGCTGGCGCCGCCCAATTCGCCGGGCGTGTAGGTGTTGAAGTCGCAGTAACCGCAGCGCGTGGCGCAGAACGGTACGTGAACATAGATGCCGAACGGTCGGCCCTTACAGACCCGCAGCTGCGGGAGCAGGGCAGTCGCCGTTTGCATCGTCATACAGGCAGTCTCCCAGAGCCGGGGCCCCCGCGGTTTCCGCTCACCGTGAGCCGAGATCTGGCCAGGTTAGGCCCATTGGCCCAGCCGTGGCAGAATCGGGTACGTGTCGACGGCCCACATCTCTGTGCACCGAGTGTTCTTGGTGGCGCGGCGGCATATCGACCTCAAGCGCGTTTGCAGCTGTTGCTGTCTTCCTTGACGTTGTAGACCTGCCCACCTGACTTCAGCTGGTCGCCGGATCTGCGCCGCCGGAGCAGCGACCCGGTGAATTGCGCGGTCGGAACGCCGGCTTCATCCCAAGGAGCACTCCAAAGCGCATGACTACCACTCCAGAGCGCGTGAGTACCCCCAAAGCGCGCCCCCAGAAGCGCCGTGGCGAAGGCCAGTGGGCGCTGGGTTACCGCGAACCGCTCAATGCCAACGAACAGTCCAAGAAGGACGATAACCCGCTGAACGTGCGGGCCCGCATCGAGAACATCTACGCCAAGGGTGGCTTCGACAGCATCGACAAGGGCGACCTGCGCGGCCGGTTCCGCTGGTGGGGCCTCTACACCCAGCGCGAAGAGGGCTACGACGGCACCTTCACGGGTGACGAGAACATCGACCTGCTCGAAGCCAAGTACTTCATGCTTCGCGTCCGCTGTGACGGGGGCGCCCTGAGCGTGGCCGCTCTGCGCACCTTGGGGACGATCTCGACTGATTTCGCTAGAGACACCGCCGACCTCTCCGACCGCGAGAACGTCCAGTACCACTGGATCGAGGTCGAGAACATGCCGGAGATCTGGCGTCGCCTCGACGAGGTGGGTCTGCAGACCACCGAGGCGTGCGGTGACTGCCCGCGGATCGTGATGGGTTCGCCGTTGGCCGGTGAACACCCCGATGAGGTGATCGACGGCACGCCAGCGATCGACGAGATCGTCAAGCGCTACATCGGCAAACCGGAGTACTCCAACCTGCCGCGCAAGTTCAAGAGTGCGATCTCGGGCCTGCAGGACGTAGTGCACGAGGTCAACGACATCGCGTTCGTCGGCGTCAACCATCCCGAACACGGACCCGGCTTCGACCTGTGGGTCGGCGGCGGCTTGTCCACCAACCCAATGCTTGGCCAGCGGGTCGGCGCGTGGGTGCCGCTGGCCGAGGTGCCCGACGTCTGGGAAGGCGTGGTCAGCGTGTTCCGCGACTACGGCTACCGCAGGCTGCGGGCCAAGGCACGGCTGAAATTCCTGATCAAGGACTGGGGCATCCAGAAGTTCCGCGAGGTCCTTGAGACGGAATACCTGAAGCGCCCGCTGATCGACGGGCCAGCTCCCGACCCCGTGGTGCGTCCGATCGATCACGTCGGGGTGCAGAAGCTAAAGAACGGCCAAAACGCCGTCGGCGTCGCGCCGATCGCGGGCCGCGTGTCGGGCACCATTCTGACCAAGGTCGCCGACCTCGCGGAGTCCATCGGATCCGACCGCATCCGGTTCACGCCGTACCAGAAGCTGGTCATCCTCGATGTGCCCGACGAGAAAGTCGAGGAGGTTGTCGCGGCGCTTGACGAGCTCGGACTGCCCGCACGCCCGTCGAACTGGCGCAAGAACCTGATGGCCTGCACCGGCATCGAGTTCTGCAAGTTGAGCTTCGCCGAAACCCGCAAGCGCAGCCAGACGCTGGTGCCCGAGCTCGAGCAGCGCCTCGAAGACATCTCGGGTGAATTGGGGGCCCAACTCGACGTGCCCATCACCGTCAACATCAACGGCTGCCCCAACTCGTGCGCGCGGATCCAGATCGCCGACATCGGGTTCAAGGGTCTGATCGTAGAAGATGCCGACGGCAACCATACCGAAGGTTTCCAGGTCCATCTGGGCGGCAGCCTGGGTCTGGACAGCGGTTTCGGCCGCAAGTTGCGTCAGCACAAGGTGACCGGTGACGAGCTCGGGGACTACATCGATCGAGTTGTTCGCAATTTTGTGAAACAACGCGAAGACGGCGAGCGTTTTGCCAAGTGGGCTGTGCGAGCCGACGAAGCGGACTTGCGGTAGATCGAAAGGTGAACGAAGACGTGTCGATCATGACGGAAGAGAACCTGCGGGCGGTGGCCGCGCGCGGGGCCCAAGAACTGGATGGCGCCAGCGCGATGGACCTGCTGCGATGGACCGACCAAAACTTCCGCGGCGACTACATCGTGGCGTCCAACATGCAGGATGCGGTGCTCGTATCCTTGGCCGCAAAGGTCCGTCCCGGGGTCGACGTGATGTTCCTGGACACCGGCTACCACTTCGTGGAAACCATCGGGACCCGCGACGCCGTCGAAGCGGTGTACAACGTCAAGGTGCTCAACGTCACGCCCGAGCACAGCGTCGCGCAGCAGGACTCGCTCACGGGCAAGGACCTGTTCGCCCGAGATCCCGGCGAATGCTGCCGGATGCGCAAGGTCGAGCCACTGAGCAAAGCGCTGAAGGGTTTCTCAGCGTGGGTCACCGGGATCAGGCGCGTCGAGGCGCCGACGCGGGCCAACGCTCCCCTGGTCACCTTCGACGAAGCCTTTGGTCTGGTGAAGATCAACCCGTTGGCGGCTTGGACCGACGACGATATGCAAAACTATATCGACGACCAGGGCATCTTGGTCAATCCTCTTGTCCACGAAGGCTATCCGTCGATCGGGTGCGCTCCCTGCACGGCCAAACCGATTCCGGGGCAGGACGCGCGTAGCGGCCGGTGGCAGGGCTTGGCGAAGACTGAGTGCGGGCTGCACGCTTCGTAACTCTCGATGACCCTGATCCTGACCGCCCACGGCAGCGCCGATCCCCGATCGGCAGCGAACACCCATGCGCTGGTGCAGGAGCTTCGCCGGACCCGGCCCGGTCTGGACGTGGAGGCGGCGTTCTGCGAGCAGAACGCGCCGAATCTGCGCGATGCGCTTCTCGGATCACGCCAGCCCGCCGTCGTCGTGCCTCTGCTACTGGCCGATGCCTACCACGCGCGCGCCGACATTCCCGCACTGATCGCCGAGTCCGGGGCCGACGTCCGTCAGGCGCCGGTCCTGGGCGAGGACCCCAGACTGCTACGCGTGTTGCGTAAAAGAGTTGCTGCCGAAGGCGTTTCACGTCTCAATGGCGAGGGGGGCGTCGTCGTCGCCGTCGGATCGTCACGCGCCGAGGCCAACGAACGCACTGCCTCGGTCGCGAAGCGGCTCGCCACGCACACCTGCTGGGCAGGGGTTCGCGCGGCGTTCGCGACGGGACCAAACCCTTCGGTCGCCGAGGCCGCTGAGCAACTGCGTCGCGACGGCGCCTCCAGGATCGTCATCGCACCGTGGTTCCTTGCGCACGGCCGAATCACCGACCGGGTCGCCGATTACGCGCTGGCGGACAGGATGACGATGGCGCAGCCGCTGGGCGCCGACCCACTGGTCGTGGCCACCGTGCTGGATCGCTTCGACGACGTCATGAGGAAGAGCGGGGCCGCTTAGCTAGGCCTCCTTCGCGCGCTCCTCCTCTGCAGCTTCCGCGGTGGCCTTCTCGGCCTCGGCGATAATGCGGCGCTCTTCGTCGCGGTTCTGCCGGTACTGCGAGAACGAGTAGAGCAGTGCGATGGCCCAGACCACGTAGATGACCCCGTAGACCGCGTAGCGGACGTTGTCGGGGGCGTCGATCCAGTCGCTGCGCAGCAGCGTCCGGGTGTTGGTCAGGATGATCAGACCACCCACCGCGGAGCCGAGCACGCGTGGCGGGATGTGGCGGACCAACCAGGCGGCGATCGGAGCGGCGATGACCCCGCCGAGCAGGAGAGCCAGCACCCAGGTGAAGTTCACACCTTCTGATCCGATACCGATGATGAAGCCGAGGCTTGCGGCCAACGCGACGAGGATTTCGCTGGTGTCGATCGATCCGATGGTCTTGCGGGGCTCCAGCCGTCCGCTGGCCAGGATGGCCGGGGTTCCGACCGGGCCCCAGCCGCCGCCACCGGTGGCGTCGACGAATCCGGCGACCACACCGAGCGGTGCCAGGAAGCGCTTGCGCAGTGGCTTGCCGAGCTGCTCTTTCGGCAGACCCGCGGCAGTGAAGCGGATGAACACGTACAGACCGAGCGCCAGCAGGATGATGGCCATCAGCGGTGCAGCCACCGAGGTGTCCAGGCTGGACAGGAACGTCGCGCCGGCGAAGGCGCCGATGGCTCCGGGAATGCCGATCTTGAGCACCACGCCCCAGTCGACGTTGCCGAAACGCCAGTGCGACGCACCGGACACCAGGGTGGTCCCGATCTCGGCCAGGTGAACGGTCGCGGACGCGGCTGCCGGGTTGGTCCCGATCGCCAGCAGCAGGGTGGTCGACGTGACGCCGTAGGCCATGCCGAGACTGCCGTCGACCAGCTGAGCGCCCAAGCCCACCAGGGCGAGGAGGAGAAGTTGTCGCATATAAAGCACCTATTCACGAAAGTTAAGGAGGGTAAACGGGCGAACAGGCCGATGACGGCTGCGCCTAGAACGAGAGTGAATCTGCGGCCGGAGGCTCGCGGGATCATGCGCCGTGACCTGGATGCGAGCTCGCGCAATCCAGCAAACCGCGCAGTCAGCTCAGAAAACGGCTAGCTACGGCGGTCACGGACGCTGATCCCGAACACAAGGTCACCGGGACAGCGAAATGCAACATCGCCCGCTCGGCTGCAGCACCGGGGCTTTGCGTTGCATGTCGAAACTTCCTATCGAATCAGGGCACGGCGCAGGTACGAGACTGTCCGGCACTGCTTCGCAGAATAGGAGCCGCCGAAGTCGAGGGCAAGTTTTTTATTCATCGGTGCGCGAAACTATTGACACGATCGAACATCAATGATCCATCAAAAGCCGTCACGGTAGATCGTCGTCAGGACCCCGTCGTCCGCGTCCAAAAGCGAGGTGACCTCATCCCATCCGCCCAGGTCGTCGACCGTCCAGAGGGTGTCGGGAACCGGAAACACGCCGGCGAACCCGGCCGCGACGCCCGGGTCGACAGGCCGAAAACCCGCCTCAGCCCATACCGTCTGGCCTGCCATGGTGAACAGGAAGTTCCGCAGGGCGGTGGCCGACCTGCCCTGCGTCGACCCGGACACCACGGCCGCCGGGTACGCGATCTCCAGCGTTTGTGGTGGGTTGACGAGCGCGACGCCGCTGGACTGCCGCTGCAGCTCCAGCGCCCTGCTCTCGCCGATGATCAGGACGTCGCCCGCGCCCTGGGCGAAGAGTTCGCCGGCGTTACACGCCGCATCGGGCTTGGTTGCGACGTGCGCGGCCACCAATGCCTCGACGAAATCAATTCCCGCCTGCGGGTTTCGGCCACCGCCGCTCCCAACCGCGTACGCTGCCAAGAGGTTCGGTGAGGCCTGCGCACAGGTTCCTGGATCATCCATGACGACCTCGACGCCCGGCGTCACCAGATCGTCCCAGTCTGCGATCTTGAGCGGATTAGCGTCGCGGACGACGAACGTCACGACAGAGGTGAACGGAATTCCGCGCGTGGCATCACTGTTCCACCTCTCGCTGACCTTGGTGGCCCGCACCAGACGGCTCATGTCGGGAAGTGCGTCGAGGTTGACCAGGTCCCCCGGTTCGCCGTCGACGACATCGCCGACCAGATCTGGCGAGGCGCCGAAAGTCGTTGCGACAGTGATGTCCTGATGGCCTTCGAGCGCCACAAAAGCAGGAACGATGCGGGTCCAGCCCGGCTCCGTTGACGAGTCGGCGACGACGGTCAGCGTGTCGGCGACGCCCTCATCCTCGCGCGGCCCACTACCGCAGGACACCACGACCGTCGCCGACGTCAACGCCGCGATGACCGCTTGTGGTGTGCGCACGCCGCCGCTAGCGGGTGAGCAGCCAGGCGAGGAGGACCAGGACCACCAGCGTCACCAACACCAGCGTCACCCTTGATCGCGGTAGCCCGCTCACGGCATTTCCTGTTCGGCCCCATCGCGAATACGGCGCACCAACTTGATGCCGTTACCGAGTGCTCCGTCCAGCACCATCGCGATGCCGTAGGCCAGCGCCAGAACAGCGGGAATCACGATGACGGCCTGCAGGACGAAACCCCGTCCGGACAACCACAGCTCGACGCCGTCCCACCAGTTCAGAAAAGCCGTCACGGCCGCCAGCTTAGCCCCGGGCCCGGCGAGTGGACGGCGCCGCCGTCGCCGTCGATGATGTTGCACATGGTGTTGCACAGCGAGCCGGACGAGGACGTACCCTTCACCGTCACCTCACCGGTGCCCTATGTCCCCGCCAGCGCATTGCGGAACCCCTTCCCGCCGATCGCCGACTACGCCTTCCTCTCCGACTGCGAGACGACATGCCTGGTGTCCTCGAGCGGTTCGGTGGAGTGGTTGTGCGTGCCGCGGCCGGACTCCCCCAGCGTGTTCGGCGCCATCCTCGACCGCGGTGCGGGGCATTTCCGGCTTGGGCCCTACGGCGTCTCGGTTCCCGCGGCGCGCCGCTACCTGCCCGGCAGCCTGATCCTGGAGACCACCTGGCAGACCCACACCGGTTGGCTCATCGTGCGGGACGCGCTGGCGATGGGCCCCTGGCATGACCTGGAGACCCGGTCGCGCACCCATCGGCGCACCCCGATGGACTGGGACGCCGAACACATCCTGCTGCGCACGGTGCGCTGTGTGAGCGGCACCGTGGAACTCGTCCTCAATTGCGAGCCGTCGTTCGACTATCACCGCAGCGCCGCCACCTGGGAATACTCGGCCAACGCGTACGGCGAGGCGATCGCGCGTGCCACCCGTGACCCCGAGGCCCATCCGACGATGAGGCTCACTACCAACCTGCGGCTGGGGCTGGAAGGGCACGAGGCCCGGGCCCGCACCCGTCTGACCGAGGGCGACAACGTGTTCGTCGCACTCAGCTGGTCGAAACATCCCGCACCGCAGACCTACGACGAAGCCGCCGACAAGATGTGGAAGACCAGCGAGGCGTGGCGCCAGTGGATCAACGTCGGCGACTTCCCCGACCATCCGTGGCGCGCCTACCTGCAGCGCAGCGCGCTCACCCTCAAGGGGTTGACCTACTCGCCCACCGGCGCGCTGCTGGCGGCCAGCACCACGTCGCTGCCCGAAACGCCGCAGGGCGAACGCAACTGGGATTATCGCTACGCCTGGATCCGTGATTCCACCTTCGCGTTGTGGGGCCTGTACACGCTCGGCCTCGACCGCGAGGCCGACGATTTCTTCGCCTTCATCGCCGACGTCTCGGGCGCGAACAACGGCGAACGCCACCCCCTGCAGGTGATGTACGGGGTTGGCGGCGAACGCAGCCTCGTCGAGGAGGAGCTCAATCACCTTTCGGGGTACGACAATTCGCGGCCCGTGCGCATCGGCAACGGCGCCTTCGACCAAAGGCAGCACGACATCTGGGGCACCATGCTGGATTCGGTCTACCTGCACACCAAGTCCCGCGAACAGATCCCCGAAGCACTGTGGCCGGTACTCAAGAGCCAGGTGGAAGAAGCCATCAAGCACTGGCGCGAGCCTGATCGCGGCATCTGGGAGGTGCGCGGCGAACCGCAGCACTTCACCTCGAGCAAGGTGATGTGCTGGGTCGCGCTTGACCGTGGCTCCAAGCTGGCCGAGCTGGAGAACGAGAAGAGCTACGCGCAGCAGTGGCGCGTGATCGCCGAGGAGATCAAGGCCGACATCCTGGCCAACGGCGTGGACTCCCGCGGTGTTCTCACCCAGCGCTACGGCGATGACGCGCTGGACGCGTCGCTGCTGCTGGTTCCCCTGGTCCGGTTTCTGCCGCCCGACGATCCACGGGTGCGGGCGACGGTGCTCGCCATCGCCGACGAGCTCACCGAGGACGGCCTCGTGCTGCGCTACCGCGTCGAAGAGACCGACGACGGCCTGTCCGGCGAAGAAGGCACCTTCACCATCTGCTCGTTCTGGCTGGTCTCGGCGCTGGTCGAGATCGGCGAGATCAGCCGGGCCAAACACCTCTGCGAACGTCTGCTGTCCTTCGCCAGCCCGCTACACCTCTACGCCGAGGAGATCGAGCCACGCACCGGGCGCCACCTCGGCAACTTCCCCCAGGCCTTCACCCACCTGGCGCTGATCAACGCCGTCGTCCACGTCATCCGCGCCGAAGAGGAAGCCGACAGCTCCGGGGTATTCCAGCCAGCGAACGCCCCGATGTGAGCACGCTCAGCTGTTGTTGACGTTGCCGACCAGCGCGTCGTTGAGATCTGTGCCCTGCCCGGGTCCGTCGCCACTGCACGTGACGCCCTCGACGACGACGTTGGACACCGCCGACATCGTGTGATCGCAGCCCCACGGGTCGACCGCGTCGGTTTGCTCGGAGAACTGACTCATCGAGCCGTCCACCCCGACCGGGAGCGAACCCTCCTCGGCCACCTCGAGGTCGTCGATACGCCACAGGTGCGTTTCGGTCTGCTCATCGTTGGCGAAGGTCTCGAGATCCTCCTGGCTGCAGCCGTCCCACGTCTCCTGCGACTGGGCGAAGAAGGCCAGCGCCTCGACTGACGACGGGAAGAGGACCACGACCTGTTGCACCCAGTGGTCCTTCGCGTCGCCGGGTTCGGTGGCCATCTCGACCTCGGCGCTGGCGTAGTCGGAATCCTGATAGACGAGTTGCTCTCCCGCGTTGAACGCTGCGAGGCAATCGGTGCTCGCGAGCTGATCGGACATGTCGACCAGGTCGGTCTCCTCCCGGAAGAAGTCCAGATCGGATGCGCCCACCGCGTCGTTGAGTGCGTCGATGTCCAGCAGCACCCCGTTGAGGTCGTCCTCCCCGAGTGGCGGCACCCACTTCTCGGCGTCCGGCGTCATCGATGCGATGCCCGGCACATTGCTGACACACCCTGACAGCAGTGCCGCTGATGCGACGAGCCCAGCCCCGACGAACGCCCCCCGGCGCTTTCGATGTCGCTCCACCGCTGCCACCCTCCCCAGACCTTTCCCGGCTCGCTCCGCTCCTGCCCTCCGAGTCATTTCTTCGCCTTATCTCCCTTGTCGGACGCAGAATCGGTGGACAGCGCAGCCACGAAAGCTTCCTGCGGAACGTCGACCCGACCGATGGTCTTCATCCGCTTCTTGCCTTCCTTCTGCTTCTCCAGCAATTTGCGTTTACGGGTGATGTCACCCCCATAGCACTTCGATAACACATCTTTGCGTAAAGCACGGATGTTCTCGCGCGCTATTATTTTGGAGCCGATCGCCGCCTGTACCGGCACCTCGAACTGCTGCCTGGGGATCAGCTCTTTGAGTTTGGTTGTCATCTTGTTGCCGTATGCGGCGGCTGCATCTTTGTGGACGATCGCGCTGAACGCGTCGACGGCCTCGCCCTGCAGCAGAATGTCCACCTTGACCAGATCGGCTTCCTCTTCGCCCGCTTCCTCGTAGTCGAGGCTGGCGAAGCCGCGGGTGCGTGACTTCAGCAGATCGAAGAAGTCGAAGATGATCTCGCCGAGCGGCATCGTGTAGCGGAGTTCGACACGTTCGGGCGACAGGTAGTCCATGCCACCCAGCTCGCCGCGCCGCGATTGGCACAGTTCCATGATCGTGCCAATGAATTCGCTCGGAGCAATGATCGTCGTCTTGACCACGGGTTCGTAGACGCTACGGATCTTGCCTTCCGGCCAATCCGACGGGTTGGTGACGGTGATCGTGGTCGGCCCTGACACATTCCCCGTCGCTCCGCTCGCCCCTGACACATTCCCCGTCGCTCCGCTCGCCCCTGCACCCGCCTTGCCTTCCAGCACCACCCGGTACACCACGTTGGGTGACGTCGAGATCAAGTCGAGGTCGAATTCACGCTCCAGGCGCTCACGGGTGATCTCCATGTGCAACAGACCCAGGAATCCGCAGCGGAAGCCGAAGCCGAGAGCGACGGACGTCTCCGGCTCCCACGTCAACGCAGCGTCGTTGAGCTGCAACCGTTCCAGTGCGTCACGCAGGTTGGGGTAGTCGGATCCGTCGACCGGATACAGCCCCGAGTACACCATCGGTCTGGGCTCGCGATAGCCGGTAAGCGCTTCGCTGGCGCCGTGGCGCGCACTGGTGATCGTGTCGCCGACCTTGGATTGGCGAACGTCCTTTACGCCCGTGATCAGGTAGCCCACCTCGCCGACGCCGAGGCCCTGGGTGGCCTTGGGTTCGGGCGAGACTATGCCCACTTCCAGCAACTCGTGCGTGGTTCCGGTGGACATCATCTTAATTTTCTCGCGCGGGGCGAGCCTGCCGTCCACCACGCGGACATACGTCACCACGCCGCGATAGATGTCATACACCGAATCGAAGATCATCGCCCTTGCGGGGCCGTCGGCGTCTCCGACGGGGGGCGGGACGAGCCGCACCAACTCGTCGAGCAGCTCGGTCACACCCGCGCCGGTCTTTCCGGACACCCGCAGCACGTCGGTGGGTTCGCAGCCGATTATGTGCGCGATCTCACCGGCGTAGCGGTCGGGGTCGGCCGCAGGCAGGTCGATCTTGTTGAGGACGGGGATGATCGTCAGGTCCCGGTCCAGCGCCAGGTACAGGTTCGCCAGCGTCTGCGCCTCGATGCCCTGGGCGGCGTCGACCAGCAGCACAGCGCCTTCACACGCTTCGAGTGCACGCGAGACCTCGTAGGTGAAGTCGACGTGGCCCGGCGTGTCGATGAGGTGCAGAACGTACTGCTCGCCGTCGACTTCCCAGGGCAGCCGCACGTTCTGCGCTTTGATCGTGATGCCGCGTTCGCGCTCGATGTCCATCCGGTCCAAGTACTGGGCGCGCATATCGCGGTCGGCGACGACGCCGGTGAGCTGCAACATGCGGTCGGCCAGGGTGGATTTGCCGTGGTCGATGTGGGCGATGATGCAGAAGTTCCGAATCTGCGCCGGCGCGGTGAACGTCTGGTCGGCGAAACTGCTGATGTGAATCTCCTGGTGGACGTGGTTCTGGCTCCTCCAGCGTATCGGCGCAGCGGGCCGCGACCCAATCGTGCGGGCCGAACACAAGGAGTTGCTTCGCCTATGCTTGGCCAGATGGCGTCGCAATGGAAGCCGTTGCAATGGCTGGGTCAGGCCGCCGAGAATCTGGTGTTCAACGAAGCTCCCAAGTTCATTCGGCAGCAGTTGAACTCGCCGACTGTGCAACGCGGAATCTCCACCGGCCTGCGGGTGGGTATCGATGTGCTCGCAGGCAAAGCCGCCGACGAGTCGGCACCTGCCATCGAGGCCGGCCGCCCCGTCACGCAAACCGGTGTACCAACGGCGCAGCGGGCCAGGAAGATCGCCTATGCCCCCGACCTGGACGGCAAAGCCGATCCGGGCGAGATCGTCTGGACATGGGTGGTCTACGAGGATGATCCGTCGCGCGGCAAGGATCGACCGGTGCTGGTCGTCGGCCGCGACCGGAACACGCTGCTCGGCCTGATGCTTTCCAGCCAGGACCGCCAGGGCGCGGATCGCGACTGGATCGGGATCGGTAGCGGCAACTGGGATTACGAAGGACGAGCCAGCTGGGTGCGGTTGGATCGGGTACTCGATGTGCCCGAGGAGGGCATCCGCCGCGAGGGAGCGATCCTGGAGCGCGTGGCGTTCGAGAAGGTGGCCGCGCGGCTGCGCGCCGAATACTCCTGGTCTTAGTTCAACCACCCTGGGTGATGTAGGCCTGCAGGTGTTCCTGCTCGGCCTGCAGTTCCTCCATCCGGTTCTTCACCACGTCGCCGATACTGACGATGCCCGCCAACCGACCGTTCTCGATCACCGGCACGTGCCTGACGCGGTTGGTGGTCATCAGACCGGCCAGCGAATCGAGCGCGTCGCCGGGCCCGCACGTCACGACGACCGCAGACATGATCATGCTGACGGGCTGTCCGAGTAAATCCACACCACGCTCGTGCAGTCGACGGACCACGTCGCGTTCCGACACCACGCCCGTCACGCCCTCCGGGCCGACCACCACCATGGCGCCGACGTTTCTGTCGGCCAGCGCGGCGAGAAGATCGGCGATCGACGTGTCCGGTCCGACGGTCGCGACCTCCGAGCCCTTACTTCGTAGGACATCCGATACCCGCATGCTCGCCCCCAAAGGCCCGACATTGGTGTGATCTGGTTCACACCATAGTAAGCCTTTGCGGACCGCAGGGAATGGCATTGGCGTCAATCGGGCCGTCTTCGTCCGGTCGAACCCACAGCTGGCCCGTCGCCGCTGCCTCGGCGACTACGCCAGTCGCACGATCTCGACCACCACGTCGAGGTCAGTCGATCCCTCGCCGGAGTAGATGCCTTTGAGCGGCGTGACGTCGGCGTAGTCACGCCCTACGCCCACGCTGACGTACTGCTCGTTGATCGGGGCATCGTTGGTGGGGTCGTAGTACCACCAACTACCCGTCCAGGCCTGAATCCAGGCGTGGCTCTGACCCTCGACGGCCTCGCCCACCACCGCCTTGCGGTTGGGATGCAGGTAGCCCGACACATAGCGCGCCGGAATCCCCATGCCGCGCAACAGGATCAACGTCAGATGCGCGAAATCCTGGCACACCCCCTTGCCTTCCCGGTGCGCGTCAAGGCCGGACGAGTGCACACCAGTGGTGCCTGGGACGTACCTCAGCTCACTGTGCACCCACTGCGCGGCGGCGATCACCGCTTCTGCCGGCTCGTGGTACTTGGTGATACGCCTGCCGACAGCCTCGATCCGCCTGCTCTTGGGGGTGTATTCGGTGGCTGCCAGCACCTCGTCGAACCGGTCCAGCACCGCGGGGGACGCGAGGTCCTCCCACGTTGCATTGGATGCGGGCGATTCGGGCTTGTCGGTTTCGACCACCGACGACGCGGTGACCTCCAACTCGGCGTGCGGAGCGTGCAGATCGAACGCCGTCACCGCGGTACCCCAGTAGTCGACGTATCGGTAGGACCGCGTCGCGGGCACCGTCTCCACCCGGTTGAGGATGACATTCTGCCGCGCATCCGACCGTGGCGTCAGCCTGGCCTCGTTATACGACGCAGTCACCGGCGACTTGTACGCATAACCCGTCGCGTGCACCACACGCAGCCGCCACATCAGACTTCCCCTTCTTCGATCACCAACGAGTTGCGCCCCGCATCGGTCCACGCCACCCACGGCGCGGAGTGGAAGTACTGCTGCGACAACGCTTCTCCGAGTTCGGCGCAGGTCCTCTGCAACCCGCCGAGACGCTCTTCTAAAGTCTCCAGCAGCACCCCTGGCCGCAGGAACTCCAACTCGCTGCGCGCCCTGCCGAGCAGGCGCTGCGTCTCCGCGGTGGCGCCGACCCGGTTCGACTGGCGGTGCATCAGTTCGTCGAGGCTGTGCTCGGCCAACTTGAGCGAATAGAACACCGAACGTGGGAAAAGCCGGTCCAGCAGCATGAATTCGACCACCCTTGTGGCATCCAAGACGCCGCGATAGGTGCGCAGATAGGTGTCATGGGCGCCCGCGGACCGCAGCACCGTCACCCAGGCCGGTGAGGACGCACTGTCTCCGACGCGGGACAGCAGCAACCGCACCGTCATGTCGACGCGCTCGATCGCACGGCCCAGCACCAGGAACCGGTAGCCGTCGTCTCGGCTCAGTGTAGAATCGGACAGTCCTGCGAACATCGCGGCGCGTCCCTCGATGAACGAGAAGAACTCGTGCGGCCCAAGCCTTTTGGCCGCACGTTCGCGCTCGCCCAGTGCGTTGTAGGTGGTGTTGAGACACTCCCACATCTCGCTCGACGTGACTTCCCTTGCCGATCGGGCGTTTTCGCGCGCGGACGAGATGGAGTCGACGATCGAGCAGCCGCCGGGGGTGTCGCGACTGAAAGCGACCAGGTCGGTCAGTGACCACACATCGAGCTCGACGTCCTCCGGCGGTTCGATACCGAGGACCTGCAACAACACTCGCGAGGTCTGGTCGGGGTCGACGCTGGAATCCTCTAGGAGTTGGTGCACCGTGACGTCGAGGATGCGCGCCGTGTCGTCAGCCCGTTCGACGTAGCGTCCGATCCAGTACAGCGATTCTGCGTTTCGCGCCAGCATCAGTTGTTCACCACCCTCGCCTATTGCTGCTGTTGCTGCTGTTGCTGTTGGGTCTGCCGGTTGTCCTGGGCAGGCGTTATCCCCTTGGTCTGTTGTTGCTGCTGGGTCTGCGTAGTGTCGGGACCCCGTTCGGTGGCAGGCGCCTTGGTGGTCTTGGGCAGCGACCGAACGATCTCGGCGGCGGCGAGCTCTCTGGTGGCACCTGAGGTGCGTGACGCCAGCACCCAGGTGTCCTTGGAGCCACCGCCCTGGCTGGAGTTCACCACCAGCGACCCTTCCGGCAGCGCCACGCGGGTCAGCCCGCCGGGCAGCACCCAGACGTCCTCCCCGTCGTTGACCGCGAACGGACGCAGGTCGACGTGGCGCGGCACCAGCTTGTCGTCGATCTGGGTGGGCACCGTCGACAGCTGCACGACCGGCTGCGCGATCCATCCGCGCGGATCATTGCGGACCTTCTTGGTAATCGTCGCGAGTTCCTTCGCCGACGCGCTGGGGCCGAAGACGATGCCGTATCCGCCCGATCCTTCGACGGGCTTGATCACCAGCTCGTCGATCCGGTCGAGTACCTCTTCGCGTTCGTCCTCGAGCCAGCAGCGAAACGTGTCGACGTTGGCCAGCAGCGGCTTCTCCCCCAGGTAGTACTCGACGATGGTCGGCACATAGGTGTAGACGAGCTTGTCGTCGCCGACGCCGTTACCGACAGCGCTGGAGATGACGACGTTTCCGGCTCGGGCGGCGTTGAGAACCCCGGCGATGCCCAGCACCGAGTCTGGGCGGAACTGCATCGGGTCCAGGAAGTCGTCGTCGATGCGTCGGTAGATGACGTCGACCTGACGCTGCCCCTCGGTGGTGCGCATGTAGACCGTGTTGTCGCGGCAGAACAGGTCGCGACCCTCGACCAACTCGACGCCCATCTGGCGGGCCAGCAGCGAGTGCTCGAAATACGCGGAGTTGAACGGACCCGGCGTCAGCACCACCACGGTGGGGTCAGCCTCGTTGGTGGCGGCTGCGTTACGCAGTGCGCGCAGCAGATGGCTGGGGTAGTCGCCGACCGCGCGTACCCGGTGCGTGGCGAAGAGATTGGGGAACACCCGCGCCATGGTGCGGCGGTTCTCCATCACATACGACACCCCAGAGGGCGACCGCAGGTTGTCTTCCAGTACGCGGAAGGTGCCTTGCGCGTCGCGGACCAGGTCGATGCCGGCGACATGGATGCGCACGCCGTTCGGAGGGTTGATTCCTGCCGCTTCGCGGTGGAAGTGCTCACACGACGTCACCAGCCGTCGGGGGATCACACCGTCGCGCAGAATCTCCTGCTCGCCGTAGATGTCGTCGAGGTACATCTCCAGAGCCCGCACGCGTTGTTTGATGCCGCGTTCGAGCCGCGTCCACTCCGCGGCGGAGATGACGCGAGGCACGAGGTCAAGTGGGAAAGGCCGCTCCTGCCCGGACAGCGAGAACGTGATGCCCTGGTCGATGAATGCGCGGCCGAGCGCTTCGGAGCGGGCCGCCAACTCCGATGCATCCGACGGGCCCAACTCGGCGAAGATGCCTTTGTAGGGCCCCCGGACGTTGCCCTCGGCGTCGAACATCTCGTCGAACGCCTTGGAATAGGAGCCGCGGTCGTCGTAGCCGCCGAAGATCTGCCCGTCCTGTTTGGTCCGTCGGCCGTTGTCCCTCGTGGACCGTCCGGTGTCGGCAGTAACTGTTCGTGGGCTCACCGGTCACATGCTGCCCGAAATATTCCCTTTCGGCAGGCCACACGCTCGGCTTTGGTCGATTGATAAGCAAACTGATACCCTGAACACTCGCTGCCCACGTTCGGGCACACGGGCCTTTCGAAGTTACCTTGGGCCCCTGCAGACCAAACTCGAGTACTACGAAGGAATCAGCGCGTGGCCAACATCAAGTCGCAGGAAAAGCGCATCCGTACCAACGAGCGCGCCCGACTGCGCAACCAGTCGGTGAAGTCGTCACTTCGCACGGCTGTCCGCCAGTTCCGCGAGGCTGCCGACGCAGGCGAGACAGCGAAGGCCACCGAGTTGGCCGCCAGCGCCAGCCGCAAGCTGGACAAGGCCGCCAGCAAGGGCGTCATCCACAAGAACCAGGCTGCCAACAAGAAGTCGGCGCTGGCTCTCACGCTCAACAAACTCTGACCAGACCGGCATTCTCGCCGACGTCGTTGCAGCGACGTCGGCGTTTTGCTGTGTCCGCGCCGTGTTGTCACTGCTACCGGCCCCCCGCCACCAGTTCCGCGACCTTGCGCACCGCTGACTCCAGTGCATAGTCGGCATCGGCGGCGGCGCCCTTGACGTCGGCGTTCAGCGCCGCGACCAAGCGCATCGCGGTGGCAACCGAGTCGCGCGACCACCGCCGAGATTGCTTCTGGGCCTTGTGCACCCGCCACGGCGGCATCCCCAGCTCGCCTGCCAACCGGTAGGGATCTCCCGGCAGTGGGCCCACCCGTGCGATGGTGTGCACGGCCTCGGCCAGCGCGTCGGCCAGCAGGACATGCGGGACGCCGCACATCATCGCCCAGCGCAGCGCCTCGACCGAACCCGCGACGTCGCCGGTGACGGCCTTGTCTGCGATGTCGAAGCCCGTCACCTCGGCACGGCCGCTGTGGTATTTGCGGACAGCCGCGGCGGTGACGGTGCCGTCGGTGTCGGCGACCAATTGAGAACAGGCCGAGGCCAATTCGCGGATATCGGAACCCACGGCGTCAATGAGCGCGGCCACGGTGTCCTCGCTGACCTTGACGCGTAGCTTCGTGAACTCGTTGCGCACGAAGTCGACGCGGTCGGCGGCCTTGGTGATCTTGGCGCACGGATGAACCTCGGCGCCGAGCTTCTGCAGGGTGCCCACGAGCGCCTTGGCCCTACCGCCGCCGGAGTGCACCACCACCAGCCGGGTGCCCGGTGGCAGATCCGCGGCGGACGAGGCGATGAGTTCGACGGCGTCCTTGCCTGCCTCTGCCGCGGCCTCCAGCACGACAACACGCTCGTCGGCGAACAGCGACGGGCTCAGCAGCTCGGCGAGCTCGCTGGTGCTCACCTCGCCCGCGCGCAACCGGTCGACGCCGAGCTGGTCGGTACCCGCGCTGACCCTGGTGTCTGCCAGTACCTGGGCGACGGCGCGCCCGACCAGTAGCTCCTCGTCGCCGAGGATCAGATGCAGCCCGTGGTTCACCCGTTGATCGTGTCACGTCGCTGTGACAATCGTGGAGCCCGGACCGACCCCGCTCGCCACCACCCACGCGACCGCCACGAGTAGCAGCATGCCTGCGGCTACCCGAAACCAGCGCCACCGCCAACTCAGCACTGCGCCAAAACAACTCGTCGACAACAGCACTACCCCCAGCAGGCCGGACGGCACCGGCAAGGCTGCACCCGGAAGACCGCCTGCGGTCTCTGCAACCCGCAGTAACCACCACAGCAGCGGACCGCAGAACCGGATCAGGAACTGCGCGCCGACCGGCCAGAGGACACCGAGTGCCGCAGCCGCCGTCCCCAGCACCGTGATGGGCGCGATCACCGCTCCCACGGCGAGGTTGGCCACAATGGCCACCGAGCTGAGCGTGCCGGAGATACCCGCTATCAGAGGCGCGGTGACGATCTGCGCCGCCACCGCGACGGTGACCGCTGCCGCCAGCCACCTCGGCCAGCCACGGTCGACGAGGCGGGCCGACCACACGGGCGCTATCAGGATCAAGCCAGCCGTGGCCGACACCGACAGCGCGAAGCCAACGTCGACAGCGAGTGCAGGCGCCACGACCATCAACGCGATGACGGTTGCGGCCAACGCAGGAAGTGCCTGCCGCCTGCGGTGGGTCGCGACCGCCAACAACGTCAAACCACCCATCACGCCGGCCCGGAGCACACTTGGCGACGGCTGGACCACCACGATGAACCCGGCCAGCGCCACCGCCGCCAAACCGACCGCCGGGCGCGGACCCAGGAGCCGGGCCGCGATCAGCACAGCTCCGCACACGACGGTGACATTGGCGCCCGAGACCGCGGTGAGATGGGTCAGTCCCGCGGCGCGGAAATCGGCCGTTGTGTCGACGGTGAGTGTCGCGGTGTCGCCGAGCACCAGCGCCGGAAGCATGGCGGCCTGATCCGCAGGCAGAATCTGGCGTGCGTGCTCGGCGAAGCGCGACCGCACGCCGTGGGCGGCCCGCTGTAGAGCCGACGCCTCTCCGAGCGTGGGATCGCCGGTGGCGGTCAGCACTGCCACGGTGAGGTCACGACGGGTGGGCGCCGCAATCCGCGCCCGAAACGATGCGGGCCGCCCCGCCGTGAGCTCGTAGTATCCGAGCACCGGCGCGAACACCACGACGTTGCCCGAAACCGGTTGGAGTTCAACCGAATTCAGCGCCGCACGAAACATCAGCCTGCCGCTGCCCAGCGAGCGCGGACTTTCGGTCGGCTTGACCACGACGTCGGCGGAGGTGCTGTACATACGGGTGATCGGATGGTCGGTCACAGCGTCGACCCGCAGAGCGACCGCGACACCGCACCCCGAACCCAGCGCGGCAGCGGCGATCACAATGGTGGCGCCCCCGATGCGTGACCGTGCCGCGATGGCCGCCAGTGCAACCCCCGCCGACAAAGTAGCAGCGAATATACCTGTGCCCCAAACTATTCCGGTCGCGGTGACTACCCAACCGGTGAGCGCGGCCGGCACGAGCCGCAGATCGAGTTGATCGGCAGCGGTGATCTCCATCGACGGTCACACGCGCACCTGGTCGCGCAGTCTGTCCAACCGTGCCGGGCCGATGCCGTCGACCTCCGCCAATTGGTCGACGCTGGTGAACGGCCCGTTGGATTCCCGCCACGTCACGATCGCCGCCGCGGTGACTGGACCGATGCCGGGTAGCTCTTCCAACTGCTCGGCGGTCGCGGTGTTCAGGTCGAGAACTACCGCAGGTGGCCCGTCCTGCGCGGCTGTCGGCGCCGCGCCAGACTCTGGTGCTCCAGGACTGACCGAGCTGCCCAGTGCGGTGGTCTGCCCTGGTAGCGGCGCGATCCCGACGACGATCTGCTGGCCGTCGGTCACCCGTTGTGCAATGTTGAGGCCCACCAGGTCGGCGCCGTTGTGGGCGCCGCCGGCAGCGGCGAGTGCGTCGGCGATACGTGCGCCCGGCGCGAGCGTCACCAACCCGGGCTTGTGCACCAGCCCCACGACGCTGACGACAACCGAGATCGCCTGCGACTGCTCGGGGCCCGGCGGATTCGGCGGCGACGACACCATCTCGACCGGCGGCAGATTCGCCGCCGCCACCGGCGGCGTGTCCGAGTTGAGCAACGTGAAGATGCTGATCAGCACGGCAAGCACGGCAACGGCGGCCAACGCGTAGCCGCCCGCACGGCCCGGGTCGGCGCGGACGGTGCTCCACCAATGCCCGCCGGTAGCGGGCGCTTGCGGCAACCAGCGCGACAGCAGGGCGCTGGACTGCGCGTCGTCGGCGTCGGCGGCGCCGTCGTCGTCGTCGTCGTCGTCATCCGTCACGTCGGGCAGCTCGGTGCGGCCCTGGAGGCGGCGGTGCAGCCTGTCGGCGGGCAGTTCGGTGCGCATGGACTTACGCTAGGCGCGAGTCCGGTCAGGAAATGATCACCGAGCCACTGGCTTTCGAGTGCTGTGGATGAAGACGGAACTGTGGAGTACGGGCGCGCTCAGCGCAGCGCGGCGAGATTCGTCACCGAGTTGCGCACGTCGGACTCGAGTACCTTCGCGACCACGTCGCCGACCTTGGTGTTCAACAAGCCGCCCGTCAACTTGGCCACCAGGTGGAAGGTCGAACCGGGACGGTTGTTGGTGATCGTCATCGACAGGCTGATGTTGACCCCGCCCCGGCCTGAGCCGCTCAGTTCGATGCTGCTGGGCACGTCGAAACCGGTGACCTCCCAGTGAATGGTGTTGCGGAACCCCTTCACTTTGATCAGCGAGGACACGCGCGTGCCCTTCTCCACCACCTCAGGCACTTCGCTTCGCCAGCCGCCGAAAATGGTCAGCCATTCGTCGAAGCGCCGCAGGTCGGACGCGAGCAACCAGGCACGCACCGGGTTCAGTTCTGATGACACCGACACGTCGACGGTGGCCATGGGTCATCCCCTCCGAATATGACAGTGGCCGGGTGCTGAGCCGGCCTTAGATTGTGCTTTACCCGATGACCGGCACCACTAATCGCCCGCCTAGGCTGCGGCCATGCCATCCACCGCAGGCGCGGCGCTGCTGGTGGTGATCGCGGCGGTCAGCCAGGAAGTGGGCGCCGCGTTCGCCGTCGGCCTGTTCGCCAGTGTCGGCGCTGTCGGCGCGGTGCTGCTCCGGCTGGGCATCTCCGGTGTGGTCCTGTGCGTCGCGGTGCGACCCAGGATCCGCGGGCTGACGGGCCGAGCGTGGGGTACGGCGGCAGCGCTGGCCGTCTCGCTGACGGTGATGAACGTCTGCTTCTACTTGGCACTGACGAGGATTCCGCTCGGCGTTACCGTCACGATCGAAGTGCTTGGCCCGCTGCTACTTTCGGTTATCGTCAGTTCGCGGTGGACGGCTTGGCTGTGGGCGGTGATCGCCTTTGTGGGCGTCGCGCTGCTCGGTCTGACCCAGCACCACACTGCTGGCATCGACGCGGTCGGCTTCGGCTACGCGGCGGCTGCGGGTATGGCGTGGGCAGGCTACATTCTGGCCTCAGCCCGCACCGCCATCGAGTTCGACCGCGTCGACGGGTTGGCGCTCGCCACCGCCATAGGTGCGTTGTTGCTCGCGCCGTGGGCGCTACTAATGCTGGACACAGTCTCGGCGCTGCGCTGGGACGTGCTCGGTTTGGGCCTGCTGGTAGCGCTGATGTCGTCGGCACTGCCGTACTCGCTGGAACTGATCTCGCTGCGCAGCCTCCCCGCCGAGACGTTCGCAGTGGTGACGTGCCTGTCACCGGTGGTCGCCACGATCGCGGGGTTGCTGGTGCTCGGGCAGCAACTCGGGGCACCGGCGTGGCTGGCGATCGTGCTGGTAACGGTGGCCAGCGTGGGCGCGGTGCGGGCGGCCCCGCCCCGGGAGGCATTGCCGCCTGCCTGACAGCGCGGCGAATAGGCGGCCACGGGATATCGCCCAGCTCAAGGACGCCAGTGAGGATGCCGCGCTCACTCACGTACACCGCTGGCGCCCGACCTCCTGTGGAAACGCGGCGCGCGGTGTATGTCGACCACGATGGCACACATTGGTACAGAAAACCCCGGCGTTGCGCGTACAAAAGTGTCCCTTCGCGGACGGAGCGCGCACGACTGCTTGTCACGGTCTGGCCACTACCAATCATCCCTGGGCAGCGTCATCATCACCGAGAAAGTAAGGACGCGACCATGAAGAGATTCACCTTCGCCACCGGCGTCCGTCAGGGACCGGAGTCCGTGCTGCGCTACGAGAACATGCAGGAAGTGTGGGTGGAGGAAGTCACCCAGTCGATCTGTCTTCGTCGACGTCCGCTGAACCCGCACGGCACCGGGGCCACCGCACCCGCAGTGCCCCTGTGCCGGGTCCGATCAGGCCGCGCCCGACACCAGATTGGCTGCCGCACCCGACATGTGCTCGCGTACCGTCGCCGCCGCGAGGTGAACGTCGCCGGACTCGATGGCGTCGACGATCACCAGATGACGCAGCGAGTTCATGTTCTTGACGGCGCGCTCGACGCCTGCGTACACGATCGACATTCGGATACTGCCTTCCAGCGACGTCCAGGAATGCAGCAGCGTCTCGTTGCCGGTGAGTGCGACCAGGGTGCGGTGGAACATCAGATCGGCCTCCATACGGTCCTCCAGGTTGGACGACTCCCAGCGCTCCATCTCTGCGACAGATTCACGGAGCATCTGCACGGCGGCCGCACGATCCGGCCGCACCGCCAACGTGCTCGCGGCGAGGCCCTCCAAAGCGGCCCGAACGTCGAAGATGTCGGTGATCTCCTTCTCGTCGAGATGCCGCACCGACAACCGGCCGCGAGCGCCGGCGGAAATCAAACCCTCCTGCTGGAGTTGGCGCATGGCTTCGCGCAACGTGCCGCGGCTGATTTCCAGGGCTTCGGACAGTTCGGTTTCCACCAGATGCGTACCCTGTTTTAACTTCCCGGTGGTGATCGCCCGGCGCAAGGCCGTCAGGGCCTGCTGACGCAGGCTGGTCTTCTCCAGACGCAGCAGGGATGAAGGATCCACGGTCATGTTCCTTCGTCTCCCACTGTCAACAGTCCGGTGTCGACTGTCGATGATACTCAGATCCATCGATCAGAGCCGGAGTACGTCGACGTGTATGGCACCAATCTCGCGCCGGATTCCGACAGCGACGTCCTACACCAGGTCGTCTACCCGACGGTCTATCTCGACGTGAAGTAGCACCGCCCGACTACCGAAGGGCACCCCCATTGTGGGCTGCCCCTTCTTCTCTTTTCTGGCCGACCTGATACCGGATGATTCTTTGCCATTCGGGACGTTTCTGCCACCGGACAGCCAATTTCTGCCACCGGAAATGAATGCCGATCCGGCCTGGTTACAGCCATCAGACCGGGACAAAGAACCACCATAACCGGTACAGCCAGGTAGGCCAGAACCGCGTGATCAGCTCCACGGTCCTCGACCAGACCCAGAGAAAAGGATAAGATCATGAAGAAGTTCACCTTTGCCAGCGCCGCCGCAGTTCTGACCGCCGGATTCCTCGGGCTGGCCGCTCCCGCCTTCGCGGCGCCCAGCGAGACCTCCGACGCCCAGGACACGATTAGCTCGCTGCAGGAGCAGGGCTACACCGTCGTCGTGCAGAACCCGAACGACGTCCCGCTCGCCGACGCCACGGTCACGGGTGTCCGTCAGGGACCAGAAGCTGTACGGACCTTCGAGGACGACCAGGACCGAATCATCACCGAGGTCACCCAATCGGTGGTCTTCGTCGACGTCCGCTAGTCCGCCGCGCACGGGGCCCCCCGAAAAGGGGTGCCCCGTGCGTGTCCACACTGTCTGGTTCGCCCCGATGACCGTGCCGCCGTAGCGAGGAGGCACCGATGCCCGAGCCACCGAGTCGTCCAATCGACCACCGGAGAGGTCGGGCGCGGTCGTTGCCACGCGATCATGAGCAGGCCTGACCCGACGGGACTGACGGTCACCGACGACATAGACGCTTTGGTGGCGTTGGGCGCTGACGCCCGCTACTGCAAACCCGCTCTCGCCGAGTGTCGACGAATTGGTCCGGCCCCTGGAGTAGCTAGAGCAGCTTGTGCTCAATCACCGTGCTCAGGTGCGGATCCCGCCAGCTCCCACTCACGCGCTCCACCCGCACACCGACCTCGCCGCCTGCGATCTCGAGCGTGCCGACCTGGTTGCGGAAGTGCGGCGGCGTCGCCGGTCGCCATCGCAGCCGCGGCACGGACACCGCCGCCGAGCGCGCCAGCGCGTGACCGACCGCAGCAGCGAACCGCGTGTGCCCCAACCGCAACACAACTCGTTCATTGGCCTGCACTTCCTTGCGCAGGCCGGAGCACACCAGCTGCCAGATCTTCGTCGTAGACGGCTGCGGCGTCTGCACCTCGTCGACCCAGCAGTGGTGGACGTCTCCGCCGAAGAGCAACAGAGTCTTGGGCTTGGGACCGACGCGCCCGGCGGCGATGTCGATCACCAAATCCTCGAACTTCTCGAAACTGTCCTGGAAGCACGCCCAGTGGTCGAGGTTGGCGGCGATCCGAGCCTTCTCCCCCAGGCCCCGCAGTCGCTTACCCCAGGCGCCGGCGGAAACCGCGTCGGACCACCCCTCGATGCGGTGCATACCGTCGGGCAGCAGGAACGGCACTGAGCTGGCGAACAGTAGATGCTCGTATTCGCCGTCCACCCGCGCGCTTATCCAGTCCCACTCCTCGTCGGTCATCATCTTGCGCTCGTGATCGTTGAGGACGCGGCCCGTGCGCGAGTCGGCGATGATGAGCCGGGCCGGACCAAGGTCGCGGCACATGCTAAAGCGCGAAGGGCCGCTTTTGTCTTCGGCTCTCTTGGCCAGTCCCCGGACCGCGTCGGTGCCGTTGCGGGTGGCGACGCACGCACCGAACACCTCGTCTGCGGCGAGATCGGACGGCGACATGTTCCCGAGATGCTGGTAGATCCAGTACGCCATCAAACCGCCGATGATCCTAGTTTCGTACCAATCGGTTTGACGCTTCTCCCGCAGCCAGGAGGCCGAGGTGTTCCATTTGTCGTTGATCTCGTGATCGTCGAAGATCATCGCGGTGGGGATGGTGGACAGCATCCAGCGCACCAGTGGCGACGTCCACGCGTCCCAGTAGCCGATGCAGTACTCCTCGAAATCCTCGAGCACGTTGACCGGCCCGTTCGCGTGCACCTCGCGGTCGGCGACTAGCTCCTTGATGTTGTCTGGCACCTGGTCGGCGTACAGTTGGTCGCCGAGCATCATCAGCGTATCCGGCCACAACGCCGACGGCTGACGCAGCATCCGCATGCCGTACGTGCGCAGCACGTCGATGCCCTTGCCCTTCTTGTGCCACCACCGCTGGTTGGTATAGGGCGGGTGATGTGGCGCCGAAGCCCGGCACGAGCCGAACAACAGGCGCAGCGACCCATCCTGGGGCAGCAGCCGGATCCGGGGTTGCGGAAACTCGTAGTCCGTTGGCGGCCAGGCTAATTCGCCGTCGAGGTGCACCTGGTAGGGATGTTCGACGGTCGGATCGAGATCCTGCAGGCAGACCACCGCGAAGTGGTGTCCCTCCACTTCGAACGTCTCCGCGGTGCGTCCCAACACGTCGACGCTGCAGGCGGCATCGGTCTCGACGAACACGGTGGCGTCGGTCTTTCCGACGTGGCGCAACATCGGTCCTACCCGCACTTCAGCCATCGCACCTTCCTTGCGTCATCGCCTTCCTCCCACGTCCAAGCTGACGCCAACGGCGCCCGCCCCGACGTGCACCGCGAGCACCGGACCCATCGCCGTCACCGGTGGCGCTGCGGGCCCCGGCAGCTTCACCCACAACGCTTCCGCCACATCGGCGGCGGCGACCGGGTTGTCGACGTGTTGGACCGCGATCTTGACCTCACGGTCACTGGCGAGTTCGGCCACCTGTTCCACCATGGCGGCAAACGCCTTCGACGCGGTGCGCACCCGCTGGGATAGCACCAACCGGCCTTCGGCATCCAGGCACAGCAGCGGCTTGAGCGACAACGCCGTGCCCAGCCACGACGCCGCGGTGCCGATTCGCCCACCCCTGCGTAGATTGTCCAACCGGTGTACCACGATGTAGCCGTGGCTGCGGGCGACGGCCGACTGCGCCGCGGTCTCCACCGAGTTCAGGTCGGCGCCCTGCTCCGCCGCCTGCGCAGCAGCCAGCGCGACGAAACCGGTGCCCTTGGCGGCCGAACGCGAATTCACGACGCGCAGCGACATGCCGAAGTCCTTGGCCACCTGGGTCGCCGCTGTGATCGTGCTCGACAGCGCACCCGAGATGTGCACTGCCAGCACACCGTCACCACCACTGTCCTGCAAAGCTTTTCGATATTCGCACTCAAGCTCGGCCGGAGCCGCTCCCGCGGTCGTGACATCGGGAAGGTTGTAGATGTCCCTCGGGATGTCGTCCACACCGTCGCGCAGGTCCAGTCCGTCGATGAGGATGTGCAGCGGCACCCGGCGGATCGCCCACCGCAGGCATTCTTCCTCCGACAGTCCCGACGACGAGTCGGTCACCACGACTACGGCCATGACGTCAACCAGGTTTCCCGCTGTTCGAGTCCCCCGTCGGCACCCCGGCCTCGGCAAGTCCCTTGAGCATCAAATCGGCGACCGCCCCATGGGCTTCGAAATTCCAGTGGATCCCGTCAGGATTGCTTCGGCCACTGTATATCTCGTCGGCGACGGCAGCCTTGAGGTCGACCAGCGGCACCCCCTGCTCCTGTGCCCACGCAGTGATCGCCGCGACGGTACCCGCCCGCCCCTGGTGGGCCTTACCGTAGGTCTCGGCGAGGTGGACTGAGGGTAGTGACGCCACAATCGGAAGGCCGGGACGGTTGAAATCCAATGCGCCACGTGTCATTTCGAGGTACTCGACGCTCAAGCGCGGAGGTAGGGCAGCGCGGGCGATCGGCGAGAGCCGCGGCTGCACCCAGCCGTAAGAGTCGCGCACCCACCGCCGCAGCAGCGGCGGTCGCACATAGCGAATCAGCTCGCGTAGCGCAGTGGGCAGCACCGAGGGCAGCGAATCCATCCCGCTGGTCGCGAAGATCACCGCACCGGCCCGGGGCAGCGCGGCCCAGGAGCGCGGATCCTGGGTCGCCGCCCACCACACGTCGCGGCAGGTCCAGCCGATCCGGCCGATCAGCTCGACGTCCCAACCAAGCTGTGCAGCAACGATGTTCGGCCAGATACGAGGATCGTCTGCGGGCAGCCCGCCGGTTGGGCCGTAGTAGGACAACGAATCGGCGAACACCAACAGCGTCCGGCGGGATTCAGAGCACATCGTTGGCGACCTGCGCCGAGGCGTTCCACACGTCGAGACGCCACCGGATGTCCGCGTCCGAATCGGACGAGTCCAGGCAATGCCCAGAGAGCTGCACCCAACTGGCATTCGCGAGTCCACCAAGCACAGGCCAATTGTCCACGGGCAGCCGCAACAGCGCAGCAGTGAGCGCGGCGATCAAGCCGCCGTGCGCCACCAGCACGACCGGGCGGTCCGGTTCGTCGACGCCCCACTCGGCCTGCTCGACGATCAGTTCGTCGACCAGCGGGACGCTGCGCTCGGCGACGTCGACCCTGCTCTCGCCGCCGTGCGGCGACCACCGCGCATCGTCCCGCCATGCCAGTCGAGCACCGGGCGCCAGGGCGTCGACCTCCAGATGGGTCAGCCCCTGCCAGTCGCCGAGGTGCGTTTCGCGGAGCCGGATGTCGATCTCGACCGGCAACCCACTGCGCTCCCCCAGTGCCATGGCCGTTTCGTAGGCGCGGCGCAGATCGGAGGACACGATCATCAGGGGCTGCCGCTTGGCCAGCACCTCCGCGGCCGCGACGGCCTGATTGCGGCCGAGGTCCGTCAGGTCGGTGTCGATCTGGCCCTGCATGCGGCTGCCTGCGTTCCACTCCGTCTGACCGTGACGCAGCAGGACGAGTCGCCGGATTCTCATGTCGTGGTCCCACCGTCTGTCTCTGGATCCGGGGAGCCGTCCACGTCGACAGGCACCAGGGGACAGTCGCGCCAGAGCCGGTCCAGCGCGTAGAAGTTGCGTTCGTCGGTGTGCTGGATGTGCACGACGATGTCGACGTAGTCGAGCAGCACCCAGCGGCCCTCCCGGGTGCCTTCGCGGCGCGCGGGTTTGTGTCCGGCCAGCCTCATTTTCTCTTCGACCTCGTCGACGATCGCGTTGACCTGACGATCGTTGGACGCAGAGGCGATGACGAACAAATCGGTGATCACCAGCTGCCCGGAGACGTCGATGACGACGATGTCGTCGGCCAGCTTGGAGGATGCGGCGCGCGCGGCAACCCCCGCCATCTGCACGGCTTCATCTGTTGCGGTCATACGTCCTCACTTGCGGTCGTGACGAGCTGAGCTCCATACAGCCGCCGCTTGGCCACGTACTGCACGACGCCGTCGGGCACCAGGTACCAGATGGGCCTTGACTGCTCGGCACGCAGCCTGCAGTCGGTGGACGAGATCGCCAACGCAGGCACCTCCACGAGCGTCAACGCCTCGGGGGGCAGTTCAGCGGCGGCGGCGGCGATGTGTTGGCCGTCCAGCTCGTAGCCCGGCCTGCTGACGCCGATGAACTTGGCCAGCTCGAACAGCTCCTCCCAGTTCTGCCAGGACAGGATGGATGCGAGCGCGTCAGCGCCGGTGATGAAGTAAAGCTCGCCGTCAGGGTTCAGGGCGCGCAGGTCGCGCAGTGTGTCCTTGGTGTAGGTCGCGCCCCCGCGGTCGATGTCGACGCGGCTCACCGAGAACCGAGGGTTGGACGCGGTGGCGATCACCGTCATCAGATAGCGGTCCTCGGCGGCGGTGACCCGCCTCTTCTGCTTCTGCCACGGCTGGCCGGTGGGAACGAACAGCACCTCGTCCATTTCGAACCGGTCGGCGACCTCGCTGGCCGCGACCAGGTGCCCGTTGTGGATGGGATCGAAGGTCCCACCCATCACACCTATCCGCCGAGCCCGGCGGGCCGCTTTTGCCACGGTTTGCCAGCTTACTGGAGCTTCGTGATGAGCCCCTCGTCGCTTCGCCGCGCCCGTCCTGCGCTGGACGATGATCTTGGGGCGCCGCCAACCTCGGTGGGTATCGTCGGCCCATCCACGAGACGCTTGCCCTTACTAGAACTAGATGGGCAACAGCTGGTCGATCACCGTGGCCAGCTGCTTGGCCGACCGGCACTCGTGCATCGGGATGATGTCGGCGTAACGAGGCACCGCGGAGTCGCCGCTGCCCCACAGATGCTTGGGTTCGGGATTGAGCCAGTGGGCATGCCTGCTGGCGGTGACCATATGGCTCAGCAGCTCCAGTTCGGGGTTGCGGTAGTTGGTCCGCCCGTCGCCGAGGATCAGTAGCGAGCTGCGCGGCGAGAGCACGTTGTGGAACAGGTCGGTGAAGGACGAGAACGCGTGGCCGTAGTCGGAATGTCCGTCGCGTGTGTAGACGCCGGCCTCGCGGGTGATTCGCTGTACCGCGACCGCCAGATCCGCATCCGCCCCGAACATGTGGGTGACCTCGTCGGTGGTGTCGATGAAGGCGAAGACGCGAACCCTGGAGAACTGCTGACGCAGCGCGTGCACCAGCAGCAGGGTGAAGTGACTGAACCCTGCCACCGACCCCGACACGTCGCACAGCACCACCAGTTCGGGACGCGCGGGGCGGGGTTTGCGCAGCACGACGTCGATAGGCACGCCCCCGGTGGACATCGACTTGCGCAGCGTCTTGCGCAGATCGATCTGCCCCGCTCTGTGCCTGCGTCGCTTGGCCGCCAGCCGGGTGGCCAGCGTCCGCGCCAGCGGAGCAACGACTCTGCGCATGTTCCGCAGCTGCTCGCCCGAGGCGCGCAGGAACTCGACATTCTCGGCCAGTTGCGGAACCCCGTACATCTGGACGTGTTCGCGACCGAGCTGCTCGGCGGTACGCCGCTTGGTCTCGGCGTCTACCATCTTGCGCAGCTGCGAAATCCGTTGATTGGCAATCGCTTTGGCGATCTGCTTCTGGGTGGGCGTCGGCTCTTCGCCGTAGGGCGCCAATAACCCGGCGAGCAGCTTGCCCTCCAGCTGGTCCAGTGCCATCGTCTTGCGCACCTGATACGACGAGTACGACGGGCCCCTGCTGGAGTTGTACCGGCCGTAGGCCTCGATGATCTGGGCGATCAGGGCGGCCAGCCGATTGTCTATCGCGCTGTCCTTGTCGCTGTTGACCATCATCTCGACGAGCAGATCGCGCAGTGCCTCGACGTCGCCCATCGGCAGTTCCTCTTCAGGCTGCGCGTCGGGGTCGTCGTCGACGACGACGGTTCGCCCGCCGAGCGCGGCGGGCCACCACAGGTCGAACATCGCGTCATAGGTGTCACGGTGGTCGGGTCGACGCAGCAACGCACACGCCAGTCCCTCGCGGAGCACGATGCGGTCACCGAGGCCCAGAGTCGCCAGAACCTGACCGGCGTCGACGGTTTCCGAAGGCCCGACCGCGATTCCCTGGGCGCGCAGCGCCTCTACGAAACCGATCAGATGACCCGGAACCCCATGTGGGGCAAGGGGTTGCGGAGGCCGGGTGCGTCGGACAGCCATCATGGACCCCTCAGTTGAGTCGAAGTTCGCCGGCGGCGCGCCGCTGATCGGATTGGTGTTTGAGGATGACGCCGAGCGTCGCGGCGATAGTGGCGTCGTCGATGGTGTCGAGGCCAAGCGCCAGCACAGTGCGACCCCAGTCGATGGTCTCGGCCACCGACGGCACCTTTTTGAGCTGCATTCCGCGCAGCATGCCGATGATGCGCACCAGCTCCTCGGCCATCGCCTCGGGCAGCTCGGGAACCCGCGACAGCAGGATCCGTCGTTCCAGCTCGGCGTCGGGGAAGTCGATGTGCAGGAATAGGCACCGTCGCTTCAGTGCTTCGGACAGTTCGCGGGTGGCATTGGACGTCAGGACCACCAGCGGTTTGCGCGTCGCGGTGATGGTGCCCAGCTCAGGCACCGTGACCGCGAAGTCGGACAGCACCTCCAGCAACAGACCCTCGATCTCGATGTCGGCCTTGTCGGTCTCGTCGATCAGCAGCACCGTGGGCTCGGTGCGCCGGATCGCCGTCAGCAGCGGTCGCGAGAGCAGGAACTCCTCGCTAAAGACGTCCATCTTGGTCTGATCCCAATCGGCTCCCCCGCCTGCGGCCGAACCGTGCGCCGACTGGATCCGCAGGATCTGTTTGGCGTGGTTCCACTCGTACAGCGCACGGGCTTCGTCAACGCCCTCGTAACACTGCAGCCGAACCAGACCGGAGCCGGTGGACTGGGCGATGGCGCGGGCCAACTCCGTCTTGCCCACCCCGGCAGGGCCTTCGACGAGCAACGGCTTGCCAAGGCGGTCGGCCAAGAAGACCGCGGTGGCGGTCGCGACGTCGGGCAGGTAGCCGGTTTCGGCGAGCCGGGCGGCCACGTCGTCGATATCGGCGAACAGCGGCACGGGCCGCGCGGGGGTGTCCAAGGTGTGGGGCTCCTCGTCAGGCGGGGTCAGGTCAGGCAGGGCGGGTGTGGCCATCGCCCCACACGATCCACTTGGTGGAGGTCAGTTCCGGCAGCCCCATCGGTCCCCTGGCGTGCAACTTCTGGGTCGAGATACCGATCTCGGCGCCGAACCCGAACTGCTCACCATCGGTGAAACTGGTGGAAGCGTTGACCATAACCGCGGCCGCGTCAACTTGCTCGGTGAACTTCTGTGCCGCAGCCAGATTGGTGGTGACGATGGCCTCGGTGTGGCCGGTGCCGTATTCGTTGATGTGCGCGATCGCCGCGTCCAGTCCGTCGACCACTGCGACAGCCAGGTCCATGGATAGGAACTCGGCGCGCAGCTCGTCTTCGCTGGGATCGGCGTGGACTGCGACGCCCGCGTCCTGCAGCGCGCTGATCAGTTGCGGCAGTGCGGCTTCGGCGATGGACGCGTCCACCAGCAGTGTCTCCGCGGCATTGCACACGCTGGGCCTGCGGGTTTTGGAGTTGAGCATAATCCGTTGCGCTACTTCGATATCCGCGTCAGCGTGAACGTATACGTGGCAGTTGCCGACGCCCGTCTCGATGGTGGGCACCAGCGCGTCGCGCACCACTGCGTCGATGAGTCCGGCTCCGCCGCGGGGGATCACGACGTCGACCAGGCCTCTGGCCTGGATCAGGTGCGTGACACTGGCGCGGTCGTCGCAGGGCAGCAACTGAACCGCGTCGGCGGGCAGGCCCTCTTCCACAAGCGCACCCCGGAGGGCGGCAACGAGAGCCGTATTCGACTGCGAAGCAGACGAACTACCACGCAGCAGGACCGCGTTACCCGACTTCATGGTCAGGCCGAACGCGTCGACGGTGACGTTGGGTCTGCCCTCGTAGACGATCCCGATCACTCCGAGCGGAACCCGCTGCTGGCGCAGCTGCAGGCCGTTGGGCAGCGTCCGGCCGCGCAACACCTCGCCGACCGGGTCGGGCAGGGCGGCGACCTGGCGCAGCCCGGCGGCGATGCCGTCGACACGTTGCGGGTTCAGCGCCAGGCGGTCGAGCATCGCCTCCGGGGTGCCGGCGGCACGGGCGGTTTCGAGGTCTCCGGCATTGGCGGCCAGGATCTGGTGGACGTGTGCGAGTACGGCGTCGGCCGCCGCGTGCAACGCCCGGTCCTTGACGACGGTGGTCAGCGAACCCAGGGTGCGGGCAGCGACGCGCGCCCGTCGCGCGGCATAGTGCACCTGGGTGCGCAGGTCGACGATGGTGTCCGTAAGCGGCGGTGCTTGCAGAGTCATTAGCCCAGCTTAGTGGGCCTACCATGGCAATGTGGAACCGGATGATATCTATCTTCGCGCCGCGCGTGACTTCGCCGCCCTGATACATCGCATCCCGGGTGGCGCCTGGGACGGACCCGGTCTCGGCGAGTGGGATTTGGGTGCGCTCGTCGGGCACACGTCGCGGTCACTGACCACCGTCGTGACGTACTTCGCCACCCCCGCCGACCGGGTCGATGTCGAGGATGCGGTCGAGTACTACCGGGTGGCGACTGAGATGTGTGTGGCCGACCCGGGCGGCGTGGTGCAACGGGGTCGCGCCGCCGGACAGGATCTGGGCGGTGATCCGGCCGGGAAAGTGGACGCGCTGGTGGCAATGGCGTCGCGTTCGGTCGCCGAGCACGGCGGAGGCCTCGTAGCGGTGCTGGGCGGCCTCGGCATGCGTCCGACCGATTACCTGCCGACCAGGGTGTTCGAGCTGGCGGTGCACAGCCTGGACATCGCTGCGGCCACTGGGCTCCCGCTTGAGCTGGATCCGGCGGTCGCCGTGGCGGCGACGGATCTGGCCGTGCGGATCGCGGTCGCGACGGGCCGGGGCGAGGTGGTACTGCGCGCACTGACAGGCCGCGCCCCCCTGCCCGCACCTTTCTCCGTCACCCCCTGACCTACGCCGAAACTCACCATTGGGTGGAGAAGTCCCAGGACAGGGCGCCCATTTCGTTGGTCTCGGCGGGCGACTATTTGGGGACGGTGACTGTCCGGCCGGGCTCACGGTCGGGCGCCGAGCTTCAGCCTCGGCTCACGGTCGGGCACGCAGCCGGCCCGGCACCCGGGGCCGACCCGCGCCGAGACCAACGAACTGGTGAATTCTTCTCGCACTTTTACGCCCGTTTGGACGTTTGGGCGAGAGGTCGTTGTGCATCTCCCATCGGCTCCAAAGCGTCCACGGCATCTCACGTTGGACTCCGCACCGGCGCGCGATCTCGTCGCCCGGCACGATGGGGTGCTGCTGCAGTTGGAAATTCGCACCGTACGGCGATTGTCGCCGCGAGTGTGGGTCGCAACGCCGGCGCGACGGTGGTTGTCAACGCCTCACCGATCTGCGGTGACGCCGCGGCCGACCGCTAGCTAAAGCCGAACCGACCTAGCCAGCGAGCACCGAATTCATCAGCTGCGCAATGCGACTCGCGTCGGTGGGGATGGTGTCCGGGGTGAACTGCCACGAATTGCGCGTCCAGGGATCAAGAATCCGAGTTTCGGCGCCGCCCAACGGAAGATGCTGGCAATACTCGTGCAGGTCGCGCATCATGGTCTCGCCCGACGCCGACTCGTCGTCACCCACGATCAGCACCGACAGCCCCGCGGCCTGCCCACGCGCGGCCAGCAGCGAAACCCGGTTGACGTCGTCGACGGTCAGGCCCGTGCCGAAATCTGACAACACCAGCACACGGCTCGGCAGTTCCAGATCGGTGATTCCGTTCTGCGCACCCATCTCCGCCAGGTCGATGGCGTTGACGAGTTCCACGAGCTTGGCTGACACGTCGTGGTGGCTGCGCACGACGGGGCCGCGCAGCAACGGACTGAGCGGGGCGGTCAAGGACTCAAGACCACCGGTCAGATCGACGACATCGAGAATCGGGACAGGGCTCGGCTGCGCGGCAAGGAGCCGCAGCACCAACGCGGTGACCACCGGGGCGACGGCCGCCGGGGCGGTGGTGTCGATCCAGATCGGGCGACGCAATGGAGCAGGCACGCAGAACGGCACCGCCAGCGGCCCGGATTCGGGGGCGGTAGCCACCCCGATCCGAATTCCGTTGCTGCCCGCGGCCAGAGGCGCACCCCACATCCTCAACGCATCGCTCGCCCCGGTCGACTGCCATACGACGGATTCCCACGACGCCAATGAACGCGGCAGCGCCGCATCGATCCCTGCCAGTTCGGCGATCAGATGTTCGGCGTCGCCGCGGTAACTGATCTGCGCGGTGGCGACGAGTTCGTCGTGACGACGATGCGCATCGGCACTGGCGGCTGCGGCGGCCGGGGTATTGCGTATCGCGGGATCGGCTACGGAAGCAGACATCTCGTCGTCGAGACGTTTGGTGGCGTAGTCGCTAGCCGACACCAGCGCGGCAGTGGACCGCGCCGCGTCCTCGAAGATCATCCACATCCGCTCCAACGGATTGGCGGGATCCAGCGGCTCAATCACCAATGGGCGATCCGACACCTGATCGGAGGACACCTGCCCGGCAGAGACCGACGACCCGGCGGGCGCCGCCTCCCCGGAGTCGTCGACCTGCACCCCGTGCGCGGTCAGCAACGGCGCCAGTCCGCCCGCGTAGCCCTGGCCGAACGCGCGGACCTTCCAGTCCGTGCCGCGCCGGTAGAGCTCGAAGCAGATACCCGAGGTTTCGTTGTCCGAGAACTCAGTCGCGAAACTCGCCACGTCCGCGCCGGAGCTGTCGGCCAGCGCAGCACTGGCACGGCCGAGCACCGCGCCGGCTGCGGGCGCGTCCACGCTGACGACGCACAGCACTCCGAGCGCCGCGGATTCCACGCTGTCCAGGTCGATGTCCACGCCGTCGCCCCGCAGCGTCACCCCCGCCGCGTGCGGCTGGTTGTAGAACACAAAATGATCCGACGACAGGGCCCGAAGACCCTGCCCGACCACCAATGCCGAGATATCCAGCGCGACTCCGGCCGACGCCGTGAACCGCAGTTGCCGGACCGGAAGGGGCGCGTTCTGCCCGGGAACCAAGGCGAGCGTCACGAACGGCTAACTGATCCAGCGCGCCAACAGCGGCGCCGCCTCGCCAGGATGCTTGGCGGCCATGCCGTCGCCGATGGCCTGCAGCTTCCAGTCGCCGCCCGCGCGGAACACCTTGGCCATCACCATGCCGGTGTAGTTCATGCCTGCGCCCATCAGCGTGTAGCGGGCCAGTTCGGTGTCGCTGGTGGCATCGACCAGACGGCAGAACGCGTTGGCCAACTGGTCGAAGGTGTGCCCGCGGTAGGAAGTGACGATGAACAGAATGCTGTTGATATGCACGGGAATTCGGGTCAGATCGACAAGGATCACCTCGTCGTCACCCGCACCCTCTCCGGTGAGGTTGTCGCCCGTGTGCTGGACCGACCCGTCTTTGGACTTCAGCTGGCCGTAGTAGGCGATGTCGGCGATCTGCTGGTCGGCGAACAGCACCGCAGACGCGTCGAGATCGATGTCGGGAGTGCGGTTGCCGAACATGCCGCGGCTCTTCACCGGGTCCCAGCCGAGCCCCATGCGGATCACCGTGAGCGCGACGCCACCGTCCTTTTTCAGCGTGACGCGTTGGCCCTTGGTCAAGCTCACCGGACGGTTCTTCGTCAGGCTCACCTCGCCTGAGGGGGCA
>JBPPMS010000095.1:0-14869 GCA_051306175.1 Mycobacterium sp. | reverse complement strand
GTAGTCGGACGAGGGGTAGTCGGACGAGGCGTAGTCGGACGAGGGGTAGTCGGACGAGGCGTAGTCGTCGTACCGCGATTCTGGTGCCGGATGGCCTTCGTAGGGCTGCGGTGGATTCTCGCGGGGCGGCGGACCCTCCCGAGGTGGGTAGTTCTCGCGGGGCGCGAGGTAGTCGCGGGACGGCGGCGCGTACCGCTCGCGCGGCGGATACACCGGAGTTTCCCCGGTCGACGGGTAGTCCTCTGCGCGACCTTCGTCGGAGTAATCGTCGACGTCCGAATATTCGTCGTCGCCGAACGAGTCGCCGGAGGAATCCCCGGGCGTGGGAACGCTGTGCCTACCCATGCCTGTCTCGTACCCTCTCCCTCGACCCGATTACCCGGCGCATGACCCACCGCGCAGCTGACGTCACCTCGCGCCTGCTCATCGCGAGAGTGTAAACAACGAGCCTAAAGACCGGCCTTATAGTGTGTTAGGCCTGCTCGGCTGCGCGTCGTGCTTTGAACTCGCGGCGGCGGCGATGCAGGATCGGCTCGGTGTAGCCGTTGGGCTGCGCGCCGCCCGACAGGATCAGTTCCTCAGCGGCGGCAAACGCGATGCTGTCGCCGAAGGCAGGCGCCATCGGGAGATAGCTGGAATCTGCACTGTTCTGACGGTCCACCACCGGCGCCATCCGCTCCAGGCTGGCGCGCACGTCGTCTTTCGTGATGACACCGTGCCGCAACCAATTGGCAAGCAGCTGGCTGGAGATCCGTAGCGTGGCGCGGTCCTCCATCAACGCGACGTTGTGAATGTCAGGCACCTTCGAGCAACCCACGCCCGCGTCGATCCAGCGCACCACGTATCCGAGGATCGACTGGCAGTTATTGTCGATCTCTTCCCGAATCTCCGCCGGCGCCCACGCCAGCTCTGCGGCGAGGGGAATGGTCAACAGCTGGTCGATGGTGGTGCGCGGCTTGCCTGCGAGTTCCTTCTGCACCGCGAACACGTCGACCTGGTGGTAGTGCATGGCATGCAGCGTTGCGGCGGTGGGCGACGGAACCCAGGCGGTGGTGGCGCCCGCCTTCGGCTGGCCGATCTTCGTGGCTACCATATCGGCCATCAGCTCCGTCATCGCCCACATGCCCTTGCCGATCTGAGCCTTACCGGACAGCCCCGTGGCCAATCCGACGTCGACGTTGGCGTCCTCGTAGGCCAGGATCCAGGGCTGCGACTTCATGGCGCCCTTGCGGATCATCGGACCGGCTTCCTTGGAGGTGTGGATCTCGTCTCCGGTGCGGTCGAGGAACCCGGTGTTGATGAAGACGACGCGGTCCTGGGCGGCTTTGATGCAGGCCTTGAGGTTGACGCTGGTGCGGCGCTCCTCATCCATGATCCCGACCTTGATGGTGGCGTGGGGCAGGCCGAGGACGTCCTCGACGCGGCCGAACAGTTCAGCGGTGAACGCGACTTCCGCTGGCCCGTGCATCTTGGGTTTGACGATGTAGATCGACCCTGTGCGGCTGTTGGCCAGCGGTCCGTTCCCGCCGCCGGTCTTGAGGCCGTGCGTCGCGATGAGGCCCGTGAACAGGGCGTCCTGAATGCCCTCGGGGATCTCTGCCCCGTCCCCGTCCACAATCGCGTCATTGGTCATCAGGTGCCCGACGTTGCGGACGAACAGCAGACTGCGGCCGGGCACCGTCAGCTCGCCGCCATCGGGGCTCCGGTAGGTGCGGTCGGAGTTGAGCACGCGGGTGAATGATTTGCCGCCCTTGCTGACCTCTTCGTGAAGGTCGCCGCGGTTCAACCCGAGCCAGTTGCGGTAGCCCAGCACCTTGTCGTCGGCGTCGACCGCGGCGATGGAGTCCTCGAAATCCATGATCGTGGTGATGGCCGACTCCAGCACCACGTCCTTGATGCCTGCGGGATCGCCTGCCCCGATGCGGGACTCGGGGTCGATCTCGATCTCGATGTGCAGCCCGTGATTTGCCAGGAGCACCGACCACTGCGGCTTGCCGAGCTCACCGGTGTATCCGACGAATTGCTCCGGTGACGCGAGTGGGGTCGTGCAGTCGCCGAGCGTGATCTCGACGGCGCCGTCGTCGATCTTCACGCCGGTCGCGTCGCTCCACGAGCCGGACGCCAGCGGTGCGGCGCCGTCGAGGAACGCACGGGCATAGCCGATCACCTTGGCGCCGCGGATCGTGTTGTAGCTCGAACCCTTGTCGGCGCCGCCCTCCTCCGAGATCACGTCGGTGCCGTACAGCGCGTCGTAGAGCGAACCCCACCGCGCGTTGGCCGCGTTCAGCGCGAACCGCGCGTTCAGGATGGGAACCACCAGCTGGGGGCCCGCGGTCGAGGTGATCTCCGCGTCGACGCCCGCGGTGGTGACGGTGAAGTCGTCCGGTTCGGGGAGCAGGTAGCCGATCTCGTGCAGGAACGCTTTGTACGCTTCGGGATCATGCGGTTCGATGACGCGCTGCCGATGCCATTTGTCGATCTGGGCCTGCAGGTAGTCGCGCTTGGCCAGCAGCTCGAGGTTGCGCGGCGCGAGGTCGGTGACCACCTTGTCGACGCCGGCCCAGAAGCTGTCCGGATCGATGTCGGTGCCGGGAAGGGCCTCGTCGGTGATGAAGTCGTACAACACCTTCGCGACGCGTAGGTTCCCGACGTTCACGCGGTCAGTCATGATTCCTCCTCATACCCTTTGCAACCGATTTAGCCTACCCGTCAGTAACCTGGCCACTGCTGCGACCGCACGCCTCGAGGAGGCGCTCGCATCGAGACAGCAGTTCAGCCCGCAGCGGAACTGCCTGCTGCGCGATCTCGCTCTGACGACGGACGTATTCCGCTCGGCCTGCCCCTGTCTCGACGGCAATAGGGGAGTACCCCAAGACCCGTAGATCATACGGGCTGGCCTGCATGTCGACCTCCCGCGCGGCGGCGGCCAGCACTAGGCAACTGGCCAGGAGTTCGGAATCGACGAGGGGGCCCAGCTTTCCGGCCCATTTGTAGAGATCCATGGCGGCGTGGATGCAACCCGGCTGCTCCAGGTTCACTTGGGTATCCCGCGTCGGCGTGCCCGAGTTCATCGGAGCGGCGTCGGCGGTGAAGAACCGGAAAGCATCGAAGTGACTGCACCGCAACGGTATTGACTCGACCGCCGCGTCGGTGCCCGCGGCGCCCAGTCGCAGCGGCACCTCGTGCCGACGCTGCGATCCTGCCCGATACACCATCGCCCACTCATGCATCCCGAAGCAGTTCAGCTGCGCCGGACGTGCCGCGGTGGCGGACAGCAGTCGGAGGATGAACGCGACGGTGTTTGCCCGACCGGCCAGGTAAGCACCCGTGACACCGACTCCATCCTCGAACTGCGCGTACCCGCTGCGGTGGAGATAGTCGTGTGCCGCGGCGCCCGCGAGGCGGACTCCGTAACCCGGATGCCACCGCTTGAGCTGGCGCGGCTTGAGGTTGTAGTAGGTGAAGAGGAAATCCCACACCGGGTGCTGGATTCCTGCGCGCGTTCGTTCTTCTTGGGGCGCAATGAACTTCTCGACCCGCGCCCGATGCGCGGCAGCACGCACCGACCACTCGGACTCGGCGAGCACCCTGGTGTCGACGACGCAGGCGTCAGACACGGTGGGTGCCGTCGCGGACGGTGCCGACGAGGTCCTCCACCAGATCCTCAAGGGCCACCATCGCCACGACCACGTCGTCGGCGTTGGTCACCAGAGCCAGGTGGCTGTTGCTGCGCCGCAGCCGAGACAGCGCCTCGGGGAGCGGCAGGGTGTCCCTTACGCGGGGCAGCGGTCGGATCACAGAGCGCTCCAACACCGCGTCGCGATAGCCAACCATCGACAGCACGTCCTTGATGTGCAGGTAGCCGATATAGGCGCCGCCGCCGTCGACGATCGGGAATCGCGAGTAGCCGGTCTCGGCCAGCGCATCTTCCAGGGCGCCTACTGTAGGCCCGGCGCCCGGTGCCGCCACCGGGACAGCACGAATGTTGTCCAGCGGCAACGCTACATCCGACACCGCTCGGGTACGGATCTGCAGTGCCCTGGTCAGGCGTGTGTGCTCCTCCCGGTCGAGCAATCCCTCCGACAGCGATTCCGCGATCATCTCCGACAGTTCGACGGTCGAAACGGTGACGTCGAGCTCGTCTTTGGGTTCCACCCGGAACGCGCGCAAGGTGACGTTGGCGCACCAGTTGTAGAACGCGATGAACGGTTTGGCCGCTCTGATGTACACCAGGTAGGGCGGAATCATCAGCATCGCGGTCGATTCTGGACCCGCGATCGCGATGTTCTTCGGCACCATCTCGCCGAGCAGCACGTGCAGGGTGACGACGACGGCCAGCGCGACGATGAAGGACACGGTGTGCAGCACCGCGTCCGGTATGCCCACAAGTCCGAACGGCATCTCCAGCAGGTGTGCCACGGCAGGTTCTCCGACCCGGCCCAGCAGGATGGAACACACCGTGATGCCCAGCTGGGCTCCTGCCAGCATCAGCGACAAGTTCTCGCCCGCCCTCATCACGGTCACGGCGCTCTGCTTGCCTTGTTCGGCAAGGGCTTCGAGCCGGTCGCGTCGCACCGAGATCAGCGCGAACTCCGAGCAGACGAAGAACGCGTTCGCGGCCAACAGCGCGACGGTCAGCAGCACGCCGAATAGATCGCCGCCCATCAGCTCGCCCGCTCGCCGTCGGAACGCTCGTCGTCGCGTCCGAGCTCGGTGAGCGCGAGCAGGTCGATCCGGCGGCCGTCCATCTGGACGATGGTGGCCCGCCAGCGGATGGGGTCGTCGATGTGGCCCTCGGGTTCGAATGCGGTGAGCTCGATGCCCTCACCGGCTTTGGGGATGTGCCCGAGCTCCTGCAGCACGAGTCCGCCGATGGTGTCGTATTCCCCTTCCGGTGCGCGGTAGCCGGTGGCCGCCGCGACCTCGTCGATGCGCAGCAGCCCGGACACCTGCCAACCGTCACCTGCTGCGACGACGTCGGGTGTCGCGTCGTCGTGTTCGTCTCGGACGTCGCCGACGATCTCCTCGATCAGGTCCTCCACCGTCACCATGCCCGCGGTTCCGCCGTACTCGTCGACGACCAGAGCAGTCTGCAGGCCGTTGGCCCGGATCTGGGTCATCACCGCGTCACCGTCCAAGGTCGATGGCACCACCGCCACCGGGGTGGCCAGGCCGGACAGCCTGGTGTGGGCGCGTTCCGCGGGCGGGATCTCGAAGACCTGCTTGACGTGCACGATGCCGATCGTCTCGTCGAGATCTCCCTCGACGATCGGGAAGCGGGAGAAGCCGGTTTCGGCGGCGGAGGCCACCAGATCGGCGACCGAGTCGTCGGCCTGTAGCACTTCGATCTTCGATCGCGGGGTCATCAGTTCCTCGGCGGTCAGGGTGCCGAACAGCAGCGACCGGTCCACGAGGGCAGCAGTCGACGCGTCGATGGCGCCGCGCCGAGCCGAATTGCGCACCAGCGCAACGAGTTCCTGAGGCGAGCGTGCCGACCGCAGCTCTTCGGCAGGCTCGATGCCGAGCCTGCGCAGGATCCAGTTCGCGGTTCCGTTGGTGGCCTTGATGGCGGGTGAGACCAGCATGGAGAACAACATCTGCGGCCCCGCTGCCGCCCTCGCGGTAGGCACCGGCCGGGCCACGGCCAGGTTCTTGGGTACCAACTCGCCGAACACCATCGACAGCGACGTGGCGATCAGCAGAGCGAGCGCCAGCGCCAGCCAGCTCGCCACTGCGGTAGGCAGGCCGACGGCGTCCAGAGCGGGATGCAGCAGCCGGGCCACGACGGGCTCGGCCAGATATCCGGTGGCCAGGGTGGTGATCGAGATGCCGAGCTGGGCGCCGGACAGCTGGAAGGACAGAGTGCGGTGGGCGCGCTGGACGAAGTGGTCGCGCCGATCGCCGGTGCGGGCGTTGGCGTCGACGGTGCTGCGTTCCAACGCCGTCAGCGAGAACTCGGCAGCGACGAACAGGGCTGTGCCTGCCGTCAGGACGATGATCGCCAGCAGGCTCAAGGCGGTCAGGGCTGCGCTCATCGCAGGCTCGCCTCAAGATTGTGATAGCCGGGCCCTGAGCCCGGCTGACTAGAAGACGGTTCTGCGTCGCCGGGGTCGGCGCAGGGCCCTGGGTCAGACTCAACGGGTGCCTGCGGCACATTTTCCCTTCGCTTGGGCGAACACAGTCGAATGCTCATCGTATCGCGCGTGCTGGGGTGCGCAGCGACTGCGGCGCAGGGGAGCCCGACGACCCCGGGAACTCACAGCGAAGTCACAGGACCTGGTAGCTGTGCCGGCACCCGAGCCCACCGCGACGAGGCATCGGACATCGACCCGAAACCAAGTCCACCCGCGCGACATCGCGCCAACTCAGGAACTGCTCGTCAAGACCGGTCTGCTCACCACGTGAGATCAGCGGTCGAGCCGGATCTACGGTGCCCCGGTCACCAACCAGCAGGCAGCGGATGTCCTTCGGCGAACCCTGCAGCGGACTGCACCCCGAGGACCACCTGCTCGTGCAGTGCGGCGAGATTGGCCGCCCCGACATAGGTACACGTGCTGCGCACGCCGGAGGTGATGTGGTCCAGCAGGTCCTCGACACCGCCCCGCGCAGGGTCCACCGCCATCCGCGACGTCGAGATTCCCTCCTCGAACAGCGCCTTCCTGGCCCGGTCGAAAGCCCCGTCCGATGCCGTGCGTGCCGCGACCGCCCGCTTGGACGCCATCCCGTAACTCTCCTTGTACGGTCGGTCGTCGCGGTCGTGCAGCAGATCACCCGGGGACTCGTAGGTGCCTGCGAACCACGAGCCGATCATCACATTGGACGCGCCAGCCGCTAGCGCCAGCGCAACGTCACGCGGGTGCCGAACGCCGCCGTCGGCCCAGACATGGCCACCGAGTTGCCTTGCTGCCGCGGCACATTCGCGCACCGCGGAGAATTGTGGCCGACCTACCCCCGTCATCATCCTGGTGGTGCACATGGCGCCGGGACCGACACCCACCTTGACGATCGACGCGCCGGCTGAGATCAAGTCCCTGGTTCCGTCGGCGGACACGACGTTGCCTGCTGCCAACGGCACGCCGAGAGCCAAACTCGAGATCGCTGTGATGGCGTCCAGCATCTTGAGCTGGTGGCCGTGGGCTGTGTCGACGACCAGCAGGTCCGCACCCGCGTCCACCAGGGCGCGCGCTTTCTCGGCGACGTCGCCGTTGATGCCCACCGCAGCCGCGATACGTAGCCGGCCCCAGCCGTCGAGCGCCGGTTTGTAGATCCCCGCTCTAATCGCGCCGGTGCGGGTGAGCACACCGGCCAGCGAGCCGTCAGCGGCAGTGAGCACCGCGACCCCGACATGAGCGTGTTCGAGCAGGTCGAACACCTTGCGCGGCTCGGTGCCCGCCGGCGCTGTGACGAAATCGGCGATCGATACGTCCCGTACGCGCGCGAACCGGTCGATGCCGACGCAGGAGCCTGCCGTCACCAGACCGACAGGCCGCCCCTGGGACACCACGACGGCGGCGCCGTGGGCCCGTTTGTGGATCAGGGCGACCGCGTCGGACACCGAATCGTCGGGTGCCAGGATCACCGGGGTGTCGGCGATCAGGTCCCTGCTCTTGACGAACTCCACGGTGCTACGGACCGCGGAGATCGGAAGGTCTTGCGGCAGCACCACGATGCCGCCGCGGCGGGCGACCGTCTCGGCCATGCGCCTGCCCGCGACAGCGGTCATGTTGGCGACCACCACGGGGATGGTCGTCCCGGACCCGTCGAAGGTGGACAGGTCGACATCGAAGCGGCTAGCCACGTCGGACCGATTGGGCACGATGAACACATCGTCGTAGGTCAGGTCGTACGGTGGCTGGTGGGAATCAAGAAATCTCACTGCAACGCGTTCCTCATCAGGCCTCGACCTCGCTGCGGTCTCCGCTCCACAGGGTGTGGAACTTCTTGTCGCGATCGGAGTCGATCCGCCCGTAGGTATGGGCGCCGAAGAAGTCGCGCAGCCCCTGGGTGAGCGCGGCGGGCAGCCGCTCGGTGCGCAGCGCGTCGTAGTAGGAGAGCGCCGAGGCGAAGCCGGGCGCCGGGATGCCCAGTTCGGTGGCGGTCACGACGACGCGGCGCCAGCTGTCCACCGCAGCCTCGATGGCGTCGCGGAAGTAAGGAGCGACGACCAGGCTGGGCAGGTCGGCGTCCTCGTCGAAGGCGTCCTTGATGCGATTGAGGAACTTGGCCCGAATGATGCAGCCGCCGCGCCAGACGGTGGCCAGATCGCCGGGAGTGATGGCCCAGTCGTACTCGGCGCTGCCCGCCTGGATCTGGTTGAAGCCCTGGGCGTAGGCGACGATCTTCGATGCGTAGAGCGCCTTCTGGACGTCGTCAGTGAACTTCGCGGCGTCGGTTGGCCTTTCGCCAAGGGTGCCGGAGGCGAGGCCGGTGGTGGCCTTGCGCTGGGCGACAGAACCAGAAAGTGCACGCGCGAAGACGGCCTCGGCGATGCCGGTGACGGGCACTCCGAGATCGAGCGCGGACTTTACCGTCCAGCGGCCTGTGCCCTTCTGTTCGGCCTCGTCGAGGATGATGTCGACCAGCGGCTTGCCGGTCTTCGCGTCGACCTGCTTGAGCACCTGGGCGGTGATCTCCACCAGGTAGCTGTCGAGGTCGCCGGAGTTCCAGTCGGTGAACACATCGGCGATCTCTGATGCTGTCTTGCCGAGCGCGTCGCGCAGCAGTTGGTAAGCCTCGCCGATCAGCTGCATGTCGGAGTACTCGATGCCGTTGTGCACCATTTTGACGAAGTGACCGGAGCCGTCGGGTCCGATGTGGGTGCAGCACGGCACCCCGTCGACTTGGGCGGAGATCTCCTCCAGTAGAGGTCCGAGCGATTCGTATGACTCGGTGGGACCGCCGGGCATGATCGACGGCCCGTTCAGCGCGCCCTCCTCGCCACCCGAGATGCCTGCGCCGACGAAGTGTAGGCCGCGTTCGCGGATGGCCTTCTCGCGACGGATGGTGTCGGTGTAGAGCGCATTGCCGCCGTCGATGATGATGTCGCCTTCCTCCATCGCGTCGGCGAGTTCGTTGATGACGGCGTCGGTGGGGTCGCCTGCCTTGACCATGATCAGAACGCGGCGAGGCTTCTCCAGCGCGTCGAGGAACTCGGCGATGGTCTCGCTGCGTACGAACCTGCCTTCAGAGCCGTGTTCGGCCAGTAGCGCGTCGGTCTTGGACACCGATCGGTTGTGCAAGGCGACGGTGTAGCCGTGGTGTGCGAAGTTGCGCGCGATGTTCGATCCCATCACAGCCAGACCGGTGACCCCGATCTGAGCGGTGCCGGTGGTCCCAGACGGAGTCGAAGTTTCGGACATGCTCATTCGGGCAGCCTTTCGATAAGTGTTCGATTTTGTTGTGTTATAGCGGATTCCGCGACGATGATCACGCCAGGAAGAGGCGTCGCAGTTCGGTGAGCCACGGCACTGCCAAGGCGATGGTGGGAACGACGAGCACAGCGACGGCGGCCAGGTACGCCGCCACCGAGAGGGGAAGGCTGTTGCGGCGGCCGCTGAGCCGGCGGACACGCGTGACGGTGCTCGGACCACCTGCCGCTAGAGCTCCGGACGGCGCGCGCCCGGATGCGCACGCGACGAGTGCCCGCGCCAGGGGAGCGGGCCCGGCGGCGCGGACGGCCGCGTCGTCGGCGAGCAGCTCGATTAGCAGCCGCACCGCGCCGAGTGCGCTGGCGCTCCGCACGAAGCGGGGAAAAGCGGCGTGTACGGCGATGAACGCCTCGAGCACCAGATCATGTCGCGCGCGCAGGTGCGCGCGTTCGTGGCTCAGGATGGCGGTGACTTCGTCGTCGCCGAGTGTCGTGAGAGTGCCTTCGCTGACGACGACGCGGCTGCGCACCCCGGGCAGACAATAGGCCAGCGGTTGCGCGACGTCGAGTACGCGTAGGTCGCTGAGCTTCGTACAGCGGCCGCTACCCAGGCCGTCGGCGGTGACGTCCAGCAGGTCGACAAGCATCCGGTGCTCGGCCCGCCTGCGTCGGGTGCCGATGGCCACCCCGATAACCGCGGCGACGAGCCGCGTTCCGATCAGGACCGTGAGCAGCAAGACGGCGACCGACACCACCCACAACGGCCATCCCAGCGCGGCGATTTCGCTGGTGATGGTGGCTGTCGGTCGGCCGTCGGGACCTGGCACGAACAACCTGATGGCGATCGCGAGCCCGGCACTGAACGCCGAGAGAACGGCCGCCACGGCGATGGCCTGCCACAACACCAACGCCGCCCGCGGCGCGCGCATCGGCCACGTGGCGCGCGACAGCAGTGCCGGCACGGGGCCGACAAGCAGGAGCGCGAGGATGGTGAAGGCCAGCGCGGACACGCTGACCAGTCTCCCTCAGCCGGATGCTGAACCGCCAGCGGGAGGCGAATTCCGGTGTTTGTTCTCCAGGTCGGCCAGCGCTCGCCGCAATGCTTCGGCTTCGTCGGCGCCGACCCGCTCGACGAAATGCACCAGAGCCGCTTGCCTGCCGCCTGAGTCGGAGGCCTGCTCCAGCGCGTCGACCATCAGATTGGCGACCAGCTCGTCGCGCCCACGGGTGGGCGCGTAGCGATGGGCGCGATCGTCTCGGTGTTGAAGTACGAGGTTTTTCTTGGCCAGCCGCTGCAGGACCGTCATGATCGTCGTGTAGGCGAGGTCGCGCCGCTCAGAAAGCGCTTCGTGCACCTGGCGCACGGTTTGGGGTTCGGGTGCGGACCAGAGGTGGTCCATCACCGCGCGTTCCAGTTCGCCTAAACGAGCCGACTTGGCCATTGATCCGATCATCTCCAAATGCTATGAGGTCAGACTACTACGGGTTTACTACGGTGCGTCGTATCCGGCCCGTTATGAGGCGTCCTGTAGATCGCCCGCCGGTCTCAGTCATTCCCGATCGGTCCGCATCTGCGCCGCGTGCGGGCCCAGAATGCGTTCCTGTATGAGAGCTGCCACATGACTGAGAGACTCGGCCACATCAGGTTAGGCTAACCTATATCGAGGGAGGTCGCATGACGGTACTGATCGACGATCCGCTGATCGCGAGCATGGCAATCACACGGGCGCTGCCCCTGCACGAATCGAGTCGCCGCCTGCGCGAGCTCTATCCGGAGTGCCCCCGGGTGTACGGCGTCGCGGTGATGTCGGATGTCTCGAGGCGGCGATGGTGGCTGCTCGCGTCGGCTCTGAGCACTGATCGCCTGCAGCTGATGTTCGAAGCGGCCGCACTCGAAATGGGCAGCCGAAGCGCAGCCGCCCAACAACTGGCGGCCACGCTGGCCCATGCGGTGATCGGTCGTGTGGTGGCACTGGTGGTTCTCGAAGGCCGCGCGTGGGACACGGGACTGGAGAATCTGTGGGTGCACGTCGATTCGGAAGGCGCCATCGACTGGGTTGGTGTCGTGGATCCCGTTCTGCGAGTTCTGCCGGACGATCCTTCCCAGGTTGACGAGTTCGATCGCGTCGGTGTGGTGTGCCTACCCAGCGAGCGGGCTCTGACCACGTGGATCGCCCATCGGTGCCACCGCACGTTGCAGCCGTTGTTCGCCAAGCTCTACGAAGTCAGCGACGGCGCGATATCGATCGGGGCCATGTGGCACATCGTCGGTTCTGCCGTCGTGGCTGCGGCCACCCAGGTGCCTGTGCTTGCGGGCGCCTGCGAGGTCGTGAGTATGCGACGTGGCCAGGCGGTACTGGATGCGTTGGTCGGGTTCGGGCTGCCAGTTCGTGGCGGGCGGGGAGTCGAGCCGCGTTCGTGATGATCGTGAAAGAGTGGGCTTGCTAAATTAGGTAAGCCTGGCCTATACTGAAGGAGTAACAAACGAACGGACCGCGCCGGAGTCCTGAGGGCTGCAGAGACCCCCGGTCCACTCGAAGGACGAGCCCCGCGCCATTGGCGCGGGGCTCGTCCCATTTGTCGGCCATGGTGTAGACAAAAGACGTGTCCGCGACCGACTTCCAAACGCCGTACGACAAACAATTGGGCCTGGTGTTCACCGAACTCACGGGTGACGGTGCCCGGGCCGAGCTAGAGGTCAAACCTCATCTGCTGCAACCGATGGGAATCGTGCACGGTGGCGTCTATTGCTCGGTGATCGAATCCATGGCCAGTTTCTCGGCTCACAGGTGGTTAGCCGAGAATGGCGGAGGCAACGTCGTCGGCGTGAACAACAACACGGATTTCCTCCGTGCCCTCTCAGCGGGCACCGTCTACGGCGTGAGCGAACCGATCCACCGGGGCCGCCGTCAGCAGCTGTGGCTCGTCACCATCCGCGACGCGCAGGACAAGATCATTGCGCGCGGTCAGGTGCGTCTGCAGAACCTTCCCGCTGACGGATAGCGGGGGGTCGGCGCTCCGCGTAACCAGCAGCGCCCACAGACGCGCCTCGTGAGTCGCGCAGGCATCACCGTCGCCCTGCCCGACAGCGGGTCCCGTGGCAGGATCGCTGGCTATGCGCCTGACACCCCACGAACAGGAACGGCTGCTCATTTCCTATGCCGCCGAACTCGCGCGCAGACGCCAGGCCCGCGGCCTCCGTCTCAACCATCCCGAGGCTGTCGCCCTGATCACCGACCACATCCTTGAGGGCGCGCGCGACGGTCGCCCGGTGGCCGAGTTGATGGCGAGCGGCCGTGAGGTGCTCGGCCGTGCCGACGTCATGGACGGCGTGCCCGCGATGCTCTACGACGTGCAGGTGGAAGCGACCTTCCCGGACGGCACCAAGCTCGTCACCGTCCATCATCCGATCCCGTGACCGTGGGCGATGACGGCTCGCACGAAGAGCAGAGGGCTGCAGCATGATTCCCGGTGAAATCCTGTTCGGTGACGGCGATATCGAGATCAACGCAGGTGCGGAGCGCATCGTGCTCGATGTCGTCAACAGCGGCGACCGGCCAGTCCAGGTGGGCAGCCACGTCCACCTGCCCCAGGCCAATGCGGCGCTGACGTTCGACCGTGCCGCCGCGCACGGTCGTCGGCTCGACATCCCTGCGGGTACTGCCGTGCGCTTCGAGCCCGGAATCGCCCAGCTGGTCTCGCTTGTCCCGCTCGGCGGCACCCGCGAGGTGTACGGCCTGAGCATGACCCCGCCCGGAAAGTTGGACTGATGGCCAAACTGACGCGCTTGCGCTACGCCGACCTCTTCGGGCCCACCACCGGCGACCGGATCCGGCTCGCGGACACCGACCTCGTCATCGAGATCACCGCGGATCGCAGCGGCGGGCCGGGTCTGGCCGGTGAGGAAGCGGTCTTCGGCGGCGGCAAGGTGTTGCGCGAATCGATGGGTCAGGGTCGCGCCACCCGAGCCGACGGCGCGCCCGACACCGTGATCACCGGTGTCGTCATCCTGGACCACTGGGGAATCGTCAAGGCCGACATCGGTATCCGTGATGGGCGCATCGTCGCGATCGGCAAGGCAGGCAATCCCGATACCATGTCAGGCGTACACCCCGACCTCGTCGTGGGGCCGTCGACGGAGATCATCGCGGGTAACGGCAAGATCGTCACCGCCGGTGCGATCGACTGTCACGTCCACCTGATCTGTCCGCAGATCATGGAAGAAGCGCTCGGCGGTGGCATCACGACCATCATCGCCGGCGGCACCGGGCCGGCCGAGGGGAGCAAGGCCACCACCGTCACCCCCGGCGCCTGGCACCTGGCCCGCATGCTGGAGGCGCTCGATACCTGGCCACTCAACATCGCACTGCTGGGCAAGGGCAACACCGTGTCCGCTGAAGCCCTGTGGGAACAGTTGCGTGGCGGTGCAGCGGGTTTCAAGCTGCACGAGGACTGGGGGACCACTCCAGCGGCGATCGACGCCTGCCTGACGGTGTCCGACGCCGCGGGGGTGCAAGCGAACATCCACACCGACACTCTCAACGAGATGGGTTTCGTGGAGGACACGCTGGCCGCGATCAAGGGCCGGTCGATACACGCGTATCACACCGAGGGTGCGGGCGGCGGCCATGCTCCCGACATCATCACGGTCGCCTCACAACCGAACGTGCTGCCCAGCTCCACCAATCCGACGCGACCGCACACCGTCAACACGCTCGACGAACACCTCGACATGCTGATGGTGTGTCACCACCTGAACCCCAGCGTCCCGGAGGATCTCGCGTTCGCCGAGAGCCGGATCCGACCGTCGACCATTGCCGCCGAGGATCTTCTGCACGATATCGGCGCCATCTCCATGATCGGCAGCGACGCCCAGGCCATGGGCCGGATCGGCGAGGTGGTGATGCGCACCTGGCAGACCGCGCATGTGATGAAGCGCCGTCGGGGCGCACTGCCGGGCGACGGCGCCGCCGACAATCTGAGGGCCCGGCGCTACGTCGCGAAGTACACCATCTGTCCGGCTGTGGCGCACGGTCTTGACGGGGAGATCGGCTCCGTGGAGGTCGGCAAACTGGCCGATCTGGTGCTGTGGGAACCCGCGTTCTTCGGGGTGCGCCCGCACGCCGTGGTCAAAGGCGGGATGATCGCGTGGGCCGCCATGGGTGACGCTAATGCGTCGATTCCCACCCCACAACCGGTGCTGCCGCGGCCGATGTTTGGCGCAGCGCCCGTCGCCGCTGCCGCTACGTCGGTGCACTTCGTCGCGCCGCAGGCCATCGAGGGCGGCCTGGCCAACCGGATCGATATCCGACGCAGGCTCGCCGCGGTGAGCAATGTCCGCAGCATTGGTAAGGCCGATATGCCGCTGAACGACGCCACCCCCGACATCCAGGTCGACGCGGACACGTTCACGGTCCGGATCGACGGCGAGGTCTGGGAGGAACAACCGGCCATCGAACTGCCGATGGCGCAGAGGTACTTCCTGTTCTGATGGCCGTCACC
>JBPPMS010000094.1:0-43061 GCA_051306175.1 Mycobacterium sp. | reverse complement strand
ACTCAGGCCGCGTTTGCGGGCCCGGTCGGCATCGGAGAACTCCCCATCCGGGTTCAGATACCCGGCCAATGTGTCGGCGCATTCCTGCAGACTCTTGGGGCCGCGGATCCCGGCGGCCAACGCCAAGGCCTGCTCAGCCAACTCCCGCTCTTCGTAGCCGACCGCCTCGGGTAGGTGCTTGAAGAACTTCCGGATGATCGCCAGATGCTCGGCCCCGATCAGCCCGTCGGCCTGTGCGGCGGCGGTGCCCGGCCACAGCGGCGGCAACGGTTGCCCGGTCAGACTGGTCCGCGGCCCCAACATGGCCGCATCCTCGATGCGTTGCCGGGCCACACCGAGGTTGGTCCGCAACCGCCGCGACACCACATCGGCCAGGTTGGTGCCACCCAATTCGACCGGGGAGATCTCCTTCTGCAGCCGCAGCATCATCGGATGCTCCAACGCCGGCAACGACCGCACGAACGTTTCCTGCTCCCCCAGGACCTCCAGCAACTCAGCCGGGGCCAATACCGCGGCGGCCTCGGTCATCGCCGCCCGATAGGCGCCGCGGGCAGCCACCAGCTGCTCCCGCACCACCATCGCCGCGCTCGAAGACATGTTCGAATTTTACGTCGCCCGGCCGACACCGATCCCGGTTATCCACAGCTTTCCCTACCATCAACATCTATCCACAGATCCACCAAAATGACTGGCACGAAACACCACAACGTGCTATCGCAACCGGTCCAGCACCGTCGATGTCCACTCCCCCACCGCGCTCAACCGAGCAGCGGAGAGCCCGTCGAAGACAACCTCACGCACCAGCGCCGCATGCCCCGCCGCGGCGGCTCGCAACGCGGCCCGACCGGCCTCCGTGATGCTGACGACGGCACCGCGCCGGTCATCGGAAATACCTTCCCGCTCCACCAGACCCCGCGACCGCATCCGCGTCAGGTGATGCGAGACCCTGCTCTGCTCCCAGGCCACCGCCTCGCCCAACGCAGCGATGCGCATCGCGCCTGACTCCGAAAGCGCGACCAGCACGTCGTAGTCGGCGAGCGACAACCCGCAATCGCGCTGTAGCTGCCGATTCATCGCGGCCTGGAGCCGTACCCCCATCAGCAGATAGTCCCGCCACACGCGCTGCTCGTCGTCGCTCAACCACACGCCCACAAACCCTACCCGGAATATATGATATGTCATTCATGTTGAGCGGGACATGCCGACCACCTAGGCTGGCAATAACATCCAAGGGGCGTTCATGACCACTGCAATCGGTTCGCGCGAGACCGTGGACATCCGTCGCGCCGCGGACCGCGCCGCCACCAAGATCTCCTGGCTCGACTCCAAGCATTCGTTCTCGTTCGGATCCCACTACGACCCGTCGAACACCAACCATGGTCTGCTGCTGGTCAACAACGACGACATGGTCACGCCCGGACAAGGCTTCGACACCCACCCGCACCGCGATATGGAGATCGTGACGTGGGTGCTGCGCGGCTCGCTCGTGCACCAGGACTCCACCGGCCACTCTGGCGTGATCTATCCCGGCCTGGCCCAACGGATGTCGGCGGGCCGTGGCATCCTACATTCCGAGAAGAACGACTCGTGGACGCTCACCGGCGACGAAAGCCACCAGGAGTCGGTGCATTTCGTCCAGATGTGGGTGGTTCCCGACGAAGCGGGCATCACTGCCGGTTATCAGCAGATGGAGATCGATGACGAGCTCCTGCGCGGCAACCTGGTGACCATCGCATCGGGCATGCCTGAACACAAAGACCAGACCGCCATCAGTATCGGCAACAAGTACGCCGCTCTGCACGGCGCCCGCCTGCAACCGGGCCAGCAGATCGAACTTCCGCAGGCGCCCTACCTGCACCTGTTCGTGCCGCGCGGCGAAGTCGCACTCGAAGGCGCTGGCACACTGAATGAAGCTGACGCCGTGAGGTTCACCGCCTCGGGCGGCCAGAAGCTGACGGCCACCGGGCCCTCCGAGATCCTGGTTTGGGAGATGCATGCAGGACTTGCGGCCTAGGTCGACGGCCAAGGTCGTCATCGCGTCGACGATGGCGGCCGCGCTCGTCGCCTGCGGCGCGGAGAGCACCGAAAGCCCCCAGTCAGGCGCCCAGACTTCGGTGTCCCCACCTGTTTCGACGACGCAGGCGACTCCCCCTGTTGGCCTCGCGCCCACCACCGTCATCGTCCCGCAAGCGCTGGCGCAAGCGCCTTTCGACCAGCCACGCGAAGCCCTGGTCCCCCCGGGCTGGACGATCGAGGTCTGGGCCCGGGTGCCTGAGGCCCGCTTGGCCGCGTGGGCTCCCGACGACGTGCTCTTGGTGTCGGTGCCCGCCACGGGGCAGGTGCTTTCCCTGAACCCCGAGCCGACGGTACTGCTCGAAGGCTTGGAGCAACCGCACGGATTAGCGTTCGACGGGTCCACTTTGTATGTGGCGCAAAGCGATCAGGTCACCGCATACGAATACACCGACGGCCAGGCACTCGACGCGCGGGTGGTGGCTCCCGACCTGCCCGATGCCAAGAGCCCCGACCTGCGCGGCGCCTACTCGCACGCGCTGAAAAGCGTCGCGATTGGGCCGGACGGATCGATCTACTTCTCGATCGGCTCCACCGCAAACGTGTCCGAGGATGACCTGACGGCCGATCCGCCCCGGGCCACGATTATGCGCATCCCGCCCGGAGGCGGTCCCGCCGAGCCGTTCGCCGTCGGTGTGCGCAACGGTACGGGTCTCGCTATCGCGTTCGACGGCTCGGTATGGACCGCGGTGAACAACCGCGACAACATCGCCTACCCCTATGACCAGCCGTACGGCGATGCAACTGAATCCGCACTGGGACAAGTGATCCCCGAGTACGTCGACGACCATCCCATCGAGGCGATAGCGCGGCTGACGGACGGTCGCAACCTCGGCTGGCCATTCTGCAACCCCGACGCCGACGTGGATCCGGGAGTGGCAGGCAGCGCCCACAACCCCGCCAATGTGCCGTTCGTCACCGACGTTCAGACCAACGCCGACGGCTCCCGGCTGGACTGCTCGACGCTGCCGCCAGTGGAGCAGAGCATGGGTGCGCATTCGGCGCCGCTGGGCCTGAGTTTCGGCGATGTGCCCGCGCCATTCGGCCAAGGTGCACTCATCGGCGTGCACGGCTCCTGGAACCGCACGTCACCGCGGGCACCCGAGGTGTCGTTCTACTCGTGGAGCGCCGGTAAGCTGGGCAATCAACAGACCATGGTCGGCGGGTTTCAGAGCGACGACGGGACGCGCTGGGGACGGCCGGTGGCCGCCGTCGTCGGGACAGACGGAGCCGTCTACGTCACCGATGACGACGCAGGCGCGGTATACCGGGTGACCCCGCCGCAATAAGTCGACCAGCTGAAACTGCCAGTGGTGCGATCGGGTGCGCCCACCGACCAGCAGATGTACGGCGTCAGCAGCACCGCCACGATGATCCCGACCAGGGCGGAACGATCTCGAAACATGGTTGGTGTTCTGGTAACCGCGCTCATGGGTGATCCACGAGCCGACCACCGACCCGACGGCACCGAGCAGAACGGTCATGATGACGCCGACGTCCTGGCGCCCCGGGCCTCGGTCACCCGTGCTAAGGTGACTCTTCGAGCCGAAGGGCGCGGTTTCCAGGTAGGCGTCGACATCGAGGAGATGCAGCGCACCGAAGGCTGGACAGCGTTGATCGACGCCAATCGCGGCTACGATGTCCAGCGGATGAAGTCCAGTTATCACCTGGAACAAGGCTGTACGTTCGAACTCAATCCGGCGGGCGCGTCCGACGAGCGCCGCGACGCCTTCGCGGGGACGTCCGAGTGCGACGCGAGGTGAGCAACAAGGTGACCACGGTCGACGACGCCGTCGGCCAGGTCGAAAGCGGAATGACGATCGGTATCGGCGGGTGGGGTTCGCGGCGCAAGCCGATGGCCTTCGTCCGCGCACTACTGCGGACCGACGTCACCGATCTGACGGTCGTTACCTACGGCGGGCCCGATCTGGGACTGCTGTGCTCGGCAGGCAAGGTCACCCGCGCCTACTACGGCTTCGTCACACTGGACTCGCCGCCGTTCTACGATCCGTGGTTCGCCAAGGCACGAACTACCGGTGCCATCGAAGCGCGAGAAATGGACGAAAGCATGTTGCGCTGCGGTCTGCAGGCGGCCGCGCAACGACTCCCCTTCCTACCGATCCGCGCGGGCCTGGGCAGCGACGTCCTGAACTTCTGGGGCGACGAACTCAAGACGGTCACTTCTCCGTATCCGACGGGCGACGATGCCGATCACGAGACCTTGGTCGCCATGCCGGCTCTGCGCCTCGACGCCGCGTTCGTCCACCTCAATCTCGGGGACGCCAGAGGCAATGCCGCTTACACCGGCATCGACCCCTATTTCGACGACCTGTTCCTGATGGCCGCTGACCGACGTTTCCTCTCCGTCGAAAAGGTGGTGAGCACCGACGAGCTCGTCCAATCGGTGCCGCTGCAGGCGCTTTTGGTGAACCGGATGATGGTAGACACGGTGGTCGAGGCTCCCGGCGGGGCCCACTTCACCACGGCGGCGCCCGATTACGGCCGCGACGAGAAGTTCCAGCGGCACTACGCCGAGGCTGCCGGATCCGAGGAGGGATGGCAGCAATTCGTCGCAACCTACCTGGCAGGCAGTGAAGAGGACTATCAGCAGGCAGTGCAGGCCTTCGCAGCGGCCCAGGGAGAACAGCAATGATGTACGTGAGCCGTGCCGAAGTGTGCGTGGTCGCATGCGCAGAGCTGTTCCGCGCCGCAGGCGAGATCATGGTGAGCCCGATGACCACCGTCGTCTCTGTCGGGGCGAGGCTGGCGAGGCTCACGTTCTCCCCCGACATCGTGCTGAGCGACGGAGAGGCCCAACTGCTGGCCGACACCCCGGCGATCGGGGGCGTCGGCGCCATCGAAGGGTGGATGCCGCTCGGCCGCGTCTTCGAGACTCTGGCGTGGGGCCGCAGGCATGTGGTGATGGGCGCCAAGCAGATTGACCGATTCGGCAATCAGAACCTGTCGGCCTTCGGGCCCCTGCAACACCCGACGTCGCAGATGTTCGGCGTAAGCGGCGCACCGGGAAACACCATCAACCATGCCACCAGCTACTGGGTGGGCAACCACTGCACACGCGTGTTCACCGACTCCGTCGACATCGTCTCCGGCATCGGGTGGAACAAGGTCGACGACGGCAATCCCGCGTACCGCTTCGTCAACGTCTATCGCGTGGTGAGCAACCTCGGGGTGTTCGACTTCAACGGTCCCGACCACACGATGCGGGCGCTGTCGCTGCATCCGGGGGTGAGCGCCGAGGACATCCGCGAACACACCTCGTTCGAGGTACACGGTCTTGACGATGCCCACAAGACGCGGCTACCCACCGGCGACGAGCAGCGGCTCATCAAAGAGGTCATCGACCCGAAGGCACTGCGCGACACGGAACTCAAGGTATCCCCGTGATCGCTGCAGGCGGACCCCGATGCTTCTGAAAGCCGTTCTCGTAGAGGGGCAACACTGACGCCGATGTCGTCGAACATCTCCAATCGGCGCCAGCACAGGTCCGCGACCACTCACTAATCGTACTTCTGCGGGTCGACCTGACGCCGGGGTGCCGAGACCTCAGCGGTGGCATTGGCTTCTCCTGACTGCCAGCGCTCAAAGCCTTGTCCCGCCAGCGCTTTTCGCGCGCTCTCGTCGTCCCGCGGCACGATGAACTTATGGAAGACGCCATGTGACAGCGGGCTGCCGGACTCCAGCGGCCGGACTTCATGAATGACGGGGTAGGCATTATGCAGCTGGGGGATGAACATCCCGACGCCCTCGCCGAGGTGCTGGGTCTCGGTCCGCACCCCTGGCTGTTGCAGGCCGAGTGCACTCACGAAACGCCTTGCCTTGTGGGCACTCTCGTTGATCGTCGGATAGTGCTTGAAGTAATAGGCAGTCAATCCTGGGTCCAACTCCGCGGATTCCACCGTCGCCGCGCCAGCGAGGTTGAACGTCGCCAGAAACGGAAATCTCGGATCGACCATCGACTGGTACAGGTCGAAATGGGGTCCGCGTTCGGTGCCGTTGCGGGTCTGCGTGGACATGTGCACCCGGGTGGCGGCAGCGTCGGAGCCGAACAGGGTCTCGACGAAATGGACCTCGTCGCGGGCGGCCATCAGAACCACCCGCGGCCGCCCCAACAGCGCCTCCCTGATGGCACGGCGCGCCGTCTCCGAGTCGACATCAGGGGCGTTCGCGCCCTCGGTCAGCGGCATCCCGCTACTTTACGCCGACACTCCCTCGTCAAAGCGCTGTTCCATCTCCTCACGGGAGATGTTCCACTTCTCGGCGATCAGCTCCGCGCCGCGGAACTGGGAGATCTCCTCGTCGCCGTAGCCGTGCTGCCAGTGTTTGGATTCGTTTGTGGGCGAGTTGAATCCGGACTTTTCGCCCACGATCATCGCCGCCGAGATCGGATCTGGCTCGTGTTCTACCGTGCCGCAGGCGACGATCAGGTCGGCGATACCCGCCAGGAACTGCGTGGGTCCCAGAGGAAATCGGCTGTCGGCTCGAGCCGCACCGAAATCCACCGGTGGACGTCGGCCAGCCTTGGGTTGCACTTTCCGACGGCGGTACGCGCAGCGGCGACGATGTACGCCTCGGGCATATCAAACTCGTCTGTGGTCAACAGCTCCGGCGGTAATACCGCCAAGCACGATCGAGAGGTACTGCTGACCGACCTGTTTAGCCGTCAGCGGGCCACCAGGCTGATACCACAGCACCGAGATCCAGGTGGTGTCGCGAATGAACCGGTACACCAAGTCGACGTCCACGTCGGGACGGAAGTAGCCTTCTTCGATGCCCTGGTCGAGGACGTCGACCCATATTTTGCGTAGCTCACGGCCGCGCGCTTCGAGATAGGAAAACCTGGGCTCGGTCGCCAGGCGCTTGGCTTCACACTGGTAGATGACCACCTGGGCGTGCCGGTACTCGATGGCGTCGAACGCCACCAGGAACAGGCCTCTGAGGCGTTCTAGCGGGTTGAGTTCGGTGTCGATGATCTTCTGATACCGATCGCAGAGCCAGTCAAGGAAGCCGCGCATGACCTCGTCGACCATCTCATCTTTGGATGTGAAGTGGTGGTAGAGGCTGCCGGACAGGATTCCCGCGGCGTCGGCGATGTCGCGCACCGTGGTCGCGCGCATGCCACGTTCGGCGAACATGGTGGCGGCAAGGGCCAGCAACTCGTCGCGACGACTCGGTGTCTGGCCCACGATGACAGCCTACCAACCAAGCACTTGCTAGGGCGACCTGAGTTCAGACTGAGCCCCACCTCGACGAGTAGCACACGCACTCGGTCAGACCCGGGGACGTCTCTGTCAGCCTGTGCCGCGGGCCGTCGACACCGCAGCCCTCGTCCTCCGTGCGACCGAGGGAACGAGAACACGGCATCCGGCGAGGGACGTTCCGGCGGCGCATCGCCGCCGTCCGTTGGCCGCGCTGGGAGCCTCTGCAGGAGGCAGCAACGGGAACTGCTGCGCGGCACCGCGGCGGCGCTGGTCCGCAGCGGGAGTATCTGCGCAGGCTCAAAGCCGAGGTGTTCTAACCTGAGGCCCGTGCTGAGTGACCGCGCAGGCATCCCGCCGTTCTACGTGATGGACGTGTGGCTGGCAGCTGCCGACCGCCAGCGCAGTCACGGCGATTTGGTCAACCTGTCCGCCGGCCAGCCCAGCGCGGGGGCTCCTTCGGCCGTCCGTGCCGCGGCGGTCGACTCGATCAACGGTGAAAACCTCGGCTACACCGTCGCGTTGGGCATCCCAGAATTGCGCGAAGTGATCGCAAGCGCGTACGCAACCCGGCACGGCCTGACCGTCGTCCCGGCCGACGTCGTGGTCACCACCGGCTCCTCGGGCGGTTTCCTGCTGACGTTCCTGGCGTGCTTCGACGTGGGTTCGCGCGTTGTGGTCAGCAGCCCCGGCTATCCCTGCTACCGCAACATCCTGTCAGCGCTCGGCTGCGACGTGATCGACCTCGAATGCGGACCAGAGACGAGATTCCAACCGACGGCCCAGATGCTGGCAGACCTGGATCCGGTACCGGACGGCGTCGTCGTCGCCAGCCCCGCCAACCCCACCGGCACGGTGATCCCGCCCGCGGAACTCGCCGCGATAGCGTCGTGGTGCGCGGCCAACGACGTCCGGCTTATCAGCGACGAGGTGTACCACGGACTCGTCTACCCGGGTGCCCCTGACACGAGTTGCGCTTGGGAGACCTCACGCGAAGCCGTCGTGGTGAACAGCTTTTCGAAGTACTTCGCGATGACGGGCTGGCGGCTGGGTTGGATATTGGCCCCCGAGACGCTCCGGCGTGCCGTCGACCGGCTGACCGGGAACTTCACCATTTGTCCGCCGGTGCTGTCGCAGCGCGCCGCGGTGGCGGCGTTCACCCCGGAGTCGATCGCCGAGTCAGAAGCACTGCTCGGCCACTATTGCGCCAACCGCGCCCGGCTGCTGGACGGACTGCGGTCGATCGGGTTGAGTCGGCTCGCCCCGACGGACGGCGCGTTCTACGTCTACGCGGACGTGTCCGACTACACCAGCGATTCGCTGGCCTTCTGTTCCCGTCTGTTAGCCGACACCGGCGTCGCCATAGCGCCCGGCATCGATTTCGACACCCGCCGTGGAGGCGAGTTCGTGCGCATGTCGTTCGCCGGGCCCAGCGCCGATATCGACGCCGCCGTGGAGCGGATGGCCACGTGGCTCGCTTCGTTGGCGTGATGGACGGGCCGATACCTAGCCCGCCGACTTGCTGGATGGCGTCTACCGGTACGGACGTTCATCGTGTCGATGCCAGTCACCGCGATGCGAACGGGTGACCTACCCGCCGACGCGGACCTGGGTGATCCCGCCACGATGAGGCGCGCCGACAGTTCGCGCCCGGGCAACACGACAACTGCCCCAACCAGTGTCGATGACGCGGACCGGCGACTACGCAACCGGCGGTTCGGGACTCAGCCCGCGGGGACAGGAACGATCGGCGTGGGCACGATCACCGACGGCGCGGCCTCCGGCGAAATGCCGCCAACGGGAGCTTCGGGCACAGGCGCGCCTGCGGGTGCCGGAGCGCCCGCTTCTGCAGGCACAACCGCGGGAGCTTCGTCACCGACGGCATTCGGGATCACGCCGGGTGCTGCCTCGGGCAGCGTTTCGCCCTCGTTCACCACCGGCGTTGTCGGCAGCACTTCTGCGGGATCCAGCACCTCCTGAGGCGTTTGGGCGACGATTGGGGCGGTGCCCTGCACCGGTACCGTCGGAGTCGTCGGCGCTACGGCCGACACGTCCGCGTAGCCGTCACCGTCGAGGTCGTAGCCACCTCCGGCCAGAGCAACGGGGGCCAGGCCCAGCGCGACGCCGGCGGCAATCCCGCAAGCGGCCACCGAGGCCGTGGCCATGCGACGTGTCAACTTCATGTGGTGGATCCCTTCTCAGTGCCGATAAACACGGCAGGTGGCCTCTTATGAATATCACAGGTTTGTAACGGGTAGGAGGCAATGACCCGCCGCGGCCCTGGTGTCAATTTCGATCGCAACTAAATGCCGTCGAATGCGATGTTGACAGGCCGATGAGCCCAGCGTGAGCGTCGCAAACGCATTCTCGACGCCACCCTCGCCATCGCCTCCCAAGGTGGCTACGAGGCAGTTCAGATGCGTGCCGTCGCCCAACGCGCCGACGTCGCCGTCGGCACCCTCTACCGCTACTTCCCGTCGAAGGTTCATGTGCTGTCTCCGCGTTGGGCCGCGAGTTCGAACAGATCGAGGCCAAGACCGACCGCGCCAGCCTTTCCGGCGGAACGCCGTACCAGCGGCTCACCGTCAGGTCGGCAAGCTCAACCGCTCGTTGCAGCGCAATCCGCTGCTGACCGAGGCCACGACGCGCGCCTTCGTCTGCGCCGACGCCTCGGCGGCGGGTGAGGTTGATCACGTCGGCAAGCTGATGGACAACATGTTCGCCCGCGCCATGAGCGACGGCGAACCCACCGAGGACCAATACCACATCGCCCGTGTCATCTCCGATGTCTGGCTGTCCAATCTGCTCGCCTGGCTGACGCGCTGGGCCTCGGCCACCGACGTCAGTGAGCGGCTCGATCTGGCGGTGCGGCTGCTGATCGGCGATGGGCAACACCCTAAGATTTGAGTTCGGACGGGGCAGGCGCGGAGCGAGTCGGGGGTATCACGATGGGTGTACCCGAGGATCTAAGCGCAGCACTCGACGCGGTCGCCAGGGTCCCGGTCCTGCTCGTGACCTCGGATTTCGACGGCACGCTCGCACCGATCGTCAGTAAACCCTCTGATGCACGTCCCCTGCCGGATGCGGCGGCGGCTCTCGTCGCGCTGTCCTGGCTACCGTCCACGTCCTCGGCATTGATCTCCGGGCGCGCGCTACGCGACCTCAGGTCGCTTTCCGGTATGCCCGACCAGGTACACCTCGTCGGAAGCCACGGCTCCGAGTTCGCCGCGGGTTTCCTCAACCCGCTCGACGACGCCGCCCGCACGCACCTCATCGAGGTAGCACATGGGCTGACCACGATCGCGGCCGACACACCCGGCGCCACCGTCGAGACCAAGCCAGCCAGTGTCGCGCTGCATGTCCGAAACGCCGATCCGCAAAGCGGTGCTGCCGCCCTGGAACGGGGGCGCGCGGCGGCCAGCTCGTGGGACGTGCATGCCACCGAGGGCAAGGCGGTGCTGGAGCTGGCCGTCATCAAGACCGACAAGGGCCTGGCCATCGACATCCTGCGCGAGCAGGAGCAGGCGTCGGCGGTGGTGTTCTTCGGCGACGACGTCACCGACGAAAAAGCCTTCGCGCGACTGTCCGACGGCGACGTCGGCGTCAAGGTGGGCGACGGCGACACGCTCGCGAGGTACCGTGTCGCGGCGCCGGACGACGTAGCGGTGGCCCTGGAGGTGCTGCTGAACACCCGCACCGCCTGGCTGGCCGGGTGACGTGTACCTCGCGGATCCCGACGCACAGCCCACCCACCAGCGCGCCGAACTAGCAACGTCCGCCCGCTAGCAGCCAGCGCTAGCCTGGCGGTCCCGCAGTGCGTCCGCGGATCACTTCGGTCGGCAGCACCTCGATGGCGGGCAGACCTGACCGGGGTGGATTGTGCAGCAGCCTGCCCGCGCGCCTGCCCTTCTCGAGGTTGGGCTGCGACACCGTCGTCAACCCTCGACTCAGTGCGTCGGGCACACCGTCGAAACCCGTTACCGTCATCTGGCCTGGCACGTAGACGCCGCGGGCGCGCAGGTAGTCCATCGCCGACAACGCCAGTACGTCGGCGGTGCAGATCAGCGCCGTGATCCGCGGGTTGGCCGCGAGTGCCAGCTCAGCGGCCTCACCGCCAGAGCTGGGCAGGTGATCGGGGCTTTCCACGACAGTCAGGCCGTCGGGGTCCCGGCCGGCATCGGTCAGCGCGTCACGCACGGCGGCCACCCGCTCATACTGCACCGGGAATGCCGTGCTCTCCCACCGCTGGTGGTTGATGACGCCGCGGTGGCGGTCGCGGCCAAGCCGCATCGTCAGCACGCCGATGTCGCGGTGTCCCAGCCCGACCACATAATCGACCAGGGCGCGCATGGCGGCGCGGTCGTCGATACCCACGCTGGAGGCACCCGGGATGTTCTTCGGCTGATCCACCACAACCACCGGCAGGTGCCGCTGCAACACCATCTCCAGGTACGGGTCGTCTTCTGCGGCGGAGTACACCACGAAGCCGTCCACCCCCGCCGACAGCACAGCAGTGGAGCCGTCCTCGACACTGCGGTTGGGCCCGATCGCAACCAGGAGCAGTCCCTGACCCTCTTCCTCACACGATTCTGCAAGTCCTGCGACGAAAGTCAGCGCGGCAGGGTCGCTAAACGAATAGGTGAGCGGCTCGGTGATCATCAGACCGACAGCGCCTGCCTTGCGGGTTCGCAGCGACCGCGCGACGGGGTCAGGACCCGCGTATCCCAGACGTTTTGCGGTTTCGAGAACCCGCTCACGTAGGTCGGCAGAGAGCTGGTCCGGCCGGTTGTAGGCGTTGGAGACGGTGGTACGCGACACCTTGAGTTCCGCCGCGAGAGAAGCCAGGGTGGCCCGTCGCCGCGGCGCGGGACTCCGGGACATGCAGGATGACGTTAGCCCATCGCGCGGGGCGAGCGAAGCGACGGGGGAAATGTCTCATGCTCAGTCGGCGCCGACTCTCCAGAGTCGATCGCCCAGCCACACCGCAAACCACACTCCGCACGCGATGCTGACGATGACGAAACTGGGCGGCATGTTGAACATCGCCGAGAACGTGAGGCCGAGCCACACTGCCACCAGGCTGATCGCGGTCGAGATGAGCATCGCCAGCCCGGGTCGGGGCGTCAGCAGAATCGCGGTGGCGGCGGGCGTCACCACGAGCGCGAACAGCAGCAGGGTCCCGACGGCCTGCACCGCCATGGTGACCGTCAGTCCGAGCAGCACCATGAAGACGACGGAAAGAACGCGCACCGGAACGCCTTTCGCCTCGGCCACAGCAGCATTGACCGACGAGTACAGCAACGGCCGATAGACGAGGCCGATACACGCGGCCAGCAACACCAGCACCGCGGTGAACGTGAGCAGCTGCTGATGGGAGATAGCGAGCAGGTTGCCGAACAACACATTGGTCATCGTCGACGAGTTCTTGGTGGCCAGGGAGTTGAAGAACAGACCAAGCCCCGTCGCCATCGCCAGCACGGTTCCCGTCGCGACCTCCCGGTCGGACGCCCGCTTGCCGAGGGCACCGATAACGACGGCACCGCCCACACAGAACACGGCGAGGCCGAGTGCCACCGGAAGTCCGAGGAGTACGGCGCCGGTGGCGCCTGGCAGTCCGATATGGGCCAACGCGTGTGCCGCGAAGGCGGTGTTGCGCACCACGATGAAGTAGCCGATCAACCCCGCGGCCAACGCGACGATGGTGCCGCCGATGACGGCGTTGCGCAGGAACGGCGACGTCAGGATCTGGACCCAGTTGTCCTGGTAGCCCAGATTCGCCTGGAAACCCTGCGCCAGCGTCGTCACCATCAGATGCTCCTCAGGTAGAGCTCACCCTGCGGGGTGTGCACGACCTCGACCGACGTGCCATAGAGGTGGCTCAGCAGCGACTCGTCCACCACCTCGTGCATGGTGTCGAAATGCGCGTGACCGTCGAGCAGATAGACAGCGCTGGAGAGCACGCTGAGCAATGGATTCAGATCGTGTGCCACGACCAGCACGGTGACGCCGAGGTCGGAGTTGATCCTGGCCAGCAGCTTGACGATCTCACGCTGGTTGCGCAGGTCCAAAGATGCAAGCGGCTCGTCGAGGATCAGCATCTTCGGCTGCGACACAAGCGCTTCGGCGATAGCCACACGTTGGCGCTGACCACCGGAGAGGCGGGAGAGGCGTTTGTCGGCGATATCGGCTGCGTCGACCGCGGCCAAGGCCTCGCGGACCTGACGCCGATCCTGGGCCGACGCCCTGCCGAACGCCCACCTGCGGCCGCGCAGCCCGAGCAGTACCGCGTCGGACGCCCGGATCGCGTCGCCAGAGGTGGTGGTGTAGTCCTGCGGGACGTAGCCGATGCAGTCGTTGTCCTCGCCGGGTCGCTTCCCAAACACCCGGACACGCCCCGACGCGGGAGCGATCGAACCGAGCACGATCTGCAGGAGCGTGGTCTTGCCCGAGCCGTTGGAACCGATGACGGCGACGACGCCGCCCGCAGGCACCTCGAACGTGCCCTCCGACCAGATCAAAGTGCCGCCACGGACAGCGCTGACGTCGTCGAAGGCCAGCGCGGGAACCGGGGATTCAGGTTGCGACACCGAGTGCCTCGGCGAGCGCATCGAGTTGGGCCACCTGCCAACTCTGGAACGATTCGGCCCCGGGCGCTACCGATTCGGTGACCTCGACCACCGGGATGCCCGCCGACTGGGCTGCGGCGCGCAGCTGCTGGGGCACAGACCCCTCGGTCTGGATGTTGTAGATCAGCACGTCGACGCCCTGGTCGGTGAGCAGCCTGGTGAACGCTTCCAGGTCGGCAGGCGACGGATCCGATTCGTTGGACGCCGACACCTGATAGCCGTCTGGAGTGCGGTCAGCCAGCCCGACCGCGGCGGCCATGTCGTCGAACACGCTCTCAGTGGCCGCGTACGTCTTGCCTGCGGCCTCGGTGCGGATCGCCGCGATCAGCTGGTGGTAGCGCGTGAGGCCGTCGGCGAACGCGGCACGGCGGCCGTCGAAGTGGGCCTTGGCCTCCGGCGCCAGTTCCGACAGCGTGGCCGTCACGGCATCGGCGACAGCAGTGACCGCAGTCGGGCTGTACCAAAGGTGGGGATTCACGCCGTCGCCGTCAACTTCGCGTTCGGCTCCCTGGTCCTCCTCGCCCTCGCCCTCGTGGTCGTGGTCGTCCTCCGCACCACTGACCGCAAGGGCGTCGACCACCGGCGCACCCGGTGAGGATGTCTGAGCCAGCTGAGCTGCCCATTCGTCGTAATGGCCGCCGTTGAGCACCACCAGCTGGGCAGCCACGAACGTCGCGGCGTCGGCCGGCGAGGGTTCGTAGTCGTGCGGGTCGAGCGAGGAGCTGGCTACTACCGTGGTGACCGTTGCACAGTCGCCGCCAAGGTCGGCGACGATGCTGCCCCACTGGTTGACGCTCACCACCACGTCGACCGGGGCCACCGGGCAGGCGCCCGCGGCTTCCTGGCCCGGCGGTAGCCCACTGGAGCAGGCCGCCAGCGGCAGGACGAGTGCCGCGGCAGCGGTGGCGGTACGGAGCTTCCTCCTGAGCATGCCGATAATGATAACCGTTTGCAATAGCGTTGAGAAATCACCCCCACCGGAGGTCGAAGCGCCGTCGACGCCTATGCGTACAGGGCTTTGTTCTCCACCAGTTCGACGCTGATCTCCCCCGAGGCCAACAGCTCCGACCCCTCGGCCACCACGATGCCGATCACCCGGTGATCGACGTCGAACTGTCGTCCGATCGCACGATTGCTCAACTCGCGTTCGAAGCTCAGGTGCAGGACGGCCGCGAGTTCGTCAGGCTCGAAATCGTCCACCACCTCACGCGACGCCACCGCCTCGCCCAGGTGCAGCCACCGTTGCCGGTCGGCACCGTCGACCTGCGAAGCGGCGGGCCTCAACTGGCGCACCGGGGGTAGGTCAGCCCCACCGTCGCCATCGTGGGTGGCTTTGTCATCGAGGTGCGCCTCCTGCGAATCATGCTGTCCACCAACGCGACTCAACAGAGAAAGCCCGTGGGTGGAAGCGAGCAGGCTGACCGGCGCCACCACGGCGATGCCTGCGGCCCACCACGGGCTGAGGACGGCGTCGGCTGGGATGACGGCGTGCAGCGCATTGGCGCCGACACTGACCGCCGCCGAACACGTCAGGACCGCCCAGAAGAACCGTCGGTTGCGGCGTTGGTCCTGGAAGCCGGCAAGCACGATGACCGCCATGGTGGCCTGCAGGATGGCGCCGTCGACGATCAGCGGCCACAGCCAGGCCAGGTGTTCGGGGATGCCGGACCGCTGGGCCAGATCGCGCAAAGCCGCGAACGACAGCACGAAGCTGGCCACCCCGATGCCCGCGGTGATGAGCACCGCCGCCGCGCGCGTGCGCCGCAATACCCGCCGCGATCCCGCCAGCCGAACCATCAGTCGCTCCCGTTCTGCCGCATGGCGCAGATGATGCCGGAGGCCACCGACAGATCCCCGCGCCCAGACGCGCCCTAGCTAGGGTGGGTCTCATGCCGTCCTGCGATCTCAATGCCGATCTCGGGGAGGGCTTCGGTCAGTGGCGCCTCGGTGACGACGAGGCCATGCTCGACGTCGTCACCAGCGCCAACGTCGCCTGTGGATTCCACGCGGGAGACCCGGCACTGCTGGCCCGCGCGTGCGGGGCAGCCGCCGAACGCGGGGTACGGATCGGCGCCCAGGTGAGTTATCCGGACCTGGTGGGTTTCGGGCGTCGCTACATGGACATCGCGCCGGAGGACCTGACGGCAGCGGTGATCTACCAGATCGGCGCGCTACAGGCGCTGGCCCATGCCGCCGGATCAACCGTCACCTACGTCAAACCCCATGGGGCGCTGTATAACACGATCGTCGCCGACTCCGGTCAGGCCGAAGCCGTAGCGCGGGCGGTGCACGCCGTCGACCCGGGGCTGCCCGTCCTCGGGCTGGCCGGATCCGCCTTCTTCGCGGCCGCCGACCAGCTAGGACTGCGAACCGTCGCCGAAGCGTTCGCCGACCGCGCGTACCGGCCCGACGGCAAACTGGTGTCGCGCCGGGAACGCAACGCGGTCCTGCACGACGTGGACGAGATCACGGAACGCGTCGCGGGCATGGTCACCAAGGGCAGGGTGGCAGCGGTCGACGGTTCGACCATCGATGTCCGCGTCCAGTCGGTGTGCGTACACGGCGACACTCCCGGCGCGGTCCAGATCGCCAACGCCGTAGTGGAGCGACTCCGGCGCGAGGACGTCGAGCTGCGTCCCTTCACACCATAAGGTGGCGCCATGCGGGTCAAGCTCGGGGTTGCTCCTCGGTGGCACATCGGCAGCGAATATCGGCTGCGGGCACGGCCTTACGGCTGCGGGCACGGCCTTACCGCTGAGAGGATCGCCGGGGCAGCCAGCGGAAATCGGCAACTACGACGTCGTCCTCGTCGAATCCGAACACTGCCCGCACCGACCGCGCCGGCCGGGCACCGGGCAGTCCTGATCCACTGGCACAATTTCTTCGCGCCCCTCTGGAAACCGTTGTGTGCCTTGCCCTATGCTGTCGACGACCTCGATGTGTCGATGCGGGTCAGCGACAGACTCGCGGCCGAGGATGGTGCGGCGATGCATCTGCCCACAGTGTGGCAGCGCGCTGACCGGTGGGTCTGAGCTGACGCGCGGTGCGCAAAGATTGCGCGTGTGACGGGCACCGCGATCCTTGCCGCGGGGCTACTGGCAGCCGTACTCGTCTTCGCAGTCGCCCGTCCGCGCGGTCTGCCGGAGGCGGTTCTGGCCGTGCCCGCCGCGCTCCTGCTGGTCGCGACCGGGGTCATCAGTCCCGAGCGAGCGATCGACGAGATCACCGAGTTGGCGCCGGTGGTTGGCTTCCTGGCGGCCGTACTTGTGCTGGCGAAGCTGTGCAACGACGAGGGCCTGTTCCATGCGGCGGGCGTGCTGATGGCGCGCACCAGTCATGGCAACCCACGTCGTCTCCTGGTACAGGTGTTCGGCATCGCCGCCGCAACGACCGCGGTGCTGAGCCTGGACGCGACGGTGGTGCTGCTGACCCCCGTCGTGTTGACGACGGCGCGCACGATGGCTGCGGCGGCGCGGCCGCACGCGTATGCGACCGTGCACCTGGCCAACAGCGCGTCGCTGCTGCTTCCGGTGTCCAACCTGACGAACCTGCTGGCGTTCGCCGCGGCCGGGGTGTCGTTCCTGCATTTCTTCGCGCTGATGACCGCGCCGTGGCTCGTGGCGGTAGGCGTCGAGTACATGCTGTTGCGCTGGCTGTTCGCCGCGGACCTGCCCAGAGTGACGGTCGTCGAACAAGAGCCGCCGCCGCCGGAGGTCCCCGCGGTGGCGCTGGTGGTCGTGGCGCTCACGCTCGTCGGGTTCGCGGCGACGTCTTTCGTCGGCCTCTCGCCCGGGTGGGCCGCAGTGGCGGGCGCCTCAGTGCTGGCTTGCTACGGGCTGGCCAGCGGGCGGACGACGGTACCGGGCATGCTCGGCGCGTTGAACGTGCCGTTCCTGGCGTTCGTGCTGGCCCTCGGCGTCGTGGTGCGCGCGGTGGCCGACGCAGGCCTTGGCACCGCGCTCGGGGCGCTGGTGCCGTCAGGCGCGGGGGTGGTGGCCCTGTTGGGCATCGCCGCGCTGGCCGCCGTGTTGTCCAACGTCGTAAACAACCTGCCCGCGGTGCTGGTGCTGCTGCCGTTGGTGGCGGGCGGCGGTCCGGTTGCGGTGCTGGCAGTGTTGATCGGGGTGAACGTGGGTCCCAACCTGACCTATGCCGGGTCGCTGGCCAATTTGCTATGGCGGCGGGTGGTGCACGGCCACGGCGGCCCCACCAACGCCTGGGAGTTCACCCGCGTCGGCCTGATCACCGTGCCGGTCACGCTGGTGCTGTCGGTGCTCGCGCTGTGGGCCGGTGCGCGCGTGATCGGCTGAGAGTCCGCATCACCCGCGCCGCTGGCGCGCGATCTCCGCCAGCACCACACCTGCGGCCACCGAGGCGTTCAGCGACTCCGTGTCGCCTGCCATCGGGATCGACACCACCACATCGCAGTGCTGACGCACCAGTCGCGACAACCCCTTGCCCTCTGAACCCACCACCACCACGGTGGGCCCTTTCGCCTCGAGCCCGTCGAGCGTGGTGTCGCCGCCCGCATCAAGCCCGACGATCTGCAGGCCCGCGTCCGCCCAGTCCTTGAGGGTGCGATTCAAGTTCGCCGCCCGCGCCACCCGCAGCCGTGCGGCAGCACCCGCGCTGGTACGCCACGCCACCGCCGTCACCGACGCCGATCGGCGCTGCGGGATCACGACACCGTTGCCACCGAACGCTGCCACCGAACGCACGATGGCACCCAGGTTGCGCGGATCGGAGATGTTGTCCAAGGCCACCAGCAGCGGTACGCCGTCACGGCGCGCCGCGGCAAGCAGGTCGTCGGGATGGGCGTACTCATACGGCGGAACCTGCAGTGCCACACCCTGATGCAGCCCGTTCGGGGACATCTTGTCCAGGTCGGTGCGTGGCACCTCAAGGATCGGGATGCCCGAATCGGCGGCACGGGTGACGGACTCGGTGAGCCGTTCGTCGTTTTCGGTACCGAGCGCGACGTACAACGCGGTGGCAGGCACACCGGCGCGCAGGCACTCCACCACCGGGTTGCGGCCGAGCACCAGTTCGGTCTCGTCGGTCTTGCGGCCCTGCCTGCCCTGCTGTGCCCGCTGCGCGGCGCGCGCCTTCTTGGCAGCGGGATGCTTGGTCCGCAGGTGAGCCGGTGGCGTTGCGCCCCTCGGCTCAAGCCCCGCGCGGCGATTACCGCCCGAGCCCACCACGGGACCCTTTTTGGTGCCTTCCTTGCGGACCGCGCCGCGGCGCGCAGAATTGCCGGCCATGTCTACTTGCTGTCCCCGTCTCGCAGCGTCCATTGCGGACCGTCTGCGGTATCGGTGACCTCGATACCCGCTTCATTTAGGCGGTCCCTGATCTGGTCGGCCTGCGCCCAGTTGCGTTGCGTCCGTGCATCCTGGCGGCTGGCCAGCGCCCACTGGGCCAGTACGTCGATGGCAGCCAGCGCGGCCGACGTCTCGTCGCGGGATTCCCAGCGCTCGTCGAGCGGATCACACCCGAGGATACCCATCATCGCCCGGATCGACGTCGCGGCCTTCATGGCGCCGTCATGGTCGCCCGCATCGAGGGCACGGTTGCCGTCGGCGCGGGCCGAATGCACCTCGGCCAGCGCGATCGGGACGGCGAGGTCATCGTCGAGCGCCGCGGCGAATCTGGGCGTCCACTCGCCAGCCACCACCGCGCCCACCCTGCCGCGCACCCGGTGCAGGAAGTCCTCGATACCGGTGTATGCCTTGACGGCGTCCTGCAGCGCGAGCTCGGAGAACTCAAGCATCGACCGGTAGTGCGCGCTGCCCAGGTAATACCGCAGTTCGGCGGCCCGGACCCGGTGCAGCACAGCGGGTATGGCGAGCACGTTGCCGAGCGACTTGCTCATCTTTTCGCCACCCATGGTGACCCAGCCGTTGTGCAGCCAGAATCGGGCGAACTCGTCTCCCGCCGCGCGGGCCTGCGCGATCTCGTTCTCGTGGTGCGGAAAGATCAGATCCATTCCACCGCAGTGGATGTCGAACTCGCCCCCGAGATACGCCTCGCACATCGCGACACATTCAGAATGCCATCCCGGTCGGCCCGGGCCCCACGGTGTTGGCCAGCAGGGCTCGCCCGGCTTGGCGCCCTTCCACAGGGTGAAATCGCGCTGATCGCGTTTACCTATCGCCACGCCCTCGCCCTGATGGACGTCGTCGACGCGGTGGCCGGACAGCGCGCCGTACTCGGGATAGCTCAGTACGTTGAAGTAGACGTCGCCGTCGCCTGTATAAGCGTGCCCGGTGTCGATCAGGCGTTCGATCAGCTGCACGATCTGGGTGATGTGGCCGGTGGCGCGTGGCTCAGCCGACGGCGGCAGCACGCCGAGTGCGTCGTAGGCGGACGAGAACGCCCGCTCGTGGGTGGCGGCCCACTCCCACCACGGCCTGCCGTTGGCGGCGGCTTTGATGAGGATCTTGTCGTCGATGTCAGTGACGTTGCGGATGAAAGCGACGTCGAACCCCTTGGCGATGAGCCAGCGTCGCAGCACGTCGAAAGCGACCCCACTGCGGACGTGCCCGATATGGGGCAGTCCCTGCACTGTGGCACCGCACAGATAGATCGAGGCGTGTCCGGGGCGGACCGGGACGAAGTCACGCACGGCACCTGTCATGGTGTCGTGCAACCGCAGCCCCGTGTGGTCCGTCACGACGGGCCAGCCTACCGCGGCATTAGCGGTTATCCGGCATCGCTGAGCACGAGAGCGGTCGCGACGGCCGCCAAGCCCTCACCGCGACCGGTCAGCCCAAGTCCGTCGGTGGTGGTTGCCGACACCGACACCGGCGCGCCGAGCACAGCGGCCAGTACGTTCTGGGCCTCGGTTCGGCGCGGGCCGATCTTGGGCCGGTTGCCGATCACCTGGACCGCGACGTTGCCGATCTGGAAACCAGCGCCGGCCAGCTCCACCCTGACGTGAGCGAGCATTTCTGCGCCGGTGACACCAGCCCAGCGCGGGTCTGCGACGCCGAACACCAGTCCGATATCGCCCATTCCCGCGGCTGACAGCAGTGCGTCGCACATGGCGTGTGCGGCGACGTCACCGTCGGAATGCCCTGAGCAGCCGTCGGCGTCGGGAAACAGCAACCCCAGCAGCCAACAGGGGCGCCCGGGCTCGATGGGGTGGACGTCGGTGCCTAGGCCGACGCGCGGCAGGTTCACGCCGTGACCTCGAGCAGCGTCGTCGCCAACTGCAGATCCATCGGCGTGGTGATCTTGAACGCCAGCGGGTCGCCCTGGACGAGTTGAACTTGCGCGCCGAGCAATTCGACCATCGAGGCGTCGTCGGTGAAGCCTCCCGAACCCGCGCGTTGATACGCCCGGCGCAGCAGCTCCGCCGAGAAGCCCTGGGGTGTCTGGACCGCACGCAACCCGGCACGTTCAGGTGTTCCGAGGACGACACCGTTCGCATCGACGGCTTTGACGGTGTCCGCCAGCGGAAGTCCTGGCACGACAGCGACAGCGCCGCCGCGCAGAGCCTCGACCACGCGCACGATCAGCGTGGGCGGGGTCAGGGCGCGTGCGGCGTCGTGCACCAGCACCAGATCGGCATCGTCGGCCGAAGCCAGCGCCGACCGAACCGAATCGGTACGGTCGACGCCGCCGGAAACAACAGTGGCGATACCGCCGAGGATCAGTTCGGCTTCGCCCATCCGGCCCGACGGGACCGCGACGATAACTCGGTCGACGACCCCGGAGGCACGCAATCCGTCGACAGCACGCTCGACAAGAGAACGTCCAGCCAGCTTGACGAACGCTTTTGGAATTCCAGCACCAAGACGCTCACCCGACCCAGCGGCCGGGACGATTGCAACCGTCGGCATCCGTCAGGACGCAGCAGCCAGAACCTCGTCGAGGATGATTTCTGCTCGGGCGTCATCGGTATTCTCGGCAAGAGCCAGTTCGCCGACGAGAATCTGGCGGGCCTTGGCCAGCATCCGCTTCTCGCCTGCCGACAGGCCGCGCTCCTGATCGCGACGCCAGAGGTCGCGTACTACCTCCGCGACCTTGTTAACGTCACCAGAAGCCAGCTTCTCGAGATTAGCCTTGTAACGGCGCGACCAGTTGGTCGGCTCTTCGGTGTGAGGGGCGCGGAGCACCTGGAAGACCTTGTCGAGACCTTCCTGACCGACCACGTCGCGCACGCCTACGTACTCGGCGTTGTCGGCGGGAACTCGAACCGTGAGGTCGCCCTGAGCGACTTTGAGGACAAGATATTCTTTAGCAACGCCTTTGATGGTTCGGGTTTCGATCGCTTCGATCAACGCTGCACCGTGGTGTGGATAGACAACGGTGTCTCCGACCTTGAAAATCATCAGATTCGAGCCCCTTTCGCCTCACCATCTTAGCACGGCACTTTCGGGCATGCGGAACAACTTTGCAGGTCAGGGGCACCGCACGTCAACACTAGGGGTTGACAGGGCGGTATATCCATGCAAGGTGACGCAGCCCGACACGACGTCAAAACGCTTCGCGCAGACGGTGTTGCGCCCTCGGCTACCGCGGTCCGGCGTGAGCTACTACTCTGCATAGTTGAGTTGTGGCGACCCCTCTCCGGGTGAGTCGGCCACACCCGGAGACCAGGAGGCAACAGTGAGCGGCTGGTTCACGCACAGGTCGACCGCACGCACTGCTGTCGTGACGGTCGCTGCCGCAACCCTGTCCCTTGCGGGCTGCGGGGTCGGGCAGGTGTCTCAAGTCGCGTCCCAACAGGCCGCGATCAACGGCGTCAGCGGCTCCACCGGCTCGATCCAGTTGCGCAACGCCCACCTGCGCGGTTCGCAGGAGCTGGACGCCATCAAGCCGCCCTCCGAGGTCGAACTGCTACTGGTCGCGGTGAATATGTCGCCCGACACCAACGACCGGTTGATGAACATCACCTCCGAGTACGGCGAGGTCGACATCACCGGCGACAGGGAGGTCCCGGCCAGTAGGTCGCTCATCATCGGGGTGCCCGACGGCGTGCCCGAAGGGGTCCAGGCGCTCGAAGGTGCCACCCAGGCCGAGGCCACCGTCACGCTCACCAAGCCGATCAGCAACGGCGTCACGTACAAGTTCACGTTCGAGTTCCAGAACGCCGGCACCACGGACCTCTACATTCCACTCGACGCAGGTCAGCAGCCGCGACTGGAAGAGGGCGGCGGCGCCGAGCAGGAGTCCTCCGGCGGGCACCACTAGCCGCTCAGCTCACCGTTGATGTCAGATCTCCGGGTTACCGTCACACAGTGGCCAAAGCCCGATCGCAGTACCGCTGTTCCGAGTGCCAGCACGTCGCAGCCAAGTGGGTCGGCCGCTGCCCTGACTGCGGCACCTGGGGCACAGTCGACCAGGTAGCGGTCCTTGCGGCCGTCGGTAGTGCTGCGCGCTCCACGGTGCCCGCCACCCCCGCCGTCCCGCTCAGTTCGGTTGACGCGGGCACCACCCGGCACCACCACACCGGTGTCGCAGAGCTCGACCGGGTGCTCGGAGGCGGTGCAGTTCCCGGCTCCGTCATCCTGCTCGCAGGCGACCCTGGCGTCGGCAAGTCCACCCTCCTGCTGGAGGTGGCGCATCGGTGGGCTCTGACGGGCCAGCGCGCGCTCTACATCTCCGGCGAGGAGTCCGTGGGCCAGATCAGGCTCAGGGCCGATCGCACCGCCTGCAGCCATGACGAGGTGTTCCTGGCCGCCGAGTCCGATGTGCACAACGTGCTTGGCCATATCGACGATGTCAAGCCGTCGCTGGTGATCGTCGATTCGGTGCAGACCATCTCGTCCTCCGATGTCGACGGTGTCACCGGCGGAGTGACACAGGTCCGCTCGGTGACCACGGCCCTGACGTCGGCGGCGAAGCGGTCCGGCGTCGCGATGATCCTCGTCGGCCACGTCACCAAAGACGGCGCGATCGCGGGTCCGAGGTCGCTGGAGCACCTGGTGGACGTCGTACTGCACTTCGAGGGCGACAGGAACTCGTCGCTGCGCATGGTCCGCGGCATCAAGAACCGCTTCGGCGCAGCCGACGAGGTCGGTTGTTTTCAGCTGCACGACAACGGGATCGAAGGCGTCGCCGATCCGTCCGGGCTGTTTCTCGACCAGCGCCCCGAGCCCGTGTCCGGCACCGCGGTGACGGTGACCCTCGACGGCAAGCGTCCCCTGATCGGCGAGGTACAGGCACTCCTGGCCGCACCGGCGGGCGGCGGCGCGCCCCGACGCGCCGTCAGCGGTATCGACCATTCCCGATCAGCGATGATCGTCGCGGTACTGGAGAAGCACGCGACGCTGCGGATGTCCGCCAGCGACATCTACCTGTCAACCGTCGGCGGGATGCGCCTCACCGATCCGTCCTCGGACCTCGCCGTCGCCGTCGCGCTGGCCTCGGCGTACGGGCGTCTCGCGCTCCCGTCCACCACCGTCGCGATCGGCGAGGTCGGCCTGACCGGCGTCCTGCGGCGCGTCGCGGGCATCGACCGCAGGCTGGCCGAAGCCGCCCGGCTGGGATTCACCACGGCTCTCGTGCCGCCCGGAGTCAAGGATATGCCCCGGGGACTGCGCGCAATCGAGGCCGCCACCATCGCCGATGCACTGCGAATCGTCGCCGACATAGCCATCGATGACCGTGACAACGTCGTGGAGATGCGACGATATAGACCAAAGGACGCCTAGGGGGAGCGCATGGGGGGCAACAAGAACGGCAGGCCGCCCGACACTGCTGGCGGTCTGGTGCGGCCCACATTGCGCGATACGTTGGGCCGGCTGGCCCCGGGGACGGCGCTGCGCGACGGGCTGGAACGCATCCTGCGGGGCCGCACCGGCGCGCTGATAGTCCTCGGATACGACGACCGCGTCGAAAGCATCTGTGACGGTGGCTTCTCCCTCGACGTCCGTTTCGCGCCCACCAGGCTGCGCGAACTGTCCAAGATGGACGGGGCTGTGGTGCTCTCCACCGACGGCACCAAGATCGTGCGAGCCAATGTGCAACTCGTGCCGGATCCGTCGATCCCTACCGAGGAGTCCGGCACCCGACACCGCTCCGCTGAGCGCACCGCGGTCCAGACCGGTTACCCGGTGATCTCCGTGAGCCACTCGATGAGCATCGTCACCGTCTACGTCGACGGCGAGCGGCACGTGGTGCCCGACTCCGCCACCATCCTGTCCCGCGCCAACCAGGCCGTCGCGACGCTGGAGCGCTACAAGGCTCGGCTCGACGAGGTCAGCAGGCAACTGTCCGCCGCCGAGATCGAGGACTTCGTCACGTTGCGCGATGTGATGACCGTCATGCAGCGTTTGGAGTTGGTCCGGCGCATCAGCCTGGAGATCGAGGCCGACGTAGTCGAACTCGGCACCGACGGGCGCCAGCTCAAACTGCAGCTCGAAGAGCTCGTCGGCGGCAACGACACCGCGCGTGAACTGATCGTCCGCGACTACCACGCCAACCCTGACCCGCCCAGCCCCGACCAGGTGCACGCCACCCTCATCGAGCTGGACCAGCTCTCCGATGCCGAGCTGCTCGACTTAACCGCTCTGGCAAGGGTTTTCGGTTATCCGCCCACCGCAGAAGCACAGGACTCGGCGATGAACTCGCGCGGCTACCGCGCCATGGCGGGCATCCCGCGTCTGCAGTTCGCCCACGTCGATCTGCTGGTTCGCACCTTCGGCTCACTGCAGGGCCTGCTGGCCGCGAGCGCGTCGGATCTGCAGTCTGTCGAGGGCATCGGCTCGATGTGGGCACGACACATCCGCGAAGGGTTGTCGCAGCTGGCCGAGTCGACCATCGCCGAACGGCTGGTGTAGCCGGATCAGCCTGCGGGCGCCGCTTCTTCGGGTACCGGTTCGACGGGCGGCACAGGCTCGTCGCCGGGTACCGCCTCAGCCAGGATGAACGGCACAGCCGCCGAACGCAGATTCCCCAGTTGGACAACCAGGTTGTAGGTGCCCGGCCCGATCGGTTCACGAGGCAGCGGGCACTGCGGCGACGAACCCATGCCTGTCCAGGTGACCTCTGTCGTGACCTGCTCGCCTGGTTCAAATGACCGCACCAACGTTTCGTTGGACGGTGCGCAGTCAAGATTCGACCACAGCCTGGTGTTGTCCAGCGAGTACACGTAGGCGGCCAGAACCGCCGCCCCGACGTCGCGCTGACACGCGACGAGCCCGATGTTGGTGACGACCATCGTGAACTTGGGTTGCTCGCCGACCACGAAGGTGGGTGCGCTGGTCAGGCCCTTGACGGCCAAGGTGGAGTCGGGGCAGTCGTCGCCGGCCTCCAACACCGGAGGCGGTGTGACGGCCTCGGTGGGAGTGGGCGTCGGAGCCGGACTCTGCGCGGCCGGCGGAATCACGGGGGTCTTGGTCTCGACGGGCGCCGACGGTGCGGCGCCGACGGACGGCTGGTCGGTGGGGGTGGTGGTCGCCCCTCCGCTGTTCATCACCAGGACGACGACAGTCACGACCATCGCGACGACCAGCGCCGCGACGCCCAACGCCAGCGCTCGGCGGCGCCGGTAGATCTCCGGCGGTAGGGGTCCGCGTGGCTCGGTTTCCAGCACCAGCTAACGGTAGGCCGAGGTCAGGTCAAGCTGTCCGAACCCGCTCGGCGTGTCGCGACTTGGCACATGCACCACTTTGCCCAAACGGCGGCGCGCCCGCCGCTATTCGCCGATGTCTCCGACGTGCTGGCGCTTGACCACCTGGCCGTCGGCGAGCTGGTAGGTGACGCCCACGATGGCCAGCGTGCCCGCATCGACGCGGTCCTTCACCGCAGTCGAACGCTCCACCAGCTGCTGGGCTGTCTCCGTGACGTGGCGAGCTTCGAACTCGTCGACGCGCTGCAGCCCATCGCGCCGGCCCAGCAGTATCGACGGCGTTACCCGCTCGACGACGTCGCGGACATAGCCACCTGGTACGGCGCCATCGTCCAGCGCGTTCAGGGTGGCCTGCACAGCGCCGCAGCTGTCATGGCCGAGGACCACGATCAACGGCACGTTGAGCACTGTCACGGCGTACTCGATAGAGCCCAGCACCGCGGAGTCCATCACGTGGCCGGCCGTGCGCACGACGAACATGTCGCCAAGGCCTTGATCGAAGATGATCTCCGCGGCCACCCTGCTGTCCGCGCAGCCGAAAACCACCGCCGTGGGTTTCTGTTCGGCGGCCAGGGTGGCCCGGTACTGGATGCTCTGGCTGGGGTGTTCCGGTTTGCCTGCGACGAATCGCTCGTTACCCTCCTTGAGTGCTTTCCAGGCGGATATCGGGCTGCTATTGGGCATGGGTGTCATTGTGCTCCGGTCGCGGTGTGACGTCCCGGTGAGCCCTGGGTTGAGCACAGAACTGCTCGGGTGGTTCGACGTCGCCGAACGTGATCTGCCGTGGCGTCGGGACGTGGGTGCGTGGCAGATCCTCGTCAGCGAGTTCATGCTGCAGCAGACGCCGGTGACCAGGGTGATCCCGCTGTTCCAGGCCTGGGTGCAGCGCTGGCCGACGCCGTCGGCCACGGCGGCCGCGAGCCATGGTGACGTGCTCCGCGCCTGGGGCAAGCTGGGTTATCCGCGTCGCGCGGTGCGGCTGCACGACTGCGCCACCGTGATCGCGCGCGATCACGACGACGTGGTGCCCGGTGATGTCGACACCCTGCTGACGCTGCCCGGTGTCGGCAGCTACACCGCACGGGCGATCGCCTGCTTCGCCTATCAGCAGTCGGTACCCGTGGTCGACACGAACGTGCGGCGGGTCGTGGCCCGGGCAGTGCACGGCAGAGCCGAACCCGGTGCCGCATCGCCGCGGGACCTGATCGACGTCGCCGCGCTGCTTCCCGCCGACCACACCGCGCCGCGTTTCTCGGCGGCGCTGATGGAACTCGGCGCCCTGGTGTGCACCGCACGCTCGCCCAAGTGCGGCAACTGCCCACTGCGCGAATGCGCGTGGCGCTCGGCCGGACAGCCACCCGCGACGGGCACTCCCAAACGCGTGCAACGCTACGCCGGTACCGACCGGCAGGTGCGCGGTCGGCTGCTGGATGTGTTGCGCGCCAGTCGATTCCCCGTCACGCGGGCCGAGCTGGACGCGGTCTGGCTGACGGACACCGCGCAGCGGGACCGGGCGCTGGACTCACTGTTGACCGATGGCCTGGTAGAGCAGACGGCCGCCGGCCGGTTCGCGCTGCCGGGCGAAGGCAGCTAAGCCGTCCGATCAAGCTGTCGCCTCGTGCACGTCGCAGGCGAAACTACGTCGGTAATCCGACGGCGTCACGCCGACGATCCTTCGGAAATGGTGGCGCAGCAGCGTCGCCGTTCCGAACCCCGAGCGCTCGGCGATGCTGTCGATGTCGAGATCGGTCTCTTCGAGGAGTCGACGCGCGAACAGCACACGTTGATCGGTGACCCACTGCATCGGCGTGGTACCGGTCTCTTCGACGAACTTGCGCGCGAAGGTGCGGGCAGACATGTTGGCGCGACGCGCGAGCGTGGCCACGGTGTGCACTTCGTGCAGGTTGGACAGAATCCAATCCAAATGCGGCGCAAAGCCTTCCGAGCATCGCTGCGGTACGGGCATCGCGATGTACTGACGTTGGCCGCCGTCGCGCTGCGGTGGAACCACCATGCGCCTGGCGATGCTGTTGGTGATCGCACTGCCCAACTCGCGCCGCACCAGGTGCAGGCAGGCGTCGATTCCCGCCGCCGTGCCCGCACTCGTGATCAGGTTGCCGTCGTCGACGAACAGCACGTTCTTGTCGATCTTCGCCGACGGGTACTGCCGCGCAAGATCGTCGGCGTGCATCCAATGCGTGGTGCACGCCCGGTCATCCAGCAGGCCGGCAGCGCCGAGCACGAAAGCTCCCGAACAGACCGACAGCAGTGTCGATCCCATCGCCGCCGTCTTACGCAGTGCCTCGAGTGCCTCTTCCGGATAGCTGGACGTCGCGATGGCAGGCACACACACCAGGTCGGCGCCGATCAATTGATCCAGGCCGTGCTCTGGAGTGAGGGTGGCACCGACCGTCGTCCGCAACGTCCGGCCCGCCTCTCGCCCGCACACCTTGAAGTCGAAGTTGGGCACACCGTCAGCACTGCGGTCGATGCCGAAGACTTCACACACCACGCCGAACTCGAACGGAGCCAGCCCGTCGAGCACCAGGACCGACACGGTTCTCATCATGGCAGTATCTTACCGTAACCTGTCAGAGCTGCCACTTTGGCTGGATGCTTGCACCTCGACCAGTTCCCATTCTCGGCCCCGATAGTCGGGCCACACCATGAGGAAGAGCGGCTACTCCACCGCGGTGAGGAACCGACTCGTGGCGTCTCGGAATTCCTCGGGACGCTCGTCATGCACCAAGTGGCCGGCCCCGGGCACGTAGCGATAGGTGGCCCGATGGCCGGCCTCGGCCATGCTGCGCATCTGGCCCGCCGGCGTCACGGAGTTCTCCGCCTCGATCAGCAATGCGGGGGCTCGCACTGCGGCCCACTGCTCGGAGTAGTCGCGAGTTCCCCACTCGGCGGCGATCTCCACCCAACGTTCGGCGCGACCGTGCAATCGCCAACCGGACTCGGTCCTGTCGAACGCGTCGAGGAAGTACTGACCTGCCAGCGGCCCGAACTCCGCGAGCACCGACTCGGCGGTCGCGAAGACGACGGGCAGTGCGTTAGCCCACGGCTCCCACGACCCGGTGGTCCTGCCGCGGAAATCCGACGCCATATCCTCCACGACCAGCGCTTTCACCAGCTCGGGCCGTTCCGCTGCCAGACACCACGCATGCAGGCCGCCCATCGAATGCCCGAGCAGTCGCACCGGGCGGTCAAGGGCCAGCACCGCGTCGGCGAGATCGGCGACGAACCGTTCTGTGCTCACCGGAAACGGATCGACGACATCGCGACCGCGGTGCCAGGGCGCATCATAGGTGTAGACCGAGCCGATGCCCGCCAGCCAGGGCAGTTGGCGCGACCATGTCGTCCCACGCCCCATCAGCCCGTGTAACAGCACGATCGGCTCGCCATTCCCACCTCGGTACGTCAGCAGTTCTTGAGCCATGGGCTTGACACGGTAGCCTTATCGGCATGGCCGTGGTGAAGATCAATGCAATCGAGGTTCCCGCCGACGCCGGGCCCGAACTGGAGAAGCGGTTCGCTCACCGCGCGCACGCGGTCGACAACCAGCCCGGGTTCCTCGGCTTTCAGCTGCTGCGCCCAATCAAGGGCGAGGATCGCTATTTCGTCGTCACCCAGTGGGAATCCGAGGAGGCTTTCCAAGCCTGGGCCAGCGGACCGGCGATCGAGGCGCACCAGGGACAGGCCCGCAACCCCGTAGCCACCGGCGCGTCGCTGCTTGAGTTCGAGGTCGTACTCGACGTGTCCGGCGTCTAGCTGATTGCCTTGGGGGGCCGTTTCATCGCGGCGGCAGTCGCGATCACACTCGTCACAGTGCTCGGGTCAGGCTGCGCCCACCCTGAGGCGTCGTCGTCAGCAGCGGCGTACGGCGTGCCGATCGACACCGCCACCCCGGCCGGCCTGCGGGCTCAGCAGACCATGGACATGCTGAACTCGGACTGGCCGATCGGCACCAACGGCGTCGCGACGATGGCAGTCGCCGACCAGGTCATGGACATCGCGCAGACGATGGATCGACTCTGGTGGGACCGACCGTTCGTCGTCACCGGCTCGGAAGTGGGCGAAGATGCGGTGAGCCTGCACCTGCAGGCATCGTACGGAGCACAGCAGGACATCGACATCAACACCGATTCCGACGGGATGGTCGTTGGTTTCGAGGCGACCACCATCACGCCGCGGATCCGGGAATGGGCTGACATCGACCACACGCTGTCGGACTCCGGCGCTCGCTACTCCTATCAGGCGACCAGGATCGACGACGGGCGCTGCGTGCGCGTGGCAGGCACGAACACCGCCGAATCACTGCCTCTGGCATCGATTTTCAAGCTTTACGTGCTCTACGCGGTGGCAACCGCCGTCACGGCGGGCACCCTGGCGTGGGACGACCAACTGACCGTGACCGAAGCGGCGGAAGCCGTCGGGACCTCCGGACTCGATGAGCTCGACCCGGGTGATCAGGTGTCGGTCCGCACCGCCACCCAACAGATGATCGCCACCTCGGACAACATGGCTACCGACCTGCTGATCGCAAAGGTGGGCACCCGGGTAGTGGAGCGTGCACTCGCCGACGCAGGCCACCACGACCCGGCCAGCATGACTCCGTTCCCGACGATGCACGAGCTGTTCTCCGTCGGCTGGGGTACGCCCGATTTGCGTGAGCAGTGGGAGCAGGCCGGTCCCGCAGGTCGGGCGGAGTTGTTGGAGCAGACCAACGCGCGCCCCTACCAACCAGATCCGCAGCGGGTCACCGCACCGGCATCGGCGTTCGGCGCGGAGTGGTACGGCAGCGCCCAGGACATCTGTCGGGTCCACGTCGCGTTGCAGGCGGCCGCCGTCGGTGCTGCGGCGCCGGTGCGCGACATCCTGTCGGTGATCCCCGGCGTCGATCTTGACCCTGCCGACTTCCGCTACGTCGGCGCGAAAGCAGGCAACCTGCCTGGCGACCTGACGTTCAGCTGGTACGTGGAGGACCCCACCGGGCAACCGTGGGTGGTGAGCTTCCAGCTCAACTGGCCGCGTTATCAAGGTCCCAACGCGGCGGCCTGGGTGCATTCCATCGCCTCGCAGGTGTTCAGACTCATCCGAGAGCAGTAGTCAGGCGGGCAGCCGAAGCGTCCAGGCCTGCGCGCGGAAGTGCAGCGTCGTCACGCTCGCCGGCTCGACGTCGATGCGCCAGAACGACTTCGGCGGCGCATCGAGGGCAATCAGGATCGCGGCCCTGACGACAGCCGGATGGGTGACCGCGACAACGCGTGAATGCGCACCACCGATCGCGTCAAGCCAACCCTGCACCCGGCGGATCAGTGCGACAACGGATTCCCCGCCGTGGGGCGAGCTCGTGACGTCGGTGAGCCAGACCGCCAGGTCTGCGGGCTGAACGCCCGACAACACGTCGCCGCGCCAACGTCCGTAGTCGAGGTCGGCGAGCTGCCGGTCGACTTCGGGTGTGACGCCGAGCAATTCGGCCGTCTGGAGCGCCCGTTGCTCCGGCCCCGACAGCACGGTATCGATTCGGCCGAGGTCGAACGGTCGGGCGAGCTGACGCCTGCCAAGGTTGTTGAGCGGCTCGTCGGTCGGAAATCGTCCGGCGGCCATCGCGTCCGTCATGCCGTGGGACACGAAGGCCAACCGAACGACTTCTGTCACACTGCGGCTTGTTCGCGCTTGTCCTCGAGCAGCCTGGCCGCCAGCGGAGCGAACACCAGCGCGATCGTCGCCCACAGCACCACCTGGGTCAGCAACGAGAACAGCCGGAATTCGTAGAACACGTCCGCCGGGAATCCCGCGTACACAATCACCCCGGCATCGTCGACCAGGGGTCCCGGAGTCTCGTGGATACCGGGCATCACCAGGAAGACGACTGCGATGGCCACGATGTAGGCAGCGATTGCTGCCAACGTCGCATTCCACTGGTCCAGTCTGGCGACCAGTTGCTCTCGCAGATAGGCAGCGCCGATTATCAGCGCCGCGGATATCGCCACCAGCAACACATACAGCAGGGTGCGCTGGTTGATCGTCTCGTCCAGACTCACCGCAGGCGGGCTGGGCGGGTACTTGAGGAACGGCACGAGGTACAGCGCGACGAAGAGGCCCGCAGCCACCTGAACCGACAGCAGGCGCGCCGACCGGCTACCGAAGCGCCCATACGCCGCCACGTACGCGACCGCGAAGAGTGCGCCCATCGCCAGCCCGAACCCGATGACACCGAAGGCGAGTCCAGGGTTGGCCTGGATGCCCCGGGTGATCTCAAATCCGCCCTCTTCGCCGTGGGAATGAGCTTCGGCACCCGAAGCGGCCTGCATGGCTTCGTGGGCGGCGCCGACGCCGTCCTCGTAACCGATCGCCAGGTCGATGAGCGGTTCGACGAAGATCCGCGCGAACACGAATGCGAGCAAGCCGCCTAGGACGCCAGCCAACAGGCCGCGTCCAATGATTCTCTTTTCCATTGTTTCTGACTCGCCCCTGAATCAGTGGCAGGGGAAGCCGAGGAGGTGACGGGCATCGTGCACGAACTCGTGCACGTAGGTGTTGCTACCGACCACCGACGTCGCACCCTGGTCCATTCCGATGAAGTACAGCAGCACCAATGCCAGGACTGCCGTGAGTGCGAGCCACAGCGCCGCGCGCGCCACGGAAAGGTCGACCGTCCCCGTACGTGTCGGATGGGCTTGGGGTGTAGTCATACGTTGCTCCTCTTGGGATTCTGCGTCCCCGTCCAAGGATGGTGACGTGCGGCGGGTCTGACTGTCACAGTGGCGCGACCGTTCTGGAATCTCACCAGATTCCTTCGCTCGTCAATTGCACGAGCATCATAAACCGAAGCGAAACGGGCGACACCCTGTTGGGTGCCGCCCGTTCGGATGAACTCGTTGCCTACTCGGTGGTACCTGCCTTGAGCAGATCGGGCACCGCGGGGTTGTCGACCTTCGGCTTGCCGGTGAAGATGAACCGGGCGTCCTCGCCCGCTCCTTCGCCGTCCCAGTTCTCGACGTCGACCATGACCACCTGGCCGGGACCGACCTCCTCGAACAGGATCTTCTCGCTCAATGCGTCCTCGATCTCGCGCTGGATGGTGCGGCGCAACGGCCGGGCGCCCAGCACCGGGTCGAACCCGCGCTTGGCCAGCAGCGACTTGGCCTGGTCGGTGAGCTCCATGGCCATGTCCTTGGCCCTGAGCTGGTTGCCGACGCGGGCCACCATCAGATCGACCATCCGGATGATCTCGTCCTGAGTCAACTGGTGGAAGACGATGATGTCGTCGATGCGGTTGAGGAACTCCGGGCGGAAGTGTTTCTTCAGCTCGTCGTTGACCTTCTGCTTCATCCGCTCGTAGTTGTTCTCGCCGCCGCCCTGGGTGAAGCCGAGACCAACCGCCTTGGAGATATCCGCGGTGCCGAGGTTGGACGTAAAGATCAGCACGGTGTTCTTGAAGTCGACCGTGCGGCCCTGACCATCGGTGAGACGGCCGTCCTCGAGAACCTGCAACAGCGTGTTGTAGATCTCCTGGTGAGCCTTCTCGATCTCGTCGAACAGCACCACCGAGAACGGCTTGCGGCGCACCTTCTCGGTGAGCTGGCCGCCCTCTTCGTAGCCGACATAGCCCGGAGGGGCACCGAAGAGCCGCGACGCGGTGAAGCGGTCGTGGAACTCGCCCATGTCGATCTGGATGAGCGCGTCGTCGTCGCCGAACAGGAAGTTGGCCAGCGCCTTGGAGAGCTCGGTCTTACCGACACCGGATGGGCCGGCGAAGATGAACGAACCGGACGGACGCTTCGGATCCTTGAGGCCCGCACGGGTACGACGGATCGCCTTGGAGACCGCCTTGACGGCGTCCTCCTGGCCGATGATCCGCTTGTGCAGCTCGTCTTCCATGCGGAGCAGACGGGTGGTTTCCTCCTCGGTGAGCTTGAACACCGGAATGCCGGTCCAGTTGCCGAGGACCTCGGCGATCTGCTCGTCGTCCACCTCGGCGACGACGTCGAGATCACCTGAGCGCCACTGCTTCTCACGCTCGGCACGCTGCGCGACGAGAGTCTTCTCGCGATCGCGCAAACTGGCCGCCTTCTCGAAGTCCTGCGCGTCGATCGCTGACTCCTTCTCCCGACGCGCGTCGGCGATCTTCTCGTCGAACTCACGCAGGTCTGGCGGAGCGGTCATCCGGCGGATGCGCATCCGCGCACCCGCCTCGTCGATGAGGTCGATCGCCTTGTCCGGCAGGAACCGGTCGTTGATGTAGCGGTCGGCCAGTGTGGCGGCCGCGACGATGGCGCCATCGGTGATCGAGACCCGGTGGTGGGCCTCGTAGCGGTCGCGCAGACCCTTAAGGATTTCCACGGTGTGCTCGACGGTGGGCTCACCGACCTGGACGGGCTGGAAACGTCGCTCCAGGGCGGCGTCCTTCTCGATGTACTTGCGGGACTCTTCGATGGTGGTGGCGCCGATCGTCTGAAGCTCACCACGGGCGAGCTTCGGCTTGAGGATGCTTGCCGCATCGATCGCACCTTCGGCGGCACCTGCGCCGACGAGCGTGTGCAGCTCGTCGATGAACAGGATGATGTCGCCGCGGGTATTGATCTCCTTGAGCACCTTCTTGAGCCGCTCTTCGAAATCACCGCGATAACGGCTGCCCGCCACCAACGACCCGAGGTCGAGGGTGTAGAGCTGCTTGTCCTTGAGCGTCTCAGGCACCTCGCCATGCACGATCGCCTGCGCCAGGCCCTCGACGACGGCGGTCTTGCCGACGCCGGGCTCGCCGATCAGCACCGGGTTGTTCTTGGTGCGACGGCTGAGTACCTGCATGACGCGCTCGATTTCCTTCTCGCGCCCGATCACGGGGTCGAGCTTGCCCTCCATCGCGGCAGCGGTCAGGTTGCGGCCGAACTGGTCGAGCACCAGCGACGTCGACGGATTGCCCGCCTCGCCGCCGCGGCCGCCCGTACCGGCCTCGGCAGTCTCTTTGCCCTGGTAACCGGACAGGAGCTGGATGACCTGCTGGCGCACGCGCGTCAACTCGGCGCCGAGCTTCACCAGCACCTGCGCGGCGACACCTTCACCTTCACGGATCAGCCCGAGCAGAATGTGCTCGGTGCCGATGTAATTGTGTCCGAGTTGGAGCGCCTCGCGCAGCGAGAGCTCAAGCACCTTCTTGGCGCGTGGAGTAAAGGGAATGTGGCCTGACGGCGCCTGCTGACCCTGGCCGATGATTTCCTCGACCTGGCTGCGCACGCCCTCCAGGGAGATGCCGAGCGACTCGAGCGACTTCGCCGCTACGCCTTCACCTTCGTGAATCAAGCCCAGCAGGATGTGCTCGGTGCCGATGTAGTTGTGATTGAGCATCCGGGCTTCTTCTTGCGCCAGCACGACGACCCTGCGGGCACGGTCCGTAAAACGTTCGAACATCGGTGGTTACCTGCTCTCCTCACCATTAGGTACACGGAGGCAACCGCGCACCTGCCGTCCACTGTAGTGGGCGGCCGCCCAGGGTGCCTTATCTTGCCACCCCGTCGGGAGCCCACAGGCTCGCTGTGGGCAACCCGACCTGCGGGCTGACAACTGGAACGTCGAAGGGAATCCGAACGTTTCCCAACACGCTGCGCATGCGGTTCGCCGTTAGCGAAAGCCGACGATGGCGACCGAGTGGCACAGCCGGGGCTCACCGTGTCGACTCTGCGGCCGGATCGACCTCGCACCCCTGGACTCCCCCGCTGGCCCCCGCTGGCGCAGTGATATCCACGTCAGGGGAAAGAAATAAGGTGTCGAAATGCGCCTTTTATCCGACTAGCGGTGGCCTAGCTAGGTGGCGGCGTGGAATGCGTCGATGACGTCGGCAGGGATACGACCGCGGGTCGAAACGTTGTGTCCGTTGCGACGTGCCCACTCGCGGATTGCTGCGCTCTGCTCGCGGTCGATGGCGCCACGACCACGGCCAGGGCCACTGGAGCGGCCGCGGCGACGGCCACCGACGCGGCGGCCTGCTTCGACCCACTGCTTGAGGTCATTACGCAATTTGTTGGCATTTTTGATAGAAAGGTCGATCTCGTAGGTCACGCCGTCGAGACCGAATTCCACGGTCTCATCGGCCGAGCCCGCACCGTCGAAATCATCGACCAAGGTGACGGTGACTTTCTTCGCCATTACTTCACACTGCCCTTCTAGCTGTACGCGAACCGTGGGTCATACCTACGCCCCCATGGACAATGTGCCATAGGAACGCAGCGCATTCAACAACACCCACGATAGGGCCAGTTCAGTTGCCGTGTCGTCGCACAATCGGGAACAAAACGGTATCCCTAATTGACAGCCCGGTCAAAACCATCAACAGCCTATCGACACCCATTCCGGTGCCTGTGGTGGGCGGCATCGCATACTCCATCGCCGCCAGAAAATCCTCGTCGAGAACCATCGCTTCGTCGTCTCCCGCAGCTGCCGCCAAAGCCTGCGCAGCGAATCGTTCGCGCTGGACAACGGGGTCGATGAGTTCGGAGTAACCCGTCGCGAGTTCGAAACCTCTTAGGTAAAGATCCCACTTCTCCGCGACACCGAGAATACTTCTGTGCTGTCGCGTTAGCGGAGCGGTCTCGACCGGAAAATCGCGCACGAAAGTCGGTGCGGTCAATCCATTGCCGACGGTGTGCTCCCACAGCTCTTCAACCAACTTGCCGTGCCCGAAACCGCGGTCTTGAGGTACCTCGACGCCCAAGCGGCTTGCGATGCCGGTCAAGCGATCGTGACTCGTTTCGGGCGTTATCTCCTCGCCGAGGGCAGTCGACAGCGACGGATACATTTCGATCGAAGTCCATTCTCCGTCGATGTCATAGACGCTGCCATCGGGCAATGGCACTAACCGTGTTCCGATGGCCTCATCGGCCACTTCTTGAATAAGCTCACGGGTCACGATCGCCGAATCGTCATAGGTGCCGTACGCCTGGTACGTCTCGAGCATCGAAAATTCGGGGGAATGTGTGGAATCCGCACCTTCGTTTCTGAACACTCTATTCAGCTCAAACACCCGATCTAATCCCCCCACCACGCACCGTTTGAGGAACAGTTCCGGCGCAATCCGTAGGTACAGGTCGGCGTCGAGCGCGTTGGAGTGGGTGACGAACGGCCGCGCCGCCGCGCCACCAGCCAATGTCTGCAACATCGGCGTTTCCACCTCGAGAAATCCGCGCCGCTGCAGCGCCGAACGAATAGCTCGAACGACGGCGATTCGAGTTCGGGCCACCGAGCGGGCCTGCGGGCGGACGATCAAGTCGACATACCTCTGTCGGACCCGCGACTCTTCGCTCATTTCTTTATGCGCGACGGGAAGGGGACGCAGCGCCTTGGACGCCATCTGCCAGGAGTCGGCCAATACGGACAGCTCCCCCCGGCGGGAGCTGATCACCTCACCGTGGACGAAGACGATATCGCCGAGATCGACGTCGGTTTTCCACGCGTCCAGCGCTTCCCGGCCGGCCTTGTCCAGGCCGATCATCGCCTGCAACTGCGTCCCGTCGCCGTCCTGCAGGGTGGCGAAGCACAGTTTTCCGCCGTTGCGGGCAAACACCACCCGACCGGCGATCCCGACCAACTGGCCCGTGGTCGCGTCCGCGGTCAGTTCGGGATATGCAGCGCGGATCTCGGCGAGAGAATGCGTACGTGCGACGAACACCGGGTACGGATCGTGGCCCTCGACAAGGAGCCGTTCACGCTTGGCCTGCCGGATCCGGAACTGTTCTGGGACGTCTGACTCGGATTCCGGGGTATCAGCAGAGCTCACGACATGCCAGCTTAAATGAAGCATGACCATAGCCATGAACAGCGCAGCTGTTGCCGCGCTGTACGACGAACCGTTGGACTGGCGCTTCAAGGGTGTGCCGGGGACCTGGCTGGGCCGCACGCCCTCGGATGTCGTTGCTCAGCGCCGGAACCTGTTCGTCTCGGGGGTGCTGGGTCCGGTCTGTGTGCTGCGCGAGCGAGCGCTGGAACACAACCTGGCGACGATGGCGCGCTGGTGCGCCGCCCGGGGTGTCGACCTGGCACCACACGGCAAGACCCACATGTCCCCACAGCTTTGTGCCAGACAGTTCGACGCGGGAGCGTGGGCGGTCACCGCCGCGACCATCAGCCAGGTCCGCACGTTTCGGGCCTTCGGCGTCGAAACCGTGGTGCTGGCCAACGAATTGGTGGATACCGCCGGGTTGCGCTGGTTGTCGGGAGCACTCGATGACGATCCAGCGTTCCGGCTCATCTGTTGGGTCGATTCGGTGCGCGGCGTCGAGCAGATGACGGCGGCGCTGGCCGCCTGTGGTGCCGGTCGCGCCGTGGACGTCTGCGTCGAGGTCGGCGCACCAGACGCGCGGACCGGCTGCCGCACCGACAGCGAACTCGACGCGGTGGCCCGGGCCGCCGCCGCATCGCCGCAGCTGCGGTTGGTCGGCGTGTCCGGCTACGAAGCGGCGTTAGGACACGACGTGTCAGCCGACGGGGCGGCTCTGATCACTCAGTACCTGGCGGTGATGCGGGAAGCGGTGGAGCGGCTGATCCCCCACTTCGAGACCGACGAAATCATTGTGACCGCCGGCGGCAGCACGCATTTCGATCTCGTCACCGAGGCGCTGACGGGCTGGGACGGCGGCGGGCGGGTACGGACCGTCCTGCGCAGTGGCGCATACCTCACCCACGACCACGGCCTGTACCGGCGGACGTCGCCGTTGACCCGCGACGGTGCGATCGGGCCCGCCCTGCTGCCCGCTCTGCACGTCTGGGCCCAGGCGGTGTCGGTCCCCGAGCCGGGACTGGCACTGCTCACGCTCGGGCGCCGGGATGTGTCATTCGACCAGGATTATCCTGTGCCACAAAGCATTCGGCGTGACCAAGGCTGGTCGCCGGAGGGCCTGGACGGCTGCGAAGTGGTCAAGCTCAGCGATCAGCACGCATTCCTGCGGCTGGCGCCGGGGGCGCCGGTTCAGGTAGGCGACTGGATCGAGCTCGGGATCTCCCACCCGTGCACAACCTTCGACAAATGGCAGCTGATCCCGGTGCTCGACGATGACGACCACGTCGTCGACCTCATCCGCACCTTCTTCTGACCCCCGCGTTCCGCCGAAACTCACCAACAGGTGGCGACGATCGAGAAAAACTCACCATTCCGTTGGTCTCGACGAGTTATCTGGCTTGGCGCAGTTTGCCGCGTTGATTGTCGCGGTTGCGCTCGAACACCAGGCGCAGTCCGTCGAGCGTCAGGTGACGATCGTAGTGCTCCACGGCGGTGACGTCCGGCAGGATCAACGGCGCGGTGTGCCCGGTGGCGACCACCGCCACGTCGGCGGCGGAGAATCCGTCGACGTCGTCGCGGATCCGTCGGACCAGGCCGTCGACCAGGCCTGCGAAGCCGAAGACCGCTCCGGCCTGCATACATTCGACGGTGTTCTTGCCGATCACCGATCGAGGTCGGGTCAGCTCGACGCGGCGCAGTGCCGCCGAACGCGCCGCCGCGGCGTCCGATGAGACCTGCACCCCCGGCGCGATCGCCCCGCCGAGAAACTCTCCTTTTGCCGACACCACGTCGACGCAGATCGACGACCCGAAGTCGACGACGATGGCAGCGCCGCCAAACTTATGGAACGCCGCGAGACAGTTCACGATGCGGTCTGCGCCCACTTCTTTGGGGTTATCGACCAACAGCGGGATACCGGTGCGCACACCGGGTTCGATCAACACCTGCGGAATGGCAGGCCAGTACTGCTCCAGCATCACCCTGACCTCGTGCAGCACCGACGGCACCGTCGACAGACCGACAGCCCCCGACAGCCGTTCGGCGTCATCGCCGATCAGACCGTCGATCGTGAGGGCCAACTCATCAGCCGTCACCTCATGCTCGGTTCGTATTCGCCAGTGCTGCGCCACCTTTGCGTGGTCACCGGATCCGGACAGCAGGCCGACCACGGTGTGGGTGTTGCGGACGTCGATCGCGAGCAGCATGGTCAGTTCCGCCAAGGCAATTCGTGGTTGTTGGGAGACGCGACACCAGGATGCCCATCGAGCTGGCCCGCACCGATGTCCAGCTGGATGTTGTCCAGCAAACGGGTCGTGCCGAGCCGCGCCGCCACCAGCATCCTGGCCGGACCCTCGAGCGGCGCGGGCCCCAGCTCGGGATCGAGCACCTGTAGGTAGTCGACGTCGAAAGCGGGCACCTCGTCGAGCACGGCGCGCGCCGAGTCCAGCGCGGCGTCGGCACCCTGAGCAGCCGCGTACCTGCCCGCCAACAGTGCCGCCGACAGTGCCCCGGCCTGCTCGCGCTGCTCGGCGTCTAGGTACCGGTTGCGCGACGACATCGCAAGGCCGTCCGCTTCACGCACGATCGGCACCCCCACAACCCGGGTGTCGACGTTCAGGTCGGCGACCATCTGCCGGATGACGACCAGTTGCTGGTAATCCTTCTCCCCGAAGAACGCCCGGTCGGGCCGCACGATCTGCAGCAGTTTCAGCACCACCGTCAGCACGCCTACGAAATGCGTCGGCCGCGCGGCACCTTCGAGCTCGGTGCCCAACGGACCGGGCTGGACCGTGGTTCGCATGCCGTCCGGGTACATCTGTGCAGCGGTCGGGGCGAAGGCGATGTCGACCCTCTCCTCGCGCAGCATGGCGAGGTCGTCGTCGAGGGTGCGCGGGTAGCTGTTCAGGTCCTCGCCTGCGCCGAACTGCAGCGGATTGACGAAGATCGACACCACCACCACAGCGCCCGGCACCCTCTTGGCCGCGCGGACCAACGCGAGGTGTCCCTCGTGCAGCGCTCCCATCGTGGGCACCAACATCACTGGGCGCCCGGTCTGCCGCAGAGCGCGCGAAACGTCGTAGACATCGGCGGGCTTGCCATACACGTCGAGTTGACCGGGGCTGAACTTCACATGCCTCTTCACGCTCATAGACTGTCCTTGGTAAGCACGGTGAAGACCTCCTGGGTGGCATTACTACGTTGTGCAGTGCGCAGCGAGTCTGCTCGATAAGCCTGCTCCAGCTGCGGGTCAACTTCGGCGAGGGCCTGCAGATGCCCGGCCACCGCGGCGGCGTCGCCGCGCGCAACGGGTCCGGTGAGCGCCGCCTGGCCGCGCTGCAGCGCGTTCTCGACCGAAGCCACCACCAAGGGTCCGACCACCCGCTCCGCCAGGCCGCCCGGTGCGTCTGCGATGAGCTCCTGACCGAGCAACTCCTGGCCACGCAGCGCCGCTCGCAGCGCCTCGACGGCATCCGCGACGAGGGTGACGACATGATTGCTCGCATGTGCCAGGGCCGCGTGGTACAACGCTCTGGCGTCTTCGCGCACCCGGAACGGCTCGCCGCCGATCTCGAGTACCAATGCCTGCGCGATCGCATAGCCGATCTCGTCTGCGGCGGTGATCCCGAAGCAGGTATCTGGCAGCCGGCGGATGTCGTCGTCGGAGCCCGTGAACGTCATCGCGGGATGGATCGCGAGCGGGACGCAGCCAACCTGCGTCAGCGGCGCGAGCACGTTCACACCGTTAGCCCCTGACGTGTGGGCCACGATGGTGCCCGGGCGCACCGTACCGCCAGCGGCGAGTTCCGCCACAACTCGGGATAGCTGGGCATCAGGCACCGCCAGCACGAGCAACTCGCACCGTTCGGCCACCTCGCGCACGGACAGCCGCTGGCTGTCGGGAAGACGACGTTGCGCCCGCTGCGCCCCCGCGTCCGAGGGAGCGCTGTAAGCGGTGACGATGTGCTCTGCGCGCTCCAGCGCCACTCCGATCGCCGAGCCGACCCGACCGGCGGAGACGATGCCGACGGTGAGTCGCGCGGGACGAAGTCCGTCGAACTGCTCCACAGCAGGCAAGTCCTCGTATCGGTTCTCTCAGTCCGGTCCATCAGTGCGGGTACCGGCACATTCCCGGGTCTCTTCGCTGCTACCCAAGGACGGTGCCGAGCTTAACTCAGTCTTCGCGCCGTCTGCGTTTACCGCTACCGGGGGTGGCCACCTGCAGCCTTGACATCAGGTCGGCGACCGACTGACCCTCGAGGTGCTGGCTGTCGTTCACCGGCGGAGGCGGTGGCGGATCGGCCGGTGCCTGCTCGGCACCTCCCGCCGAGTGCCGTGCCCGGCGCTCACGCTCTTCCTGTGCAGTCGCCGTCATAGCGGACTCCCCGGCGCCGGTGCGACCGTGCCTGCCCCGACGGGGCTCCTGAACCGGGGACGCGGCCGGAACGGGCGCGGGCGGTGCCGATTCTGGCGCGGATTCTGGCGCACGTCGACGCCCGACGTAACCGTTGACGCTATTGGGGGGCAGCGGCGGTGGGGGGGGTGGCTGCGACCGAGGCGGCCGTGGTGGAGGCTGCAGAGCAGGCTCCGGCCGAGGCGGCTCGGTCGGGGACGACCAATTGCTTCCCGGGGTGCCTGCGGGCAACCACTGGCCGTCGGCGGGTGCCGGACGCCACTGCGCATCTCCCGGCGGGGCATGTCTGCCACCACGTTCGGGTTCGGGAACAGGCTTGGGTGCGGGAGGCGGTGGCGGTGCCATCATCGGTTGCTCGGGGGGAGCAGGGGGCGCC
>JBPPMS010000093.1:0-3720 GCA_051306175.1 Mycobacterium sp. | reverse complement strand
TCCCAAGCCTTCGCCACCAAGATCGTCGGGCAGCACCACCTGCGGGAGTCGCTGCTCATCGGCTTACTCGCCGACGGCCACATCCTGCTCGAAAGCGTGCCTGGGCTGGCGAAGACCACCGCCGCAAAGGTGCTCGCCGGATCGGTTCACGGCAGCTTCCAACGCATCCAATGCACTCCTGACTTGCTGCCCAGCGACATCGTCGGCACGCAGATCTACGACTCGGCGTCCAACTCGTTCGCCACCCAGCTAGGTCCGGTGCACGCCAACTTGGTGCTGCTCGACGAGATCAACCGGTCGAGCGCCAAGACGCAGAGCGCGATGCTCGAGGCGATGGAAGAGCGGCAGACGACGATCGCCGGACACCTGCACCCCATCGCGGATCCCTTTCTCGTCATCGCCACCCAGAACCCGGTCGACCAGGAAGGCACCTATCCATTGTCGGAGGCCCAGACCGACCGCTTCATGCTCAAGGAGATCGTGCGCTACCCCACCCCGGAGGAAGAGGTGGAGGTGATGTCGCGGATCGACGCCGGCATCTACGACAAGGGCCAACCCAGCGTCCCGGTCGCCAGTCTCGAAGACGTGCTGCACGTGCAGCAGGTGGTGCGTCAGGTCTATATGGACCGTGCGCTGATGCTCTACGCCAGCCAAGTGGTCGACGCGACCCGCCACCCGATGCAGGTATTGCCCAGGCAGGTCGCGCGCCTGGTCGAATACGGGGCGAGCCCGCGCGCCACGATCGCGTTCTGCAAGGCGGCACGCGCGCGGGCGGTGCTGTCCGGGCGTGCGCATGTGCTGCCGGAGGACATCGCGGAGCTCGCACACCGGGTGCTGCGCCACCGGCTCATCCTCGGCTTCGAGGCGGCCAGCGCCGACATCACCGCCGAGGTCGTGATCGACGCCGCGCTGGCGGCCGTCAGAGTCCCCTGAGATACCGGAAGATCACGTGGGCAAGCACCTCAACCGCGCGAAAGCGCACTTCGGCACCGACACGCGCGGCATGCTCGAAGGCGGGCGCTACGCGCTGTTGCACACGCGCAGCATGGAATTCGACGATCTACGCCCCTACGTTCCCGGCGACGACGTGCGTGACATCGACTGGAAAGCCTCGGCGCGTTCGGGCAGCGTGCTCATCAAACGGTTCGTCTCCGAGAAACACCACAAGATCGTGCTCGTCGCCGACGCCGGTCGCAACATGACGGCACTCGCCCCCAGCGGGGAGTGCAAGCGCGACATCGCCGCGCACATCATGGGCGCGGTTGGGCTGATCAGCCTCCGGCGCTCCGATCAGATCGGGATGGTCTACGGGGACCGCCGCGGCTCGGTGAACGTGCCCCAGCGCCGCGGCGAGACGCATATCGAAGGACTGCTGCACCGCTGGTACCAGCACACCACCACCGACCCCGGCGCCAGCGACATCACCGCCCAACTCGATTACGTTGCCACGCATTACCGGCACACGATGCTGATCATCGTCGTGTCGGACGAACCCGACGTCGACGACCGGCTCAGTGCAGTCCTGGCCCGATTGACCGGGCGCCACGACATCATGTGGGCGTGTGTGTCCGACATGCCCGCGGTGGGTTCCGACAACACCGACGGATACGACGTCGCCACAGGTCGTTTCGTCCTCAACGGTGCCGACCTCGGTCCGCGGGTGGTGGCCGCGTACCGCCGCGCCGAACAGGTCCGTCGCGACCGTCTCGACGCCTTTCTGACCGGTCACGCGATCCCGCACGCGACCATCGCAGGCAGTGACGACATCCGGCGCGAACTCGTCGCACTGACCGAGGTGGCCAGCCGTGCCGGATGACCTGCTGCGCTATATCTTCGGTCCTCAGCCCTACTCCTCGGAGTGGCTGTGGTGCGCTCTGCTGCTGGTCGTTCTCGTCATCGGTTGGTATGCAGGCGTTTTCGTGTGGACACTGCCATCGCATCAGCTGCGGCGCATCCCCGTCGTGCGGGGGGTGCACGCCCGGCTGCTCCGCAAGCGGTTCGCCCGATGTGTCCAGTGTATCTCCGACCAGCACGGCGCCGGTCGGACATCGGGTCCGGCCGCGTGCGCGGCGATCGGCCGGACGGTCCGTACCTTCCTGCATCAGGCGACGGGCGTAAAGGCGCAGTATCTGCACGTCGGGGCGATGGCCGACGGGGGGCTGGCAACGGCTGCGCCACTGCTGACCGACCTCGGCGACGCACAGTTCAACGCCGAGACCAGCGCCGACGTCACCGAAATGAGTGCGCGGGCAGAGGAGTTGATCCGCTCGTGGACCTGAAGTGGTGGCCGGTGGCCGCTATCGGAGTGGCCTGCTTCGTCATCGCCGTCGCGTTGGCGGCGGTGCTCCCCATGACCGCGGCCCGAGCCCGGCTGCGCCCACTGGCCAACGTCACGCGGCTGACCCGGTTGCCGGAGTACGCGAAAGTGCTACGGCTGCGGTCACTGTCGACGATAGCGACATTGGTGGTGCTGGCCGTCATGTTCGGTGCTGCGACCTGGGCGGCGGCCCGCCCGGCCGGTGCCGGCAAAGACTTCGACACCACCCACCCAGAGGACATCATGCTCTGTGTGGGGCAGCCGGTGAACGATGCTCCGACGGCGGAAATGCTCGAATATTTTGCGCGGCAAGTCACTTCGGCTGTTGAGTTCCAACAGGTCGGCCTGACGTCAGTGAACCGCCGCGTGGTGCCGCTGACGCGCGACCATTCCTACACCGGGGCGCAGTTCGGTGAGTACGCCCGCGCAAACGAGGCCCTGTCGGCGTCGTTCGCACCCCAGATAATCTACACGGACTATGCAGTAAGCGTGGACGACGTTCTGGCGCTGTGTATCTCAGGGTTCCCGTCCTTCGAGCAACGCAGTACGCACCGGCGTTCGGTGATCTACCTCGGTCCCTCCGATCTCCGTGCTGCCGAAGAGCAGCGGGCTGCTTTGTTCACCGACGACGGCGTTGGCGCCCTGGCCGAGCGCGCGGGAATCCAACTCAACGTGGTCGATACGGCGCCGTCCGCCACGAGCGCGTCGTTGGTGACCCTGATTGAACAGACCGGCGGCCGCTACCTCGCGCCGGGGAGCGGATCGATCTCCGGTGCACTCGACGAGATCCGGGCGAACACCCCGCCCGCCCGCCTGGCCGACGGCACCGTTGTGACAGCAGACCGAAGGGATGCCCCGGTGATTCCCCTCGCTATCGCGTTGTTGTCGGCGGCTGTGCTGTCGGTGGCTCTGTTGGTGTTACGGCGATGACGTTCCAGCCGCTATTGCCCTGGGCGATTCTCGCCGTCTTCACCGGTGCGCTCGTCGCGGCGCGGCTGGTGGCGCTGTGGCAGGTGCTCCTGTCCCCGGGCGCCCGACGTGGCCGCGCTGTATTACGTTGGTGCGGTACGACTCTGGCAGTGCTGCTGCTGATCGCCGCAGCAACCCGCCCCTGCCTTCGCGATGACGAAACCCGATTGGAAACAACGGCCGCGGCGCGCGAGAACCTCAACGTGTTCCTGGTCGTCGACAGGTCCGTCGACTCGGGTGTAGACGACTACGGCGCCGGGGAGCCGCGGATCGCGGGGATGCGCGACGACATCGCGTCAGTGCTCGAGCGGTACCCGGCGGCGAGGTACGCACTCATCTCCTTCGCCACCCAGGCCGAGTTGGACTGGCCGTTGTCCCACGATGTCTGGAGTCTGCGGCCCACTGTCGCTGCCCTCGGTCCCTACCCGGGTGGC
>JBPPMS010000092.1:0-6343 GCA_051306175.1 Mycobacterium sp. | reverse complement strand
CAAGGACATCATCACCAAGCGCGGTCGCGGCGAAGACTCGGCGCTCGCCGAGTACTGGAAGAGTTCGTCGATCCCTACGCCCGGCGGCGTCATCAAGGAGCAGGAAATCCAGCTCTGGGTCGACTGGCTGGTCCGCAACGGCGAGCGCAAGGAAGGCCAGATCACCGCGACCGACCTGTTCACCAATGACGACAACCCGTACGTCAACGGCACCTACCCACCCGAATCAGGCCCCGAGGGCACACCTGGGGAGGCGCCATCATGACCATCCCCAAGCTCGAATTACGTTCGGTACGGAAGTTGTTTCCGGCAGCAGGTAAACCTGACTTCGTCGCGGTCGACGACATCACCATCGCCGCCGCCGCGGGCGAATTCCTGGTCCTCGTCGGGCCCAGCGGCAGCGGTAAGTCCACCCTGCTCGACCTCATCGGCGGCCTGACCAAGCCGACGTGCGGCGAGATCCTCCTCGACGGGCTCCCCATCACCGGCCCTGGACTCGATCGCGGTGTCGTCTTTCAGCAGTACGCGTTGCTCCCCCTCGCGCCACTGCCCGTGTTCATCCTGATCCTCGGCATCGGCCAGACGTCCAAGGTTGCGCTGGTGATCTACGCCTGCGTCTTCCCGATCCTGCTGAACACGATCTCGGGTGTTCGCACGGTGGATCCGCTGCTGATCAAGTCCGCGAGGTCGCTGGGTCTTTCGTCGTTCCGGTTGTTCCAGAAGGTGATCCTGCCGGCCGCGCTGCCGACGATCTTCACCGGCATCCGCCTCTCCGCCGGCGGCATCGATCCCGGTTCTGGTTGCGGCCGAGATGGTCGGTGCCCAGTCCGGGCTCGGGTACCTCATCATGGCGAGCCAGCTCAACTTCCAGATCCCGCAGATGTACGCCGGCATCCTCACCATCGCTCTCGTTGGGTTGATCTTCAACTTCGTGCTGGTGCTGATCGAACGCCGGTTCTCCCGGTGGCGCACACCGTCCAGCCAGTGACAATCATTCGCCAACCACAGTTTCAGGAAGAGAATATGCCTCGCACACTGCACTTGAACGCCTTCGTCATGGGAGTCGGTCACCACGAAGCCGCCTGGCGCCATCCACGCACCGCCGAACATCATGTTCTCGATGCCCAGCACTTCGTCCGGCTCGCGCAGATCGCCGAGCGCGGCAAACTCGATTCGATCTTCCTCGCCGACGGTCTGGCGATTGGACCTAACATCCGGCGCAACACGCTGGCCATCTTCGAGCCGATCACGCTGCTCTCGGCCATCGCCGGTGGGACCAGCCGGATCGGCCTGATCGCCACGGCGTCAACGGGTTACAACCATCCTTACACTTTGGCTCGGGCCTTCGCGTCGCTCGAGCACATCAGCGGTGGCCGGGCGGGGTGGAACATCGTCACATCCGGCAACCTCCAGGAGGCGTTGAACTTCGGGCTCGCCACGATCCCGGAGCATGCCAGCCGGTATCGCCGGGCCCAGGAGTTCGTCGACGTCGTCACCAAGCTCTGGGACAGTTGGGACGACGACGCGGTGGTGCTGGATGTGGCCGGCGCGGTCTTCGCCGATCCCGATCGGGTCCGCAGCATCGATCATGTGGGAGAGCACTTTTCGGTCAAGGGCCCGCTGAACTCACCACGGTCGCCCCAGGGACGTCCGGTGCTGGTGCAGGCCGGATCGTCCGAGGACGGCAAGGAGCTTGCGGCCCACTGCGGCGAGGTGGTGTTCACTGCCCAGCGAACCATTCCCGAGGGACAGGGTTTCTACAGCGACCTCAAGGGCCGGTTGGCGAAATACGGCCGGAATGTCGATGACCTGCAGATCCTGCCGGGCCTGGTGCCGTTCATCGCAGGCACCGAGCAGGAGGCCAAGGCCCTCGAACGCGAGTTCACCGACCTGATCTCCCCCGATTACGCCCTGGGCCAGCTGTCGGCGGTCTTCGACGTCGACCTCACCGGTCTGCCCCTCGACGCGCGGCTGCCCGAGTTGCCGCCGGAGTCGCAGATCGAGGGCAACAAGAGTCGTTCGACACTGGTCCGTGAGCTCGCCGCGAAGGGCGACTTGACGATTCGGGAGCTGATCGGTCAGCTCGGCGGTGGGCGCGGCCATCGCAGCATCGCCGGCACCCCGGAACAGATCGCCGACGATCTCATCGCCTGGGTCGACGCCGGTGCGGCCGATGGCTTCAACATCATGCCGCCCTACCTACCCGGCGGATTGGACGACTTCGTCGATCATGTCATCCCGATCTTGCAGGCGCGCGGGCGTTTTCGTACCGACTACAACGAGACGACCCTGCGCGGTCACTACGGTCTGGATGTTCCCACCACATCGGGCTCGCGGACAGCCACTCCGGCAGCGTGGGTCGGTAACGCGCCGGTCGGGTGATGTCACCATTCCTGCTGGGACACAGACTATTACACGACACTACCGATGGTCCGGATTCGTCCGTACTTGTACTCACGCGGATTCGATCAGGTGTATATCGTGGGCGGCGTCCGTACTGTTCGTTCAGAGATCGTGAAACAGATTGACATTCTTGATGAATCGGAGTTCAGGTGAGCAAGCCCCTGCAGTTTTCCGCGTTCGTGATGAACACCACCTCACACATCCAGCACGGCGCCTGGCGCCTCCCCGAGGCGCGACAAACCGACTTCAACTCACTCGAGCACTGGGTGTCTCTGGCGAAGACGCTTGAAGCAGGCAAATTCGACTACATCTTCTTTGCCGATTTGGTGGGTCTGTATTCCGATTACCAGGGGTCGTGGCGCAAATTTGTCGAGTCCGGGCTGCAGATCCCCGTCAACGACCCGCTGGTCATCGCATCGGCGATCGCCTATGCGACCGAGAATCTCGGCATCGCGATCACCAGCTCTGTGCTGCAGGCCCATCCGTTCGATTTCGCCCGCAAGATATCCACCCTGGACCATGCCTCGAACGGTCGCATCGCGTGGAACATCGTGACGAGCCCCATGCGCAATGCGTGGCGCAACTTCGGCTACGACGGCGTCACCGCGCACGACGACCGCTACCTGTGGGCCGACGAGTACGTCGACGTGGCCTACAAGCTGTGGGAGGGGTCGTGGGACGAGGACGCGCTCATCCAGGACAAGGTCTCCGGTCTGCACGGCGACTTCGACAAGGTGCACAAGATCAACCACGACGGCAAGCGGTACCGCGTCGAGGGTCCGCACCTGGTGTCACCGTCCCCGCAGCGCACGCCGGTGCTGTTCCAGGCCGGGTCGTCGCCGGTGGGCCGCCGCTTCGCCGCCCGAAACGCCGAGGCCCAGTTCATCCTGTCGCCGACACCGCAAGCGGCGAAGGCCTTGATCGACGACACCCGTCGGCTGGTGGGCGAGGCCGGGCGGCATCCCGAGGACCTGCAATTCTTCCAGGGGTTGTCGTTCGTCATCGGCAGCACCGAGGAGGAGGCAGCGCGGAAGGCGACCCAGCTGGACGAGGTGCTCGACCCGTCGTCGTTCATCGCCCACATTGCCGGCAGCCTCGGCTACGACTTGGGTTTCCACGACCTCGACACCCCGGTCGGGCAGATCGAGACCGAGGGCCTGCAGAGCGTGTTGACCTGGCTACACGAGGCCGTACCGGATCGTGAGCCCACCGTTCGCGATCTGGCCGAGCTGTGGGGCAAGAACGGCAGGGTGGTGGGCACCCCCGAGAGCATCGCCGACACCCTGGCGACGTGGCAGGCGGCGGGCGTCGACGGGATCAACGTGGTGAACTCGACGATCCCGGGCAGCTACGAGGAGTTCATCGATCACGTGCTGCCGGTGCTGCGGGACCGCGGGTTGGCCAAGCGCGACTACGCCCAGGGCACGACACGCCGCAAGACCACCGGTCGTGATCGACTTCCCGACACCCATCCCGCCGCCGCATACCGTGGCGCCTTCGCTCCTGTGATCGCGTCGTGACCCAAGATGTGACCACCGCATTCGACGCCGCATCGAATGCCGCTCTGTGGCAACGAATCTCCGCTGATGCGGCCGGCCGGGAGCGGCGGGGCGCGGATCCGCGCGAGCAGGTGGAATGGGTGCGCGACTACGGTCTGACCGCACTGACGTTGCCGCGCAGGCTCGGTGGGCCTGGCGGTTCGATCCGCGACCTGCTGGGCGTCATCATCGATCTCGCGCGTGCCGACCCGATCGTTGCGCACATACTGCGGGCGCACTACGTGCAGATCCAGCAGATCGCACGGATCCCCGACGCCCCGGTGCAGCGACGATGGGCCGCGGAGGTGGCGGCCGGCAAGATCTTCGGTAACGCCTACAGCGAGCGCTCCGGCAAGGCGGGCACCACGTCGTTCGAGACCTCGCTTCGTCCCGTCAACGGGGGTTGGTCACTTAACGGTGCAAAGTTCTACAGCACCGGAACCGCTTTCGCGGACTGGGTGACGGTGGGTGCGCGGCTCGACGAGCGCCGCGTCGCGTGGTTGAACATCCCGGTGGATCGCGACGGCGTGCGCATCGACGACGACTGGGACGGCATCGGGCAACACCGCACCGGTACCGGGTCGACGACTCTGACCAACGTGCTGGTGACCGAGAGTGACTTCCTGCTGGTGTCCGACCTCGATTACCGCCCGGTGGCCTCGGACTCACCGCTGGCGCAGCTCTACCTGCAGGCGATCATGGCAGGGATCCTGCATGCGGTGGTCGATGACGCTGGTCAATTGATCCGCGGCCGCACTAGGACTTTCGACCACGCACCGGCCGACCGCCCGTCCGACGACCCGGTGCTGCTGCAGACGATCGGGCGGTTGTCCGCGTCCGCCTACACCGCGCGGGCCGCGGTCCTGACAGCGGCCGATGACATCGATCGGGCGTACGAATCGGTGCGCAACCAAGCGCCCGACGCCCGTCTGTTCGCGGAGGCATCGCTGTCCGCGGCCCGGGTCAAGGTGCATGTCGACGAGGCCGCGCTCGCAGCCGCGGCGTCGATCTTCGAGGTGGGTGGAGCGTCGTCAGCCAGTCGGTCGAAGAACCTCGACCGACACTGGCGCAACATCCGCACGCTCACCTTGCACAACCCGACGTCCTACAAGGCGGTGGCGATAGGGAACCTGGAGGCAAACGGAGAACCATTGCCCGCCAACGGATATTTCTGACATCGCAGGCGCCGGTCCGCGTGACGATTCGCTCCCAATAGCGATGACCTCGTCCGTGGTCGGTGGACTCCTCGGGCGATACGAGACGTAAAGCTTCCACTCGAGGAGTTCCTGGACCCGTTCGAACCTCATCGCCACTGAGCGGCGGATACGCGGCAGCAAAGTCGACCATCCGTTTTCTCCTCGTACGCCGCCGAGGAATCGGTGCGTTCCGGGCCCGGCATCGACTTCGTCGCACTACTGCCGCAACCCACCCCTGCCACGCCGGTGGGGTCCGACGCGGTGGCCGCGTACGCAAGCGCGGGAGGGCCGTACCGTGCGAATACCTCGAATGGTGCGGGCACGCCCTCATCGCGCCCCAGGTCGCTGACGCGGTGCTCTGGTTGGCGCCCGGCGGCAGTTCGCACCTGCTCACCGCGCTGGGTTGGCGCTGCGGCCCGGCTACCAGGTGTGACAACCGGGCCGGCGCGAGCGACAATAGCGTATGACAACTCAGGCGGGCCGGGTGGTGTCGCTGTTCAGCGTGGTCGCCGCGGTAGGAGCCGCATTTCCCATGTCGCTTCCCGAGGCCAATGCCGAGCCCTGCTCCGACGTCGAGATCGTCTTCGCTCGTGGCACCCGCGAAGCGCCGGGAGTCGGGGAAGTGGGCCAGGCGTTCGTCGATGCGCTGAGCGCGAAGGTCGGTGGGCGCTCGGTTGCGGTGTACGCGGTCAACTACCCGGCCACCAACGACTTCGACAACAGCATGGCCGCCGGCGCCAACGACGCCAATATTCACATCCAGTCGACGGCCGCCAGCTGTGCGAATACCCGGATGGTGCTGGGCGGCTTCTCCCAAGGCGCGGGCGTCATCGACGCGGCGACCAACGACCTGCCTGCCGACGTCGCCGACAATGTCGCTGCCGTCGTCGACTTCGGCGCTCCAAGATCAGAATACGCCGATTCGCTGGCGCCGAACCCCCTACCTGTCGTCAGCCCGGCCTACGCCGATCGATTCTTCGACCTGTGTGTGCCTAACGACCCGATCTGCTTTCCCGGTGGATCGGACAGGCGCGCGCATAACATTTACATCGAGACGGGCATGACGGAGCAGGGCGCGTCGTTGGCCGCGGCGCTGCTGTAGTGGCGGACTAACTAAGCCGCGGCGATGCTTTCCCGAACGCTGGAACGGCGGGTGGGGCGCGGGCTGGGACGCGGTGACGTTCGGCGCCGACGAGACCTGCCACG
>JBPPMS010000091.1:0-39460 GCA_051306175.1 Mycobacterium sp. | reverse complement strand
TGCGCGACTACTTGGATTAGGCGGATAGGTTCGGATCGGCGCGTCGTCTATGGTGTCGCATCGTGTCAGATAGCCGAAAAGCGCCGCCGAATTGGATGATCGAGGGGATCGGACGCGTCCGCAGGGCGCTGGATTTCGCGAGCCGATCGACGGTACCGGGTTACGTCGCGCTCATCGAATTGGCGCAGGGCGCCTGGCTGAGTCAGGCACTCTACGATGTCGCGGTCACACTCGGCAACGCCGACGCCCTGCGCGACGGTCCACGCTCGTCTGCGGACATCGCCCGGCACGTCGACGCCGATCCTGACGCCACCTACCGGCTGATGCGGGCGGCGCCGGAGCCGCGATCGACGCGGACGGTACGTTGCCGATGTTCGAGCTGGTTGCTTCCCGCGGGTGCGCCGCCACACCCGGGGATGCTCGTCGACCACGAGATGCTGGTGCAGGCCGGCGGTCGCGAACGCACTGCGGGAAAATACCGAAAGTTGTTGGCGCGATGCGTATTCCGGCTTACCAGCGTGATCCCGACGGCGGGCCCGATGTCGATCGTCGAAGCCGTACCGGTCTGATCCATGCCGGCCCGCACCAACATCTCATCGAACGCGGAATTCGAGGACGAAGTTGGCTACTCCCGGGCCGTCCGCACCGGCCCGCTCGTGTTCGTCGCAGGAACCACAGCCCCAGGACCTGACATCGAGAGTCAGGCGCGGGAGGCACTGCGGCGGATCGCCGCCGCGCTGGAGGCGGCGGGCGCGACGATGTCCGACGTCGTGCGAACCAGGATCTTCGTCACCGACATCGCGCTGTGGCGCGAGGTGGGTGCGGTGCACGCCGAAGTGTTCGGCGCCGTGCGCCCCGTCGCGACGATGGTTGAGGTGTCGGCCTTGATCGCGCCGGAGCTGCTGATCGAGATCGAGGTTGACGCCTACGTCGCGGAGTCCCGAAGCGGCGCGTAGGTGCCGTCCGCCCCCGGACGGTAAGCAGTGACATCCGTCACAGCCGCGACGGGCAGCGGACCGTACAGATGCGGGAAGAGCATGCTCGCCGGATCGGTCGGGACACCCGGTTCCCAGTTGACCGGCGCACCGAGAAGTGCGGGATCCAGATGGAGGAGCACCACATCGATGCGGCCCGTGAAAAGCCGGTTGGCCGGCAGGTGTACCTGCTCAGCGGCCGACAGATGGACGAATCCCACCTCGGCCAGTGAGTCGGGACGGAGGGCGCCGGCGGCACGCGCAGCCGCCCATTCGGCGGCTCCACACAGGTGAACCAACGACGCGGTCATAACTTCAGCTTGCCAACCCCGCAACACAGACCTGGCGTGAGGCACGACACACCGGTGAACACCTAGGGAACAAGGCCGGAAGCCAAAACGTCTGACAGAGTGAGCTCACGCGAAGCAACGAGCAGAACCGGAGGAGCCATGCACGCAACTCTGACCAGTCCCGAGCTAACAAGGGCCGACCGCTGCGATCGTTGCGGGGCCGCAGCGCGGGTACGCGCCAAGCTCCCCTCGGGGGCCGAACTTCTCTTCTGCCAGCACCACGCCAACGAGCATCAGTCCAAGTTGGTGGAACTGGCCGCGGTCATAGAAACCAGCGCACAAGAGGTTTGATCACGATCAGCGAAAGCTCGGCGACGCCGTCCATCGCACTACGTTGACGCGAGTCGCTGGGCACGCAAGGCAACAGTCAGGAATGCTGGTCTGGTCATGACCGACCAGGCACCGGCGAAACCCTCAAAACACCACATCGTGCGGATCATCCGCCGAACGCTGGTAAAGGCCTGGGACGATTCGATATTCGCCCACTCGGCGCAGGCCGCGTTCTGGTCGGCGTTGTCCCTGCCACCACTGCTGCTGGGGATGCTGGGCAGCCTGGCTTACGTGGCTCCGTTGTTCGGGACCCACGTACTGCCTGCGATCGAGGAGCGGCTGCTCTCCACGGCGAACAGCTTCTTCTCGCCCAGCGTCGTCGGCGAGATTCTCGAGCCGACGGTCACCGACATCATGATGGGTGCCCGCGGAGAGGTGGTGTCGATCGGGTTCGTGATCTCATTGTGGGCGGGCTCGTCGGCCATCTCGGCGTTCGTCGATTCGGTGGTCGAGGCGCACGGGCAGACTCCGCTGCGGCATCCGGTGCGTCAGCGCTTCTTCGCCCTTGGCCTGTACGTGGTGATGCTGCTCGTCGTGATCGCAACCGCGCCATTCGTGGCGATCGGTCCGATGAAAGTGGCGCAGCTGATCCCGGACAGCTGGAACAACGTCCTGCAGTTCGGCTATTACCCCGTGCTGGTGGTGTCGCTGGTTCTGATCGTCGCCGTGCTCTACCGGGTGTCGCTGCCCAAACCGATTCCGACCCACCGACTTCTGTGGGGCTCGGTGCTGGCCACCTTGGTATTCCTGCTCGCCAGCTTCGGGCTGCGCCTGTATCTGGCGTGGATCACGAGTACCGGCTACACCTACGGGGCGCTGGCCACACCCATCGCGTTTCTGCTGTTCGCCTTCTTCGGCGGATTCGCAATCATGCTCGGCGCGGAGCTGAACAACGCGATCGAAGAAGAGTTCCCCGCCCCGAGCACCCATGCCTACCGCGTGCGGACGTGGCTGCAGGCGCGCGCCGAGGCGCGACTGACCAAGGCGGTGCAGAAGGTGTCCGAGAAGACGTCGCTGGCCGAGCCGGCGGACAACCCGAACCCGGTCAGCCCTTCTTGAGGCTTTCGTAGATCTTCTTGCAGTCCGGGCAGACGGGCGAGCCGGGCTTGGCCGAGCGGGTCACCGGAAACACCTCACCGCACAAGGCGACAACGTGAGTGCCCAACACCGCGCTTTCCGCGATCTTGTTCTTCTTGACGTAGTGGAAGACCTTGGGAGCGTCGTCACCGAAGCCGTCGTCGGTGTCTGCGTCGACACGTTCGTCGGTGTCGGTGCGCTCGATGGTCTGGGTCGTCGACATACGACCATTCTAGAAGAAATGTGACAGCTGGACTCGACGGCCACGCAGCCGCAGTGCCTGTGACACAGTGGAACCATGAAGCACGGCCAGGAGCTGGGTTTCGACGACGACGGGCGACCGGTGCTCATCACCGTCGCCGCGCCCGCCTACGAGGAACAGCACCGCGCCCGGGTGCGGAAGTACCTCACCATCATGGCCTTCCGCATCCCGGCGCTGATCGGGGCGACCATCGCCTACAACATTTGGCACAACGGAATAATCTCTGTGCTGATCCTCGCCGCTTCGGTACCCCTGCCGTGGATCGCTGTCCTGATCGCCAATGACCGGCCTCCACGCAAAGCCGAGGAGCCGCGCCGCTTCGGGCACTCCGATCGTCGCATTCCGCTGTTCCCCACAGCCGAACGTCCGGCATTGCCGTCCCGCCTTGAAGGCCCGCCCCAACCCGATCATTCCGGGCCCCGCGGCGACGTTCCCGATTGAGAGCCGAGCCGCCCATTCTCAGGACATTCTCAGGTCTCGGTCGAATAAGGCCAGCTCAGAGGGTGTCAACTCAAGCCTTTTCGGGAACTCTTCTGCGGCGTGGGGCGTTGGACCCCTTGACAGTTCGAATTGATCAGGAGGCCTTCATGGCACATGCCACCGCAAGCCGGTTCGATAGTGATCTGGATGCCCAAAGTCCCGCCGCCGACCTCGTGCGCGTGTACTTGAACGGCATCGGCAAGACCGCCCTGTTGAACGCTGCGGACGAGGTGGAACTTGCCAAGCGAATCGAGGCAGGGCTGTACGCAGCACACCTGCTAGATACCCGCAAGCGCCTCGGAGATGCCCGCAAGCGCGACCTGGCCGCCGTGGTGCGCGACGGTGAAGCAGCCCGCAGCCATCTCCTTGAGGCCAACCTCCGCCTCGTGGTGTCGCTGGCCAAGCGTTACACCGGCCGCGGGATGCCGCTGCTCGACCTCATCCAGGAAGGCAACCTCGGACTCATCCGTGCGATGGAGAAGTTCGACTACACCAAGGGATTCAAGTTCTCGACCTATGCCACCTGGTGGATCCGTCAGGCGATCACCCGCGGCATGGCCGATCAGAGTCGCACCATTCGGCTGCCCGTCCACCTCGTCGAGCAGGTGAACAAGCTGGCCCGCATCAAACGTGAAATGCATCAGAACCTCGGTCGCGAAGCCACCGACGAGGAACTCGCAGAAGAGTCCGGCATCCCGGTCGAAAAGATCAACGATCTCTTGGAGCACAGCCGCGACCCGGTGAGCCTGGATATGCCCGTCGGCAGCGACGAGGAAGCCCCGCTGGGCGACTTCATCGAAGACGCCGAGGCGATGTCCGCCGAGAACGCAGTGATCTCCGAGCTGCTGCATACCGACATTCGCAGCGTGCTGGCGACGCTCGATGAGCGCGAGCATCAGGTGATCCGGCTGCGGTTCGGCCTCGACGACGGTCAGCCGCGCACGCTGGACCAGATCGGCAAGCTCTTCGGTCTGTCCCGCGAGCGGGTCCGCCAGATCGAACGCGAAGTGATGGCCAAGCTCCGCAACGGCGAGCGCGCCGACAGGTTGCGGGCCTACGCAAGCTGATGACACTTGGCCGCTCAACTGGGGACGTCCTAGCTTGATTGAGCACGATATGCCCGCCGGAACCCCGGCGGGCATATTGCCGTGTCGGATCATGATGGGAGACCGTCGACGCAGCTAGGCCGGTAGAGTTTGTCCGAACGAAGGGTTGTTGCCCCATGAATGATCTAGTCGATACCACTGAAATGTATCTGCGGACCATCTACGACCTTGAAGAAGAGGGCGTCGTCCCCTTGCGTGCACGTATCGCCGAGCGCCTGGACCAGAGCGGTCCCACGGTCAGCCAGACGGTGTCCCGCATGGAGCGGGATGGGCTGCTGCACGTCGCAGGCGATCGACACCTCGAACTGACCGACAAGGGCCGTGCACTGGCCGTGGCGGTGATGCGTAAGCACCGGTTGGCCGAGCGACTGCTGGTCGATGTGATCGGTCTGCCGTGGGAGGAAGTGCACGCCGAGGCCTGCCGCTGGGAGCACGTGATGAGCGAGGACGTCGAGCGGCGTCTGGTCCAGGTCCTGGACAATCCGACGGTCTCACCATTCGGCAACCCCATTCCCGGTCTGTCCGAACTGGGCGTCGGCCTGGGCGGTGACGCCGAAGAGCAGCACCTCGTGCGGCTCACCGAACTTCCCGCAGGCTCGCCCGTGGCCGTCGTCGTCCGTCAACTCACCGAACACGTCCAGGGCGACTCGATGCTGATCGGCAGGCTCAAGGACGCCGGTGTGGTGCCCAACGCGCGGGTGACGGTGGAATCCAACAACTACGGCGGGGTTACCATCGTAATTCCGGGACACCAGCACGTCGAACTGCCACACGAGATGGCCCATGCCGTCAAGGTCGAAAAGGTCTGACGCCTAACTGGCGCACTCACCATATGGGCGCTGTGGCGGCAACGCGATGCCGTACCTGCGCGCCAACCGGAAGCCGACGGCCGCCAGTTCACGGATCTGCTCCGGCGGCAGAGCCGACTGCAGCGCCTGATCCAGCATGCCCGCCATCCGATGCGTCGCATCGATCCGTAGCGCGGCTTCCAGCGACACACCGGCCAGTGGGCCGTCGCCGCGGGCGTAGGCGGCGAACGCCAACAGAACCAGCGCTTCGATGCGCCATCGGGGTGGCAGCGACCGTGCGAGCTCGACCAACAGGCTTTCGGCGTCGCCAGCGTCGTCGCCGACGGCCAAGGCATACAACGTGTCACGCACCGCGGGGTCGATCAGCGCGCACCCGATATCGGCCAGCTGCTGGTCCCCCAGCGGCCGCCCGGCGCTGACCTGAGCGGCAGCGGCGCGGGCCGACGCCACGTCGAGCCGGATGCGTGCACGCGCATCGTCGTCCACCGCACGCTGGCGCACGCCAGCGCGCACATCGATGATCTGAGCCACCCGAGCCGCGCGCTCGTCGTCCACCGCGGTGCTGGCCGCCAGCTCGGAACGGGCACCGTAGAGCCGTCTGCCGTCCAACACGGCGGCCGCCGCCAGCGGCGACGCCGAAGGATCGTCGACAGGGCCTTCGGCGCCGCAGCCGTCCACACAGTGCCAGCGCCCACCGACCGCCACACTGTCGACGACATGGGTGGCGTACAGGCTGATGCCATAGGCGCCCAGAGCCGCCCCCAGCAGGCCAGCCACATGCAGGAATTCCTCGTCGCACTGCTCGCAGCCGGCCCCGGTGGCATCGACGAAGACCGCGATGACGGCGGTGGGCTGCGCGCCTGCCGCGAGCCGGGCAAGGTGACCTACCTGGAGGTCGAGATCGTCGGTCAGATCGGCGCGCATCACCGCGCCCATCTGACCCTGTTGGAGCGAGACCAGCACCAACGATTTCTCGGGCACAAAGCCGAGAACGGCGGGCAGCGCCGCAATCAGGGCACCGGGTTTGGTGAAGGTGAAGCCGTCAGCGATGTTCGTCATGGGACGACGGTCGCGCGGCGCGCCGTCATTCGGTGCGCGGCGCCGACCCCTGATGACACTGGCTGGGGATAGAAATCAGGCTGGGGATGGCGCCCGGCCCAGGCTGTTCACGAGCTATTGACTCGCCCGGCATGCAGAATCACCACAATCGGCGTAGATCTCTATCTCATGGCTTCGATGCTGGAATACGACCTTGTCGTCATTGGTTCGGGTCCGGGTGGACAGAAGGCGGCCATCGCGGCCGCCAAGCTCGGCAAGTCCGTCGCGGTGGTGGAGCGCGGCAAAATGCTCGGCGGCGTGTGCGTCAACACCGGCACCATCCCGTCGAAGACTCTGCGCGAGGCCGTCGTCTACCTCACCGGCATGAGCCAACGTGAGCTCTACGGCGCCAGCTACCGCGTCAAAGAGAAGATCACCCCGGCCGACCTGCTGGCACGCACACAGCACGTGATCAGCAAGGAGGTCGACGTCCTGCGGTCCCAACTGATGCGCAACCGCGTCGACCTGATCAGCGGGCACGGCCGGTTCACCGACCCACACACCGTCGTGGTCGACGACGGCAACCGCGGCGAAAGTACCACGCTGCGAGGCGAATTCATCGTCATCGCCACAGGAACCAAGCCGGTCCGGCCTGCGGGTGTCGAATTCGACGAGAACAGGGTGCTCGACTCGGACGGAATCATCGACCTCAAATCTATCCCGTCGTCGATGGTGGTTGTCGGTGCGGGCGTCATCGGCATCGAGTACGCGTCGATGTTCGCCGCGCTGGGCACCAAGGTCACCGTCGTCGAGAAACGCCCGACGATGCTGGACTTTTGCGACCCCGAGATCGTCGAAGCGCTGCGCTTCCACCTGCGCGATCTGGCGGTGACGTTCCGCTTCGGCGAAGAGGTGACTGCCGTCGACGTCGGCGCCGCAGGCACGGTGACCACCCTCGCCAGCGGCAAGCAGATCCCCGCTGAGACAGTTATGTACTCCGCTGGCAGGCAGGGCCAGACCGAGCACCTCGACGCCGAGAACGCCGGTCTCGAGATCGACAATCGTGGCAGGGTCTTTGTCGACGACAACTTCCAGACCAAGGTTGATCACATCTACGCCGTCGGCGACGTCATCGGATTCCCCGCGCTCGCAGCGACATCGATGGATCAAGGCAGGCTGGCCGCGTACCACGCCTTCGGAGAGCCGTGTAAAGGCATGACCGAACTGCAGCCGATCGGGATCTACTCGATTCCTGAGGTGTCCTACGTCGGCGCCACGGAGGTGGACCTCACCCGCGATTCGATCCCGTACGAGGTGGGGGTCTCACGCTACCGCGAGCTCGCCCGCGGCCAGATCGCAGGCGATTCCTACGGCATGCTCAAGCTGCTGGTGTCCACCGAGGACCTCAAGCTGCTGGGCGTCCACATCTTCGGCACCAGCGCCACCGAGCTGGTGCACATTGGCCAAGCGGTGATGGGCTGCGGCGGCACGGTCGAATACCTGGTGGACGCGGTGATCAACTACCCCACGTTCTCCGAGGCCTACAAGGTCGCCGCCCTCGACGTGATGAACAAGCTTCGGGCATTGTCGCAGTTCCGGGCGTAGCGCCCTCAGCAGTCGAGGCCGCCCGTGACGCCTGCGCCGTGGCGCCTGCTGATTCGCATGATCGTGTAGTCGAGTGCACCACCGCTCCGCTACAGGTGTGCAGGTCGGTGCCGTCGACGAACAACGCGCCCGCCCGTTGGTCAGATGGCAGCTGGGCAGCCATCGTCGCGGACGGAGGGCCACAGGAAGTGCCCGGCCACACAGGCCGAAACGAGCAGCACCGTCGAAACAGTGCGCATGACACATCATGCCGCACCCGTTCAGCCTGTCGCGAAACGCGGAATGCCAGCCCGGACGTGCGGCGTTGGGCGCAAAAGGTGGGCCGAGATGGCGCCCGCCACGATATGCGAGACACTAGTTGTCACGGCAGCCGCGCCAATCGCGAGCCAGGCGACGGACAGCAGTGTGTGAGGAGGCGAAACGACCATGGCTGACGACCACGAACCGAGCTACCAACCCGAGCTGAGCGGCATGTACGAACTGGAGTTCCCCGCTCCCCAGCTGGCTGCCGCGGATGGCCGCGGCCCGGTACTGATCCACGCTCTCGAGGGGTTCTCCGACGCCGGCCACGCGATCAAGTTGGCGTCCCAGCACCTCAAGGACGCGCTCGACACCGAACTGGTCGCGTCGTTCGCCATCGACGAACTCTTGGACTACCGGTCCCGGCGCCCACTGATGACGTTCAAGACCGACCACTTCACCAACTACGAGAGCCCCGAATTGAGCCTGTACGCCATGCACGACAGCGCGGGAACACCGTTTCTACTGCTGGCAGGCATGGAGCCGGACCTCAAGTGGGAGCGCTTCATCACCGCCGTGCGGTTGCTGGCCGAACAGCTCGGCGTGCGTCAGACCATCGGACTCGGCACGATCCCGATGGCGGTGCCCCATACCCGACCCACCTCGTTGACCGCGCACGGCAACAACCGTGAGGTGATCACCGCGTTCCAGCCGTGGATCGGTGAGGTCCAAGTGCCGGGCAGCGTGTCCAACCTGCTGGAATACCGCATGGCGCAGCACGGGCACGAAGTGGTCGGATTCACCGTGCATGTCCCGCACTACCTGGCTCAAACGGACTATCCGGCCGCAGCCGAGGCGCTGCTCGGCCAGGCAGCCAAGACCGGCTCGCTGCAGATCCCGCTCGAGCTGCTCAACCACGCAGCCGGTGAGGTCAACGCCAAGGTCGACGAACAGGTGAGCGCCAGCCAGGAAGTGGCTCAGGTGGTGACCGCTCTGGAACGCCAGTACGACGCATGGCTGTCGGCCCAGGAGAATCGGTCGTTGCTCGCGCACGGCGAAGAACTGCCCAGCGGGGACGAGCTGGGCGCCGAGTTCGAACGGTTCCTGGCCCAGCAGGCCAGCGAGAAGACCGACGGGGACGACCCACCGCACCTATGAACCGCCCGAACAGAGGTTGGCCCTACATCCAATGGAGGTTACACCCGTGACCGAGCGCACACCTGACCTCCGCCCGGTGCGGGACGAAGACCCGACTCTGCACTTCGCGACCATCCACGGTTACCGGCGGGCGTTTCGGGTGGCAGGCTCGGGTCCCGCGCTTCTGCTGATCCACGGTATCGGCGACAACTCGACGACGTGGCACTCCGTGCACAACGCGCTGGCGCGACGGTTCACGGTGATCGCGCCGGATCTGTTGGGGCACGGGCGGTCCGACAAGCCGCGGGCCGACTATTCGGTGGCTGCCTATGCCAACGGGATGCGGGATCTGCTGGGCTATCTCGACATCGAACGGGTGACCGTCGTCGGTCATTCCCTGGGCGGCGGGGTCGCGATGCAGTTCTCCTACCAGTTCCCCCAACTGGTAGAACGACTGATCCTCGTCGGTACCGGCGGGGTGACCAAGGACGTGAACGTCGCGCTGCGGATCGCCTCGCTGCCGATGGGCGGTGAGGGGCTGGCCCTGCTGCGGTTGCCGCTGGTTCTGCCCGCCATGCAGGTGGTGGGCCACGTGGCTGGCGCCCTGCTGGGATCCACCGGCCTTGGCCGCGATATGCCCGACGTCCTTCGGGTGCTGGCCGGTCTCCCCGAACCCTCCGCATCGTCGGCGTTCACCAGGACCCTGCGTGCGGTCGTCGACTGGCGCGGCCAGGTGGTCTCCATGCTCGATCGCTGCTATCTGACGGAATCCGTTCCCGTGCAACTTATTTGGGGCGCGCAGGACGTGGTGATTCCGGTCAGCCACGCCCATCTGGCGCATTCGGCGATGCCGGGCTCGCGGCTGGAGATCTTCCCGCGCTCCGGCCACTTCCCGTTCCACGACTACCCGGAGAGGTTCGTCGAGGTGATCGAGAACTTCGTCGACTCCACCGAACCCGCCGCATACGACCAGGTGGCGTTGCGCGAAATGCTGCGCACCGGGCTCAGCGAACGGGACATCACCGGAACCGTCGACGATCGCGTCGCGGTACTCGATGCCATCGGCGCCGACGAGCGCAGCGCTACCTGACTCGCCGCGCGAGCGGCGTCATAACATCGGCACCATGAGTATCGACGTCACAGTGCTACGCGTGTTCACCGACTCAGAGGGCAGGTATGGAAACCCGATGGGCGTCGTCGACGCGCAGACCACTGCGCGCTCGGAGCGCCAACGCATCGCCACCCAACTGGGCTACAGCGAAACCATATTCATCGACCTCCCGGACGGTGGCAGTACCACCGCGCACGCGCAGATCTTCACCCCTGCCACCGAACTGCCGTTCGCGGGCCACCCCACCGTCGGCGCGTCCTGGTTCCTTCGGGATCGGGGCACACCTGTGCACACGTTGCAGGTTCCTGCCGGCATCGTCCAAGTCAGCTACGACGGCGACGTGACAGCGATCAGAGCACGCGCCGAATGGGCGCCCGAGTTCGCGATCGAGCACCTGGCGGGCACTGACGAACTCTTCGCCGCCGATCCGGCTGATTACGGCGACGACACCCAGTACTACCTCTGGACCTGGCTCGACGAGCAGGCAGGCACGATACGGTCGCGGATGTTCGCCCACAATCTCGGCGTGCCTGAAGATGAAGCCACCGGAGCCGCGGCCGTCCGCATCACCGATCACCTCAGCCGTGACCTCCGTATCACCCAGGGGCAGGGCTCCGTCATCCAGACGACCTGGAGACCCGACGGTTGGGTGGGTGTCGCAGGCCGCGTAGTCAACGACGGTGTGATCCAGACGGACTAGCCCGAGGTGGCGACGTTGCGATGAGAGCGCAACAGTTCGATCTCGCGTTCGAAGTCGTCGGCTGACGAGAACGACCGGTACACCGAAGCAAAGCGGAGGTAGGCCACCTCGTCGAGATCGCGCAGCGGGCCCAGAATCGCCAAACCCACCTGGTGGCTGGGCACTTCGGGGCCTGCGGCCCGCACCGCGTCCTCCACCTGCTGCGCGAGCACGTTCAGCGCGTCGTCGTCGACCTGGCGACCCTGACTGGCCCGGCGGACACCGCTGATCACTTTCTCGCGGCTGAACGGCTCGGTGACGCCGCTGCGCTTGACGACCGCCAGCACCGCCGTTTCGACGGTGGTGAACCGTTTACCGCACTCCGGGCACGATCTGCGGCGGCGAATCGCCTGCCCCTCATCGGTCTCGCGGGAGTCGACGACGCGGGAATCGGGGTTGCGGCAAAACGGACAATGCATGACCGCTCCTTCGCCGCGCCGATTTCCGGGTGGTGGTGACGGCATTGAGCGTACCTGCGCCACACACTGCCGGGGCAGGGCCATCGGATTGGTCACCCGACCGGTGCGATGAGCGTCTGTCCGGGCACCGGATCCGAATCGCCCAAATCGTTGAGTTCACGGATCCTGTCGATCACGAGTGGGGCCTGCGCGGCCGGCGCGACCCGGGACGCGAGCTGCTCGAGGCTCTCCCCCGACGCGACCTGAACCACGGCCAGCCGATCGGGCACGGCGGCGTCGGCACCCGTCACCCCGCCCGCCCGCGCAATGGACCCCAGCCAGACGGTGATCAATGCCGCAGCCACAGCCAGGGCCGCCGTCATCGCCACGCTCACCGGCTTGCGCCGGTGGGGAACCGTCGACACAGCCACCGCAAACCTGCCGTACCGCAAGGGCACACCCGCCGGACGCGCGGAGGCAGGTCGCGAGGCCGCCGGGTAGCGCTGCGGACGAGAAGTCCTGCGTGGCGCACGTGGCGCACGCGGCGCACGCGGCACCCGGTGCTGGGGGTATGCGGTGATCGTCATGACTGCGGCCTTCCTGCGTTCGCTTTTATGTTCGAAAGATACTCGATCATGCGTTCGATTGCCGAACATGTGATCGATTCGTTGCCAGGACTGTAGGACGACCCACCGACAAGTGATCCAGGCGCCGACACGCCTCGAACACATGTTTGATTCTCCTGCGCTCAGCGACTACATTCAGCGCCATGGGCGACAGCAGCGACACACCTGGCTCCTCGGAGGCACCCGGCGGCGAGCGCCACCTTGATCCCGCGCTGACCGAGCGGCAGCGAACCATCCTCGATGTCATCCGCGCGTCGGTCACCACCCGCGGCTATCCCCCGAGCATCCGCGAGATCGGTGACGAGGTCGGTCTGACGTCCACGTCGTCGGTCGCCCACCAACTTCGCACGCTCGAGCGCAAGGGGTATCTGCGCCGCGACCCCAACCGTCCCCGCGCCGTCGACGTCCGCGGTGCTGACGACGTCGCGGCCGCGGCTAGGACCGTCACCGAGGTCGCCGGTTCGGACGCACTGCCCGAACCCACCTACGTACCGGTACTCGGCCGCATCGCCGCGGGTGGCCCCATCCTGGCCGAGGAAGCCGTCGAAGACGTCTTCCCCCTTCCGCGAGAACTCGTCGGCGAAGGTTCCCTATTCCTGCTGAAGGTGGTGGGCGAGTCGATGATCGACGCAGCCATCTGCGACGGAGACTGGGTGGTGGTGCGTCAGCAGAACGTCGCGGACAACGGCGATATCGTCGCCGCCATGATCGACGGCGAAGCCACGGTCAAGACCTTCAAACGCACCAACGGCCAGGTCTGGCTGATGCCCCACAACCCGGCATTCGAACCCATCTCCGGCAACGACGCAGCCATCCTAGGCAAGGTCGTCACCGTCATCCGAAAGATCTAGCCGCTGCGCACCTGCGTGGCCGTTTCAGCGATCCCTGAAGAACCCGCTGGCACGGGCCGAGTCTTCGGTGTCAAACCAGATCTCGGCTTGCGCGGATGCGTAAGCGGGATTGTCCGGTGTGTAGTAGCGACCCGTGCCCGCGTCACCCTTGATGGGATAGCCCCGCGGCGGCCGGCTGCGATCAGCTAACGGCAAGTGAGCCCCTCGCAGCACCGATCCGCCGCTGCGTTCCTGTTGGCTGAGCTCATCGGTGCCGCGTTCTTCGGAGAACGGCTGCTGATGCTCGCCATAGTTCGCGTCGTCGTCGGGCCCACCGTCGTAGTCGTCGTCGAACGGCGCCTCGTCGGCCGGATGCCACGGCTCGAACATCGGAACGGCCTCGTAGCTGTAGGTCCGCCGTGGCGGCTCGCCCGCTGGCGGGTAACCGCGCGTCCGGATCGTCGTCGTCGGTTGCTCGTCAGCGTCAGCCGCCGCGTGGCGTGACGGTCCATTGTCAGCCACTGGAGCGAAGCTGTCGGTGTCGATGTCGTCCTGCCCGGCGCCCCAGCCCTGCAGGGCAGAGCTGACCTCGTGACGACCGTGATCGTCCTCGGATTCCTCCTCGGGCTCGCGTACGGCGGCGGCCACACCAGGCGCACCTCCATGGCCCCACCGCTCGCGTTGTCCGCCATCGCGAGCACCAGGCTGCCACTGCTGGCGCTCCGGCCGGGGAGGCAGATACTCGCGGTGGTCACCATCGTCCTGGCCCACTTCGTCCTGGCCCACTTCGTCCTTCGCCGCGACGTCGCCCTCGATGCTCTCGGCGTGCGCGGCGGCCTCCTTCTTGCGCTCCCAACGCCACAACAAGGCTCCCAGCACCGCCAGCAGCAACACCAGCAGCGGTACCGCGAACCACCACCAGTTCCAGTTGAAGCTGGCCCCCGCCCCATCCGCGGCAGGCAATTCGTCCGAGGCGGTGGTCGCCGAAGACGGCGGCACGGTGGTGGGCACCTGGACCGCACCGAGCTGTCCGGCCAATTCCGGTGGCTGTGTTGTGTACTGCTGGGTGACGGAGTTCCAGGAGATCTCCCCTCCGCTGAATCGCTGGGTCACCACGTCGCCGTCGACCGACTGATCGGCCAGGGGAACGCCGATCTGAGCGGGTGCGCCACCGAGGGTCGCCCACGCTGCATTGATCGCGCCTCGCGCGACCACAGCACCGTTCTCCGGTGTCCAGAAGATGACGGGCTTGTCCTGCGCGGCGAACGAGCTGATCCGACTGCCCGGGATGCCGCCGTCCATCTCAGAGGCGGTGGGGAAGCCGAGTTCGCCGCCGGGCCCACCGAGCGAAAGGTAGCGCTCCAGGATTGCTCCGGTGACGATGGCTGGTCCGGTCGCGGTGCTGAAGAACACCGCGCCGCCGACGAAGTCCTGGGCGATGCCGTCCGGGCCCGCGGGGTAGATATCACCCGTCTTGGCGCCGAGAGGTCCGGTCGGGCCACCCGCGGAGCGCCACACGGCGTTGATGGCGACGTTCGGTTCGACCTGCTGCGGGGGCAGGTCTGCGAGCTCACCGGCCAGTTCGGGCGGTACCGAGGTGAAAGCGCCCGTGGTGATATCCCAGGACAGCTCACCGCCGGTGAACCGCTGTGCCAGGATCGGTCCGTCCCACCGCGCGTCATCGATGGGCGCACCGAACGGACTGGAGGTGCTGCCGAGCTTGTCCCATGCCGCGTTGATGGGTCCACGCACCAGCCAGGCTCCCGCCGCCGGCGTGTAGTAGATGACTCCGTCGGCGAAGGTGATGTATCGGGCGTCCGGTGAAAATGCGCCCGCCTGTTCGTCGGCGGTCGGAAAGCCGAGATCACCGTCGCCCGCGCCGCCCAGCTCGTCGTACTTGGCCAAGATGGCGCCACCCATGACCCTGGCACCGGTCGCCGGGGTGAAGAGGATCCTGCCACCTGCGTAATTGCGGGCGAATCCGGTGCCAACGGGATAAACATCACCTTCTTCGGCCCCGAGCGTTCCCCCCGTGCCGCCGTTGGCTGTGAACGCCGCGTTGATGGCGTCGGCCGCGTCGGTCTCAGGCGTCGCCGAAGCCGGTGCGGCCAGCATTACGACAGCCGCCGCCGATGCCAACAGCACGAGTATCGCGCGCGCGATAACACCACCCGGTACCCGGCGTTGTTGCCTCATCATAAAAGTTCTCCCCGTCGTTGCGAGCGCCCTGACTGCGTTGACGTCAACTTTTGTCCAGTTGATGCTGACACAAAAGGCGGGACGCTCACATTAGGAGAACAGATGCTGAGCCGATGCCCAATCGATGCGAAAGTACGGCAGTCTGGCTCAGACGCCCAGTGAACGGCCGATGATTTCCTTCATGATCTCGGTGGTTCCGCCGTAGATGGTCTGCACACGGGCGTCCAGGTAGGCCCGCGCGACGGGGTATTCGCGCATGTAGCCGTAGCCACCGTGCAGTTGCAGGCACCGGTCGACCAGCCGGACCTGCGCCTCCGTCGAGTACCACTTGGCCATCGAGGCCTGCTCGGCGCTCAGCTTGCCGGCCAGGTGGAGCCGGATGAACTCGTCGACCATGATCCGCACCGCCGTCGCCTCCGTGGCGAGCTCGGCGAGAAGGAAGCGGCTGTTCTGCTGGCTGCCGATCGGCTTGCCGAACGCTTTGCGCTCCTTGGCATACGTCAGCGTCTGCTCCAGCACCGTCTCCATGGCGGCCGCTGCCATCACCGCGATGTTGAGCCGCTCCTGAGGCAGGTTCTGCATCAGATAGATGAATCCCATGCCTTCCTCGCCGAGCAGGTTGCCCGCGGGCACGTGGACGTCGGTGAACGACAGTTCGGCGGTGTCCTGGGCGTCCAGTCCGATCTTGTCCAGCTTGCGACCGCGCTCGAAACCTTGCATGCCGCGCTCGACCACCAGCAGCGAGAAGCCCTGAGCGCCCTTCTCCGGGTCGGTGCAGGCGACGACGATCACCAGGTCGGCGTTAATGCCGTTGGTGATGAACGTCTTCGCGCCGTTGAGGACGTAATGGTCGCCGTGACTGACCGCTCGCGTCTTGATGCCCTGCAGGTCGCTGCCGGTGCCGGGCTCACTCATGGCGATCGCGGTGATGATCTCCCCGGTGCAGAACTTCGGCAGCCAGCGCTGCTTCTGCTCTTCTGTGCAGAGTTTCAATAGGTAGGGCGCGACGATGTCGTTGTGCAAGCCGAATCCCAGGCCGCTGAAGCGTCCTGCGGTCGTCTCCTCGGTGACGATGACGTTGTACCGGAAGTCGACGGTGCCGCCGCCCCCATACTCCTCAGGGACATCGATCCCGAGGAAGCCCTGCTTTCCGGCCTCGAGCCAGACGCCGCGGTCGACGATCTTGTCCAGTTCCCACTGGTCGTGATAAGGCGCGACGTGGCGGTCGAGGAATGAGCGGTAGGACTCGCGGAACAAGTCGTGCTCGGGCTCGAACAGCGTGCGGGTGTATTTGACGGCATTGCCCATGCCCGGCCTCCAGAGGTTCGGCTCAGCGTTGCCAAAAAGATATACCAACCAGCTGGTTGATTGGGTCAGGGCCCGGTCTCAGCCGCCGTAAACTCGCGGCCATGGGTCGCACCACAACCAGCCTCACGCACTGGGGCGCGTTCGATGCGCGCGTCGTCGACGGCGATATCGCCGAGGTCAGCCCCTTTGCCGCGGATGCCGATCCGTCGCCGCTGCTGGGAAACCTGCCCGGATCGCTGCGCCACCGCTCGCGTATCGCAGGCCCGGTGGTGCGCAGCGGCTGGCTTCGCGACGGACCCGGCCCGAGCGCGCGCCGCGGCTCCGACGAGTTCGTGTCGGTGAGCTGGGACGAGCTCACCGATCTGCTGGCAGGCGAGCTGCGTCGGGTGATCGACACCCACGGTAACGAGGCGCTCTACGGCGGGTCCTACGGATGGGCTAGCGCGGGCCGGTTCCATCACGCGCAAAGCCAGGTACATCGCTTCCTCAATCTGCTTGGCGGCTATACGTTTTCGCGCCACTCGTACAGCCTCGGCGCTACCGGGGTGATCATGCCCCGGGTGGTCGGCACCCACGACGACCTGTTCCAGCGCTCGACGGACTGGAACGTCATCGCCGACCACACTGACCTGATGGTCTGTTTCGGCGGCGTCGCGCTGAAGAACTCGGCGGTGAACTCCGGCGGCACCACCGAGCATCCGGCGCGGGGCGCGCTGGACCGGATGCGCGAACGCGGCGGGAAGATCGTCTCGTTCAGCCCGCTGCGAGACGACGTCGACGGTGACTGCGCGTGGTTTGCTCCGGTACCGGGCACCGATGTGGCGATCATGCTGGCACTTGCCCACGTGCTGGCCGTCGAGGGCCTCGCCGACAGGTCCTTCCTGGACACCTACTGCGTCGGTTACGACCGTTTCGAGAGCTACCTGCTCGGTCGGCACGACGGGACACCGAAGTCACCACAGTGGGCTGCCGCAATCTCCGGGGTGTCCGCCGACGATCTGACCGCACTGGCGCGGCGGATGGCAGCCAGCCGCACCCTGGTCACGGTCAGTTGGTCGTTGCAGCGGGTGCGCCACGGCGAACAGGCGCCCTGGATGGGCATCACACTCGCGGCGATACTCGGCCAGATCGGGCTACCGGGAGGCGGTTTCGGTCACGGGTACGCCTCACAGAACGAAGTCGGCATGCCGCCGGTGCGCTGCAGGCTCCCGTCGTTGCCCCAGGGACTGAACCCGGTACGCACGTTCATCCCAGTCGCCGCCATCAGCGACATGCTGCTGCACCCCGGTCAGAGGTTTCAGTACAACGGCAGGACCCTGACCTTCCCCGACATCAAGTGCGTGTATTGGGCAGGAGGCAACCCGTTTCACCACCATCAGAATCTGCCGAGGCTGCGCCGCGGGTTGGCGCGCATGGACACCGTCGTGGTGCACGATCCGTACTGGACGGCGATGGCCAAACACGCGGACATCGTCGTGCCGTCCACCACATCGTTCGAGCGCGAAGACTTCTCGGGCTCGCGTAACGACCCGGTCCTGATGGTGATGCCCGCCCTGGCCGAACCGTACGAGCAGTCCCGCGACGACTATCAGACGTTCTCCGCGCTGGCCGAGCGTCTGGGCATCGGCGAGGCGTTCACCGAGGGGCGGGATGCGCACGGCTGGCTGGTGCACATGTACGAAAAGTGGGCGGCCGAGCTGGATTTCGAGGTGCCCACCTTCGAGCAGTTCTGGGCGGCGGGCTCGGTGCGGCTGCCGTCCGAGCCGGGTCTCGATCTGTTCGGCGACTTCCGCGCCGATCCGGATGCCAATCCGTTGGGCACACCGAGCGGGCGAATCGAGATTTTCTCGTCGGACATCGCGGGTTTCGGGTACGACGACTGCGCAGGCCATCCCCACTGGTTCGAGCCGACCGAGTGGCTGCACGGCCCGCGGGCACAGCACTTCCCACTGCATCTGCTGGCCAACCAGCCTGCCTCCCGACTGCACAGCCAGCTGGACGGCGGCGCGACCAGCCAGAAAACCAAAGTGGCAGGCCGCGAACCGATCCGGATGCATCCCGCCGACGCCGCCGAGCGTGAACTACGCGCGGGCGACATCGTACGGGTGTTCAACGACAGGGGCGCGTGCCTGGCCGGACTGGTGCTCGACAGCGGGCTGCGGCGCGACGTCGTGCAGTTGTCGACCGGCGCCTGGTTCGACCCGCAGGATCCCGCCGACCCGGATTCGATGTGCGTGCACGGCAATCCGAACGTCCTGACCGACGACGTCGGCACGTCGTCGCTGGCACGCGGCTGCACTGGGGCGCATGTGCTGGTTGCGGTGGAGAAGTTCATCGGAACACCGCCGGCGGTCCGCGCCTTCGAACCGCCAGTGATCGTTTAGAAAGCGAACTCGCACAGCACCGCTGCCAACGCCAGCGGTACGTGCGCCTTGACCCGGGTGCCGCCGTCGGTGTGCTCGGTGGCATCGACGCGACCCTCGGCATGCACACGGGCCACCAGATCACCCCGGGTGTACGGGATGGTGACGTCGATTGCGGTATCCGTCGGCTCCACCATCTCGCCCATGCGCCTGCGCAACTGGTCGAGGCCTTCGCCCGTGTGAGCGGAGATGAACACCGCCTCGGGCAGCGCGTGCCACAACTGCGCCAGCGCCAGGTCGCCTGCGGCGTCGATCTTGTTGACCACCAAGAGCTCCGGCGCGGGCCTCGAGTCGTGGTCGTTGACGACTTCGCCCACCACCTGCCGGACGGCCGAGATCTGTGCCATCGGATTGGCGTCGGAGCCGTCGACGACATGCACGAGCAACTGGGCGTCGACGACCTCTTCCAGCGTGGACTGGAACGCCTCGACCAGTTGGGTGGGCAGGTGTCGCACGAAACCCACGGTGTCGGTGAGCACGAACGGCCTGCCGTCGTCGAATTGCCCACGGCGCGTGGTGGGTTCGAGCGTAGCGAACAGCGCATTCTCCACCAGAACGCCCGCGCCTGTCAGCGCGTTCAGCAGACTGGACTTGCCCGCATTGGTGTAGCCGACGATGGCGATCGAGGCCACGTCGCTGCTCAACCTGCCGCTGCGCTGCGTGTCGCGGATCTTCTTCATATCGCGAATCTCGCGGCGCAATTTGGCCATCCGCTCACGGATGCGTCGGCGGTCGGTCTCGATCTTGGTCTCGCCAGGCCCGCGGGTGCCGACGCCTCCGCCGCTGCCGCCCGCGCCGCCGCCCTGGCGCGACATCGATTCACCCCAGCCACGCAGCCGCGGCAGCATGTACTCCATCTGGGCGAACGCCACCTGGGCCTTGCCTTCGCGGCTGGTCGCGTGCTGGGCGAAGATGTCGAGGATCAGCGCGGTGCGGTCGATGACCTTGACCTTGACCGCTTTCTCCAGCGCGTTGAGCTGGGCCGGGCTGAGTTCGCCGTCGCAGATCACGGTGTCGGCGCCGGTGGCCAGTACCACCTCCCGCAACTCCTGGGCTTTGCCCGAACCGATGTACGTCGACGGGTCGGGCTTGTCGCGGCGCTGAATGAGAGCCTCCAGCACTTCCGAGCCTGCAGTCTCGGCGAGCGCGGCCAGCTCGGCCATGCTGGCTTCGACGTCTGCAGCGCTGCCTTCGGTCCAAACCCCTACCAGAACAACGCGTTCCAGACGTAGCTGACGGTATTCAACCTCGGAGATGTCGGTGAGTTCGGTCGAAAGACCGGCCACCCGGCGAAGTGCCGCGCGGTCTTGTAGCGCGAGTTCACCGAGGCTGGGGCCGGGATGGTCAGGTGTAGTCATGGGCGGTCTCCGATGTTGTCAGGTCCACCCGTTGGCGCGCATTCGAATTTCAAGCTTGCGCGCTCCACCAGGTCGTGGACAGTTCGCCGTGCGCAACCAGGACCGAGGGTCCCCGCAGGAAGCTCGTGGCGTCGGTGATCGTGACGGTGACCTCACCGCCGGGCACCCGGACGACGAGGGTGCCGGTATCGGCGCAGAGATGGTGCAGCGCGGCGACTCCTGCGGCCACGGTGCCAGTGCCACATGACCTGGTCTCGCCGGAGCCGCGCTCGTGGACGCGCATGGACACTCGGCCGTCGACGGGGGCGGTGAGCACCTCGACATTGGTGCCGTTGGGGAACAGGGTGGCGTCGAAGGACACCGGCGCGGCCACGTCGAGCGCGCTCAACTGCGCCTCGGTAAGGTCGGCGTCCACGCACGCCAGGTGGGGGTTACCGACGTCCACCGCCATGCCGGAAAAGCTGCGTCCGCCGACGACTGCGGTTCCCGTGCCGATCCGGTTGGCCTTGCCCATGTCGACGGTCACCTCGGCGAAGGTGACGTCGAAGTGCCCCACCACGACGGGGCGGGGGCCCGCCAGGGAACCCACCACGAACTCGTCCCGCGTCTCCAGGCCACTGGCCCGCAGGTAGTGGGCGAACACCCGCACCCCGTTGCCGCACATCTCCGCGATCGAACCGTCCGCGTTGCGGTAGTCCATGTACCAGTCGTCGGCGTCGACGCCCTCGGGCAGCACCGAGAACACGCCTGCCGCCAGCGCCGCACCGGCGGTGGTCACCCGCAACACGCCGTCGCCACCCAGGCCGCGGCGCCGGTCGCACAACGCGCGGACCGCGTCCGCGTCGAGCGCGAGCGCCGCGTCCAGGTCAGGCAGCAGCACGAAATCGTTCTGCGTGCCGTGCCCCTTGGCGAACTTCATCCCGTCAGGATACGTCCTGCCAGAACCGCACCGCGGCCTCGACGTTTCCCGGGGCGGCCCCCTCGAGCCAGGTGATCCGGTGGTCGCGGCGAAACCACGACCGCTGCCTGCGCACGTAACGGCGGGTGCCGATGTAAGTGAGTTCTAGCGCGTCGTCCAACTGCGCCGCAGCGCCGCCTGCATCGAGCGCGTCGAGCACCTGGGCGTACCCCAGCGCCCGGGGTGCGGTGACGCCGTTGCGCAGGCCGAGTCCCAGCAGCCCGACCACTTCGTCCACCAGCCCGCCTGCGAACATAGCCTCGGTTCGCCAGCGTAGCCGATCGTCGAGTTGCGAAGTATCCCAGTCCAACCCGATGATGACCGTGTTCCAGCGCGGCGGTGCGCCAATGACGGGCGCCGACGCCGCGAACGGCCGGCCGGTCAGCTCTCCCACTTCGAGGGCACGCACGAGCCGGCGCCCGTCGCTGGGCAGGATGGTTGCCGCGGCAAGAGGGTCGCGCACCGCGAGTTCGGCGTGCAAGGCGGCGACGCCTGCCTCGGCCAGCCGCTGTTCCCACCGCGCCCGCACATCGGGATCGGTGGCCGGGAACGCCCAATCGTCGAGCAGCGATTGGACGTACATCATGGAGCCGCCCACCACGATCGGAACCGCGCCCCGCGCGGCAATGGCTTCGACGTCAGCCACCGCGCGCTGCTGATAGCGCGCCACCGTCGCCGTCGCGGTGACGTCCAGCACGTCGATCTGGTGGTGCGGGATACCGCGGCGTTGCGCCGGTGGCAGTTTCGCGGTTCCGATGTCCATGCCGCGGTAGAGCTGCATCGCGTCGGCGTTGACGATTTCACCGTTGATCCGCTGCGCGATGTCCAGCGCCAACTCGGACTTACCGGTGCCGGTGGGTCCGATGACGGCGATCGGCGGGGTCATGACGGCAGGCGGTGTGGCGCGTTGGCCCCCGGTGTCCACGTCCCGGCGAAATAGCCCACCCCGTACGGGGCACCCCGATACAGCTCGCGCGCCGTCACCGCGTTCGCGCTGGCCAGCCCGGCCAACACCTGGTAGGCCACCCGCCCGACGACCGCCCCTGGCAGGTGGGTCAGCGCGGAGGCGTCGCCGGTGGCGAGGGCGTCGTCGAGCGCCGCCTGCACCGAGGGCGAGTCCGGGTCGTAGCCACCGGGAGCTGGCGGGGTGAGGGTGTTGAGGCCGTCGGCGATCACCAGCACGCCGACGGGTTCGTTCGCCTTGTCGACAGCCGTGCGCAGCGAACGCCCATGCGCCACAGCGGACTCGGCGTCGCGGCCAGCAGAGTACCCGTAGACCTCGACGCGAGCTGTCTGCGCTACCCGAGCTCGTACCCAGCCGGCCATCAGGGCGCACAGCGGCAGCTCCGCCACCGGACCCGGCGCCCCTGCCGACAGCGCCACGACGACGTCGACGCCGTATCCGGCGAAGGTGCCGACGGAGTCGGACTTGATTAGGACGTCGGAGTCGGTGACGCCGATCGCGATCCACCGCGGCGGGAGAGTGGCCGCCGCGGCGAACACACCCGCGCGAAGATCGGAGAGCTCGCCGTTGACCGGGCCGGTCGGTGAGCCCGTCAACTCAGGCACCAGCACCGGCGCCGACGGAATGAGCGCGACGGCAGACAGCACGGCTCAACGTTAACCCGTAGCCTCCTGGGAGGCGGCCTGCGACGCCGCCTCGCCACGAGCCAGCGCGAATGTGGCGACCACCATCACCACCAGGGCCACCGACAGCGCCACCCAGCCCGCGTCGTCGGGTCGCAGCGCCTCGCCAAGGACCACCACACCCAACACGGAGGCGACGATCGGTTCGGTGACCGTCATCGTCGGCAACGACGCGGTCAGCCCTCCGGCCCGAAACGACGACTGCTGCCATGCCGTGCCTGCAATGGCAACGGCCGCCCACGCGTACACCTCGGGCGCCATCAGCACAGCCGGCAGCCCGTCGCCCAGCAGGTCGACGACACCCTTGGTGAGCACGGCGAACAGGCCCCACAGGGCGCCGGAGACCACGGCGAGCAGCATCGCGCTCACCGAACCCGACCAGATTCCCGATCCGATCACACACAGCACCAGCAGCGGCACCAACACCGCGGCGACCAGAGTCCACGTCTCCAGGGCGGCACGCGACTGGCCTTCGGTGGGATTGCCCACCGTCACGATCAGCGCAACGGACGCGGCAAGCAACGCCGCCCACGTCCACTCCCAGCGCGTCACCCGGCGATGGGTCAGGCGCGCGTTGATCGGCAGCGCGAACAGCAGCGACGTCACCAGCAGCGCCTGCACCAGCAGCACCGAACCCAAGCCGAGTGCCACCGCCTGCAGGACGAACCCCGCTCCCGAGACCAGGCTGCCCAACCACCACTTGTGGTCACGCAGAAGTCGCAGGAACAGCTCGAGGTGGCCGACCTTCTCCTCCGTCACCTCGTGCGCGGAGCGTTGATGCATGACGTCGCCGACGGCGATGAAGAACGCTGCACCCAGGGCGAACAGTGCGGCCAGGTCGGCCTTGGCCATGGTCATCCTCTCCGTAGCCGGTGGGCGTGCCCGCAAAGTACACGCACCGGGCATTCGATGCGCAACGCCCGACGTGTCCGGCGAGCGACCGGGGGGAACTCGAGGACACCTCACGGGGCGACCTGCTTCAATACCCTTGACAAGCTTTCAACGGCGCCGCGCTGCGCGGCAGGTGCGTGGGAGACCACGCGAAGGGCATGAGGGGACAGAAACCGATGACGACCGACGACTCGACCGGGGCGCAACCACCCAAGCCAGCACCACGACCCGGAGCCGCACGACCTGGCGCTCCGCGCCCTGGAGCAGCCCGTCCCGGTGTTCCACGCCCAACGACCCCGCATGCCGTCGCCCCGCCGGCGTCCGGCGATCCACACCGATTCGGGCGCGTCGACGGCGACGGCACGGTCTGGTTGATCAGTTCGTCGGGCGAGCGGGTCATCGGATCGTGGCAGGCTGGCGATGCCGAGGCGGCGTTCGCACACTTCGGCAGGCGCTTCGACGATCTGAGCACCGAGATCGCCCTGATGGAGAACCGCCTGGCCTCAGGCACCGGCGATGCCCGCAAAATCAAGGGCGCCGCGGCGGCGCTGGCCCAGACGCTGCCCACGGCGGCCGTCCTCGGCGACGTCGACGCGCTGTCCGCGCGGCTCACCGCGATCGCCGAGCACGCCGACGAGACTGCTGCGGCGCAGCGTGCCCAGCGTGACGAGCAGCGCGCGGCCCAGACCGCCCGCAAGGAAGCGTTGGCGACAGAAGCCGAGGACATCGCCAACAACGCGACGCAATGGAAGGCATCGGGCGACCGGCTGCGCGAGATCCTCGACGAGTGGCGCACGATCACCGGGCTTGACCGCAAGACCGACGACGTGCTCTGGAAGCGTTACTCCGCGGCACGGGAGACATTCAACCGAAGGCGCGGTTCACATTTCGCTGAACTGGATCGTGATCGCGCAGGCGCGCGTCAGTCCAAGGAGCAGCTGTGCGAGCGCGCTGAGGAGCTGTCCGGTTCCACCGACTGGGCGGCAACGGGCGCAGCCTTTCGCGACCTGCTGACCCAATGGAAGGCGATCGGGCGGGCGGCCAAGGACGTCGACGACGCCCTATGGCGAAGGTTCAAAGCGGCACAGGACATCTTCTTTTCTGCGCGAAATGCGGCGACCGCTGAGCGCGACGCCGAGTTCGTAGCCAATGCGTCTGCCAAAGAAGCCCTCCTGGCGGAGGCGGAGAAGATCGACACCTCCACTGTGGAGGGGGCGCGCTCGGCGCTGCGGGCTATCGCCGACAAGTGGGAGGCCATCGGCAAGGTGCCCCGTGAGCGGGCGGCCGAGCTGGAACGCAGGCTGAGGGTGGTCGAGAAGAAGCTTCGTGACGCCGCCGAGGTGGACTGGTCCGACCCGCAGGCACAAGCCAGAGCCGAGCAGTTCCGGGCACGAGTGGAGCAGTACGAACGCCAGGCGGCCAAGGCCGAGGCCGCGGGTCGCACCAAGGACGCCGAGGAGGCCAGGGCCAGCGCCGAGCAGTGGCGGCAGTGGGCGAGCACGGCAGACGACGCGCTCGGGAAGCGGCGTTAGACGTCCGGCTTGGGCTGTTGGGGACCGGCCGGTTTGGGGCTCTCGAACGTTTCCAGCACTCCCTTGGACTGATCGCCTGCGGCGGCGCGCCTGCGCTGTTCTTCGGCGGCCAGTTGGACAGCCGTGCGTGACCACACCACTCGAGTCCAGTGGAACGTCAACAGGACCACCGCGATCCACGCGACTATGAGACCGATGCCCGGGCCTGGGAAACCCTGGCCCGCGGTCTGTCGTGACCACACGGCCAGCATGCCGAGCACGCTGGCCACCGCCGATCCGGCCAGCGCCACCCACGCCACCGCCCAGCGACGGGTCAGCAGCGCCAGCATCGAGAAGCCGACGCCGAACGTCAGTGCCAGAAAGGTAAAGACGCGTGAGGGCAACGACACCGCCGCCGCGCGCGCGTCATCTCCGCCGACGAGCGCCTCCCAGCCGTTGGCTCCCCCGGTGTGGGGCAGCACGAAAGACCCGAGCAGTACGAAGACCAGAACGGCGACGACGACTGCGCGCAGACCCGGGTCGATCTCGCCCGCCACGCGCCGTTCGGCCGCATCGATATCGGTCTTGAAGGCCTCGAAATCGTGGCCGCTCATAACGGGTGGCATCCCGTCACGACCGGTTGTGGCGCGGGCACACCAATCGCAGGCATGCCGAGGCCGACGCCGGTGACGTTTCCCCGGTCGCTCCGCTCCTGCCCTCCGGAGGTGGTGGGGCGGGTGCCCGCCGCATGGCCGTCGCCCGCCCTGGTGCGTCGATGCGCGAGCAGCGCGCCGTCGGCGATCAGGTGGTGCGGTGCGGCGTTGGTGACCACGCTGGTGACGACGTCGCCGGGACGGATCTCTTCGGCGGAGCAGGGCGCGAAATGCACCAGGCGACCGTCGCGGGAGCGCCCACTCATCCGTGATGTCGCGCTGTCTTTGCGACCCTCGCCGGTGGCGACCAGCAGTTCGACGGTGCGCCCGACCTGCTTCTGGTTCTCCTCGAGTGCGACGCTCTCCTGTAGCTCGATCAGTCGGTCATAGCGTTCGCGCACAACGGCCTTGGAGATCTGGCCGTCGAGGTCGGCGGCCGGGGTGCCCGGCCGCTTCGAGTACTGGAAGGTGAAGGCACTGGCAAACCTGGCCTGGCGCACCACATCCAGGGTGGCTTCGAAGTCGGCATCGGTCTCGCCCGGGAAGCCGACGATGATGTCGGTGGTGATGGCGGCGTCCGGCATGGCCGCACGCACCCGGTCGATGATGCCCAGGTAGCGCTCCGCGCGGTACGAGCGACGCATGGCGCGCAGGATCCGGTCGGAACCGGACTGCAGCGGCATGTGCAGCGTCGGGCAAACGTTCGGCGTCTGGGCCATCGCCTCGATCACGTCATCGGTGAACTCGGCAGGGTGTGGCGAGGTGAACCGGAGCCGTTCCAGCCCGTCGATCCGGCCGCAAGCACGCAGCAATTTGGCGAAAGCCCCCCGGTCGCGCGGGGTTTGGGGGTCGGCGAACGACACTCCGTAGGCGTTGACGTTCTGTCCCAGCAGCGTCACTTCAAGGACGCCTTGCTCGACCAGCGACTGCACCTCGGCCAGGATGTCGCCCGGCCTGCGGTCCAGTTCCTTGCCGCGCAGCGACGGCACGATGCAGAACGTGCAGGCGTTGTTGCACCCGACCGACACCGAAACCCATGCTGCGTAAGCAGATTCACGCGCAGCTGGCAACGCGGACGGGAATTCCTCCAGCGACTCGGCGATTTCGACCTGCGCCTGCCGGTTGTGCCTGGCGCGCTCCAGCAGCGCGGGCAGCGCTCCGATGTTGTGGGTGCCGAACACGACGTCGACCCACGGAGCCCGCTTCAGCACCGAGTCACGGTCCTTCTGCGCCAGACACCCGCCGACCGCGATCTGCATCTCGGGATTGCGCTCTTTGTCGGGTACCAGGTGACTCAGGTTGCCGTACAACTTGTTGTCGGCGTTCTCGCGGACCGCGCAGGTGTTGAAGACCACCACGTCGGCGTCGGCGCCGTCGGCGGCACGGCTGTACCCCGCCGCCTCCAGCAGGCCAGCCAGCCGCTCGGAGTCGTGCACGTTCATCTGGCAACCGTAGGTACGCACGACGAAGGTGCGCCCAAGCGCGGTCGATTGCGCGGAGCTGTGCGCAGGTCCCGTCTGCTGCAGCGTCACGGTCGATGTCACCGCCCCATGGTACGGGCGCACCTGGGGCTAGGAAAGAATCCGCAAAAGGAAGAATCCGCAGAGGGCCCCCGAATCCGCAACTACTGGGCAAGCTGTGTATCACCTGGGTAGGGTCACATCCCATGGAGCCGGGCGGGTCGGATGTGACTGCTGTCAATGTGTCCAAAGGTGCCCCCCTGTCCACAGGTCCAGAGTCCACGGGCGCAGGCGTAGTCGAGGACGCCACCTCGATGGTCCTGATGCAGGACGTAAACAAGCATTTCGGGGAACTGCACGTCCTCAAAGGCATCAATCTCGACGTCGCCCGCGGCCAGGTGGTCGTCGTGATCGGGCCGTCGGGATCGGGAAAGTCCACGTTGTGCCGCACCATCAATCGTCTCGAAACCATCGATTCGGGGGCGATCTCCATCGACGGTGTGCCGCTGCCCGCAGAAGGCAAGAAGTTGGCGGCATTGCGTTCCGATGTAGGCATGGTATTCCAGTCGTTCAACCTCTTCGCCCACAAGACGATCGTCGAGAACGTGACGCTCGCGCCGCGCAAGGTACGCGGCCTCGGCAAGGACGAGGCCCACAAGCGGGCGATGGCGCTGCTCGAACGGGTCGGCATAGCCAATCAGGCCGATAAGTACCCCGCGCAGCTCTCCGGTGGGCAACAGCAGCGGGTCGCCATCGCGCGCTCGCTGGCGATGAACCCCAAGGTGATGCTGTTCGACGAGCCCACCAGTGCGCTAGACCCCGAGATGATCAACGAGGTGCTGGCGGTGATGACGGACCTGGCCAAGGAGGGGATGACGATGATCGTGGTCACCCACGAGATGGGTTTCGCGCGCCGCGCGGCGAACCGAGTGGTGTTCATGGCCGACGGCGCGATCGTCGAGGACGCCGAGCCCGCTGTGTTTTTCGATAACCCGAAGTCGGACCGCGCCAAGGACTTTCTCGGCAAAATCCTCAATCACTAAATCCCGCACTTTTACTGAACGACGCACAACGCCCCGGTTGAAAGGAAAGCGAATGTCAAAGTTCTCCAGGAGGCTAGCGGCCATTGCCGTAGCCGTCGCGCTGCCGCTGGCGCTCGCCGCGTGTGGTGGTGGCGACGACAGCGGTGGAGGTGGCGACGACAGCTCGGTCGTCATCGGAATCAAGTTCGATCAGCCCGGGCTCGGGATGCGGAACCCGGATGGCACCTACAGCGGATTCGACGTCGACGTGGCCACCTTCGTCGCCGGCCAACTCGGCTACACCCCGGAACAGATCGAGTGGAAGGAAGCTCCGTCGGCCCAGCGCGAGACCTTGATCGAGAACGATCAGGTGGACTTCGTCGTGGCCACGTACTCGATCACCGACGCCCGCAAGGAGAAGGTCTCGTTCGCCGGGCCCTACCTGGTGACCGGGCAGAGCTTGCTGGTGCGCGAGGACAACACCGACATCACCGGCAAGGCGTCGCTGGAGAACAACAAGAAGCTGTGCTCGGTGACGGGTTCCACTCCCGCTCAGAAGATCAAGGACGAGTTCCCCGGCGTGCAGCTGCAGGAGTATGACACCTATTCGGCCTGCATCACCGCGCTGCAGAGTGGCGCGGTCGACGCCGTCACCACCGACGAAGTGATTCTTGCGGGGTTCGCCGCGCAGTATCCGGGTGAGTTCAAGATCGTCGGCGAACCGTTCTCCGAGGAGAACTACGGAATCGGCCTGAAGCTGGGCGACACCGAGTTGCAGACCCAGATCAACGAAGCGCTGGAAAAGATGGAAGCCGACGGCGCATGGGCGACTGCCTTCGAGGAGAACCTCGGTCCGGCCGGTATCCCCACGCCGGAGCCGCCCGCCATCGCTGCGACCAGCTGATCCCACGACGGTAGCGCGAGAGTAGAGGTAATCCAGAAGCCGTGGAGATTTTCGCCGAGCACAGTGACGAGATTTTCGCGGCCTTCTGGATCACCATCAAACTGGCCGTCTACTCCGCGATCGGGGCACTCATCCTCGGCACGGCACTCGCCGCGATGCGGCTGGCGCCCGTGCCGGTGATGAACTGGATCGGCACCACCTACGTCAACATCGTGCGCAACACACCGCTGACGTTGATCATCCTGTTCTGTTCGTTCGGACTGTCCCAGACGCTTGGTTTCACGTTGGTCGACCCCGACTCGACGACGTCCATCACCGACAGTAATTTCCGGCTGGCGGTGCTCGGATTGGCCGTCTACACAGCGTCGTTCGTCTGCGAGACGATCCGCTCGGGCGTCAATACCGTGCCGCTCGGGCAGGCCGAGGCCGCCCGGTCGCTGGGCTTCACGTTCAGCCAAAATCTGCGAATGATCCTGCTACCGCAGGCCTTTCGGGCTGTGGTCATTCCGCTTGGTTCGGTTCTGATCGCGCTGACGAAGAACACCACGATCGCCTCGGCCATCGGTGTCGCCGAGGCGGCGCTGCTGATGAAGGAGTTGATCGAGAACACCTCGGCGCTGCTCGTCGTCGGCAGCATCTTCGCGATCGGCTTCGTCATTCTGACCCTGCCGCTCGGACTGTTGTTCGGCTGGCTGGGCACGCGATTGGCGGTGAAGCGGTAATGAGCAGCGCCTCAGTACTTTTCGACGCGCCTGGCCCCAGGGCGCAGGTCCGCAACCGGGTATTCACGGTGGCTACGGTGGTGGCGATCGCTGCGGTCCTGGTTTACGTCTACACCAAGCTCGACTCCGCAGGCCAGCTGACGTCGGCCAAATGGGAACCGTTCCTGACGGGCGACCTCTGGAACACCTACGTGCTGCCCGGCATCGAGGGCACCCTGACCGCAGCCGCGATCTCGATCGTGCTGGCGTTGGCCGTGGGTGTGGTGTTCGGACTCGGCCGACTGTCTCCGGTGACCCCCATCCGGTGGTTCTGCGGCGTGTTCGTCGAGTTCTTCCGCGCTGTGCCGGTGCTAATCCTGATGATCTTCGCCTTCTTCCTCTACGCGCAATACGACGTCTTCCCTTCGAGGCAACTGGCGCTCGCGGGTGTGGTGACGGGGCTGACACTCTACAACGGCGCGGTGATCGCGGAGATCGTGCGCGCTGGTGTCAACGCCCTGCCCCGCGGGCAGGCAGAAGCCGCCGAAGCTCTTGGCATGAGCTGGAGCCTGACGATGCGTTCCGTTCTGCTGCCGCAGGCGGTCACTTCGATGCTGCCCGTACTGATCTCGCAGCTGGTGGTGGTGCTCAAGGACACCGCGATCGGCTATCAGATCACCTTCGTCGAGATGGTCCGTCAGGGCACGGTCGTCGGATCGGCGTACGGTAACTACATCCCCGCGCTGATGGTCATCGCCCTCCTGATGATCAGCATCAACTTCGTGCTCTCGTCTTTAGCAGTGCGGGTGGAGAAGCGCCTGCGGCGATCTGCTCGCGCCCCACGGCCGTTGGACGCCGAAGCCATCGAACAGGAGGGCGCGCCCGGCGCACACGTGGAGCTCTCAGTGATCGGCGACCAGTCTCGCGGCCAGTGAGCGACATGGACGGCACCCCGTTCGGGCACTACCGCCTCCACGAAGTGCTCGGGAGGGGCGGCATGGGAGAGGTCTACCGCGCCTACGACACGACCACCAACCGCTTCGTGGCGCTCAAGGTGCTGCCGGAGAGTCTGGCGCAGGATCCAGCCTTCACCGAGCGGTTCCGCCGGGAGGCTTACGCCGCAGCGCAATTGAGCGACCCGCACATCGTCCCCATCCATCGCTTCGGGGAGATCGACGGCAGGCTCTATCTCGACATGCGCCTCGTCGCCGGGACTGACCTTGCGGAGCGTCGGAGCGTCGTCCGGTCGCACGACCACGCCGGCGATCGAGGACGCCGCCCCCGCCGAACAGGGCGAGATCGCGATCGGGGTGAAGTTCGAACAGCCTGGCCTCAGCATCAAGAACCCCGATGGGACGATGAGCGGATTCGACGTCGACGTCGCAACGTACATCGCCGAGCAACTCGGATACAGCGCGGGCCAGATCGTCTGGATTGAGGCGCCGTCGGCTCAGCGGGAAACTCTGATCCAGAACGACCGCGTCGAATTCGTCGTGGCGACCTACTCGATCACCGATGCCCGTAGACAGAGGGTGGACTTCGCAGGACCCTATCTCGTCACCGGCCAGAGCCTGCTGGTGCAGCAGAACAGTGACATCACCGGCAAAGCCGACCTCGCGAACAGGAGGCTCTGCAACGTCACGGGCTCGACGCCGGCGCAGAAGATCAAAGACGAGTTCCCCAGCGTCCAGTTGGTCGAGTTCGACACCCTATTCCGCCTGCGTCGAAGCGCTTCGGAACGGCAGCGTCGACGCTGTCACCACCGACGAGTCGATCCTGGCGGGGTACGCCGCCCAATCCCCCGGCGAGTTCAAGCTCGTCGGCGGGATCTTCTCCGAGGAGAGGTATGGGATCGGATTGAAGCTCGGCGATACCGCCCTGCGGGCCCAGATCAACGATGCGTTGGAGAAAATGGAGACCGACGGCGCCTGGGCCGCCGCTTTCGAGAGCAATCTCGGTGTCGCCGGGATACCGCTTCCGCCGCCACCCCCCATCGACCGCTACTAGGCTCTGCGCCGCCTATACCCGGCGCCGCTCGCGCTCCAATGCCAACTGTGTGCTCACCACGTCGTACGCCATCGACTGGTGATAGCCGCGGCGAACCAGCATGCCGACCAACCTGCGGGTGACCTTGACGTCCTCGCCGTCGTCGGTGAGCTTCTCGCGGCGCAACTTCGCCTCCACCAACTCTTCGGCCCTGGAGCGCTCAGCCCCCGCGTCGATACCGTCGAGCGCTTCCGCGATGACGTCGTCATCGACGCCCTTGGTGCGCAGCTCAGCTGTCAACGCGCGCTTGCCTTTTCCCGCATTGGCACGTCGGGTTTGCACCCACTGCTCGGCGAAGTCCGCGTCGTCGATCAGACCCACCTCGGTGAGCCGGTCGAGGACGCGGGCGCTGACGTCGTCGGGGTAACCCCGCTTGCTCAGCTGCCCCGCCAGCTCGGCTCTGGTGCGGGCCCGCGCGGTGAGCAAGCGCAGACAGACATCTCGCGCTTGCTCCTCGCGTCGGGCTGGGTCGGACTCAGAAGTCGACTCCGACTCAGAAGTCGACTGGGGCGGGTAAGGCTTTGTCATCGGTGAGGCCATCGGTGATCACGGCGCCAATGTGGAGCTTCTCTTTGATCTTCTTCTCGATCTCGTTGCCCGTGTCGGGGTTCTCCAGCAGGAACTTGCGGGCGTTCTCCTTGCCCTGGCCGAGCTGTTCACCTTCGTAGGTGAACCACGACCCGGACTTGCGGATGAAGCCGTGCTCCACACCCATGTCGATCAACGAGCCCTCACGGCTGATGCCGTGGCCGTAGAGGATGTCGAACTCGGCCTGCTTGAACGGCGGCGACACCTTGTTCTTGACTACCTTGACGCGGGTGCGGTTACCCACGGCGTCGGTGCCGTCCTTGAGCGTCTCGATCCGGCGCACATCCAGGCGGATCGACGCGTAGAACTTCAAAGCCTTTCCACCCGTTGTCGTTTCGGGACTTCCGAACATCACTCCGATTTTTTCGCGCAGCTGGTTGATGAAGATCGCAGTGGTATTCGAGTTGCTGAGCGCACCGGTCATCTTGCGCAGCGCCTGGCTCATCAACCGCGCCTGCAGACCGACGTGGCTGTCGCCCATCTCGCCTTCGATCTCGGCGCGCGGCACCAGCGCGGCCACCGAGTCGATGACGATGATGTCGATGGCGCCCGAGCGCACCAGCATGTCGGCGATCTCCAACGCCTGCTCACCGGTGTCGGGCTGGCTGACCAGCAACGAATCGGTGTCGACACCGAGCTTCTTAGCGTAGTCGGGATCCAGCGCGTGCTCGGCGTCGATGAACGCCGCGATGCCGCCTGCGGCTTGGGCGTTGGCCACCGCGTGCAGCGCGACGGTGGTCTTACCCGAGGATTCCGGGCCGTAGATCTCGATGACGCGGCCACGCGGCAGCCCACCGATACCCAGCGCGACATCGAGCGCGATGGATCCCGTGGGGATGACCGCAATCGGTTGGCGCACTTCGTCTCCGAGGCGCATCACCGAGCCCTTGCCGTAATTCTTCTCGATCTGCGCCATCGCCAAGCCGAGGGCCTTTTCGCGATCAGGTGCCTGCTGCGCCATGGTCTGCCTCTTTCGGTAGTCGTGTCCGTTGACCGGTGGTCGGTCGGTTGGCCGTGACGCTAGCGAGGGGGTCCGACAAGTACGAATGACATCAGGCCCTTCCCGGGTCGCTTCGCTCCAGCCCGCCGGACGCGGTTGGCTCGAACACGACCCACAGTAGCGAACATGTGTTCGATGGCAAGCAGACACGCCGTGTGTGACGCCTGAGGTCAGCTCACCACTGGTCGCGGGGCACGTCGAAGTCGGCACACAGCGCACGCCAGACGTCGCGTGGTTCCACACCGTGCTCGATGGCCTGAGCGGCCGTGCGGCCGCCGAATCCGTTCAGCACGTGGTCGACGAGCACCGACGCGCCGTAGGCAGCGCCGAACTGACCCGTGACGAGTTCGTTGAATTCCGTCAGCCGCACGGGGACAACCTACCGAGAAGCCGCCAGCGCAGCATGGCACACCCGTACCGGATCCGTCACTTCTGCCACGCTCGCCCCCGCGCGACGGGCGGCGTCGCGGTAGGACGGATCAGCCAGCACCTCGCCCACCGCCGCCGTCAACGACTCCGCCGTCAAGGGCCGGATCAGCTGCGCACTGCCCTGGCGGACAACACGATTCGCGATCTCCCACTGGTCTCCCCCACCGGGCACCACCACCATCGGCACACCTGCCAGCAGCGTCTTGGCCACCATCCCGTGGCCACCGCCGCAGATCACGAGATCGGCACGCGCCAGCAGTTCGTCCTGACGGCCCAGACCCACCGCCGCCCAGGCAGGGACGTCCACGTCGGCACCACCCAGTCGCGACACCGCGACCCGCGCGCCATCGGGTAACACGTCTCCCGGTCGCAGGCAGTCCAACGCCAACTCCGCCAACCCGACGGTGCCGGTGGATGCGGTCGACGGTGCCACGACGATCAGGGGCCCTGGCCCGGCGGGTACGTCGAGCACCGCGTCGGTGGGCTCGAAATGCAACGGCCCGACGACGACGGCCTCCTGCGGCCAGTCGGGGCGCGCCACCTCCAAGGCGGGCAGCGTCGCGATGAGTCTGCGCACCGGCCCGGGATCGGTGGCGGGCAGGCCGATCGTGGCCCTCGCCTCGGTCCGCTGGCGCAGCCCCTGACGCCAGGACCGCGCACTCAGCGCGCGCATCACGATGTCGCGCAGCCTGCCCCGCAAACCGGTGCCGGGCGCCAGCCCACTGCCTAGCGGTGGCAGTGCCTTCGACGGCCGGTACAGGGGGTGGGGATTAAGCTCCACCCACGGAACGCCGAGCAGTTCCGCGGCCATCCCACCGCATGCCGTAATAACATCGGAGACAACGAGATCCGGTGCAAGAGAACGTATTACAGGCACGTTCAGCGCGGCCATCCGCGCGGCTCGCTGGTGGATCTTGGCGCCCTCGTCGGCGTCGTCGTCGCCTTCGGCGACGCCGAGTCCTTCGAGTTCGACGGCCTCGATGCCGGCTTCTCGCGCGGTGTCCAGCCATTCGACTCCGGTCAGCAGCACCGGTTCGTCACCGGCAGCCAACAAGAGCAGACTCAGCGCAACAGCGGGAAACGCATGTCCGGGATCCGGCCCGGCGACCACTGCGACCCGCACGGACTCACCCTGCCATAGGCTGGCTGCCATGACGGAGCCAACCACTGCCTGCCAGGACACCGAGACCAACATCCGCATCGTCGACAACTTCTTGTACGCCCTGCAGGCCGAGGATTTCGACGCCGCCGCCGGTGCACTCGACGAGAACGTCGTCTACCAGAACGTCGGTTTCTCGAAGGTCCGCGGTCGCCACACGGTGAAGCGCATCTTCCAGATGGGCCAGGGGAAGATGGCGCTCGAGGTGAAGATCCACCGCAGCGCCGCCGACGGGGTCGCCGTGCTGAACGAGCGCACCGATGCGTTGATCTTCGGGCCGCTGCGCATCCAGTTTTGGGTGTGCGGAGTGTTCGAGGTGCATCAGGGCCAGATCACGCTCTGGCGTGACTACTTCGACAACCTCGACATAGTCAAGGGGTTGGCGCGCGGCCTGGTCGGGATCGCCGTCCCGTCGCTGCGCCCGCGGCTCTAGGGCCCTACGCCCTGCGCAGCTCGCCCAACTCGTCGAACGCCTGCGCCCAGCCCACGAGGCGATCGGTGGCGCCGACCAATTCCTCTCGATAACGCTGCCGCGACATCGGCGAACTGACCGGACCGCCCGCCATGGCGTCGCCGTTGGCGGTCGCGACCAAATGTGCTGCGGCAGTAACCATCTCGTTGTACTGCCGCGCGCCGTGGCTCAGCTGGGCCGAGAACGCGTCGATGGTGGGACGCAAATAGGACCGCGCGTGCGGGGAGAACGCGACGGTGCGCTCCATGGACACCACCTCGTTGGCGGTGGCGGCCATGGTCGATGCCGTGCGGTTGGCGGCGCCCACCAGTTCGCGCACCTCCTCGTCGGGCAGCAGGTTGCCCCGCTCCATGACTCCGATCAGCGAGAACAGACCGCGCTCTGAGGCCGCGAGCGCCGTCATCGACGGGCGTGCGGAGGACCCATGCGGCGGGAGCCGCCGCATGGTGCCCGGACGCTGGGCGGGCAGTGGCGTCGACCGCAGCCAACGCCACCGGAAGAACAGCAACGTGGCCGGGAAGGCCGTCGCCGTGGCCAGGATGCACGTGACCAGCAACCCCCACCACGGGGTGCTCCACGAGGCGAGCAACGCGGTGACCGCGACCCAGAACAGGCTGGACGCGGCGAAGATCAGCCCGCCCCGCAGCGCCCACCGCCGCTTACGCAGCAGCCGGGTGCGCGGATCCATCAGGGCATTGATCCGATGCGCAAGGAAGTCGGAGACGGAGTTGGCACCGCCGAGCCCACGGTGCAGCAGCAGGCGCAGTCCGCCTGTTTCGGTGCTCTGGGGCTTGGCTGTCATACTCGCTACTCCTCGGTGTGGGCCAACCGGGCTAGGGTTGACCGATCGGATTCTGTTTGGCCACATCGGGCGTTGCAGGTGTGGGCGCCGCGGCCGCGGTGCCGCCGCTGGGCAGTGCGTCGCCACGCATGGACGCGCGAATCTGTTCCAGGCGTGAGTGTCCCGCCATCTGAACGCTGGCCTGCTGGATCTCCATCATGCGCCCCTGGACGGAGTTCTCGGCGAGTTCAGCGGCGCCGAGGGCGTTGGCGTAGCGACGCTCGATCTTGTCGCGCACCTCGTCGAGGCTGGGCGTGTTGCCCGGTGCGGCAAGGTCACTCATCGACCGCAGCGAATTGCTGACCTGTTCCTGCATCTTGGCCTGCTCCAGCTGGCTGAGCAGCTTGGTGCGCTCGGCGATCTTCTGCTGCAGCATCATCGCGTTCTGCTCGACGGCCTTCTTGGCCTGGCCTGCCGCGGACAGCGCCTGGTCGTGCAACGACTTGAGGTCTTCCACGCTCTGCTCGGAGGTCACGAGTTGCGCGGCGAAGGCTTCGGCAGCGTTGGTGTACTCGGTGGCCTTCGCGACGTCGCCCGCTGCCGTGGCCTGGTCGGCAAGGGTCAGCGCTTGGCGCACGTTCACCTGCAGCTTCTCGATGTCGGCCAGCTGCCGGTTCAGCCGCATCTCGAGCTGACGCTGATTGCCGATCACCTGGGCGGCCTGCTGGGTCAGGGCCTGATGATTGCGCTGCGCCTCTTCGATCGCCTGCTGGATCTGAATCTTCGGATCGGCGTGCTCGTCGATCTTCGAGTTGAACAGCGCCGTGAGGTACTTCCACGCCTTCACGAACGGATTGGCCATGAGTTCACTCCGCCTTCGCTTCGAGTATTCGTCTGCCGAGACACCAAAATATCGGCTGTAACCAACTTATCCGGTCAGCGCGGCCGTCACAGCCCGCTACACCAGATCTCGCGGCTACGCGACGGCTAGCGACACGGCGTGCGGGATGACGACCTTGGTACTGACGTCGATGTTCGGGCGCGACCCGGGGTGCCCGGCTGCGGCCGTGGCCGCGCGCTCCTCGCTTCCCAACCGCTCACCGGCGTCGGTCAGCACCCGTGACATCGGCACGTCCAGCGCAGAGCAGATGGAGCTGAGCAGCTCGCTGGACGCTTCCTTGCGTCCACGCTCGACCTCGGACAGATACCCCAGGCTGACGCGCGCCGAATCCGATACCTCACGCAACGTGCGCCCCTGGCTGGTGCGGGCACGACGCAGCACGTCGCCGATCACTTCGCGCAGCAATGTCGCCATGGCGCTCTCCTCGATACTCGCGGGCTTCGTCATTCGAAACAACGGCGGCCGACCGTCGCAGGCCATCGCCCGGTAACAGTGCAACGCAGCCGGACGTCGGGATGGTTCCCGGCGGGCACACCCAACTAGCTCAGTCGGCGACGGGATCGACCGCGATCACCGGATCCGCCTGCTTGGTGCGGGCATCACGCGCGGCGGACACGACATAGTCCAGCCCAGTCACGATGGTCAGGACGACGGCGACACCCATCACGATTATCGCCAGGTGCAGCAACCAGCCCGTCAACGGCAGCACCAACAGCCCGATAGCCACACCCTGTACCAATGTCTTCAACTTGCCGCCGCGGCTGGCCGGAATCACACCGCGCCGTAAGACCGCGAACCGCAGCACTGTGACGCCGACCTCACGGATGAGGATGACGATCGTCACCCACCAGGCCAGATCCCCGAGAATCGACAACCCGATCAGGGCCGCACCAATCAGCGCCTTGTCGGCGATGGGGTCCGCCAGCTTGCCGAACTCGGTGACCAAGCCGTAGGTGCGCGCCAAGGCGCCGTCGAGCTGATCGGTGATGGACGCGACCGCGAAGATCACGAACGCCATGACCCGCCAATTGCTTTCATGTCCGCCGTCAGCGAACAGCGCGAACAAGAAGACGGGTACGAGCACGATACGGAAGCCGGTCAACACGTTGGGGATGTTGAGGACGCGCGCGCGCTGGGCGACTGGTTCGAGATGGGGTTGCCCCGACACTGCAATAGAGTATCCGCTCGAAGCGTCGGCCTTGACTGGCCGATAGTGTTCTACCGTGAGCGGACCCGGCGAACTGCCCGTCACAGCGGTGGTGGTGCGACGCGCACGCACGTCGGATGTGCCCGATATCAAGCGTCTCGTGGACACCTACGCAGGCAAGATCCTGCTGGAGAAGAACCTGGTGAACCTCTACGAGGCAGTCCAGGAATTCTGGGTCGCCGAGGGGGCGAGCGCAGCGACGGGGGAAGGTGACGGGGCGAGCGCAGCGACGGGGGAAGGTGACGGTGATTCCGAGATCTTCGGGTGCGGCGCGCTGCACGTGCTGTGGGCCGACCTTGGCGAGGTGCGCACCGTGGCGGTGAACCCGAGGGTAAAGGGACGTGGCGTCGGTCACGCCATCGTCACCCAGCTGCTCATGGTCGCCCGCGAACTGGACCTGCAGCGGCTGTTCGTCCTCACCTTCGAGACCGACTTCTTCGGTCGGCACGGCTTCACCGAGATCGAGGGCACGCCCGTCACCGCCGAGGTGTACGAGGAGATGTGCCGGTCCTATGACCTCGGCGTTGCGGAGTTCCTCGACCTGTCCTACGTGAAGCCGAACATTCTGGGCAACACCAGGATGCTCAAGATCCTCTAGACCGAAGTTACGGCGGGTTTGAGTCTGGTTTTGAGGTCTGATCTGCGGAGTTGACTGTTCGACACGTTCATTGTGTAGTCACTAATATTGTGGACTGCGTGGTGGATGTGGTGTAGAATCTGTTCATGCCCA
>JBPPMS010000090.1:0-3384 GCA_051306175.1 Mycobacterium sp. | reverse complement strand
TCGCGATCCTGCTCCTCGTCATCGCGGTCTACGTCGCCACCACCGCCGGCATCGAACTCGCCCACTGACCCTCTGACTGAACAGACACAGGAGTAGCCGATGTGGGACAACCGGCCCGACACCATCGTCCACGAAGAGTCGTCCTTCAACGCCGAACCCGCACCGTCGGCGTTGTGCGGGCGCGACGTCACCCCCGTGGACACCTTCTACAGCCGCAACCACGGACCGATCCCAGAGATCGGCAAGGACGTCTGGCACCTCACGATCGACGGGCTCGTCACCACACCCCTGGTGCTGTCCTTCGCCGAACTCACGGGTCGCTTTCGCACCCTCGCGGTGATCGCGACCCTGCAGTGCGCGGGAATCCGCCGAACCAGATTCAACCGCGTTCGTGACATCCCTGTTGAGGATCCGTGGGGTCCGGGAGCGACGTCGACCGCGGAATGGAGCGGAGCCCGCTTACTTGACGTTCTCGACGCCGTCGGGGTCACGTCCGACCCGTCGCTTCACGTCGCGTTCGGCGCCCTCGACGTGTCCGACCTAGCCACCCCGGTGCAGCCCTACGGCGGGTCGATTCCGTTGTCCAAGGCCATGTCCGAGGAGGCGCTGCTGGCGTGGGGGATGAACCTTGAACCCCTGCCCCGTGTGCACGGCGGACCGGTCCGCGTCGTGGTTCCCGGATACATCAGCGCCCGCAGCGTCAAGTGGATCACGTCGATCACCGTGCAACCCGCACCGTCGAGCGCGTTGACGTGTCCTGTGACGGCGGCATCACCTGGGCTCACGCCGACTTGGAACCCGCGTACAGCCGGTGTAGCTGGCGGTTGTGGTCCTTCGCGCTCTGCGCGGCGCCCGGACCGCGCTGCACGTCAAGGTCCGGGCCTGGGACAGCACCGGCTCCACCCAACCCGAATCCGCTGCTTCACTGTGGAATCCGAAGGGATACGCCAACAATTCCTGGGCGTCCGCCACCTTCGACGTCAGTTGAGTCCGAACGAAGCGCCGACACCGTGAACGGGTGGCCACCCCACCGTCACCGTCACCGTCACCAACGAAGGGAACCGAGTGCCTGAACGCCCGCCGACCGAGACGTCACGACGTCGCGACCTCGTGCTGCTCGCCGCAGCGATCGTCATCGCATTGATCATCGTCGTCGTTCTCGTCGTGCGACAATACGACAGCGGTACACCTGCATCGGCAGCGGGGCCGGCGACATCGACAGCGACCTCGGCCACAGTGGGCACACCTGCCGTTGCCCCACTCGGACCGCTGGGGGATCTGGCGCGACGCCAACCCAACGATCCCATGGCCCAAGGCTCGGTCACCGCGCCCGTGACGTTCATCGAGTTCGCCGACTTCCGCTGCCCGTTCTGCGCGCAGTTCGCGCGAACCACCGAACCCCACCTGATCGACAAGTACGTCAACGACGGTGTGCTGCGCATCGAATGGCGCGACATGCCGATCTTCGGTGAGCAGTCCCTGGCCGCCGCCCGCGCCGGGCGGGCCGCCGCCGCACAGGGCCGGTTCTGGCAATTCGTCAACGCCGTCTACCAGGCCGCACCCCCCAAGGGCCACCCCGACCTCACCCCGGCAGCGCTTCGAGGGTTCGCCCAACAGGCCGGCGTACCCGACCTGGCACGCTTCACCGCCGATGCCGCGAGCATCACGTTCGACGCCGCGATCAACGATGATCTGCAAGTCGCCAATCGGTTTGGCATCTCCTCCACGCCCGCGTTCTCGGTGCACGGCACACCGGTACTCGGAGCGCAGCCGCCCGAGGTGTTCTTCACACTGATCGACAACCTCGCCGCGGGGCAGCCCGCCAGCTCGTGACGCAGATCGGAGTGCTCGGCGCCTTCCTGGGTGGTCTCCTCGCGATCCTCAGCCCGTGCTCGGCACTGCTGCTCCCGTCATTCTTCGCCTACGCGTTCGACGGACGCGGCACCCTACTGGCACGCACCGCGATCTTCTTCCTGGGACTAGCCGCGGTGCTGGTTCCGCTTGGCGCCGGGGTGGGTGCTTTCGGATCGGCGATCACCACCTATCGCTCCCAGACCACGTTCGTCAGCGCGTGGGTCATCATGGCGTTCGGGGTGATGATCCTGATGGGCAAGGGATTCAACGTCGGGATCGCACAACGCATCGCCGGCGCCACGGCCATCACCACCCGTCTGTCGGTCTTCATCCTAGGCACTGTCTACGGACTGGCAGGCTTCTGCTCCGGGCCCCTCCTGGGCGCGGTCCTGACCGTAGCGGTGGCCGGCGGCGACGCCCCGTACGGTGCGCTCCTCATGGCCGTCTACGCCGCGGGAATGACGGTTCCACTCGCCGCACTCGCTGCGCTTTGGGACAGGTTCGACCTCGGGCACCGAAAGTGGTTACGGGGACGGGTGGTACGCATCGGCCCGATCCACACTCACACCACGTCGCTGATCTCGGGAACACTGTTCATCGGGATCGGCCTGCTGTTTCTGCTCACCGCCGGCACCGCAAACCTCGGCGGCTTCCTCAACGCGGACACCGAAGTCGCGCTCCAAGGTTGGCTTGCACGCGCTACCGGAAACATCAACAACTTGGTCGTCGCACTGGTGGTGGCCCTCGCGGTGATCGGCCTTCTCGTCCGACGAATTCTCCGTCGCTCCAACCGAGTGGCGGGCAATTCCGCCAGGAATGTACGCGGTGACGAACCGGAAGCATTTCCTCAGCTTGGCCGGTCCGTTCGCCACCCAGAGATGGAACGACCCATTGAACCAAACTAGTCAACGATCAGGTGCGGTAGCTTGCCTTGCTTTTGCGACTACAGATAGCGGCGCGGTCCGACCAGCCAGCGCGGTACGCAGCTTGTGGATGATTCGCGCGTAGGCGGCGACCTGCAAAGGAGTTCTACTCTCTGAGTTTCTGCTGCAATCATCGGCTTCTCGTACTCGCTGTTCGAGATTCGAGTACACCGCTGGTATCTGACATCTCAGCTGAACAGATCGGCGCAATGCTCACGAAAATCGACGCCTAGCTCGCGAATGACGCGCGGTTCAGCATGCCACGCACAACGTTGATCGCCGATGAGTTGGAAGTGTCGAGGTTGGATGTGTACCTCCTCGACGAGCTTCAAGGGGAAGCCCGCACAACGGAATTCACCCAGAACTCCTACGAGGCTCTTCTGACATAGCCGTGGGTTCGCTGACCTGAGGATTTGGGCGCAACGCCGTGTCCTGCTTACGTTTTGGACTGCTGGAGGTTCAATCCGTGAGAAGGTTGTACGGCGCTGCGCAAGAACAGGGTATTCGGTGAGGCTGTGGGCGGGCCGGATGTGGTGGTCGAGGACGCGACCGTGGAGGTCCAGAGCAGGCAAAAGCGCAAGGAGACGGTCACCGACGAGGTGTTGGT
>JBPPMS010000089.1:0-6976 GCA_051306175.1 Mycobacterium sp. | reverse complement strand
CAGATCGCAGCCGACTCGCAGCGTTGTGCATTCGAGTGATGCGGGCGTGTCGTCAGAATCTCGTCAACACTGCGCTTCGAGGAGATTGATCAAACGGCCAAGCCGCAAAGCACCCAGTAATTCAAGTGGAGCTAAGGGGATTCGAACCCCTGACCCCCACACTGCCAGTGTGGTGCGCTACCAACTGCGCCATAGCCCCTGAAGTTGTGCTTGTCGAAGTTACACCACAAGCACAATCGCAACAAAACCCCAGCTCAGCTGCAATACATCACGGCATTTCTCCGCCGCAGGCCTCCGGGCCGAGCGGGCGCCCCGGGGTCCGCTCGGTCGTCGGCTTGAGCCGCGTCTCGGGCGCGAACATCCACCCCACCGCTGCCACCAGCAGCACCACACCGCTGACGATGAACGCCAACTGGAACGAGAAGTACTGCGCCACCTGGCCGACGAGCAACGAGCCGACGATGGAACCGACGTCGGCCATCATCTGAAACGTCGCCACGGCGGTACCGCCGCGAGCCCGGTTGCCGATGATGTCGGCCACCGCCGCCTGCTGCGGCGAGATGAACACGCCCGTCGCCGCCCCCGTCACATACGCCGCCACCAGGAAGATCGGCAGCGACGACGTGAAGCCCACCAGGATCGTCGACACCGACGCCACCGTCAGACCGACGATGACGAGCTTGCGCCGCCCGACCCGATCCGACAGGTACCCGCTGGGAATCACGACGGAGACGTTGCCGATCGCGAAGGCGCCCAGCGCCAGTCCGGCGACGCCCGCTCCCCGATCGAGCACCTCGACCACAAACAACGGCACCAACGCGATGCGCAACCCGAACGCCGCCCAGCCCGTCGCGAAGTTCGAGAACAGCGCCGCCCGGTAGGCCCGGTGGCGCAGCACCTCCCGCACGGAGACGGGCTTCGAAGCACCCTCGGCGGGCGCCACCAGCGCACTGCCCCGCAGGAAGATGAACACCACCGAGGCGGCAACCAGCAGCGCGACGCCGTAGATCAGGAACGGCGCGGAAAGGCCGAACCCCGCCGTCAGCGCACCCAGAACAGGGCCGCACACCGACCCGATCAGGAACCCCGAGGAGAACAGGCCGGACACCCGACCGCGGGCATCCGGCGGCGAGATCCGGATCATCAGGCCGAGCGACGACACCGTGAACATCGCCGAACCCAGCCCACCGAGCGACCGGAACAGCAGCAGCTGCCAGTAGGTCTCCGCGAAGGCGCACGCACCGGTGGACACCGCGACGATCAGCAGCCCGCTGAGGTAGACGCGGCGCTCCCCCAGTCGCTGCACAAAGAATCCGGCAGGCAACGCACCGACCAGCCGCATGATGGCGAACGCTGTGATGACGAACGTCGCCGCGCTGATGCTGACCCCGAAATGACGGCCGTACTGGGGAAGCACCGGCGCCACCACGCCGTAGCCCAACGCCACGACGACGTTCGCGCAGACCAGCAGCCAGACCTCACGCGGCAACCGGGGTTTGTCCGTTGCAGGCGAACAGTCGCCCTCCGCAACGGAACTCACGCGATCACTGAATTGACCACATCGCGCGCGGCCTCCTGCACCTCCGCCAGGTGCTCGGGGCCGTTGAACGACTCGGCATAGATCTTGTAGACGTCCTCGGTGCCCGACGGCCGCGCCGCGAACCACGCGTTCTCGGTGGTCACTTTGAGTCCGCCCAGTGCAGCACCGTTGCCGGGCGCGGTGGTCAGCTTGGCGGTGATCGCCTCGCCCGCCAATTCGGTCGCCGTGACCTGGTCAGCTGACAGCTTGGCCAGCCGCGCCTTCTGCTCCCGGTTCGCCGGTGCATCGATACGCGCATAAACCGGTGCACCGTATTTGTTGGACAGCTCCGCGTAGTGCTCGGAGGGGGTCGACCCCGTCACAGCCAAGACTTCGGACGCCAGCAGCGCCAGGATGATGCCGTCCTTGTCGGTGGTCCACACCGACCCGTCGCGCCGCAGGAAGGACGCACCGGCGCTCTCCTCGCCGCCGAAACCGATTGTGCCGCCGATCAATCCGTCGACGAACCATTTGAAGCCAACGGGCACCTCGACGAGCTTGCGGCCCAGCCCGGCCACCACGCGGTCGATGATCGAGCTGCTCACCGCCGTCTTGCCGACGGCAATCGAGGCCGACCATTCCGGGCGGTGGGTGTAGAGGTAGTCGATCGCGACAGCGAGGTAGTGGTTCGGATTCATCAGGCCACCATCGGGCGTCACGATGCCATGCCGGTCGGAGTCGGCGTCGTTGCCGGTGGCGATCTGGTAGCGGTCGGGGTTGGTGCTCACCACCCGAAGCAGCCCAGCCATCGCGTTCGGGGAACTGCAGTCCATCCGGATCTTGCCGTCGGTGTCCAATGTCATGAACCGCCACGTGGCGTCCACCAATGGGTTGACCACCGTCAACCGCAGGTTGTGCCGCTCGGCGATGGCGCCCCAGTAGTCCACCGACGCACCGCCGAGCGGATCGGCGCCGATCCGGATCTCCTCGGCGCCGATGGCGTGGATGTCGACGACGTTGGGCAGGTCGCTGATGTAGGCGTCCATGTAGTCGTGGCGCCCCGCGTTCTGCAGCGCCCTGGCCAGCGGGACGCGATTTACTTGCCGTAGCTTGCCGCGCAGGATTTCGTTGGCGCGGTCGGCAATGACGCTGGTGGCATCGGAGTCGGCGGGTCCGCCGTTGGGCGGGTTGTACTTGAAGCCGCCGTCGCGGGGCGGATTGTGCGACGGGGTGACGACGATGCCGTCGGCAAACCCCGACTGCCTGCCACGGTTGTAGGCCAGGATCGCGTGGCTGACGACAGGCGTGGGCGTGTACCGGTCGGCCGAATCGATCATCGCGGTCACGCCGTTGGCAGCCAGCACCTCCAACGCCGACGCCCACGCAGGCTCGGAGAGCCCATGGGTGTCGCGCCCGATGAACAGCGGGCCGCTTGTGCCCTGCGAGGCCCGGTACTCGACGATGGCCTGGGTGGTGGCCAGGATGTGCGGCTCGTTGAATGCCGCGTCGAGGCTGGAACCACGGTGCCCAGACGTGCCGAAGGCAACCTGTTGGTTGACGTCCTCGGGGTCGGGCTCCACCGTGTAATACGCCGTCACCAACTGGGCCACGTCGATGAGGTCTTCGGGTTGCGCCGGCTGGCCGGCGCGAGGGTTGGCAGCCATGGGTTCGATTCTTGCCGAACCCCTATGCTCGTGTCTGGTCGACTGCGGGTGAATCTCACCGGGAGGGATGAACGTTTGGTCCGGATCCTCGCGGTCGTCGCGCTCGGGGGCATGATCGGCGCCCTCACACGCGCGGCGATCGAGTACTTCTGGCCGCACTCGCCGACCAGCATCGGCTGGGCCACGCTGATCATCAACACCTCCGGATGCCTGCTGATCGGGCTGCTCCTCGGCGCGATCGGCCGTTACCGTCCAGGGCAGGAGTTGATCCGGCCCTTTCTCGGCGTCGGCGTCCTCGGCGGCTATACGACGTTCAGCACCCACATCGTCGAGGTGCTCACCCTCATCGACCACGGCCGGCTCGAACTGGGCATGGCCTACCTCGCCCTGCAACTCGGCACCGCAATCGTCGCGGTGGCGCTCGGCGCCTGGATCTTCGACCGGCTGGAGCAGGGATGATGTGGGTGTGGGTGGCCCTCGGCGCCGCGGTGGGCGCGCCCCTTCGTTACCTCGTCGACAAGTGGCTCAACGTCGGGCACGGATTCCCCTGGGGCACCTTCTGCGTGAACATCGTTGGATCGTTGCTGTTGGCGCTGCTGGTCGGCCTGCAGGTGAACCCGACCGTCAGTCAGATTGTCGGGGTGGGCTTCTGCGGAGCCCTCACCACCTATTCGACATTCGGCTACGAAGTGATGCGGGAATGGAAGTCCACCCCGTTAATCGGGGTGGCCTACGCGCTGAGCAGCCTGGCGGTGGGGCTGATAGCCGCCTATGCCGGTCTGCTGATCGGCCGCGCTCTCTAGCACCTCATCAACGACGTCGGCCTGGGCTCTGACGGGCGCGCCAGAACGGTAGGGTCATGGCCATGCACGGTGGGGGTATCGGCGTGAGAGTGTGCGTTGCCGCGGTCGCAATGGCTGCTGGACTACTTGCGGGGTGCGCCGCAGGCAACGACGCCCAAGAGGCGGCGCCAGAGAGCTACAGTGCCGCCGGTCCCGCGCAGGCCACCCAGCTTGCACCGGCACCGGAAGCACCGGTCGAAGACAGCACGGTAACCACGACGGACATCGTCGTCACAGGGTCGATCCAGATGACCGTCGACGATCCCGTCTTTGCGGCCGACAAGTTCGCGGAGGCGACCGTCGCCGCGGGCGGGCGGATCGAATCCCGCTCCGAGCAGTCCAGTTCCGGATATCCGTCAGCGACGCTGACACTGCGCATCCCGTCCGACGAGCTCGACGCGGTGCTGGCGAAGATCGACGACCTCGGCGTCGTCGACGCCAAGAACATCAACTACTCCGACGTCACCGCACAGCGGGTCGACCTCGACGCCCGCATCGAGGCGTTGCAAATCTCGGTGGATCGACTCCTGGAGTTGATGGGCAAAGCCACCAGTACCGAGGACCTCTTGGCTGCCGAGTCGTCGCTCACTGAGCGCCAAGCGGAACTGGACTCCCTCCAAGCGCAGCGCACCGCTCTGGGAGATCAGATCGCCTACGCGACGATCACGGTGGATCTGACGTCGACGCCGCCGGTCATCGCTCAAGGCGGTTTCATCGGTGCGATCAAGGACGGCTCGCATGCCCTCGTCGGCGCGGCCGGCGGCCTGGCGCGGACGATCGGCTTCCTGCTGCCGTGGACCCCGGTGCTCGGCGCCATCGCAGCGCTGTTCGTGGTCATCCGTCGGGCACGGCGTCGGCGGCCCCCGAAACCGCCAAAGCAGCAGGCCGATCCGATTCCCTAGGCCTAGGTGTGCGGGCCAAGTCGCCTGTGCGGCTCCTACGGTGTGAACGTGACGAGGTTCTGGTCCAGGATCAGTTGGTCGCTGTGCTCGGACGGCGCCAGTCCCGGCACGAGCACCAGCGGGACACCGTCGCCTTCGGCGGCGTCGAAATCGGCCGTACTGGCCACTTGGCCGGTGACCTCGAAACGGTCGTAGAGGTACGGCAGGCCCTGGGACGCCAGCGGTGACGGGCCGTCCATGACGTGTAGATGCAGATGCGGCGCAACCGAATTGCCGGTGTTGCCCACCAGCCCGATGACGTCGCCCCGGCTCACCTGATCGCCGAGTTGGGGCCGCACGCTGCCAGGTTGCATATGGGCGTAGTTGACGTAGAACCCGCTCCCGATGTCGAGGACGACGTAGTTGCCGTCGGCCTCGTCGATGGCGATGCCATCCGGATATGTGCCGGGCTCCTGCTCCTGCAAGTCGTTTCGGGTGCCGACGACGGTTCCGTCGGCGACGGCGAGCACCTCTTGACCGAAGATCTCGTAGCTGTCGGGGTCGCGTGGATCCCCGGTGAAAATGTGGTTCTGCTCGTCGGCCTGCTCGAAATCGATCGCATAACGCTGCGCCACGAAGGTCTGACCGTTGACCGGAAGGATGGCGCGAGTGTGCCGCACGGCGTCACAGCAGCCGTCAGCGGCGATGTAGCGCTCTCCTGAAAGCGGCGCCGACAGCACCGGCAAGGTCCGCCGGTCGACGCCGGTGGTCGCGAGCTCGATTGTGGGCTTGTTCTGGCCGGCGGGCATCGCGTCGCTGGTGACCGTCACGTCGTGCACCAGTTTCTCCGGTATCGGGGCGCTGGCCTCCAGCGTCATGTGCAGGAAGATCGTCGCTGATTGGCCTCCCTCGAGGTGGTCGGCGTTGTCGCGCTGGCCTGCGGGCTGCAGCCGGGCGCGCACCTCGTCGGCGCTGAGTTCCTGCAGGGTCGCCCCGGCCTGATCCCTGACCGCGAGCCCGTCGATCCTCAATCGAGCGCTGGTGAAGTTGGTGACCGACAGCTCGTACACCAGGTGGTTCTTGTCGTCGGAGCCTGCGAAAGGCGTTGGCGCGAACGGCACGGAGCCCACCAGCGGTGTCATCGCATCGGCAGCAGGAGGGGCGGCCGAGTTCGTCGTCGCATCGTTGGCACATCCCGAAACAACAAGTGCCAGTACTGAAACCGCGAACGCAGCTACAGCTCGTCGAAGCACTTGCTTACCGTGGACTCCCCGCTGCCGCGCGGAATAGTGGCGTTCTGAGACGAGAACTGCGCGCTGACACCATCATCGGTGACCGTGACACTGTCGGCCTTCAACCCAAGGGGGTAGTTGTCCTTCAGTTTCTCCATCAGGTCGTTGACGATGTCCTGCACCTCGGAGTCTTCGTCGTCGGTGATCTGCATGCTCAGCGCGCCGTTGACCACCGTGGGCTTGGCGGTGAAGGTCGTGCCGAAGAAACCTGCCCCGACGTCGATGCTGATGCTGCCATCGCTGCCATCGGTCGTGACATCGTCGATGAAGCTTCCGCCGGGGAGATTCTCGATCAAGGATTCCTTGATGCCCGCTGCTGTCCAGTCGATGGTCGCGGAAATGGATTCGATGGTGCCCTTGGAGTCCGCGGTGTCTTCCAACTTGATTCCGGTGAGGGTGACGTCGGCTTTCATGCCGACGGCTTCCTGGATCTGGTTTCCTGCCGTCACCACCGAGATCTCGGAGTATTCGTCATTGAGGTACTGCAGGATGAACGGCGGGGTGGTCGAGAAGGACACGTCGGCATCGTCATTGGTGATGCACTGGGTGACCGAGGCGAGGATGTCACCGCCTTTCCACCTTGCGAACACCTCGACGCCCACCACAGTCGCAACCAACAGCGCGGCGACGGTGACCAGGATCAGGATGATCGCTTTCGGGCTGCGCAGGCCGGACTTCTTCGGCTTGCCGCCCGGGGGTGGCGGCGGTGCGGCAGGGGGCTGATACCCGGGCTGACCGTACGGTGGCCCGTGGTAATTCCCCGGCTGCTCGCCGCCGG
>JBPPMS010000088.1:0-2889 GCA_051306175.1 Mycobacterium sp. | reverse complement strand
CGCTGCGACGGCCCGCGGTTGTGTGTCCGTGCGCACGTCACCCTTTCTCGTCCCTGGATGAACGCGATACATTCCCCCAGGTTATCTGGACTGCCGGTTCACCTATTTTGGCGCGCGTGTCAGCCGCCGCTGGGCCGGAAGTAGCCCTCGCCGATCAGTGAGGCGGCGGCGCTGTCCCAGCGGGCCAGCTGCTCCGGCGCGTCCAGAGGCTGGTGCAGGTTGCGTTCGATGTGGCTGCGGAACATGATCGTCCCGACAGCCAGAACCAGCGGATTGATCGCCGCCCACAGCTGGTCCTGGCCCCGCGCGGATGCCGCGTCCGTCGCAGACTGAGCGTGTTCAGCGCTGACCTCCAGGAGCCGGTCGAAGATGACCGCACCGACCGGTGCACCGGCGCACAGGGCGCGCGCCAAGTAGGTTACGGCGTCCGGCTCACGCACCAACAGCTGCCCGAACAGTTTCTGCAGCTGCACGGGCCCGCGCCGATCGCACTCTGTGCGGGATTGCATGTCCTGCGAGACGACGGAGACAACAAGCTCGTCGACCGCGGCGAGCAGCGCCGCTTTGGTCCCGAAGTAGTACTGAACCAGGCCCAGGCTGACACCACAGTCCGCAGCGACCTCGCGCAGCGTCATGCGCGAAGCGCCCTGAGCGGCGGCCAGGGTCAGCGCGGATTTGACCATCCGATCCCGCTTCTCCAGGTCGGACCCTCCAGTGGCACGCACTCGATCCCCGTTCTGCAATGTCCTCGTCGCCGATCGAACCATATTTTCGACCAACGGTTTAGGCCGCGGCGATGCGTTGCAGTGCGAGCTGGGCGACCTTCTCGGCAAGGTCATCGGGTGCTGCGGGCCCGTCGCTACGGTAGTACGTGACGCTGACATCGACGATGCAGTTGGCCTCCACACGCACTGCGCGCTTGATGGTGGCTTCACTGTCCATCGACCCGTTGAAAGTGACGTCCGCGCTCAGCTGCGCCGGTGCAGTGTCGACGGCGTTGACGCGGTAGGCCAGATCGAGACCGGAGCCGGCGGCGTTGTCGACACGCAGTTCTGCGTCCCAGCACTGTTCCCATTGATGCCCGAATGCGGTCACCGCATCACGTGCCGCCCCGTCGGAGCGCAGCGCCACCGCCGCGACATCGACGAACACATTCGGCGGCATGAACCCTTCGCTCTCCCAGTCAGCTGTGGCCACCGCCCAGACCGGCAGCATCCGGTAGGTGGCGGCGGCGGCCTCGTTGACAACACCGACACAGCCGGTGTCCCCGCTGTAGTCGGCCCCGACGCCCAGCACCCGCGCATCGCCGACCCTGGGTGGGAAGTCATCGGGCTCGATGGCGATGCCCAGGGCAGTGGACATTTCCTCCGGAGTCGGTAGCACATCGGCGACGTTGCGCCCGATCCGCACATCCGGTGGGCTTTCGATCGCCGGGGCTCCAGCCACCGTCACGGTGCATCCGCTGATCACCGCAGCGGTCAGCGCGAGTGTCGCTGCAGCGCAGCGCACTTGCCGGATCATGCGTCCAGCCCCGGGTAGGACACACAGTAGGTGCGCGGCACCGCCTGATAGACCGTCGCACGCGAGGGGTCGTTGCAGGCGTCAGCGTCGCTGACCTCAAACCGTTGCTCGATGCGGATCGTCGCGACATCCGTGGTCACGCAGTCGATTGGCTCGTATCTGCTTAAGGGCGTCCCGAAGGCATAGCAGTGGCCGACCGCCAGATTGGGCACCAAGCACAGTCGTGCGGTGAGTCGGTCGCCGAACGGTTCGACGAACACAGATCCGTCACCCGGTGGCGGGCACTCGCCTGTCACGTCGGTGTGGGCGGACACCGTGTAGCTCATCGCTGCGTCACAGTCCACCGCGGCGGCGCTCAACGGGTCCGCACGGCCGTCGCCGTGCAACACAACGCACTCGCCCACCGGCACGGGTCCCCTCACCTTCGCTGCACCAGAGTCCTGCTGTCGAGCTGGACTGGCCGCGGCACACCCCGCGGCCGCCAGTGCAACGATCACGCCGGCGGCGGCGCACTGATGTCGCAGCTGCAACACCCGGGCAGCGCGTGCGGTCATGATGTCTATTGTCGCCGCTGAGCAACCGCGTGCGATGCACCAATTCGCGTCCTGGCCGGCGCTCGCGTGCACGGCCTCAATTGGTGCCAGGCACCAGCTGTCAGGTCACTTAGGGTCAAACCATGCCTCGAATCACTTCGGTTCTCATCATTGCGGCCGCACTGCTGACCGGGTGCTCCGATCCCACACCCGGCGCTGGGCAGGTACCTGACCGCCTCGCAGTGATTGACGGGTTGCGCACCGTCGACGTATGCGCCCTTTACAACGATGCGAATACTGTCGACGCACGACCGCTCACCGTGTTGGGGTTCAGCTCTTCGCTCAACTGCGACGCCACGATCGAAGATCCTGCCGGTGAGGCCGACGCCACGATCGCGCTGAACATCGGTCCCGCACAACCTCCCAGCGACGAGTCCAGTTGGGTCCGCCATGAGGTGATCGACGGCGTAGACGTCAGCATCGCCTCTAGCGCCGAGAAACCCGACGCGCCACCGCGGGACCAGGTGTCGTCCTGGTCGTGCGAGTTGGCTGCCCGCTATCCCGACAATGCGCGGCTCACAGTATCGGTATCGGCGGATCCCGATGTCGAGGGCTGCACCATCGCCGATCAATTGATGAGGACTGCGATAGGCGCATTCGCGCAACGGCCACAACGCGGTACAGGCGGGGCGGCGTCGATCCTGTCCGGCGCCGACCCCTGCGCGCCCGCCGAACGGCTGCGAGGCGCCCACACCGTCGACATCGCCGCAGAGGACGTCACCGTCAACAGCTGCATGTTCACCGTGGACGGCGGTCCGCTGGTCGATGTGTCGTT
>JBPPMS010000087.1:0-9515 GCA_051306175.1 Mycobacterium sp. | reverse complement strand
CGATTCGTTCTCCAGGACGAGGTCCGCAAGCGTGCGTCCGGCAACGTTGGTGGCGGTGACGCCGTGCCCGACATAGCCGCCCGCCCAACCCAGCCCGGTCTGCCGATTCAGGGCCACACCCGCCGACCAGTCGCGCGGCACAGCGAGCACGCCACACCAGGCGTGCGCGACGGCTGCGTCCTGGGTCTGTGGGAACACCGCGTGCAACATCCGGGCCAGCCGGGCGACGGTCCCGCTGCTGACTGCGCCGTTGCAGTCGATGCGCGACGCGTACCGGTACGGTTTGGCGCGGCCGCCGATCGCGATGCGGCCGTCGGCGGTGCGCTGCGCGTAGAAGAATCCGTGCGCGGTGTCGCCGATGGTTTCGCAGCCGCTCCAGCCGATCGAGCGCCAGGTGTCCTCGGACAGCGGTTCAGTGGCGATCATTGCGCTGTTCATCGGGAGCCAGCGGCGACGTAGGCCGGGAAGTCTCGTGGTGAATCCCTCCGTTGCGCGCAGAATGATTGGCGCACTGATGGTTCCGTGCGGCGTGAGCAGCGCCTTCGGCACGATCTCCAGCACCGGGGTCTGCTCGAATATCGTCACCCCGAGTTGTTCGACGACGTCGGCCAGGCCGCGGACCAGCCGCGCGGGCTGGACGCGGGCGCAGTGCGGTGTGAACGAGGCCAGTTTCAGGCTGTCGACGTTAACGCGGTCGACGGCTTCGGCGTTGGCCAGGATCCGCACGTCGTCGACACCCCAGCTGCGGTCCTCATCCACCTGCTCGCGCAACCGTCGCACCTGAGCCGGATTCCTGGCCACCGTCAACGTTCCGGATTTGACGATGTCGGCGTCGATTTTCTCGCGGGCGGCCACGTCGACGACCTCGTCGACGGCCTCGTTGAGCATCCGCTGAAACGCGACCACAGGCGCGCGGCCGTGCTCCTCGGCGAGCAGCTTGCGATGGCCCGGTGCCAGACCGGACAGCCAGCCCCCGTTACGACCTGATGCGCCGAAGCCCGCAAAACGGGCCTCTACCAAGGTGATTCGCAGCGACGGGTCGGCCCGCTTGAGGTAGTATGCCGTCCACAGACCGGTATAGCCCGCACCCACGATGCAGATATCGGCGTCGCGGTTGCCGGGCAGCGGGTCCCGGGGCGTGGGCAGTTGGTCGAACCAGTGCGAGACCTGCCCGTTGATGGTCGGCATCAGAGCATCATGTCAGGACGAAAGCTGCGCAGGCCCGAACGCATATCGGTGGACCTGGGCCGTGCGGCTTGGGGAACTGTTTGGCCGAGCGATCGCTCTGCACCGTGTTGTCGAAGTGCACCGTGTTGTCGAAGTGCACCGTGTTATCGAAGTGGATCGTGTCCATCACCACCCACGCTAACCCGCTCGGCGAAGGGCTCAGGCTTCTCGTGGGGCAGCTCGACCGGACGGAAGTACAGCCCCGCCACCATTTCGTCGCCGGGCTCGCGACGGTGTTTGGCCGCGGTATCCGAGCCGCTGTCGACGTCCGGCGTTCCATCTCCGTCCACCGTGGTGGCGAGCGGCTTGGCGACGATGAAGCAGAGCAGCACCGCAGCCAGCACCGCCAACGGTGCGATCCAGGCGAAGATCGGCGTCAACGCCTCGCTGTAGGAACTGATGATCGGCAGCCGCACCGGGTCGGGCAGGTGCTGCACCAGTCCGGGCGTCAGCGACCCGGATCCGCCCGCGGTGTCCAGCCCGCCCGGCAGTCGCTGGGCGAGCAGGTCGGTCAGCCGGCTGGCGAACACGCTGCCGACCACCGCAGAACCCAGCGTCGCACCGATCTGACGGAAATAGTTGTTGGCGGCTGTGGCCGTGCCGACCTGCGTCACCGGGAACGAGTTCTGCACGATCAGCACCAGCAGCTGCATCGTCGCGCCGAGTCCGACGCCCATGACGGCCATGTACTGGCACAGCTGCGGTTCGGTGGTGCCTACGGTGACCGTCGACAGCAGCAGCAGCCCGGCCGCGATGAACCCGAATCCCCCGATGGGCAGCGCTTTGTAGCGCCCGGTCCGGCTCACGTACTGGCCGGACAAGATCGACGAGCCCAGCAGTGCGCCCATCATCGGCACCATCAGCAGTCCGGCTTCGGTAGCCGTTGCTCCGTACGCCATCTGCAGATAGGTGGGCAGGTAGGAGATCGCGCCGAACATCGCCACGCCCGCCAGCAGACCGGCCGCGGTGCAGAGGTTGAAGTTGCGGTCGGCGAACATGTGCAGCGGCATCACGGGTTCGGGCGTGCGGCGCTCGATAGCCACGAAGACCACGGCGGCGAGCACGGTCGCGACGATCAACGAAAGGATGGTCGGCGACGTCCAGGCGTAGGTGGAGCCACCCCAGCTGGCTACCAGCACCACGCCGGTGGTGGTCAGGCCGAGGACGGCCATGCCTGCGTAGTCGACCCGGACGCGGTCACGATTGTTGTGCACCGCGGGTAGGAACGCTGCCGCGGCCGCGACGGCGAGCGCACCCAGCGGCAGGTTCATCCAGAACAGCCACCGCCAGCCGGGGCCTTCGGTGAGCCACCCGCCGAGCAGTGGGCCCGCGACCGAGGACACCGCGAAGACCGCGCCCATGATTCCGGTGTACTTGCCGCGCTCACGCGCGGGGATGACGTCGGCGATGGAGGCCTGGGCGAGGATCATCAGGCCACCGGCGCCGAGGCCCTGGACGGCACGCGCGACGATCAGACCGGTCATGGAACCGGCCAGGGCGCCCAACACCGAGCCCGCCATGAAGATGCCGATCGCCATGACCAGCAGCCACTTTCGGCCGAACACGTCGCCGAGCTTGCCGTAGATCGGCATCATGATGGTCGACGCCAGGATGAAGACGGTGATGACCCAGCTCATGTGGTCGGCGCCGTGCAGCTCTCCGACGATGGTCGGTAGCGATGTGCTCAGCACCGTCATGTTCAACGACGCCAGCAGCATCGTGACCATCAGGCCGGCGAAAAGAGGAATCACGCTGTGCTGGGCAGCAGTCCGTGCTTCGTTGTCAATGGTGACCAAGGTCAGATCTCCTCGATGACGTTGCGGAACAGACGAGCGGCGCTGCGGACGAGTTCGTCCTCGCCGCCATGTGCGAGCGGGGTGAGCGAAGCGACGGGGGATGTGCCGGTGTCGAGTTGGGATTTGATGACGATCCGTACGACGGAATGGGCTGCGGCGACCAGTATTTCGGCCGCCTCGTCGACAGAGTAGTCGTGGTGCGCCGTTAGCCAGCGCGGCGACCTAGCTAGATCACGCGAGACTAGTTTTCGTACAAGGTCTTTGATAGTTTCGACGTGTTCGATAAGCCGGTGGGCGAGATCGGGGTGGCGGCGCATCAGCGCGAACCTGCGGTCGCGATTGGTTCGCGAACCGCCCGCGTCGCGGCTGACGGCGTACATCAAGGCGGCGACCTTCTCGACTGGGTCATCGGCGACGCCCAACTCGAAGTTCTCCGCAAGGTCGTCGTCGATGCGCGGCGACCGCAGGCCAAGCACAGCGTCCTCTTTGCAGGAGAAGTAGTTGAAGAACGTCCGCGTCGAGACGTCGGCCCTGTTTGCGATCTCGTCGACCGTGATCTCGGCGAGGCAGTCGCAGCGCAGTGCGGCCTCGGCGGCGATCTCGTGGATCGCGGCCCAGGTCTGATTACGTTTGCGCTCCCGCAGAGTTGGCGCGGGGACGACGAGCCCTGAAACAGTCACTTGGTGAGTATGAGTGTTTTTCTGCAGTCGTGCAACTTTGCACAACTGCATACTTGCTGACGACGGCCGGCCTCACACAGCTGTACCGGCCTCACACAGCTGTACCCGGGTTGTGCAGTTCGCAGATCGCATATCTGCCGGGAAAGACGGTTATGGTCCGGTAGCTGAAGGCGCGCAGCTCAAGGGCCTGCCACCAGGGATGATCCAGTCGCGTGCCATGGTTATCAGTGGTGCCTGACTAGGAGGAACATGTGGCACAGGAATACAACAAGAACCCGGCGGCGGTCGCGGCGCTGTCCCCCGAGCAGTACCGGGTAACCCAGAAGAATGGCACCGAGCAGCCGTTCACCGGCGAATACTGGGACAACGACGAGCCCGGCATCTATGTGGACGTCGTCTCCGGCGAACCGTTGTTCGCCTCGACTGACAAGTTCGAGAGCGGGTCGGGGTGGCCGAGCTTCACCAAGCCGATCGAAGCCAAGAACGTGCAGGCAAAGCGCGATTTCAGCCATCTGATGATGCGCACCGAAGTGCGTTCGGCGCACGGTGACAGCCATCTGGGGCACGTATTCAACGACGGGCCGCGGCCCGAAGGGGGGCTGCGATACTGCATCAACTCGGCGTCGCTGCGGTTCATCCATCGCGACGAGCTGCAGGCGCAAGGATATGGGCAGTACCGCACTCTGTTCGGCGACCCACTTTCCGAGAACATCGAGAGTAAGGAGACTCAAGTATGACCAGCGACAGGGGCATGACCAACGACAGGGGCATGACCAAGGACAAGACGGCCATCCTCGCGGGCGGGTGTTTCTGGGGGGTTGAGGAGCTGATCCGCAAGCAGCCGGGCGTCATCAGCACGCGCGTCGGCTACACCGGCGGCCGCAACGACCAGCCCACCTACCGCAATCACCCAGGCCACGCCGAGGCCGTCGAGATCGTCTACGACCCCGCGCAGACCGACTACCGGGCGCTGCTGGAGTTCTTCTTCCAGATCCACGACCCGTCGACCAAGGACCGGCAGGGCAACGATCGTGGCACCAGCTACCGCTCGGCGATCTTCTACACCGATGACGATCAGAAGGCTGTCGCGCAGGACACCATCGCTGATGTCGATGCGTCAGGTTTGTGGCCGGGCAAGGTGGTCACCGAGGTGACACCCGCGGTGGAGTTCTGGGAGGCCGAGCCCGAGCACCAGGACTACCTGCAGCGCTATCCCAGCGGCTACACGTGCCATTTCGTGCGGCCAGGCTGGAAGTTGCCGAGGCGCGCGGAGCAAAACGCGTAACGCGAACCGATGAGCCGGCCGCATCCCAACAGGGTGCGGCCGGTTTCACTTACCGCGCAGGCTGAATGCGCTCCTGGCGTCGACGGCGGTGCACCACGACGCGTCCGCCCCGCTTAGGCGGGTAGGCGACACCTCGGAAGTACCACTTCTCGCCAGGTGCAGTGTTGATCTGAATATTTAACTCGCGCAACACTGTTCGCAGCACAACGTCCATCTCCAGGTTGGCGAAGGCCGCTCCGACACAGCGCCGGGTACCACCGCCGAACGGGATCCAAGCAATCGACGGCTTGGCGCCGACGAATCGTTGCGGATCGAACCGCAACGGGTCGGGGAACAGCGACGGATCCGCGTGGATGCGCGAGATGGACACGACGATCGAATGCCCTCGCGGAACCCGGTACGGCCCGAGTTCGATCTCCGGCGCATACACGCGCCGACCCGCCAGGTCGATCACCGTCCGTACCCGCTGCACTTCGAGGATGGCGGCCTGCCGCAGCTCGTTGCCGTCGGTGGCCGCCTCGGCGACGAGGGCGGCCAGCACCGTGGGGTGGCGGCTGATCCGCTCGAACGCCCAGGCCAAGGTCGACGCCGTGGTCTCGTGGCCTGCTGCGAGCAGCGTGAGCAGTTCGTCGGCGATCTCCTGGCTGGTCATCGCCTCGCCGTCGTCGTAGGTGCTACGCAGGAACAGTGCCAGGACGTCGGTCCGCCGCTCCAGATCAGGATCGCGCTGCGCCTGGTCGATCAGGCGGTCGACCAGCTGATCGTACCTCCGCCGGGCGGCGGCAAGCCTGCCCCACGGCGTCCACGGGCCCAGGTCGCGACCGGGTACGGGCAGGATGGCCATCTTCGAGCCGAGCGTCACCCACGGTGGGATGATCCTGCGAAGTTCGTCCAGCTCCGCCCCGTCGGCGCCGAAAACCCCGCGCAGGATCACGTTGAGCGTGATCCGCATCATCGGTTCGAGGGTCTCGAAATCCCGCCCCTGCGGCCAGTTCGCGATTTCACGCAGGGTTTCCTCTTCGGCGATCGTCTCGTAGTTCTTGATGCTGTTGCCGTGGAACAGAGGTGCCAGCAGCTTGCGCCGACGGCGGTGCTCGACGCCGTCGAGAGCGAACACCGACCCAGGTCCGAAGAGGCGGCTGAGGTTAGGCTGGATGTTGCCGACGTCGTCCGGGCTTGCGGTGAACAGCTGTTTGGCCATCGCCGCGTCGGTGACCATGACCGTCTCGCCAACCACCGGTAGCTGCAACCGGAACGCCGGGCCGTACCGGGGCACCAGCCGCTCGACCAGGGGCCGCCGGGACCGCATGAAAGCAGCCGCCTGCACGATCTTCGGCAGAGCCACGCGCGGCGGCAAATCCTCGTCAGAATTGCTGGCAACGTCAATGGTGCTGGTCATACCGACTTCTCCCAACCCTCGGTACCAGGCGGTACCAGATCGCCACGGCTCACGGTACCGTTTAGTACCGGGAAGAGGCAAGAGATTACGTGAGATCCAGTAGTAGTTATCGTGGAGCGGGACAATCAGCCGTCACCACCGCGACAGAAATTCGAGGCACGATGTGACACTCGCCGACCTTGACAGTGCTGCGGCGTCCCGGCATGGTGGCGACGGATTGTTCCGGCGGCGCCTGCTTGACGGACTGGCCACCTCGATATCCGAACGTGGCTACCGCGAAACCACCGTCGCTGATATCGTGCGTCACGCGCGAACGTCCAAACGGACTTTTTATCGCGAGTTCCCCACCAAGGAAGCCTGCTTCACCGAACTGTTGTGGACCGCAAACGAGGATATGATCGCGCAGATCCGCGCCGCTGTGGACCCACATGCCGAGTGGACAGATCAGATCCGTCAAGCCATCGAGACCTACGTGATGACGATCGATACCCGGCCTGCGATCACGGTGAGCTGGATCCGTGAACTTCCCGCCCTCGGCGAAGCGACGCGACCGATCCAGCGCGAAGGATTCAAGCAGCTCACCCAGCTCCTCGTCGACCTGAGTTCCAACGACGGATTTCAGCGAGCCAGCCTGGCAGCGGTGACGCGGCCGACGGCAGCCCTGCTCCTCGGCGGCCTGCGCGAACTCACCGCGATCACCGTCGAAGACGGTGACGACGTCTTCGGCATCGTCGACACGGCGGTTGCTGCCATCATCGCGATCCTCGGCTCTCAGCGCTAGCGCTAGCCATCGGCAGTCGGTGGCCGTTTCGGCAGCACGAACGCGAACGGACGCGCGAACCCCAACCCGCGCAGGCTGGCGGCCCTGATCGAGGTGCAGTCGGCGGGTCGAATCTCGCCGGAGGACGGTTCGTAACAGTGGAACGTCTCACCGGCGATGCCCACCAACAACACCCAGTGGCGCGGGACGTAACTGCCCACCAGCATGGCCACCGGCCACCCGGATTCGACGGCTGAGCGCACGTCGGACAGCGAGTCGCGGCGCCCCAGGAAAGGCCGCCAGCGGTAGCGCGCGCCGTACCGACTGCTGTGCCGCGAGATCGCGCGCGCCATACCTGCGGGCGTGGTGCCGAGCCTGCGGGGCCACACCCGGTTGAGAGCTCTATGAAGCCTGGCCTGTTCGTCGGCGAACCACTGGCGCGCCTGGTCGTCGCCGCTGTTCAACTGCGCACCGTAGGACGGATCGAGCAGCGCGCCCGCCATGATCGCGGCGCTGGGCCCGCAGGTCACGCGGTCGCGCTGTCGTAGTCGCTCGCCGAATACAGTCACTGAATTCAGATTAAGCTGGTGCGCCGAGAACCGGATGTCAACGAAAAAGTCGGCGCGTCCGGTAATTCGACTCGAGAACATTCGATGGTGAATACAATCACGGCACCAGACCCACCGTCTTCAGCCTCGACCACAGCGCAGGCCTGGCACGCTTGGCGCACCCGATGTTCGGCGAAGTGCGACGCAGCAGGGCGGGGAAGGTTCTAGACCGGTCGAGACCCGTGACGAACTGATCCATCTGCTGAGCGGGTCGCCCAGAAGCCGGACCGCCTCAACGCGTCACGTGGGCGCCTGCCTCCCTCGGCAGGCGCAGGGTCTCGACCATCGTCATCGCCATCAGCGCGGCCAGCGTCACGAACGTCGCGGCGTACGGGTCGATCGAGGTGACCGCCGCCGTGAACACGCCGAGCAACAGCGCACCCACGGCGATGCCCAGCCCGCTGGACAGTTCCTGCACCGAGGCGTTGAGCGTGTTCGCGTTGGTGAGTTCGCCCGTGCCGACATCGGAGAACGCCAAGCTGTTGTAGGCGGTGAAACCGATCGAGCGCAGCACCCCGCTCACGTAGAGGATCACGGCCATCAGCGCGGTGGGCATGTCGGCGTTCAGGGTCGCCAGCGCAGCGAAGCACAGCACCGACAGGGCGCCGTTGAGCAGCAGCACCCGGCGGATCCCCAGGCGTCGCATCAGTGGCGTCGTCGCCGGCTTGACGGTGAGGTTGCCCAGGAACAACACGGCGACCATCAGTCCCGCGGCGAACGGTGTCCAGCCGAAGCTGAGCTGGAACTGCAGGGGCAGAAGGAACGGCACCGAGGTGACGACCAGCCGATACAGCCCTCCAGCCGTCACCGTGATGCGAAGCGTCTGGATGCGCAACACGTGGAGTTGGAGCAAAGGCTTCGTGGTGCGCAGCAAATGCCAGACCGCCGCGGCCAGTACGACGACGGCGAGCGCAACGCCCGCACCGACGTGGCGCCATTCGGTGCCCTGAGCACGAACCCCTTCAAGCGCCACCAGTGCCGCGGCGATACCGATCCCGAGCAGCAGCAGGCCGCGCCAATCCAGCGGATCGGCACTCGGTGTCGGGTCACCTCGAATAAGTCGCAGGGACAGCACGAATCCGACGATGCCGATCGGGACGTTGACCAGGAAGATCCACTGCCACGAACCGACCGTCGCGATCGCGCCGCCGATCGCGGGCGCGAGGACGGGTGCGGCCAGTGCAGGCCACGTCAGGAATGCGATGGCCCGCACCAGATTCTGCTTGCCGCTTCGCCTGATCACCGCCAGGCGACCGACGGGCACCATCATCGCCCCACCGAAGCCCTGCAGGATCCGTGCCGCGACGAGCATCGGCAGCGAGAAGCTCAACGCACAGACCAGGGACGCGAACGTGAATAGCGCGATCGCCGCGGCGAACACCTTGCGGGTGCCGAACCTGTCGACCAGCCAACCGCTGGCGGGGATCAGCACGGCGACCGTCACGAGGTACGCCGAGATCGCCACGTTGACGTCGATCGCGTCGACCCCGAAGTCGTCGGCGATCAACGGGATGGCGGGGATGATGATCGTCGCGTCGAGGATCTCCATGAAGAACGCCGCCGCGACGAGCAGCGCCATGCTCCTCGGGAACGGCGGGTCTTCGATGGACGGCACCGGAACAAGATAGTCGCGACTGTTCCGGCGTGGTGGCGGCCCGACGCAGCTCGATGATCTCCACAATGTGCCTCATCTCACGTCATCAGGATCCCCAGTTTCGCTCGATCGCGTTCTGGGTAACGATCAGCTCATGTCTTTAGCC
>JBPPMS010000086.1:0-7835 GCA_051306175.1 Mycobacterium sp. | reverse complement strand
CCGACGCCGTCGGGGCGTGGTCCCGGCCCGACGGGCGGGTTCCTCGCCGAGCTGCACGACGACGAGTTCGTCATCTCTAAGCGTGGTCGGGCGCAGGTGCCGGACGCGTTCCTGCATGCCCTGAACCGCGGTGACGTCGACTTGCCGGGATTCCAAACCGGCGGAGATCCGCGATTGGGGGTGGTTCCAGTTCCGCCGCCGCCGCTGCCCCCGCAGATACCCGATGCCCGCCCAGTGGTTCCCCGGCCAGCGCCGCAGCAGCCGCGCCCACCCTCGGTCCCCGGACCGACACCGTCCGCGCCGACAACACCAACGGTCCCCGTCCCCGCCCCGGCGCCTGCCGCGCCTGCCGCTGAAACACCTAACGCCCCGCCGGTGACAGCGCCGGACCCGACGGCTCCGCCCCCCGACTCGTGGGACCACAACCTCGGTTGGATTGACACCACAATCGACTCCACAGCATCCACGTTGGGCAACCTCGGCGCGATGGCAGCGGCGGCCGGTATCAGCGCAGCTGGTTCGTCTGGTTTCGCGCCGGGCGCCGGTGCGCTGGCCGCGCCCATATCGTCGCTCATCCAGGGTGGCGCACAACAGATAGGGAAAGTCGCCAAGGACGCCGTCAACGTCGTCTCCTCATTCCTGGTGGGAAGTGTGCCAGGGTCCATGGGGGAGCCGGGCGCCCCCGCGTACGGGGCGGCGCTGCGCCCCGACCAGTACCGCCCGTCGACACCGGACGGGCAGACATTCCAACGTCCGGGGTTCGGCAACACCTACCAAATTCAGGGTTACGACCCGTTCGCGATCCGCCGCGAGATCGAAGCGAAAGAATCCCTCGACATGCAAGCAGCTTTGGCGCACCGATGACGTTCGGCCAGTGGAATAGGCATCCGCTGATGCGGACAACCGACACCATCGACATCCTCGGGTACAACGGTGACCGTTGCCGGGTGTCAGGGCCGGGTATGGGCGATTGGGGGCCGGAACTGGCGCGGCACTCGACAGGTTTGTTCGGGATGCCGTTCAAATCGAATTGGGGCAAGGGAGCTTTCGGGCAGAATTTTGCGTCATGGTCACATGTTCGGCGTGATGTTGCCGCAACTTTTCACATCATGACACCGCGCGGCGAACCGGCGATCAGCGCAGACCCCGACCTGTGGCACCTGATTTACTCCAGGTTCAGCGCCATGTTCCACCCAGAGTACGAGTCGACCGTCGTGTACGGCTCGGTCGATGGGGAACGGCGACTCGGGGTCCGTCTCGCAGAGGGTGTCCGGCCGTTCGTGGGCGCCGAATTCGAGGGTGGCGACCCGCACCTCATGTCTTACGGATCAATCGGCATGTTACTGGCGTGTGAGCTGCCGTTCTACGTCGGCGCCGACGAAAGATACGTGTGGGAGACAGATTATCAGGGCGATTTCTGGTTCCGCCTGCCGTACTACAATCCGGCGTCGGTGATCTGCTATCCGAAGTGGTACCTCACGGACCGGGCGCGCTGGATATTGCCGGACTACAGCTTCGGTTGGGAAGAGTACGGATCTGGGATAGCTGACCTCGGCAAGACCGTCGAGCTGCCGCTGCTCATCGAGGGCGAAAACATCGAGGTCGATTCGAGGCCCGACGTTGAGACGATCATCGCCGATAACGAAAACCCGGTCTATGAGCGGATGGTGGGGCGTGACCTGGAGTACCCTATCCAGCCTGGAATGGGCGATCCTTACGAAGGTTGCGTTGTCCGGGTGCTCGACGTCACCAACCCTGACGGTGCACGCTGCGAGCTGGACTTGCCGCGCTGGTATGCAGAACCGTTCAGCACACCGACAGTCGTAGGCACCTCGGTCGGCATCGGCGCCGCCTGATGAACCTTGCGCCCACACTGGAACGCACCCGGCAGTCAGTCGCTGAAACAAGGCGGCGCCGCAAAGCTATCCAGCGGGCGAAACCCAAAATTTTCCTGTACAAGAACAATCCGGACGGGTCCCCCGGTGTGGTGTTTCGCGGCCGGATCAATTTTCGAGAATTAACGAAACACAAATTTCCGGACGTCAAAAATGTTTCTTCGGCGGGGATGCTCGAAATCCGCGCCGATCACTACTTAGCAAAGTGGATACTCACCGTTCCCAACGATCCTGACGAATGTAAGAACATCCTGATCCGTATCGACATGTACGGCGGTCGGAAACGTTGGACCGGGCTGATGCACCATTGGGACCTCGAAACACGTGACGGTGTCGACTATCTGACCGCCAACTTCAACGACGACATGCAGTTCCTGCAGTTCATGCTGTGCCCGCCGAACCCGCTGCTGCCCATACCAATTTTTCAGTTTCCCCGCGATTTCTGGATGGGGCCGGTACCGACGTGCTGGGGCATCGCCGCCACTATGGAACTGAATTTGCTGCGGCTAGAAGGTCACCCGTACACACTGCCTGACGATCCGTTCGACGTGTCGCAGTACTTCGACATCATCAACCGCGGGGCCTGGCAGGTCCACGTCAAAGCGCCGTCGTTCTTTCAAGATTCAAGCCTATGGACGTTCATGGGTGCCCGCATGAACACCCTTGATTCGGTGTTCGCCGCGGCACTCGACGACGGGCAAATTCACATGGGGTACCGGCGGATATTCACCGATGAAGGCGAAAAGGTCACCGGCCTCCTGGACAACAACGTCGCTAACGGTGCCCTCGTGTTCGAGCCGCGCGACCGGTCGGGGTTCGGGGCCGATTCGGGGACATTCTTCGGCGGCAACGCGCTCACCGGTCTGGCCCGGTCGGCGGTCCAATGGGGCGCCGGTTTCGTGGAGGACTCCCTGTCGATGGTGGCCGACGACCAAACGTTGTGGGCCGACGAATACTGGCAGAACAGTTTCCTAGGCACCCTGGCCGGGTCGCCGCCGTACACGCTGCGAGACTCCCATTACAACGACCTGCAAACGAAGCTGTCCCACGCGCCCGCTACCGCGGTGTCCGTGATCGTCGGCGGCGACAACCCGACCGCCGACGCAATCGCGAATTTGATCATTTCAGCTACGGGGAATTTGATCGGATATTTCCTGCTCGGCGGGTTCGACTCCCTCGGTGACATCGCCGCTGACATCATCATGCCGTTCCTTGTCGGCACCATCCTTGCCTGGGATGAATGGAAGAACACTTCCCGCGCAACAAAACTAGGTTGGGTTCACCTACACGAGATTTACCAGTCCGGCGCGGAAATGAACGCCTGGTCGCTGGCGGCTTTAGCGGTGTGGCGCGGCGGGTTCAAAGCTACCGAAGCCGAAACGTCACACACCTGTGTGATAGACCCGAACAGCACCTGGTTCATTCCCGGTTTACACGGGGAGACCGGTGACCGTCTGGCAACCACCGACGGCGCTTACCGCCGGTCGACTGGTTCGAACATTTTGTTCGTCAACCAAATTGAGGAACAAACATTGGAAGGTGGAGGGGACGGGGAGTTCTCGTTCACAATGAAAGTGGGACAAAACAGAAAAGGCATGTCTCGGGGGGAACGCACATCAGCGATGTTCAAATCAGCGTTCGACCGGCTGCATGATATCGGAGTCCACATTGTTCAGTGATAATCAGAGCGAGGTCGCCTGTGCCCGGTAAGTATTCGGCTCTTGTGTTGTCGAGGGGGGAACAGTTCGAGCCGCCGCCGATGCGTGCACGCCGGTACGGGTGGGACACGTGGCCCGCTGGCGCGTCGGTGCACACCGTCTTCTACGACACGGCTGGTGGTGTGATCGCGGACATCGCTGGCGTTGTTGGTTATGAGGAGATCGGTTTCAATGCGCCGCCCGGCGAGGTCGACATCATCGCGGCGGGTTCCCATTTTGAAACGTTCCTCGTCGACGGCGATGTGGTGCGCCAACTGCAGTACGGGACCGTGATCCGTAAGGAGGCGCGGTTCAGCAACGCGCCCGCCACCGACACCAGTGTTCAGGTTCTGCAGTTCCGGGACAACTTCTATGCCCGCACCGGCCTGGTCGGGTCGAAGTGGGTGCCCGTTTTGGGTAAGCCGACCATTTTCGACAACTCCGGCGACGGTGACCCGAACGGTGTCGGGCCGCACACCATCTTCTTTGTCGACGCGGCGATGCGGTTCTACGCACCGTTGAACACTGACAGTGCAACTGTGTCGTTCAACCTGTTGAACCCGGGCGCCGGTAAGACCGCTGTGGTTCTGTGTTCCAACGCGGCGATGACCAGCTATCTGTTCGCGATGTTCGAGAGCGGCATCTTCAACAACTACATTCATATAGGTCGGGGTACGGGGCCGATAGAGATGATCGACGAGGGTGCCATGGTGTCTCATACGGTGGTGGACAACACCAACTACAAGGCCAGGTATGACGATTTCACGCGGCGGTTGTCGCTGTTCAATTCGTCGATGACAACCGAATTGGCGTATTGGGTGGATGAGACGGAGATCGTTCCGCATGGTCCTGGTTACCGGTATTTCGGTATGAACTGGCAGGCGTCGCTGCTCAGCTCGGGTATTCAGCTCACGTCGATAGCGGCGCAGGATCAGGTCTGATGCCCGATCTGGGTCGGGCCGATCAGATCGCCGCTATCGGCCGGGTCATTTCCCGCATCCCGACCGGCAACGACAACCGGCCGTATTATGCGACGCCGCCGCCGCTGATCGGTTATTGGGCGACGCAGTTGCATGATGAGTTCGGGGTCCGGGTGCATGCGGAGTTGGCGAAGAAGGATTTGGTCAGGGTGAAAACTGGGGCGGGTAATTTCGGGCCGGTCGAAGAAGTAGTGGCCACCGGGAACGCGACGCCCCCGGCTGGTGGCCCCGATGATGATGTTGCGCGGATGCGGGGCGCCCGGGCTGATCTGTTGGAATGGATGCGTGCGCAGGGACCGGAGTTGGCTGGGCTCGCGGACCGTGTTGTTGGGGCCGAGGGGGACGCGGAGCGGACGGCGCTGGTTCTGGCTGAGATTCGGCGGGATCATCCTGAGGTGCTTTCGATGGGTCAGGACATGGTGAATAGGACACCTTCGGAGCGTTTGGAGTGACTTTCCCGGATGGCGCGCTGCCGGATATAGATACGATCCTGTTCCCCGTTAAGACACCCGATGTTGATGGTGCTACGGGTATCGCGGGGCGTTACGGTTTGGATCAGGCGTTCGCTGAGGCTGCTTTGAAGCAGCGTTACGTGCAAGATAACCCGAAGGTTCAGGGACCGTTAGATAATTTCTTTTCCGTCAACAACATTCGGAAGGGGCCGATACCGCGGGGAATTATTGAGGTGGTCGCTAACCGATTGTTCGGCACTTTAACGGAGTTCCCAACAACGCAGGACGCCATAATGGCGATCGGGGAAGTTCCGGTTATCGGTGATTTAGCGGAAATATTCACCGGCGAGGAGGACGGCAACCTCAACGATATCGGCACGTGGGTGAATAATGTCAACGACGATTTTCAGGACCTCCTGGATAAGATCTTCGACGGTGCGGGGGGGACGATAGGTTCTATCGGGGCGAGTTTGGCGAGCGTGTTCTCGGCGTTGCAGGGTCACCGTGCGGCCACTGACACAGCGCAGTCCAACGTCAGCACCGCGGCGACAAATATACAAGGCACGTGGGATAAAATCGTCGAAGCGGCCGGTGGTCTAGCCTCAGGTAGCGTTTTGTCGAATGTTTACGACGCCATTTTCGGTATCAACACAGGTGTTTTGTCAGCTCAGGTAGCTTTACAGCAGCAGAACAACGGCAACCACTTGCCGGTCGGCGGCAACAGCAGCAACTACACCCCCGCGACCGTGGCTGATGGTACGGCGCTGTCGGGGTGGACTTCCAGTGGCACCGACAGTATTTGCATCAGAAATAACCACATAGGTATTAAATCCGGTGTCAGCGCGGGGCGCCACTACGCGGTATACACCGCTAAGTTGTTCGCCACCGATGGGCAGTCTTGTTCCGGTACGTTTTGTGATACCGGGGGGTCGGCGGAGATGACGACCCTGCACCTGCGTAGCACTTCCACCCTAAGCGACGGGGCGTACGCGCTGTTTGAGACTGACCGCGTTGTTATCGGTTATTACACAATGACTGGCGGTACTTTCACTTTCAATTCGCTGTTCTCAACCTCTACCACGGTCCCGAACAGCGCCCGTGTCGAATTCAGATGCTTCGGACTGGATTACTACGCGTTTGTTAACGGTGTGCTGGTTCTCTCAGGTAACGACGTCGGTAACAACGTAAACAGAAGTACTACAACCAACGTAAGCACCGGCATCACAATGTACAGAAACGTGGTGGTTTTCACCTATGACTCTTTCCGGTTGGCGTCTTTTTCGATGTCTGATTATGTTCAGGGGCCGTTGACCATGGTGGGGTGGCAACTCAACAGGAGCAGCACCAGCAACGCCGCACTAGCAGTCGCAAACGGAGCTGTAGCCGCGTTGCCCAGCTCGTTTTTCTCCGCGACTGACTTCACTAACGGTGCGACTATAACAACGCAGGGCACCGGGTTGGTGACGGTCAACCAGGCCGGTATATGGGAGCTGAACGCATCAATTATCGCAGTTACTAATGGTGCTGGGCCTTATATGGCTTGGTGGGTGCTGTATAAGAACGGGGCGCAGTACGGGGCGCCTGTGCCGCCGGGTGTCCCCTCCCGCTACGAGCTGTCGGTTGGCGACACCGTGCAGCCGCGCCTCATCGCTGTCGGCGATACACCTACGCACATAACCACAGGTGAACTCGGCGCTGCTTTCACCATAGACAATGTCAGGGGCCCAGCGGTGTTCTTCGGTGAACTAGTTAAACCAGCTGTGTAAAGGAGTTAACAACATGGACGAATACCCAGACGATATTAGTTTCACGCACCCTTCCCGCCCGGGGGTTGTGTTCTTCATGCACCGCGGGCCTCTGCAGGACGGCCCAGAAGTACCGGAGAACTGGGTTCAAACAGCAGCTTTCAGCACCACACCAGACGACCAAGGTAACTACTCTATGGTGTATTGCGTAGGGGGAATACTCGCATGATGAGCATGAACGGGCGGGCTATCTGATGCCGCTGCCCAGTTTCACTGTCACGCCCCGCAAACTGTTGGAAATTCTCGGTGACCTCGTCTCCTCCGAACTGGCGGCGACACCGCTGACCAGCCGGGCGGCCGTGGAGTTCGTCCCGAACGTCACCAACTATGAGAAGTCGTTCTTCGTGTGGGAGAATAACTTTCATCGGGTGCTGCCCGTCAAAGCGGTCGTGGACATCGACGGGTTCATCGTCGCCGACGGCGGTGCGCCAGTCACCCTGCTCGCGAACGACGCAGCTTTACCGTTCACAGGTCTGCAATGGCAGCTGAACGTGCGGATTGAGCGGCACACAATCAAGCTGGCCAACTTCATTGCACCCGGCGACGGTGAGGCCCTCGACTTGGCGACGGTCGCGCCGGTGCCGAACGCACCCGTACAGGGCATGATCGCGGGGCCGCCGGGGCCGCCGGGGCCGCCGGGTGGGGATATCCCGGTGCTGCATTTCGACGGGGTGACAGGTTGGCCTGCCCGACCGGGGGGCGCCGATCTCGTCATATGGGTAGGTGGAGATGTTCCTGACGATGCACCACCTGGCGAGGACAGCGACATTTGGTTTGAGGGTTCCGCCGGGGTTGTCCTGCTCGACGACTTAGGGTTTTCGGCGGTCGGCCAGTTGTTGGTTGTCGCGGCCACCGAAGCGGCGGCACGATCCGCCGTCGGGTTGGGCAGTGTTGATAACACTGCCGATTCGGCTAAGCCGGTGTCTACAGCGCAGCAGACTGCGCTGGATTTGAAGGCCCCGTTAGCGTCGCCGGCGTTCACGGGGACACCGACAGGTATCACCAA
>JBPPMS010000085.1:0-41434 GCA_051306175.1 Mycobacterium sp. | reverse complement strand
GTGATCGAAGCCGGGCCCCAGGGTTTGGCGGCGCCCGCACCCCTACGGGAACGGGGATTGCAACCGTTGGCGCTGGAGGCCGGCGACGGTCCGCCTTCCCCGGGACCGGCCAGGTTGCAGCCGTCGGCGTTAACATCTAGCTAGCTTAACTAACTAATTCACCTCCCGGAGCGTGATGACGAGGATTCCGCGTCGGTGCGGATGGTACCGCGGAATTACGGCGTGGCGGCGAGGTTCAGCGTCTGAATCAGCTGACGAACTCGGTCGTCGATGTCGTTGCGGATTAACCGCATTCGTTCGATTCCGCCGATTCCGCGTTCGGAGGGTTCGTCGGTGTCCCAGTTCTCGACCCGGGTACCCGCAAGAGGTTCCAGCTTGGCTTCGCTACCGAGAGTGACTACCAGGTCGACGTCGCGGGCCAGCTCATAATCCACCGGCTTGGGCTGCTCACTGGTGATGTCGACACCCACCTCCAGGAGGGCGTGCGCGGACAGGTCATTGACCGCACAGCCGGGTTTGGTTCCAGCGGAATGCACGGTCACGGTGTCGCCCGCGAGCTGGCGCATGAGCCCGGCGGCCATCTGCGACTTGCCGCTGTTCTTGACACACACGAACAGCACGGCGGGTTTCGACGAGTCGGTCATGAGGTCCTCTGCGTCTATGTCTGGCGTGCGGTGACGTGGAGTTCGACCAGCAGCCGGCGGACCCGTTCTTCGATGTCGTCGCGGATCGGGCGGACTGCGGCGATGTCCTGGCCTTCCGGGTCGGGCAGGTCCCAGTTCTCGTAGCGCTTGCCGGGGAAGATGGGGCAGGCATCTCCGCAGCCCATGGTGATCACGACGTCGGCGGCCTGGACGATTTCGTCGGTCCAGGGTTTAGGGAATTCGCCGGTGATATCAATGCCGACCTCCGCCATCGCCGCAACGGCAGAGGGGTTGATGCGGTCGCCGGGCTCGGAGCCACCCGACCAAGCCACCGCGTCGTCGCCAGCGAGGTGGGTGAAGTAGCCCAGCGCCATCTGGGAACGACCGGCGTTGTGAGTGCACAGGAACAGCACGGTGGGCTTGCCGTCGCTGATTTTGCCTTCGACGCGTGCCAGCGCGTGCAGGCGTTGGCGCGCAAAACGTTCGGCCAACAGCGGCAGAAAGTTTGGTATGGAAGCGCGGCCGGCGAACTGGTCATAAGAGGAGTGGAGAAACCGTTCGATCGTCTCGACGCCGAAGTTGTCAGCGAAATCGCGTTCCAACCGCGTGGCGGCGGTTTTCAACGCGTGTCGTTGGTCGATGGAAAGGTCGCGGTGCGGACGCAGGGCTGCGGGGCTTTCATTCATGGGTTACGACTCCTTTGTCGTGGATGAGTGGACTGCAGCGGGCAGGGTGGTCTGGTCGGCGAAGCGTCGGCGCAGCGCAAGCGACACATACACCAGACCCACCAGGACCGGGACCTCGATCAGCGGGCCCACGACGCCGGCTAGTGCTTGCCCGGAGGTGGCGCCGTAGGTGGCGATCGCGACGGCTATGGCGAGTTCGAAGTTGTTGCCCGCAGCGGTGAAGGCGAGCGTAGTGGTGCGCTGATAGCCCAGTCCCAATGCGGCGCCGAGTAGATAACCGCCACCCCACATAATCGCGAAATAGACCAGCAGCGGCAGCGCAATTCTGGCCACGTCAAAGGGACGGTTGGTGATCTGCTCGCCTTGCAAAGCAAAGAGAATCACGATCGTGAACAACAACCCGTAAAGCGCCCACGGCCCGATCCGAGGCAGAAACGTGGTCTCGTACCACTCACGGCCCTTAGTTTTCTCACCCAGGCGCCGCGACAGGTAACCGGCCAGCAAGGGAATGCCGAGAAAGATCAGCACCGACTTGGCGATCTGCCACGGAGAGGTGCTGATGGTGGTCTGCTCCAGGCCGAGCCAGCCGGGCAGGACCGACAGATAGAACCAGCCCAGAACAGCGAACATGATGACCTGGAAGACCGAATTGAGTGCGACCAACACCGCTGCGGCTTCGCGGTCACCGCACGCCAGATCGTTCCAAATGATCACCATCGCGATGCAGCGCGCCAAACCGACAATGATCAAACCGGTCCGATACTCGGGCAGATCCGGCAGCAGTAGCCACGCCAGCGCGAACATCAACGCCGGCCCGAGCACCCAATTCAAGAACAACGAACTGAGAAGTAGCTTGCGGTCACCGGTGACCGTGTCGAGGCGGTCGTAGCGCACCTTGGCCAGCACCGGGTACATCATGATCAGCAGGCCCAGCGCGATCGGCAACGAAATACCGTCGATCTGCACATTGTCCAAGACGGTGTTCAGCCCTGGAATCCACCGGCCCAGCAATAAGCCAGCGGCCATCGCAAAGCCGATCCACACCGGCAGGAAGCGGTCCAGCGTGGACAGCTTGCCCACCACGGCCGGGGCAGCCGAGCCCGAGGTCGTCGTCTCAGTCATGCGCGTATGTCCGCAAGAGCGGCGTGGTTGAGGTTGAACAGCGACGAAAGGGGTTGCAATGACTCGGGAATCACCGCGTAATACACCCAGGACGCGCGGCGTTCCGAGCGCAGCAGTCCGGCGTCGCGCAGCACCTTTAGGTGGTGCGACACCGTCGGCTGCGACACATCGACACCGACGGAGATGTCGCACACACACGCCTCTCCGCCCGCGTGGCTGGCGATCGCGCTGAACAACCGCAGTCGGACAGGATCAGCCAGCGCCTTCAACTTCACCGCCACAGCTGCGGCTTCGAGTGCCGACAGCGGCTCCCCCAACAGCGGGTTATCGCAACATGCGTCGACTGATACCTGCGACTCGTCCGACATCGACATCCATCAATATTGACAGATGTCGAATCAGTGGGCAAATGAACAGTCAATGAACGCTGGTCGGCGGACGCTCCACCGAGGGAGTCGATGGCGGCCTGTAGCTTCGCGGCGGCGTCGTTGGCGGCATCGCGGAGGTTCGACTCCCGTGACACCGAGACATTTCCTCAGTTCTGAGTGGAACCACACGGTCTACTATCTACGTATGAATGCAGACAATGCGGACGGATGATGCCCCGGCAACGGCCACGGCCACGGCCTGCTGGCTCACCACCGCCAGGACAGTGCTCTGCGGGCTAAGAGCGAGACTGAGCACCCCGAGACCGTGACCAGCTGACGCTGCCACCGACGACCGACATCCACTGCATGCTCACAATTTTGCGCAACAGGACGTTCGCGGCGCTGTTCGCCGCACAGGTGGTGGCACTGATCGGCACTGGTCTCCTGACCGTCGCGTTGGGGTTGCTGGCCTACGAGTTGGCCGGCGCCGACGGCGGTGCCGTCCTCGGCACGGCGCTGGCGATCAAAATGGCTGCCTACGTATTCGTAGCGCCCGTCATCACGGCGCTGATCTATCGGGTGCCGCGGCGTGGATGGTTGCTCAGCTCGAACGCGATCCGCGCGGGTATCGCGCTGATTCTGCCTGTCGTCGATCAGGTCTGGCAAATTTATGTGTTGATTTTCCTGCTGCAGGCCGCCTCGGCGACATTCACTCCCGTCCTTCAATCGGTCATCCCCGCAGTGTTGGTCGACGATAAGGACTACACCCGAGGCCTGTCGCTGTCGCGTCTTGCCTACGACCTGGAGTCGCTTCTGAGTCCGACTCTGGCGGCCGCGCTCTTGATAGTGATGCCCTACAACTACCTGTTCCTGGGGACTGTCGCCGGCTTCGCCGCCTCGACCGCGTTCGTCCTAGCAGCCTCTGTTCCGGCGTTGCCGGCCCAGGCTCCAACCGAATCATTCTGGGAGCGAACCACCTTGGGGACGCGACTGATGTGGCAGCAGCCGGTATTACGGTCGCTGTTGGCGCTCAACATGGCCGTCGCCTCCGCGACCGCCCTGGTGGTCGTCAACACCGTCGTCTACGTTCACGACATTCTCGTCGCCAGCACCGACGCGGCCGTGGCAGCGATGCTCGCCTGCTACGGAGCAGGATCGATGAGTGTCGCGCTGGCCGTGCCGCGATTGTTGACGCTAACCTCGGACCGCCGCGTCATGCTGACCGGCGCGGCCATCGCCGCTATCGGCCTGACCGCTACGACCGCAACCCTTTTCGTGTGCACCCCCGTCAACGCCGCCTGGGTACTGCTGGGTGGGCTCTGGTTCGTCCTGGGCGCCGGCACCTCGTTGATCATTACCCCGTCGGCGCGTCTACTGCGGCAACACTCCGATGACGACACCCGCACAGCGGTATTCACCGCTCAATTCTCGCTGTCGCATGCCTGTTTCTTCCTGACCTATCCCTTGGCCGGCCAGCTTGGCGCCATCGCTGGACAACCTGCCGCCGCCACCGTCCTGGCCATACTCGCCGCCGCAAGCCTGTTCCTGGCGGCACGCACATGGCCACACAGCCATGCCGACTTTCGCCATCGACGAATTCTGGCAACTGGCTGTATGTGCACCCGAGGGCGCCTCCCGTGACGCATGCTTTACTACCGCCGCCCTAAACCGAAAGGAACGCGAATGCGGATACCCGATCGCGTTCTCAGCGTGCAAGCCTGGCTACTCGACGCGCGCGGCCGCGGGTCATCGCGACGTAAAGCACAGCGCACCTGGTAGTTTCACCGAGCACGGCGTGGCTGGTGGCGGCGGTGACGCCTTGGGCGGAATGCGCCGTGACCGTAGGGCCGAGGTTGATGCAACCCGTCGTCATCGTCCACCATCAGGGCGAAGGAGATCGGGTGCGAAAGCACATGCCGCGGTGAGTGCCGCGCGACTTGTGACAATCCGTGACAATTCCGACCCCCAAACGCACTCAGGCCCCCTCGAAAGGGGGCCTGACATGCGTGGCAGGTACAGGATTCGAACCTGTGTAGGCGTTAGCCGACGGATTTACAGTCCGCTCCCATTGGCCGCTCGGGCAACCTGCCGGGGGTGCTTGCAGTGCGCAGAGCAGGATACAACGAAGATGTACCGAAACCACAAACGGCCAGACCAACCGAAGAGAGGGGACGGGTCCAATGGCGGATTCATCGTTCGATGTTGTGAGCAAGATCGACCGGCAGGAAGTGGACAACGCGCTGAACCAGGCTGCCAAGGAACTGTCCACCCGTTTCGACTTCCGCGGCACCGACACCACGATCGAATGGAAGGGTGAGGAGAACATCGAACTGGTGAGCTCCACCGAGGAGCGGCTCAAGGCCGCCATTGACGTCTTCAAGGAGAAGTTGGTGCGACGCGACATCTCGATGAAGGCGTTCGACGCGGGCGAGCCGCAGGCCAGTGGCAAAACCTACCGGGTCACCGGCGCGCTCAAGCAGGGCATCTCCAGCGAGCAGGCCAAGAAGATCACCAAGATCATCCGCGACGAGGGCCCCAAGGGCATCAAGGCGCAGATCCAGGGCGACGAGATCCGCGTCAGCTCCAAGAAGCGCGACGACCTGCAGACCGTCATCTCCCTGCTCAAGCAGGCCGACCTGGACGTCGCGCTGCAGTTCGTCAACTACCGCTGACGGGTACCTGACTCCCGCTCCTGAACGGGTCGAGCCACGTGAACGACGGCACCGTTGGCGCGGGCGAAAGCTGAGTCGACGACCGGCCTTGGTGTCGGCGTTTCCCGAGCGGGCTGCTCAGGTTCCGGCTGCTCGGCTGCTGCAGGACGCACCGGGGTCGCCAGCGCGGAACCGCCAAGCTGCGGTGGCGGTGGCACACCTCCAACAATTGCAGCCCCGAAAACAGCTTCCTGCAATCGATTTGGGCTCGCAGTCGGGTCAGATCAAGGGCGCTACGTGGCGTGTTCGACGGCTCGGAAGAGCATTGCGAACAGGAGTATGAACACAAAGCCCGCGACCCCGGCTGCACACGCGCCCACCGCGAAGTTACGGGAATTGCGTGGGAAAGCCGTGGCAAGCGCGAGCAGCAGGGGCACTGCCGGGGCGGCTGGTCCCACAATGAAGTAGGTGATCAGCAACTGCGAACCGACGGTAAGGCCTGCAAGCACTTGCCATCCGGGTGAACGCCCTTCTTCGGCAGGGTTGTCGGCCACGGCATCAACTTCCACTGTTCACCAGCCAGATCACGAAGGCTTCGACCGCGAACGGCCCACCGACCAGGGATGCGGCAGCGATGGCGGCACCCGCAGTGCGGGTTCTGATTCCATTGAGCATTCTGCCCATTGCAGTGCCGACCAGCACCAACCCCACGGTGAGCGCCGCCACTGGGATCCAGGCTTTCCAACCCGTCGCCCCGATAATCATTCCGACCACCAGAACCAGTCCGTAGGCGATGCCTCCGATCACCGCGGCACCGAACGCCGCTGCGTACCAATTGATTCGATCGGCGTGCTGGCCGGGGAGTTGGCGTTGATTCTGTTGGTCCATTTGCGCTCCTACTCGTGGATGCCGATGGTTACCGGCGCAGATGCCGGTCCGAGCGGCGTAGTGACTGGCGGAACGGTGACTTGCTGACTATGCACTCCGAACCGAGTGTCGTAGAAGGGGTCGAGCAACGATGTGTCGCCGATGCCCTGCTGGAAGGGCAAGCTCGTCAGGGGGCCGAGCGTCTCTGGTATCAACACGTTCAAGTTCAGGGGCAGATCGTGGATCCGGGGCATATCTTGCACCAAGGTCGAGGTAGCGCCGGTCGGTGACGTGCCGTATACCTCGACTGCGGGATAGGCACTGATCACGCCACCAACCGCTGGGCCCGACGTGCCTGGACTTATCACAATCTGACCGTTGACCACCCACGGCAACGCCTGTGCGACCCGCTCCCCGCCGGGAACGAACGGATCGACCGTGTCGTACTCGACAAACACACTGCCGTCGGCGCCGCTTTGCGTCGCCGACACCAGGGGGGTGCCCGCCATCGACGCGCCGTCCGACGTTCGCACCGACGGGTTCTGCCGGGTGACGATCAACCCGTTTTCGTAGTCAATGAGTATGGTGACCCGGTTGTGCTCGGGCGTCAGGTTGGGGTTAAAGCCGCGGTTGTCTCCGTAGTTGTAATCCCACCCACCGTCGGGTGTGGGGTATACGACTTCCTCGGACGCGATGAACAGGTTCACCTCTACGACACCCTGACCCGGTACCGGCTCGATCGTCCCTACGACGATGTTCGGCGGTACCCCGTCGTTCTTGGGCAGGTAGCTGTGCGGATCGAGCGCAGCGGCCGTTTGCCAGTCTGCGACCGATGCCGGGAGTCGGCCGAACACTTCCTCGAAAGCGGCGCTTTGATTCTCGATCCTTACCAAGAGATCGGTGCCATTACCGGGAATCACAGGGAATGCGCTGGAATCGCCGTCGGCGTAATTGATGGCGGCCGCCAACGAATCGTCGATCTGGTCTGCCCGGGTCAGCGCCGCATTGACCCGCAATTGATATCCGGCAGCGAGAGATTGGTCGACGAGCGGAAGTCTTGAGGTGGGCGACGCCGTGACTGTGCTGTTGACCTCATCGACGACGAGTCCCTTACCTTGCGCCTCGGCGATGACCCCGCGCAAGTCTGCCTGCACAGCTTCGATCTGATCCGCCGAAGCTTCCGCGGCGAGCGCGACTTTCATGACCTCGCGGCCATGACCGTCAAGGTCTTGGCGCGTCACTGCGATGGAGGTTCTCGCAGCTTGTGCCGTGTCACCGCCCCACGTCTCGAACACGTCGAGCACCGAGAGTTTGTACGACACGTCCATCGTCCCAGTCGCACGTTCTTGTCCCGCCAGAAACACCTCACGCACTGCTTCTGCGTCCCACGCGAGGACCTCCGCGATCGATAAACCCAAGCCCGCCATAGCTAGTCAATCCTCGCATCCCTTCGTCCTTGGTCAATTCACCACATCGGTGAGACGGTTGACACCGAAGCGTCGATAGACGCCTGGACGATGGTGGAGTTCAGCGATGGCAATGAAGCGGGCGATCGATGCGTCTTCCCCAACCACCCGAGTGCACCATCGGCCGGGGACGCGGTCACGGTGAATGTGGGTGAAGTGACAGCCGGCAAGTCATCCGGTTACCTGGCACGTACAGCTACATGAGGGGAGAACATGTCCTTCACCGTCGACACCGAGAAGTTGGCAAGCTCGGCCATCACCGTGACCGCGCATGGCGAGACACTCGCGACCAACCACACCAGCACCGACACGCGTTTCGCCACAGCAGAATCAGGCTGGCTGGGCCGTTCCGCGACGGCATTGAACAACCGTCTGACGCAGTGGGCCACCGCGTCGGCCACGTTGCTCACCAATATCGGGGCGGACGCGACCGCGATGCAGAATGGTGCCATCGCCTACGTTGCCCATGAGGAGGAGAGCGCCCGGGCGATGGCTCAGGTGTACACGCAGGCTCCGGCAGCTCCGAGTAGCCCCGAAAGGTGAGCGTGCGCCAGCCCCGTCGAAGCGGCTAGCCGCGCCGGTCCGGTTCGCAAACCGCCTCTGCACGCGTGGCCGTCGCCATACTCTGATGGCCATGACATTTGCTCGCCCACCCCGGGTGGTCCTCCTCGGAGGCGGCTCGTGGGGCACCACCGTGGCTTCCATCTGTGCGCGCCGCACTCCCACCCTGCAGTGGGTGCGCTCGCAGGAAACCGCCGAGGACATCAACACCAATCACCGCAACTCCCGATATCTGGGTAGTGATCACGAGCTGTCCGAGAACCTGCGGGCCACGACCGATCTCTCGGAGGCGGCTAACGCCGCCGACGTGGTGGTGATGGGTGTGCCGTCCCACGGATTTCGCGGTGTGCTCGAGGAACTGGGCAAGGATCTGCGGCCATGGGTCCCGGTCGTATCCCTGGTCAAGGGCCTCGAGCAGGGCACCAACATGCGGATGTCCCAGATCGTCAACAAGGTGCTGCCCGGCCACCCCGCAGGCATCCTGGCCGGACCCAATATCGCCAGTGAGGTCGCCGAAGGGTACGCCGCCGCCGCCGTACTGGCCATGCCCGACCAGTCCATCGCCGCCCCGTTGGCCGAGCTGTTCCGCACCAAGCGCTTTCGCACCTACACCACCGACGACGTCGTCGGCGTCGAGATGGCAGGAGCGCTCAAGAACGTCTACGCGATCGCCGTCGGAATGGGCTACTCACTGGGCATCGGCGAGAACACCCGCGCCATGGTGATGGCCCGTGCGGTACGGGAGATGTCGAAGCTGGGTGAAGCGATGGGCGGTCACCGCGATACCTTCGCCGGCCTGGCGGGCATGGGCGATCTGATCGTCACGTGTACCAGTCAACGAAGCCGAAACCGCCACGTGGGTGAGCAGCTCGGCGCGGGCAAACCACTCTCGGCGATCATCGAATCCATGAACCAGGTCGCCGAAGGCGTCAAAGCCGCGAGCGTGATCATGGAGTTCGCCGACAACTACGGCATCAACATGCCCATCGCGCGGGAGGTCGACGGCGTGATCAACCACGGGTCCTCGGTCGAGCAGGCCTACAACGGCCTGGTGGCCGAGACCCCCGGCCACGAGGTGCACGGCTCGGGGTTCTGACGACGCCGGATCCTGGAGAGGTCAGTTCGCGTAGGGATTGGTGCCATCGGGCCGGTCTACCAGCGGGTTGACCTCACCGAAGATGTAGCTGCCCGCGGGGCTCAGCACAAAGCCGGACTGGGCGTAGGAGTTGACGCACGACGTCGTCGTTCCGTCGGTCCCGCAGCTGACGTTGCGGTAGGTCAGGCGCGAGTTGGCGGGCAGGACGTTGACCGGCTCGGTCATGCCGAAGACGGGGCGGTCTGAGCTGGAGAAGCCAGGGGGACCAGCGTTGCCGGTGCTGACGACGTTGGCGCCGTTGGGTGCCGCGGGTAGCGCTCCGCTGCAGCCGTAGCCGTCGCCGCCGCGGTCGATCACGCAGGTCACCCCGCCCGGGGCGCCGAACGCGTACCAAATGTCGTTCATCGCGGAATAGTCCGCCGGGGAGATCGGTGGCATGGCCATGACATCGAGACCGGGGAGCGGCGCTGGTGCGGGTTCCGGCTCGGCGGCCGCTGTTGCAAGCATGGCCGTTGTCGGTGAACCGATCATTGCCGCCCCTGCGACACTCACCAGGCCAATCAGAATTCTGCTCAGCACGAGCTCACCCTAGAGGCTCGCGGGGGCGGGCGCACTCCTAGCGTCATCGGGCAGCCACCATTTCGCGATGGTCGGTGCGAGGTGATCAAGATTTAGTACTGCCCCGGTCCGCGACCTGCCATCGCCTCGAGCCGCGCGATGCGCTCAGCCATCGGAGGGTGAGTCGAGAACAGTTTGCCGATCTTCTCTCCTGCCCGAAACGGGCTGGCAATCATCAGGTGAGCCTGGTCGGCCAGCTGCGGCTGCGGGGGCAGCGGGGCGCGTTCCACCCCACCGGAAATCTTGCGCAACGCCGACGCCAACGCCAGCGGGTCGCCGGTCAGTTCGGCGCCCGACTGGTCGGCCTGGTACTCACGCGACCGCGACACCGCCAACCGGACGACGGTGGCTGCGATGGGGCCGAGAAGCTGAATCAGCAGGAGGCCGAGGAAGTTTCCGTTTCCTCGATTGTTGCTGTTGCTGAACATGCTGGCGATCCAGGCGACGTTGGCCAACGCCGTGATCACCGACGCCATGGCGCCCGCGACGCACGAAATCAGAATGTCGCGGTTGTAGACGTGCGACAGTTCGTGGCCCAGCACCGCACGCAGTTCGCGCTCGTTGAGAAGCTGCAGGATGCCGGTGGTGCAGCATACGGCCGCAGTGCGGGGATTACGCCCGGTGGCGAACGCATTGGGGTTCGCCGTGTCCGAGATATAGAGCCGCGGCATCGGCTGGTGGGCGGTGGTAGCCAGCTCACGGACGATGCGGTACATCTCCGGCGCCTGCACCTCCGATACCGGTTGAGCGTGCATGGCTCGCAACGCCAGCTTGTCGCTGTTGAAATAAGTGTAGACATTGGTGCCGAGCGCAAAGACCAACGCGCCCCAGATCCATAGCGTGTTACCCGTCGACCGGGCGAACAACGCACCGACCAGACCGATCAACCCCGTGAAGCCAACCAGCAACACGACAGTCTTGAGCCTGTTGGCGGTCGGATGCCACGACATCAATTGCCTCCTACCAGTGGATAGCGATACACCGCTGATACAACGCCGGATACAGGCGCGGAGTTTCCGATCAGCCGTGCCGATTGACGGTGTAGTCCACCAGGGACGCCAACGCACGCCGACCGGGCAGGTCCGGGAGTAACTCCAGCTCGTTGCGGGCCTGTGCCGCGTACTGCCGCACAGTCTCCTTGGCGTGCGCCATCCCCGCCGACGCGCGCAGCAGAGCTAGCGCTTCGGCCAGCACATCGTCGGACTCGACAGGGCCTGCCAACAGCACCTGCAGCCGCGCCGCGTCGGCGCCATCTTCTCGCAGCGCGTACAGCACCGGCAGCGTGTGCACCCCTTCGCGGAGATCGGTGCCGGGCAGCTTGCCCGACTCGTCGGGGTCGCTGTCGATGTCGATGATGTCGTCGGAGATCTGGAACGCCGTGCCGACGATGCCGCCCAGCCGTGCGAGCCGGTCGATCTGCTCGTCGTCGGCGCCGGAGAACGTGGCACCAAAACGGCCGGAGGCGGCAATCAGGCACGCCGTCTTCTCATAGACCACCTTCAGGTAGTGGTCAATGGCGTCGACGTTCTCCGCCGCGCCGCGCGTCTCACGCATCTGGCCGGTGACCAGCTGAGCGAACGTCTCGGCGATCACCAACACCGCTTCGGGCCCTAGTCGCGACACCAGCCGCGAGGCCGTGGCGAACAGATAGTCGCCTGCCAGGATCGCGATGTTGTTGCTCCACCTGGCGTTGGCGCTGGGTGCGCCACGGCGCACCTGGGCCTCATCCATCACGTCGTCGTGGTAGAGCGTGGCCAAATGCACCATCTCGATGACGGCGCCCGCGATGGTCACCTCGTTGGCGTCCGGCCGCGGCCCCAGCTGCGCCGACAGCACCGTGAACAAGGGGCGGAATCGTTTGCCGCCGGCCTGGAACAGGTGCAGCACCGCCTCTGACATCAACTCGTCGGAGCTGCCCAACTCGGTGCTCAGCAAATCTTCGATGCGTGCCACCCCGTCGCGGACACTCGTGGCGAAGTCGGCGTCACCGAAATCAACCCCCGCCACCACGCTCGCCGGTGTCCTCATTGTTCCAACATACTGTGTGGCGTGGACACTCGGCGGGCAGGAGCGAAGCGACTCGGGGGTGGTCCCAGAGCGGACGTGGTCGTGGTGGGAGCCGGCCCCGCCGGGGCCGCGGCGGCCGCCTGGGCCTCGCGGAACGGCCACGATGTGCTGGTTCTCGACTCCGCCCAGTTCCCGCGCGACAAGGCATGTGGTGATGGCCTCACGCCTCGGGCGGTGGCGGAACTGACGCATCTGGGGCTCGGCGGGTGGCTTGCCGGGCGCGTCAGCCACCACGGCCTGCGGCTGTCGGGATTCGGCGCCGATCGCGAGGTGCCGTGGCCCGCAGCGTCCTTTCCGCCGACCTCTAGCGCCGTGCCGCGCACCGAATTGGACGAACGCATCAGGCAGGTCGCGGCCGACGATGGCGCCACGATGTTACTCGGTGTCAAAGCTGTTGGTGTCGAACATGATTCGTCGGGACGAGCGTCGTCGGTGAGCTGTGACGACGGCTCGTCGATCGGCTGCACGCAGCTGATCGTCGCCGACGGCGCCCGCTCCACTCTGGGCCGCATCCTGGGCAGGCGGTGGCATCAGAAGACGGTGTATGGGGTGGCCGCTCGCGGTTACATCGCGACTCCGCGGCACAACGAACCGTGGATCACGTCACACCTGGAGTTGCGTTCACCCGACGGCCGAGTGCTGCCCGGCTACGGGTGGATCTTCCCGCTCGGCAACGGTGAGGTGAACATCGGCGTCGGCGCGCTGGCCACGGCTAAGCGGCCCGCCGACGCCGCGCTGCGGCCGCTGATGAGTCACTACACCGACCTGCGCCGCCAGGAGTGGGGATTCGATGGCCAACCCCGCGCGATGCTGTCGGCGTTGCTGCCGATGGGCGGTGCGGTGTCCGGCGTGGCAGGCCCCAACTGGATGCTCGTCGGTGACGCGGCGGCATGCGTCAACCCGCTCAATGGTGAGGGAATCGACTACGGACTGGAGACCGGCCGCCTGGCCGTCGAACTGCTCGGGTCCGGCGATGTGTCCAAGGCGTGGCCCGCGGTACTGCAGCAGCATTACGCGCGCTCCTTCTCGGTGGCGCGCAGGCTTGCGCTGCTGCTGACCATCCCACGGTTTCTGCCACTGACGGGGCCGGTCGCGATGCGGTCGTCGCCGCTGATGGAGATCGCCGTCCGTGTGATGGGCAACTTCGTCACCGACGACGATGCCGACGCGATCGCCCGGGTGTGGCGGTTGGCAGGGGCGGGCTCGCGGCGCCTCGACGAACGCAAACCGTTCAGCTGACGCTGCAAGGTCAGGCGAGCTTGGTGGCCGCGTGCAGGGCGACGATGCCGCCGGACAGATTGCGCCAACGCACCGCGGACCAGCCGGCGTCGGAGATTCGGCGCGCCAGCGCCGTCTGGTCGGGCCAGGCTCGGATGGACTCGGCCAGGTAGACGTAGGCATCGGGATTGGACGACACCGCGCGCGCCACCGAGGGCAGCGCCCGCATCAAATACTCCTTGTACACGGTGCCGAACATGCGGTTCGTCGGCGTCGAGAACTCGCAGACCACCAGCCGCCCGCCGGGCCTCGTGACGCGGGCCATCTCGCGCAGCCCCGCCACATGGTCAACGACGTTGCGAAGCCCGAAGCTGATCGTCACCGCGTCGAACACGTTGTCGGCGAACGGAAGCCGCGTGGCGTCACCCGCGACCTTGGGGACGGCGCGGTCGGCACCCGCGGCCAGCATGCCGACCGAGAAATCGCAGGCCAACGCCCACGCCCCGGATTTGGCAAGCTCGACGGTGGATACCGCGGTGCCTGCCGCCAGGTCCAACACCCGATCTGAGGGACCGATGCGCAACGCGGCCCGGGTCGCCGTTCGCCAGAACCTGTCCTGGCCCAGCGAGAGGACGGTGTTGGTCAGGTCGTAGCGGCGCGCGACACCGTCGAACATCGACGCGACCTCGTGCGGTTGCTTATCCAGCGTCGCGCGGTTCACGAAGCTGACGGTACCTGGGAAAGTTCGCGATCCGGGAACGGGGATTCAGACGAAGGTGTCACATCGCCGGTGAACACCGCGCCGAAGGCCAGATCAGGCGTAGGAAAAGCCCGGTTCATCAGGGGTACCTCGCGCGGCCTCGGAGGCGAGTGGACGACGGCGGCACTGGAGGGCTAGGCGTGGGCTAGGCGGCGAGGCGCTGCCGGTGCCCGATGACGTCCTGGTAGTGACCGAGGAGTTCGTCGCAGATAACCGGCCACGTCCTGGCCAGGACGCTGCGTCGCGCGTTGACGGCGTAGCGCGCCCGTTCGGCGAGTAGGTGGTCGACCGCGTCGGGGAGCCGTTGGCCGAAATCGGCGACGTCAAGCAGTAACCCGGTGCGCCACGGTGTGACGAGATCGCGCGGTCCGCCGGCGTTGGGGGCCGCCACGGGCAGACCCGAGGACATCGCTTCCTGCACGGCCTGGCAGAAGGTCTCGTGCTCGCCGGGGTGGACGAAGACGTCCATGCTGGCGTACGCGGCCGACAGCTGCTCCCGGTAGAGCGCCCCGGTGAAAACAGCTGTGGGCATCAGTGTTTCGAGCTTGGCGCGATCGATGCCGTCACCGACGATCACGACCTGGATATCGTCACGCGCCGCCAATGTGGCGAGCCGTTCGACGTGCTTCTCGGGCGCCAGTCTGCCGACGAATCCGGCGATCGGCTTGCCCAACGGCGACCACGCGGCGCGCAGGGATTCGTCACGCGCGCTGGGGGCGAATCCGGTGATGTCGACTCCCCTGGCCCAGCGGTGCACGCGTGGAATCCCGTGAGTGGCGAGGTCTTCCATCGCCGACGTCGAGGGCGCCAGTGTGCGGTCGGCCCGCGCGTGTACGTGTTTGGTCCATCCCCATGCTGCGCGGGCTGCCACGCCCATGCCGTAGCTGACGGCGAAGCCCGCGATGTCGGTCTGGAAGACGGCGACGGTCGGAATGCGCAAATGCCGAGCCGCATGCACACCGCCCCATCCGAGCAGCGCCGGGGACGCGAGGTGCACCACGTCGGGCTCGAACCCGCGGAGCACACCGACGATTCTGGGCATCGGAATGCCCAGCGGCAGCGTGGTGACCGTCGGAAACATCCGCGACGGGACTCGGTGTACCCGTGTCCCGTTGTGGACACGATCGGCCCTCGGCTCGCCCTTCGGATTGTCCGGGGCGATCACGAGTGCCTCGTGCCCCCCGTTTCCCAGATGCTCCAGCACTCGTAGCACCGAGTTGCTGACGCCGTTGACGTTGGGCAGAAATGATTCGGCGACAATGGCAACGCGCACGCCATGATGTTTGCAAACGCGGCTTTCTCGGAGGTTGCGTGCGGGCGACTGACACGCGAACCGTCAGGGTTTTCTGCCGTCCTATCGCACCGCGACCGTGGACTTGCGCGCCAGCCAGTTCTCCAGCTGTGCCAGCCCCGCCAGCACTGCCGCCGTACTCAGCCACCCGAGCACGGCGATCGATCCGGCGGGCACGATCGCCAGCGACGCGTCGCGGTCCTTGACCCGCACCAGATCGGGATCGCGGGTGTCATACTCCACGTAGATCCGCATTCCCGTGGCGAGCTCGGAGGGGTACAGCACACCCAGTTCGGGTCGGTAGGTGATGCGCTCCGGGGTGACGAACTCGATCGTCGAGCGCCGGGGGCCGGCGCTGAGCACCTCGGCTTGGGCCACACCCATGTGGTCCTCGATCGCCTGGTCGTTGCGCCAGGCACCGGCCATCAACAGTGCCGACTGCAGCGTGACCAAGAAAGCGACCACCAGCACGCCGACGCGCACCCGGCGCAGTACGCGCTGGGTCCTGCTGTCGGGCAGGTGGACGTTGGGCCCGTGAATCAGACCGCGCAGCAACTCCTTCGTGCGTCCTGCCAGTTTCACAAAGCGGCCTTGATGGACGCGTGCAGCGCGCGCAGCGAGGAACGGTCGGCCTTCACCTCGAGTACCCGCATCCCGCTGGGCGGCTGGTCCAGCGCGTCGGCCAGCTCGGCTACCTCGATCTGACGATTCTCGACATGGTAGGCCCGGCACAGCGCGCCGACATCGACGTCATGGGGGGTGCCGAACACCCGCCTCGACACGTCGGCGAACCGCGGATCGCCCTGCTCGAGCAGCTCGAAGATGCCGCCGCCATTGTCATTGGACACCACGATCGTCAGATCACGCGGCGCGGGCTCGGTGGGGCCGATCAGCAGGCCCGAGCTGTCGTGGACGAACGTGAGGTCACCGATCAGCGCGATCGTCCGACCGCCCGTGCCGTCGTGGGTTCCGGCCTCGTGGGCGAGGGCCGCTCCGATGGCCGTCGACACCGTTCCGTCGATGCCTGCCACTCCGCGGTTCGAGCGCACCCGGACCTCTCGGCTGCCCAGTCCGACCAGGGCGGCGTCCCTGACCGGGTTGGACGCGCCGAGCACCAGCTGATCGCCGTCGCGCAACGCGGCGCAGACCGCCGCGGCCACGTGCAGGCCGGTCGTCAGGGGGTGGGCGTCCAGTTGGCGACGCACGGCATCGGTCGCTGTGCGGTTCACGTCGGCGCAGTGCCGCAACCAGGCGGGGTCGGGAGTCCCGCTCAGGACGGCGCGGGTGCCCGTGGCCTGGGAGTTGCCCGACACGTCCGGCCAGCGCGGACCCGTGGTCAGCGCGTACACCGGCACCGACGGGTCGGCCAGCAGCGCCGAGACAGGCCGGTGCAGCGTGGGCCTGCCCAGCATGATCACTTGCTGCGGACGCAGCAGCGGCACGGCGAACGGATGCAATGGGGTGAGCGCTCGCGGCGCAGTGGGTTCGGCGACGGTGGGGAGTTCGGCGAGGTTCGGATGCGGTCCCGCGCTATGGCCTGCGATGACGATGGTGTCGGGGGTGACGTCGAGGTCCAGCGGCTGATCGAACGAAACCGGCGGCGTGTAGGTCCACGGTGAGCCATCGGGCCGTCCGGCCGGGTAGAGCCCTGCGGCGGCATCGGGCACCAGCGGCTCGCGCAACGGAATGTCGAACTGGACTGGGCCTGCGTTGGCGGTCCGCGACCCCGTCGCGGCAACAAGCACGCGGCACACCGACGAACGCCACTGCGCGTTCTGGTCAACCATCTTCTCGGTGCCGCCGTCGGCGAGGCCGAGGCTGATGGTGGCGCGGACCTGGTTGCCGAAATAGCCGAGCTGCTCCATCGTCTGGCTGGCCCCGGTGCCGAGCATCTCGTAGGGCCGATTTGCCGAGAGCACGATGAGCGGAACGCGCGCGTAGTTGGCCTCGACCACCGCGGGACCGAGGTTGGCTACCGCCGTGCCCGACGTCATGGTCACCGGCACCGGCGCTCCCCCGGCGATCGCCAAGCCGATGGCCAGGTAGCCGGCGGTGCGCTCGTCAATACGGACGTGCAGTCGGAGCCTGCCCTCGCGGTCGGCGTCGGACAGCGCGAACGCCAGCGGCGCGTTGCGCGATCCGGGGCACAATACGACGTCGCGGACGCCCCCCCGGATCAGCTCATCGACGACAACGCGCGCCTGAGCCGTGGACGGATTCATCTCACCAGCGTGTCACGCCGTGACATTCCCCGTCGCTTCGCTCGCCCTCGGAGGCAAAGAAGGTCAGAATCGCGTCGTTGACCGCCTCGGGACGCTCGATGAAACCGAGGTGGCCGGCGTCGGCTATCTGCAGGTATCCAGCGTTCGGAATGGCGTCGGCGACCTCTTTGCCGAGGTGCGCGGGCAGCAGGACGTCGTCGGCGAATCCGATCACCAGAACCGGTGCGGTGATGGCGCCGTACGCCGGCAGCCGGTTGCTCGACGGGACGACGTCCAGCTGACAGCGCAGACCCGGCGTCGGCTTGATCGGCCACATGGTGAACAGGTCGATCCAGTCGGCGATGGCGCGATCGTCATTGCAGGTGGTGGGCGAGAAGTTCTCCAGCACCCTGACCTTGGCGGCGTAGCGGGCCGGTAGCGCTATCCCGCTGTCGTAGAGCTCTCGCTCGGCGGCGCCGAAGAACGTCCTGGCTCGGTCCTCGCGGCCACGGGTGGCCATCAGGACCGCCGAACGCACCAGGTCCGGGTGGGCGAGCATGAGTTCCTGGGCGATGAACGACCCCATCGACACCCCGACCAGGCGGACCGGCCCGTGGGCAAGGTGCTCGATCAGAGCCGCCGTGTCGGCCACCATCTGCTCGGTGCCGAATCCGTCGGCGTTCTCGGTGGCGCCGATTCCGCGGTTGTCGAAGGTGATGACCCGGTAGCGGGCGCGTTGCAGCGCGGGAACCTGGTGCAGGTGCCAGGTGCGTCCGGCGCCGCCGCGGCCGGCGATGAGGACGACCGGATCACCGGCGCCGCGTTCGTCATGGGCGAGGTTGACCACCCGACGACGCTACAAGCCGCGGCGGCCAGGATCTAGGCGCCTAGGCAGGTTCCGCACAGATCAGGACACGGCGTCACGCCTGTTCGAAGGACGACATCAGGCGTGCCCACCGGGTCAGGGCAGCAGAGCGTGGCAGGCGCGGATCCGGTCGATCCACCACTGTCTGCGTTCGGAGTGCACCGCAAGATCAGCCAGCCGAGCCGGATCCGGCACACAGGGGCGTACCGGCAGGTAGCCGCCTGCGGGCGCCGGCGCGGCCACCACGTCCTCGATGAACAGGCGTCCCGTCGCCAACCCGCACGCGTGGTCCAGAACGGGCAATGCGGCAGCGGCACTCAGCCCGGTCGCGATGCCCACCGCCGAATCCAGCGCGCTGGAAACCACGACGGGGATGTCCACCGCGGCCGCAATGCGTAACAGCGCAGCGGGCCCGCCCAGCGGCGCGACCTTGAGCACGGCAACGTCCGCGGCGCCTGCCCGCACCACCCGCAGCGGGTCCTCGGCCTTGCGGATGCTCTCGTCGGCAGCCACCGGCACCGCGATGCGGCGGCGCACCTGAGCCAGCTCCTCGACCGTCGCGCACGGTTGCTCCAGGTATTCCAGTGGCCCGGAGGTGGTCAGCGCCGCCGCGGCGTCGACCGCCTCCTGCACCGACCAGCCACCGTTGGCATCGACGCGGACAGTGTCGACGAACCGGCGCACCTCGTCGACGCGGGCGACGTCGTCGGCCAGGGATTGTCCCGGCTCGGCGACCTTCACCTTGGCGGTCCGCGCGCCGGGGAAGCGCGCCAGCACATCGGCGACCTGCGCGGCGGGCACGGCAGGCACGGTGGCGTTGACCGGGATGCGGTGGCGACGCCGCGGCAGCGGGGGTTGGTAGGCCGCTGCGATCCCCGAAGCCAGCCAGTGCGCCGCCTCGGCGGGTTCGTACTCGACGAACGCCCCGAACTCGCCCCAGCCCGCGGGCCCGTCGATCAGCGCCACCTCACGAACGGTGATGCCGCGGAACGTGACCCGCATCGGTAAGGCGACGACGTGCAAGCGGTCAACGATGTCGTCGGATGACGGCAGCTGGGCTGGCATTCCGCGATGGTAGGCGGTGCTTCGACCCGGCCGCGAAAAGATTTCCAGAAACTGTCGCCGCCTAGTCGATGTCAGGGCCGATGTGCGCGGCGAGTTGTCGTCGCGGCCGGGCTGAGGCGCCCGGTACCTGGCCGCGCAACGCCACCGATTCGCCGCCGCCGGTGTCGAACACCTCGATGATGACGTCCTCGTCGCGGTACCGTCCGATCGACACCAGGCCGGGCGTCGCGGCGATCACCGCGTTGGCCTCATCGCCCGTCATCGGATAGTCGTCGACGGGATGACGCCAGTGGGCACCGAGGAGCACAGCGCCCGCCGCCAGCCGGGGACATTCGCGTCGCAGCACCGAGGCCAGTGTGGCTTCGGTCAGGTAGTAGGCAACCTCGGAGAGCACCACCAGATCGAAAGGGCCCGCTGGCCAATCATCGTCGAGCGAGCCCTGCACGAGACTAACCGCGCCACACCGGCCCGAGGCACGCAGCCGTCGGCCAGCGGCCTCCAACGCAGCGGCCGACACGTCGACGGCCGTGACCTGATCGCACCGGGCCTCGAGCTGTTCGGTGAGCGTGCCGATCGAGCAGCCGGGTTCGAACGCATGCCGGTAACGCCGGTGCGGCAACAGCGCCAGCGTGATCGAGTACTTGCGCTGTTCGTACCAGCGGGTGGCGAGCTCCCACGGATCGGCAGAGTCGGCGTACATCGAATCGAAGTAGGAGTCGGGTAGTCGATTTTCGGCGGCGGTCACCGGAACACCACCTCGCCGACGGCGAGTAGTCGGCGCATCACGAAGGCAGGGATCAGCGGCTCGCCGGTGCCGGGGTTCGATTCGAACTGACTCCGAAATGCTTGTGCCGCCATCTGTTTACGGCCAGTGGCCGCGCGGTTGAGCTGCACTGAGGACGCCCTGTCCCATGGCACGTCCGGATCGTCGGGTTCGGCCCAGTGCCACATCCAGATCGGATACTCCAGCAACGCGGAGTCGACAGCTTGAGCAGCTCTCGCCGCCGCGCGGCCGACAGCCTCATGGTCGGGATGTCCATCCCCGCGCCACGTCGCCGCGCACCACGTCCCGGCCGGACGCGACCGCAGCAGATCGGTGAGCGTACCCACCAGCTGATCTTCGTACTCGGCCACCCGACCGTCGGGCAGACTAAGGCTGATCGGTTCGGGCAGGCCGAGGATTCCCGTTGCCTGACGCACCTCGTAGCGTCGCCTGCGTTCGAGTTGGGTTCGGTCGAAGGGTGACTGGTCAGGAGATGCCGCTCCGCCGTCGGTGACCGACACCACCAGGACATCGACACCTGCCTTTCGCAGCAGCGCCGCCGTCGCACCGAATCCGAGTGTCTCATCGTCGGGATGCGGAGCGACCAGCACGAGGCCCGGGCAATTCGTCAGATCGAGCTCGGGAAAGCTTCTCTCCCAGTCGATCCAGTCGCGCGCGGGCGTGCCGCCGTCGCGTAGCGGTTTGTCCGCGAAGCGGGACGCGTTGCTCAACGTCATCAGCCCGCCTCCCCTTGCTGCGCCACCCTGCCCAGCGCCGCGAGGTCGCGTTCGCCGTGGCTCTGCCGAACGTAGATGGTCAGGTCGGCCACCCGCGCGGCATGCTGTTTATCCTGGGTCAGCGGACCCGGGCCCAAGGCCCGCCCGGTGCGGGTGATCGCCTCGTCGACCGCATGCTCGACGGTTGCACGTACCCGGCGGGCTCGACGTTCTGCCCCGCCTGCCCGGTCAGCCGGGTCGGCGTCGATCTCGGCCGCGGCCATTGCCAGCACCGCGTCGGCGGCGCTGATCGCGGCGTCCACCGCGCCCAGATGGGCCAGCGCATGCTCGTCGTCCCTGGCCTTCCGATACAGCTGTGCCGCGACAGCTTTCGTACCGCCCAGCCAGCAGGCCGCCACCCCGATGGCGCCGTGCCAGAAGCCGGACCGGTTCAGGTATGCACCAGCTAGACCGACGGGAACGCCAGCGGCACCGTCGAATTCGACGGATCGGGTGTCGCTGTCCGCCATCCCCGCGTTGTGCCACTCAGTGGGCAGCGGCCGCACGGCCGAGTCGTCCGTGGAGACGGCGAACAGCGCGCGTCGGCCGTCGTCCAGACGAGCGGTCACGAGCGCGTTGTCGCACATTCCAGCGCCCGAACACCAGGCTTTGGTGCCGTCCAACCGCACGACGTCACCGCTGACCCGCGCAGTCAGCAGAGCATTGGGCGGCTCGGCGGCCCACACCCCCCACAGCTTGCCGCGCTGGGGCTCTTGGCCCCCGAGTTCGGCCAAGATCGCCACCGCGTCGCAATGCGCTTCGGCCAGCCGCCCTGACACCACGTCGGTTTCGGTGAGCGCGGTCAGGGCACTCCACCTGTCGGCGGTCCGCCCGGAACCGGGCAGGGGCAGATCGAGCTCACCGGATGACAGCCAGCGGCGGATCAGGTCGGCCGTCACGCCGAATCCCGCTCTGTAGGCAGCGTGGCGGCGGCAGATACCTGACGCAAATGGTGGGCGAAACCCCGCGGGGCACGGCCCGTGTGCCGCGCGGACGTGACGACCGAGAGGTCGGGGTCGCGGCAGATGTAATAGCCGCCCGCTTCGAAACGCTGGACCAACTCCACGTCTTCACCGCTCGGCAGGGCTCGGAAACCGCCCAGCTCCCAGTACGCATCGGCCCGGAATCCCATATTGGCGCCATGCACGTGGTCGTGACCGCCGCCGCGCGACGACCGCCCGTACGCGCGCAGGTAGCGCTTGATCGCCGCCGCAGAATGCTGGCGCCAGTCGTTCACCCGTACCACTCCGAGCACCATGTCGGCGTCGGCTTCGAGCTGACGGACCAGCCAGTCGGGGTCCACCCGGGTGTCGGCGTCCGTGGTGGCGAACCACGTGCGGGCGGGATCGACTACCTGGCACAGGCTGTTGGCAAACGTGAATCCCGCCGCCCGCGCAGCGCCGACGTTGCCCGCGTCCACGCTGACGAAGTGGACATCAGGTCCGAACCCTCCGGCGAGGCTCTCACTGGCGTCGCTGCAACTGTCCAGCACCACCACCGTCAGTGCGGTTACCGGCACGCACACCGCTGCGGTCACCACCGCGCGCAGACTGCGGGGCAACTCGTTGACCTCGTTATGGGCGGGTATCACGACCACTGCGGTGTCGATGACTCCGCTTGGGGCTGAACCGGGTGCTGTCACGGCAGGTGAATAGCCATTTTCCGCGCGTTTTCAACATTCGATCACGGCAAAACTGAGGCGTGCGACGATGGCGCGGTGTCCAACGATGTCCGCGCCGTCCTGTTCGACTTCTCCGGGGACGTTGTTTCGCCCCTCGAGCTGGACGGCCTACGAGTTCGTGCTGTCCTTCGAGGTCGGCGCCGTCAAACCCGACCCGAAGATCTTCAGCACGGCACTGGAACGCCTCGGCGGCGTCGATGCGGCCGACGCGGGCTGCAGGACTACAGCCTCGATCGCTAATTTCGGTGTCATTCCGATAGAACGCATCCGACCGCCGTGGTGGCTGGAACCGCTGAACAAGGTCGTCGTGCCGCCGGTGCTCAACCCGGGCCTGCTCCTGGAGAACCCTCCGGGGTGATCTGATCACTTTGGGACGGGTTCCCTTGTATCTTACAGTCGACCCTGTGAGCGACAGGAACACTCAAGACAGCCCGTTCGATCCTGATCGGTGGCAGGCCGTGACCGATGCAGGCTTTGCCGACCTGACAGACATCACCTACCACCGGAACGTGGTCGACGGCCCACACGGTCGAGCGAAGCCGACAGTCCGCATCGCCTTCAACCGTCCCGAGGTGCGCAATGCGTTCAGACCCCACACGGTCGACGAGCTGTACCGCGCACTGGACCACGCCAGGATGTCGCCCGACGTCGGCGTGATCCTGCTGACCGGAAACGGACCCAGTCCGAAGGACGGGGGCTGGGCATTCTGTTCCGGCGGGGATCAACGCATCCGGGGCCGCAGCGGCTACCAGTACGCATCTGGAGACACCGCGGAGACCGTTGATGTGGCGCGCGCCGGACGACTGCACATCCTCGAAGTCCAACGCCTGATCCGGTTCATGCCGAAACCCGTGATCTGCCTGGTCAACGGATGGGCTGCGGGCGGCGGCCACAGCCTGCATGTGGTGTGCGACCTGACGCTCGCCAGCCGCGAGCACGCCCGGTTCAAGCAGACCGACGCCGACGTCGGCAGCTTCGACGGCGGCTACGGAAGCGCGTACCTGGCCCGGCAGGTAGGACAGAAGTTCGCGCGGGAGATTTTCTTTTTAGGCGAGGCCTACACCGCGGAGCAGATGCACCACATGGGTGCGGTGAACCGGGTGGTCGACCATGCCGACCTCGAGAACGTCGCGCTGGAGTGGGCCGACGCCATCAACGGCAAGTCACCGCAAGCGCAGCGCATGCTGAAGTACGCGTTCAATCTCCTCGACGACGGCCTGGTGGGCCAGCAGCTGTTCGCCGGGGAAGCGACGCGGTTGGCGTATATGACCGACGAAGCGGTCGAGGGTCGCGACGCGTTCCTGGAGAAGCGCGACCCGGACTGGAGTTCGTTTCCGCGGTATTTTTAACGGCGGGGGGGTTGAACAATGCCAATGCGTGGTTACCGTGATCCGATCTGGGTGGAGGGTCCGGTCTGGTGCGAGTGTTATGGACCGGGCGTTTCGTGATGGTGATCGTCGCCTCACTCACCTCCGGTAACTGCAAGCAGTACCGGCTCAACCGACGGTGCGCCGTACTGGCGGAAGCAGATCGGATGCCTGGGTCGCAGGGGCTCGTGTGACGGTTTGGCTGTGGTTCGCTCCACGATGGGCGCAGGCGGCCGCCTACACCGCTTACTTCACCGTGCTATTCAGCGGGGCAATCGCTTTACCGTGGTTGCTGGACTTGTTTGGATCCACTGACTTCGTAGCATCGACGTGGCCCTGGCTCATCGCCGGTACCGCCGTCTTGGCACTGGTACTCGGCGCACTGGCGTCTGTCGTCAACGCCACGACCACCGCGGCCTTGGCCGACGCCGTCCGCGACCTCCCGCCTGACCAACGTCGCTCAGCACAGCGCGCGTTGGTCCGCGGCCCGATGCCCACTGACCCGAATGTGCGCTCAGCTGCGCAGCGCATCGCCGCCATCCAAAACGAGGCACGGCGCAAGCGAGGGAAGCTGGTCTACATCGCGGGCGCCCTGGGGATAGCGGGACAGGCTCTGCAGCTTCCGACGCTGATCCGCGAATTCGGTTCCGGCGTCGTCGTCGCGGCCGCGGCTGTCGTCGCATTGCTGGTCGTCGGGTTGATCGCCGATCTGTACCTGGCACGCCACCTCAGATTCTCGAAGTGGTACCTCGGACTGGTGGTGGTGACTATGTCGCCCTGTTCTCCTCAACGCTAGCTAGGCCGCTCATTCTGCTCGTCGGGGCCGGTGCAGAAGACGAAGCCTGCCCGTCGCCCATGGTGCGCCTAGACTCTCGGAGTGCACAACCCGCTGCGTCTCGTCACCAACCAGATAGTCCTGGCGGGGATGCGTCCGCCGCTGGCCGAGGGACTCCTCCAGAACTCCTTTCGTGACGTCGTCGAGTTGCGCGGCAAACGGGTCCTGCTCACCGGTGCGTCGTCAGGCATCGGTGAGGCCGCCGCGGAGAAGTTTGCGCGGCGCGGCGCCAGCGTGATCGCCGTCGCCCGCCGCGGTGACCGCCTCGAGGCGCTGGCCCAACGGATCCGCGATGATGGTGGCCTCGCGGAAGCGGTCCCCGCCGACCTCGCCGAGCTGGACGCGATCGACGACCTGGTTCGGCGGGTGATGGACAGCCACGGCGGCGTTGACATCCTGATCAACAATGCAGGCCGGTCGATCCGCAGACCGCTGGCCGATTCGCTGGACCGCTGGCACGACGTCGAACGCACGATGCAGCTCAACTACTACGCACCGCTGCGCCTGATCCGCGGCTTGGCGCCCGGCATGATCGAGCGCGGCGACGGCCACATCATCAACGTCGCGACGTGGGGTGTGTTCAGCGAGGCGGCACCGCTGTTCTCCGTCTACAACGCCTCGAAAGCTGCGCTGAGCGCCGTGAGCCGCGTCATCGACACGGAGTGGGACCGCAAGGGTGTGCGCTCCACCACCCTGTACTACCCGCTTGTCGCCACCCCGATGATCGCGCCCACGCGCGACTACGACGGGCTGCCCGCGTTGTCGGCCGCAGAAGCCGCCGACTGGATGATCAGCGCCGCACGCACGCGACCCGTTCGGATCGCGCCGCGGATCGCGGTGGTCGCCAAGGCGCTCGACAGCGTGGGCCCGCGGTGGGTGAACGCGATCATGAAGAAGCAGACGGGTCAGCCGCTGATCTGACAAAGTCCCGTGATCGGCCGCCCTGGCCGACAGGCATGGTAGACACAGCCATGGAGATTCTCGCCAGCCGCATGTTGATTCGGCCGGCGGACTACCAGCAGTCGGTGGACTTCTACCGGGACCGCATCGGGTTGGCGATCGCCCGTGAGTACGGCGCGGGCACCGTCTTCTACGCCGGCCAGTCGCTCCTGGAGATCGCGGGTCACGGCGAGCAGTCCGCGGGCGGCACGCTGTGGCTGCAGGTACGCGACATCTACGCCGCTCAGGACGAGCTGAAAGGCCGTGGCGTCGACATCGCCCGCGACGCGCGACGGGAGCCGTGGGGACTGCACGAGATGCACGTCGTCGACCCCGACTGCGTGATGCTCATTTTCGTGCAGGTTCCCGACACACACCCGTTGCGGCGCGACATCAGAAACTGAAACGGACAGCCCCGGTCCCCGCAGACCCGGCGGTTGTGCGTTCAGTGCGGTTCAGGGGGCGGGCGTCGCCAGGGGCCAGCCGACCGAGGCCAGCCGCGAGGCCACCTGGTGGATCTCCTCAGGGTTGGGTTCCTTCTCGATGACGGCCGCGACAGCCGTACGGATCTGGTCCTCGGTCACGGTGTCGGAGTCAGTGGACTTCAAGATCTGCTGAGCGGCCTTGACGACCTCACCTTCGTTCAGCGACCGCTTCAACAGGGCCAGCAGTGGGAAGTAGTCCTTCGGCGGGACGCCCTCGGGGTAGCCCTCGTGCAGCCACCGGAGGACATTGTTGAGGAAGTGCGAGTTCTCGCTAGTATCAGTCATTCTCGGTCAACGCACCTTCACTAGGACGGGATGAACGGGACTGGGTTGAACCCGAAGTGGTGCTCGATCGTGTTCTTCGTGATCCACAGGATCGCGATGACGATCACCGCGCCGACGAGTGCGAACAGCAACAGTCCGAAGGCCTTAAGGGCCGGGTTGGGGGCGTTGGCGGTCCCGTCGGCATTGGCTCCGCCGGTGCCGTGCGAGAACGACACGATTCCGAACGCGAACACCGCGGGCAGACCCGCACCGAGGATCAACCCGATCGCGAGCACCTTGAGAATGGCTTCTACGTATTGCACGAGAATGTCCTTCTATCTGTCGGGAGTTGGTCGGGTCAGACCGTGGCCGACGGCTGGTTCTTGGACTCCAGCGTCGCCTCGCGGACCTCGGCAGGAACCACGGAGTTGGTGGTGTCGTCCCAGTCGGCGTTGACGTTGCTGCTGTCGACCTTCTGCTGCTGGGCGCGCCACCACATGTAGCCGGACAGTGCCACCAGGATGACGAAGATCAGACCGTCACCGGCGAGATCAGAACCCGTCATCGATTCGACACTGTGCGACAGGAAGAACGACAGGGCGCCGACGATGCCCGCTGCGGGAAGTGTGATCAGCCAGGCGGCACCCATGCGGCCCGCGACCTTCCAACGCACTTCTGCGCCCGGCTTACCGACGCCGCTGCCCAGGATGGAGCCGGTGGCGACGTGGGTGGTCGACAGCGCCATGCCCGCGGCGCTGGAGCTCAGGATGATGACGGCCGACGACGCTTCGGCGGCGAAGCCCTGAGGCGATTCGATCTCGACGAGACCCTTGCCGAGGGTACGGATGACGCGCCAACCTCCGAGGTAGGTGCCCAGCCCGATGGCCAGGGCGCAGGACGCGATGATCCAGAAGGGCAGGCCCTGCTCCTTGACGTCTCCGGTCAGGTGGCCGGTGGTGATCAGGGCGAGCGCGATGACGCCCATCGTCTTCTGGGCGTCGTTGGTGCCGTGCGAGAGCGCCACAAGTGAAGCGGTCGCGATCTGGCCCCAGCGGAACCCGTCCTCACGCTGCTTCTTACGGACGTTGCGGGTGATCCGGTAGACCAACCAGGTGCCGCACGCGGCGACGAGACCGGCGATGAACGGGGCGCAGACGGCGGGGATGAGCACCTTGCCGATGACGCCGGACCAATTGACGCCCGACAGGCCGAGCGCGGCCAGGCCGGCACCGATGAGGCCACCGAACAGCGCGTGCGACGAGCTCGACGGGATACCGAACAGCCAGGTCAGCAGGTTCCACAGGATGCCGCCGATGAGGCCGGCGAAGATGATGGTGAGCCCGGTCGACGCGTCGATGCCCTCGACCAGAGATCCGCTTTTGCTGTCCTGGATCTTGAGGACGGACGTGGTGACGGTGACCGCCACCTCGACGGACAGGAAGGCTCCAACCAGATTGAGGAGACCGGCCAGAATGACCGCGGTCTTGGGTTTGAGGGCGCCGGTGGCAATGGACGTCGCCATCGCGTTCCCGGTGTCGTGGAAGCCGTTAGTGAAGTCGAATGCCAGTGCTGTGGCTATCAGCAGCACCAGGATGATCATCTCTGCACTCATGGGCGCAATGATGGCGCCAACCCCATCGGTTTGACTACCGAACTGCCAGCCGAAAAATCACTTCCACCTGGCCCTTTGCCGGCACTGGCAGATGTGTTCATGCAATGTTCATTCATCGTGCGCGGTGCATTGGCCGGACAATGAAAGCCCCTCACAGCAAACTCACAGCCGGCCGCAACCCGCAAGCCTGACTACGATCACTCCGGCGAGAGTCGAACATGCTCGCAGGAGGTGGATCCCCGGTGAACTCGTTCATCAGCAAAATCGTCACGTGGTTGCGCGCCGGTTATCCCGACGGCGTGCCGCAGACTGACTACATGCCGTTGTTGGCATTACTGACGCGGCGGTTGACCAGCGACGAGGTGAAGGCAATCGCCACCGAGATGATGGCGCGCGGAGATTTCGACCACTACGACATCGCAGTGGCCATCACCGAGATCACCGACGAGCTGCCCACCCCCGACGACATCGACCGGGTGCGCACCCGGCTGCAAGCCAAAGGGTGGCCGCTCGACGACCCCCGCGAGGAGGACCTCTCATAGCCACCCTGCGCGCTCTGGCCGTCCCGTCCGGCCCGTCGGCGCTGTCGATGCTCGCCGCCCTGGAAGGCGTGCTCGACGGCCGCCACGGCGCATTCACCCCCGCACCCATGGACGACCTCCGTGAGTTCGACAGGCTGACCACGGGTTTACGCATCGGCGACGAGATCGACGACGATATCGCGCTGGTGGTGCCGACGTCCGGCACCACGGGCACCCCGAAAGGTGCGATGCTCACACCCGCCGCGCTGGTGGCCAGCGCCGCGGCGACCCACGATCGCCTCGGCGGCCCCGGCACCTGGCTGTTGGCCCTGCCCGCACACCACATCGCCGGCGTGCAGGTGCTGGTGCGCAGCGTGCTGGCGGGCACTGCGCCGGTGGAGATGGACCTGAGGGAAGGTTTCGACGTCCGCGACGTGCCCGGCGCGGTAGCCGAACTGGGGTCAGGGCGGCGCTACGCCTCGTTGGTCGCCGTCCAATTGGCCAAAGCGCTGACGGAGCCATCGGCCACCGCGGCGCTCGCCGAACTGGACGCCGTCCTGATCGGCGGCGGCCCGGCCCCGATCAGCGTGTTGAGCGCCGCCGCCGCCGCAGGTATCCGCGTCGTACGCACCTACGGGATGAGCGAAACCGCGGGTGGATGTGTGTACGACGGCGTCGCGCTGGATCGCGTCGAAGTCCGGATCGATACCGATCACCGCGTGGTGCTCGGGGGACCGACCCTGGCCAGGGGTTACCGCAACCCCGTCGACCCCGACCCGTTCGCCGAGGCCGGTTGGTTCCGCACCGACGACGCGGGCAGCCGCGACGACGCGGGGAAGCTGACGGTTCACGGTCGCCTCGACGAGGCCATCAGCACCGGCGGGTTGACGGTGCTACCGCAGTTGGTGGAAGCCGCGCTGGCGGGCCATGCGGCGATCGCCGAATGTGCCGTGTTCGGTGTGCCCGACGACCGGCTGGGTCAGCGGGTGGCCGCTGCTGTAGTGCTGGTCGAGGACAGGCCCCCACCGTCGGTCGATGAACTGCGCGAAACCGTAAGCCAGACATTGGATCCCACTGCTGCACCCCGCGAACTGCATCTCGTCGCCACGCTCCCCCGCCGCGGGATCGGCAAGATCGATCGAGCCGCACTCGTCAAGGAATTCAGCTCGCCTGCCTGAATTCGGTGAACGGCACCCGACCACGGCGCGGTTCTGCTGACGAACCGATGCCGTCACCGATTCGTCAGGCAGGTCTCACCCAGCCGCCCATAGTGTGGTCAAGGTGAGAACTGCTCGCGCCGAACTGATCGCCGTGTCGATCGGCGTGCTGTTGTTGGTCGCGGCGTTCGTCGTACCGCTGCTGGATCTCGGTATCGTCGCGCCGCTGATCAACAGCACCGAACGGCGGATCCGCATGTTCGCCTATACAGCTCCGCTGTTCGGCTGGTGGGACGCGCACGTAGGCCCCGGCACCATTCCAGCGATCCTGATCGGTATAGCCACCGCGCTCTGGGGCCCCACGGTCGCGCGGATCCTGCCGTGGCGCGCGGTGCCGCTGGTCACCTGGGCGACGGCCATGGCCTGGGCGTTTTCGCTGGCCATGGTCGACGGGTGGGGCAAAGGGTTCACGGGACGGCTGATCGCTCCGCACGAGTATCTGCGCGAAGTGCCCGAGATCGACGACATCGGGAACACCCTGCGTTCGTTCTCCGACCGCATTCTCGACCATCAACCCGACTCCTGGATCACCCATGTCTCCGGGCATCCACCGGGGGCGCTGCTGAGCTTCGTGTGGCTCGATCGCATCGGCTTGGGGGGTGGCGCGTGGGCCGCGCTGCTGTGCCTGCTGGTCGGCAGCAGTGCGGCGGCAGCCGTGGTGATCACGGTGCGCGCGGTAGGCGATGAGACGCTGGCCCGCGCGGCCGCCCCGTTCGTCGCGGTGGCGCCGACGGCGATCTGGATCGCGGTATCAGCGGACGGCTATTTCGCTGGCGTCGCCGCGTGGGGTATCGCGCTGCTGGCGATCGCGGTACACGGGGTGTCGTGGCGCGTCTACATCGCCGCAGTCGGCGCGGGACTGCTGCTGGGTTGGGCGCTGTTCCTCAACTACGGACTCTCGTTGATCGCGCTGCTGGCCTTCGCGGTGCTCGCGACGGCCACGGGCTACGCATCCGGTTTGGGTGCCGCCCTTCCCACCGTCGCGACGGTCCTGGGCGTGGTGGTGGTGTTCGTCGCCTTCGGATTCTGGTGGTTCGACGGCTACCTACTTGTCCAGGAACGGTATTGGGACGGCATCGCCAAGGATCGCCCGTTCCAGTACTGGGGCTGGGCCAATTTCGCGTCCGTGGTCTGCGCAATCGGCCTCGGCAACGTCGCGGGCCTTGGCAGGTTGTTCGATATTTCGGCAATCCGCAGGCGGTCGGGGTTACATCTCCTGCTGATCGGTGCGCTGACGGCCATCGTGCTGGCCGATCTCAGCATGCTGAGCAAGGCGGAGACCGAACGGATCTGGCTGCCGTTCACCATTTGGTTGACCGCCGCGGGGGCGCTCCTGCCTGCGCGGTCGCATCGGCTCTGGTTGGCCGTCAACGTGATCGGCGCACTCGTCATCAACCACACGATCTTCACCAACTGGTAGGCGCTCTTGGGTCCGCAGCCGAAGTCAACTTGCGACGAGGTCGGCCACCACCCGGCGGCCCACCGGGTGCACGCCGCCCACGCGCAACCCGACCTCGGCAGCGATCCGGGCGATGCTGTCGACACCGACCGAAGCCCAGCGGAACCACGGGCCGATCGACTGCGAAGACTCTAATCGCACCCATCCGACGTGCACACCCTTGGTTTCGCAGTCGAATTCGGCTACGCAGTGGCCGTCAGAACGCAGAAGTTCGCCTGCACGGCGCAGCATCCGCCATGGGTCGCCGCCCAACCCGATATTGCCGTCGGCCAGCAGCACCGTGTGCCAGCGGCCGGTGCCCGGCAATTCCTGGAATACATCGCGCCGCAGAACCGGCGCGCCGCTGCGGCGGGCGAGCCCGACCGCGGTGGCGGACTGGTCGACGCCGAGTGCGGGAATCCCCCGTTCGATCAGGTACGCGACCATTCGGCCGGGGCCGCAGCCCAGGTCCAGCGTGGGCCCTTTACACATCGAAACCACGGCCTGGTCGAAACGCTGGTCGGCATACTTGCCGCCCAGCCAGCTGCGTACCGGCAAGCGCGCCACCCGGCCGTCCTCATGGCGGATCCAACATCGCTCGCCGGTCAACGCCTGGTCGTAGAGATTTCCCAGCACTATCAGACTCCCGCCGCAGAGGTAACCCGTGCAAATCGGCTGTCGGCCCCACAGACCCGACGAACGGCTTCGATGTCGCTGACGGTGTCGACGTCGGCCAGCCAATGGCACAGGCGGACATCGACGTGTAAGTCCCTCAGCGCCTTGAGCGTCAGCACCCCGGTGTCGGGCTGCGACATCGGCACAGTGCGCAGTGCCTCGGCTATCCGTGGCGCCGTCAGCCCGAGCACCCACCAGCCGCCGTCGTAAGCCATACCCAGAACAGCAGACGCCTCTAGCAACTCCGCCGAGCATCCCCGCAAGATATCGGGAGTGACTTGCGGCGTGTCCATTCCGATCTGAGTCACCGGCAGGCCACCGCCCACGACGGCGGCGTCGGCGTGCGCGTTGGCCAGACGCTCAGCGAAGTCGTGTCCCCGCTGCTCGATGACCGTGAAGGAGCGCAGTCGATCCCTGATCGCGCCGGCGGCGGTGGCCCGGTCGAGATCGCCGGTGAGCGCCACCACGCGTTGCGCCACCGGGGTTTCGGCAACGGCGTCCAGCGTGTCCAGCAATGCGGCTGCCGCGATTTCGGCCGCGGCCGCGGCGCCGATGTCGGCGGCGAGCCTGGTCTTAGCCAGGCCGGGGACGGGCGCTTTCGCCACCACCAATACCGTCACAGGGAGACTGATCGACACTAGATCACCCGCCAAAAGTCAAGGGCCGCAACGACACTTCCACGTAGCGATCCGCTGACTTTCGACTTCCCGCCGGCCCGGGGGCCATACCCGACGTCGCGTTCTACGACCACCCAGCCCGCCGCGGCCGCGCGGACGAGTAATTCGAGCGGGTACCCCGATCGCCGGTCAGCTACACCGAGGCCCAGCAACGCCTCGCGGCGCACCACACGGATGGGCGCGATGTCGTGGACCTGCAGTCCGTGTTTGCGCCGCAGCCGCCAGCACACTGCACTGGTGCCCAGCCGGGCATGCCAAGGCCATGACGTGCCCGGCAACCGACGTCGACGACCGACCGCGAGGTCGGCGCCGGCTTCGAGATCGGCCACCAGCGCGGGGAGGTCCTCGGGGTCCAGCGATCCGTCGCCGTCGAGAACCGCGACCAGGGGCGTCGTCGCAGCGACCACGCCGGCGTGCACAGCCGAGCCGTAACCAGGCCGGGCTTCTTTCACCACATCGGCTCCGCAGGAACGGGCGACGTCTGCGGTGTCGTCGGTGCTGTTGTTGTCCACCACCAGGGCCCGGTAGCCCTCCGGCAGTGCACACAGCACCATGGGCAGCGCTTCGGCCTCGTTGAGACACGGCAGCACCACCGTCACCGAACAGTCGGGCATGGGGTCAACGCTAGGGCGTCCACATTTCGCCCGCGCGGCGCCACCGGTGACAAAAGGATGACATCACCGCTGGTTACGGGCGTTGGCGACTAGCCTCCAGTGTTGTGGCTCGGGTGCTTATCGCCGACGACGACATCGTGGTGCGCGATGTCGTACGCCGCTATCTGGAGCGAGACGGGCTCGAGGTGACGGTCGCGGCGGACGGCAATGAAGCGTTGCGTCTGATGGCAGCCGAACCGATCGACGTCGCCGTCCTCGACGTCATGATGCCCGGACCCGACGGACTCCAGCTGTGCCGCAGCCTGCGGCGCGGCGGCGACTACAGTGTCCCGGTGATCCTGTTGACCGCACTGGGCGAAGAGGACGACCGGATCAGCGGCCTGGAGGCCGGGGCGGACGATTACCTGACCAAACCCTTCAGCCCGCGCGAGCTCGCACTGCGGGTCCGCTCCGTGCTGCGCCGGGTGCCGCCGGCGACTGGACCATCGGCCATGGAGATTTCGGTCGGTGATCTCACCGTGTCGACCGCGGCGCGCACCGTGCACGTCGGCGGCCAGCAGGTGGGGCTGACCAATCGCGAGTACGACCTGCTGCTGTTCTTCCTCACCCATTCCGACACCGTGTTCTCCCGCGAGGATCTGCTGCGCCGGGTGTGGCGCTGGGACTTCGGCGACATGTCCACGGTGACCGTGCATGTCAAACGCCTGCGGTCCAAGCTGGGTACGCATCACCGCGTCGAGACCGTGTGGGGTCGGGGATATCTGTGGCGGGGAGCCGAGCGTGCCGGGGCTTGATCCTCAACTCATCCTGTGGGCACTGACCTGCTCGCTGCCGGTGGTACTGATCGGGGCACTGGCCATCCGCCTGGCACGCTCATGGTCGCTGGCCGTCAGCATGGTGGTCCTGGTGCTGATCCCGACGTTGGCCACGTTCACCGGCGTCCTCGGCGCCAGCGGCTTCATGGTCACCGACGCGTTTCGCCAGATCGCGGTGGTGCTGGTGATCGTCTCGGTGGTGACCATCCCTGCCGCCGTCTATCTGGCCCGCTACCAGGCCAGGCGAACGGTATGGGAGCAGGAGATCCGGGAATCCGAACGCGCAGGCGAGATGTCTCGCAGGCGTCTCGTCGCGTTCGTCAGCCACGACCTGCGCACCCCACTCGCGGGCATCCGCGCCATCTCCGAGGCGATCGGCGACGGCGTTGTGAGCGACGACGAAGTGCGTTCGCACGCCAAACACATCGAGCAGGAGTCGATCCGGCTGTCCGAGATGGTGGACGACCTGTTCGAGATGTCCAAGATCAACGCGGGAGCGATTCAACCCTCCTTCGACCGCGTCTCCCTCGACGAAGTGGTGGACGACGTGCTGGCCGCGCACCGCATCGCCGCCGAACGCGCGGGAGTACAGCTGCAAGCGGCGCTCCCACCTGAGCCGGTGCGGGTCCTTGGCAGCGACAGGGCCTTGCTGCGGGTGCTTTCCAACCTGGTCGCCAACGCGATCGCCCACACGCCGTCCGGCGGCACCGTCGAGCTGACATTGGGTTCGGACGCCAATGGAGCATGGGCGCGGGTCGACGACACCGGCGTCGGCATCGATGAGGCCGACCTGCCGCGTGTGTTCGACGTCGCCTACCGCGGTTCCAATGGCCGCGTGCCGCGGGCGGACCCCTCGCTACCCAGCGGCTCAGGTCTGGGCCTGGCGATCGCCGCGGGTCTGGTGCAGGCCCACCACGGCACGCTGTCGGCGCACAACCTCGGCAACGGTGCACGGTTCGAGGTGCGGCTGCCGCTGGCCGTGGACGACTGAACACCGTTGCCGAGCGTTGAGCAAGGCAAACAGTCAATGTTCGACTGTGCGACAAGACAACCGATGGCCAGCGCCTGACCGCAATCTCGACGCTAGTCGAGCAACGTCGCGCCCAACCGCTCGGCTGCGGAGATGTAATCCTCGGCGAACTCGAACACCACGTCGCGGGCGGGCCGCACCGCCGTCAACAACCCCACGCCCTGTCCGACGAAGTAGGTGGACAGCTTCTGAGCACCCTCGTGCCCCCGCCCGGCGAGAGCGTCGATGTGGCGCAGCACTGGTTCGGACAGCATGTTCTGCAGCGGCAGGGGCAGCGGTTTGCGGCCGTCGCGGTTCGGCAACCACGCGTCGGTCCAGTCCGAAACCAGCTGCCGCGCAGGCTTTCCCGTACGTCCCGCCGACCGGACCGTGTCGCGCGATGTCGCGGCCAGCATCTTGGCCTTGGTGTGCGACGCCGTCTCGGCTTCCTCAGTGGTGAGCCACACCGATCCCGTCCATGCACCCGCGGCCCCGAGCGCCACTGCGGCGGCCATCTGCCTACCGGTGACGATCCCGCCCGCCGCCAGGACGGGAGTAGACGCGCCCGCCGCCCGCACCGCTGCCACCACCTCGGGGATCAACACCAATGTGCTCACCTCGCCGCAGTGCCCACCCGCCTCGGTGCCCTGGGCCACGATGAGGTCCACCCCGGCAGCAACCTGCTTGAGCGCGTGTTCCTTGGCGCCGACGAGCGCTGCCACCGGAATGCCGCTCTGCTTGCCTGCCTCGATCATGTAGTCGGGCGGCACACCGAGAGCGTTGGCCATCAACCTGATGGGGTGCGACAGCGCGACGTCGAGCAATTGCTCGCCGGTGGCGCCAGCCAGGGCGGACCCGCCGAGCCTGGGACGTCGCTCCACGTGGATGTCATGGGCCGCCAGCAGCTCCTCGACGTAGCCGCGGTACTCCTCGGGAATCCGGTCGCCGAGCTGCTGATCGGTGAGCTTCTCGCCCTTGCCCTCGAACTTAGCGGGCACGATGATGTCGATCCCGTACGGCTTACCCGCCACCTGGGTGTCGACCCAGGCCAGTTCCTGCTCAAGCTGGTCAGGGGTGAACGCAGCGCCGCCCAGCACACCGAACCCACCCGCGTTGGTGACCGCGGCCACGACGTCGCGGCAGTGGCTGAACGCGAACAGGGGGAACTCGATCCCGAACTGGTCGCAGATCTGACTTTTCACTCAGTATGCCTACCAACCAACCGGTTAGTGGCGCAAGGGCGCGAAGGCGAATTCGCGCAACCCTTGCTCGGGATCAACCGCAGCCCGGAAACCCAGCATCTCGGCGGCGCGGGCCGGGTCGGCGACAATATGGCGCACGTCGCCACTGCGGTACTGGCCGGTGACCTCGGGTGCACTGCCCCCGCGCGCGGCACAGATGATCTCCGCAACCTCCATGATCGAGATCGGCCAACCGGAGCAGACATTTGCCGCGACGAAGCCCCCCGGCGCCGCATTCGCTGCCGCCAGATTTGCGGCGGCGATGTCGTCGACGTGGATGAAGTCGCGCATCTGGCCACCGTCTTCGTAGACCTTGGGAGTCTCCCCGCGCTCCAGTGCCGACCGGAAGATCGCCGCAACGCCAGAATACGGTGTGTCGCGCGGCATCCCGGGACCGTAGACGTTGTGATAGCGCAGCGCTACCACGGAACTGCCGGTGGATTCAGCCCACGCAAGTGCGTAATGTTCCTGGGCCGTCTTGCTGGCCGCGTACAGACTGCGCGGTCGCAGCGGGGCGCCCTCGTCGACCAATTGCCAGCGCAGCGGTTCGCCGCCGATCGGGCACCGATGCTCGAACTCCCCCCCGTCGAGGTCCTCCCGGGTGCGGGGCAGCGGCTCCACCGGCCCGTGTTCCTCGCACGCGAAGCCGCCCTGGCCGTACACCACCATCGACGACGCCAACACCAGTTGCTGCACTCCGGCCGAATACATTTGCGCGAGAAGGACACTGGTGCCGAAGTCGTTGTGACTGCCGTAGGACGGGGCGTCTGAAGCGTCGACGCCCGCACCGACCACCGCCGCCTGGTGACACACCACGTCGACATCGGCCAGCAGCGGCGCCAAAGCGTCGGCGTCACGGACGTCGACGCGGGTCACCTCGGGCGGCAGCGACGCGTCAGGCCCATGTGCGGCGCACAGCATCGCGTCGACGCCGATCACCTCGTGGCCGTCGGCGCGCAGCGCCGTGAGCACCCGAGATCCGATGAAACCCGCCGCACCGGTGAGTAGAACCCTCACGGCAGCTCGAACGGCAGACTGACGCCCTCGTGAGCCCGGCAGTGCTCACACGATCCCGTCTCGTCCACCTGGTCGATCGCCTCGCGGACGAGTTTCTTGAACGGGCCGATGTTGCGTTCGAACTCGGCGAACACGTCGACGGCCTTGACACCAGCGCCCGATTCGATGCCTGCGTCGAGGTCGGTGACCAAAGCGATTGCCGAGTAACACATTTCCAACTCCCGAGCCAGCACAGCCTCGGGGTAACCGGTCATGTTGATCAGCGTGAAGCCCTGCCCGGCGAACCACTGACTTTCCGCCCGGGTGGAGAACCGCGGGCCCTGGATCACCACCATGGTGCCGCCGTCGGTGACACCGGGCAGCCCCGTAGCGGCCGACCGCAGCCCGGGACAGTAGGGGTCGGCGAAGCTGACGTGGATGCCACCGGAGTCGAAGAACGTGTCGGCGCGCGCAGTGGTGCGGTCGACGAGTTGGTCCGGAACCACCATCGCGCCCGGACCCAGCTCGGTGGTGAGGCTGCCCACCGCGCAGGGCGCAAAGATGCGCCGCACCCCGAGCGCCCGCAGTGCCCACATGTTGGCCCGGTACGGCACCGTGTGCGCCGAGAACTCGTGTCCTGCTCCGTGTCTGGGCAGGAACGCCACCTCGCGCCCGCCGATGGTGCCGACGGTGATGGGAGCGCTCGGCGCGCCATAGGGGGTGTCGAGGCTGACTCTGCGCGCATCGGAATCGAAGAACGTGTAAAAACCGCTGCCGCCGATCACTGAGAGCATCGGACCATTGTCCGTCATCGCTTAACCCCGATAGAACGCGGCGGGCGGCAGGGCGCGGATTCCGCCGCCGCTGTTGGCCGCCGAGAACGACATCGCCGGATCGGTGTTCGGTGGGGCGCCCAGCGTCAGCGTGCCGATCCGCGCGAACCGGCTGAGCACCCCGGCTAGCAGGAAATCGAAGCTGTGGGGGCCGACGGCACGGACGCCGAACAACACCGGTTGCACCCCGGCGATATACAGCCACAGCGACGAATACAACCGGTCACCGACCTGCGCGGCAGGCAGCGTCGCGTGATGGAACGGGACGCCGTCTGCCGAGGACGCCAACAGGAAGTCCTGATCACAGCCGGAACCATAGAGGTCAGGGAGCTTGATGCACACCGTGCGGATGGCCGACGCATCGGTCAGCGGTGCGACCCGGACCAGCGCGTCGACCCGCCGCCCCGGCTTCAGGAGCGAGGTACGGCCCGGAAGGTCCGCGTCCTCGTCGAGAATCAACTCGCCGGTGCGCACGGTGCCGTCGCCGTCGAACAGGCCACCGACCCCGCCCGCAGCCGCTGAGACCGTCGAACTGACTGCTGTTGCGATACCCATGCCCTCGACGGTAGCCATACCGGATCACGTCGCAGGTGACGGGGCGATGACGTCGCGTGACAGACTTGCGCCCGCAGGCGAAGCGACGGGAGTTCAGTCAGTGGCCACTCTTGCCCAGTGGGTCGAAGGGGCGCGCCCCCGGACGCTGCCCAATGCCGTCGCGCCCGTGGTGGCGGGCACCGGTGCGGCAGCGTGGCTGGGCGAGGCGAGCTGGTGGAAGGCCCTGCTGGCGCTCGTGGTCGCGCTCGCACTGATCGTCGGCGTGAACTACGCCAACGACTACTCCGACGGCGTCCGCGGCACCGACGACGTGCGCGCCGGGCCGCTGCGACTGGTGGGATCCACGGCGGCGTCCCCGCGCTCGGTGCTCATCGCTGCGGTGGTCAGCCTGTCGATCGGGGCGGCGGCGGGTCTCGCGCTGGCGGTCGCCAGCCAGCCATGGCTGATCGCGGTCGGCGCCGGGTGTATCGCGGGCGCTTGGCTCTACACGGGCGGGTCCAAACCGTACGGCTATCTCGGGTTCGGCGAGGCGGCGGTATTCGTGTTCTTCGGCCTGGTCGCCGTGCTGGGCACCCAGTACACGCAGGCGCTGCGGATCAACTGGGTGGGCGTCGTCGCCGCGGTGGCCATGGGTGCGTTGTCCTCGGCGGTGTTGGTGGCCAACAACCTGCGCGACATCCCCACCGATGCGCAGTCCGGCAAGATCACGCTGGCCGTCCGCTTGGGCGACTCCCGAACCCGGGTGCTCTACCACATGCTGCTGGCGGGGGCCGGAGCTCTGACACTGGCGCTCGTCGCGGCGACACCGTGGTGCTTGGTCGGGCTGGTTGCCACGCCCCTGGCCCTACGGGCCGCGGCGCCGGTGCGTGGCGGGCTGGGCGGAGCTGAGCTGATCCCGGTGTTGCGCGATACCGGGCTCACGATGCTGGTGTGGTCGATCACCGTCGCCGCCGCGCTGACGTTCGGTTAGAGGTCGACCCCGAGTTCAATGGTCCAGCGCCGACGAACGCGGCACCGAACGCCTGCCCGATCAGTCGGGGGAATCGCCGCGCAAGCGGGCCTGCAGCTGGGCGCGGTCCTCCTGGCGGCGGCGGGCGATATCCGCCACCCCGGCCGTGGCCCGTCGGCGCAGCGGCGCGAACACCCACATCCCCAGCGGCAGCGCGATCACCAGGGCCAACGCGACAGCGACCGCCAGCGGGAAATCATCAAGACCCACCGTATGCGCGGTCACCATCAGGAATACGCTCAGTACCGCCGCGAGAAGGATGCGCACCACCGCGTACAGCAGGACATCTACCACGGCCCGACGCACGGGGCTTGGATCGGACACCGCCCGAGCCTACCGACGCGCGTATATTCGGACCAAGGAGGTTTTTTGAGTGGGAGTGCTCCTCGTCCTGGTATTGGTGGGGCTCGTCGTCTACTTCGGCTGGCGCCTGGCCCGCGCCTACGCCAACCGTCCGCAGAGCCGAACAATCGGCCCGGACGACGATCCGGACTTTCTCTGGCGGCTCGGTAACGACCAGAACAAGCCGCGCTAGCCGCGGGTGGTCGGTGCGGCCGTGCTGGTGCGGCTCGCGGTGGGAAATCCGTCCGCCACAACGGCGGCCAGCTCAACCAAAGATTCTTTGGTCTGCCGCCGCAGGCGCTCCAGGCTGATCTCGGCGCCCTCCTCCAAATGCGGATCGAACGGCACCAGACGCACCGCGTGACACCGCCGGGAGAAGTGATCGACCACCTTCTGCATGTCGACCTTTCCTGACCGTGGCCGAACCGCGTTGATCACCGCCACCGAACGCCGGACCAACTGCTCGTGTCCGTGCGCGTCGAGCCAGTCGAGAGTCGCCGACGCACTGCGGGCACCGTCGACCGAGCCGGAACTGATCACGATCAGGGTGTCGGCTTTCTCCAGCACCGCCGTCATCGCCGAGTGCATAAGGCCGGTGCCGCAGTCGGTGAGTACCAGGCTGTAGAACCGCTCGAGGACGTCCAGAGTGCGGCGATAGTCGTCGGAACTGAACGCCTCAGACACCGCCGGGTCGCTCTCTGACGCCAGCACTTCCAGTCGGCTCGGACCCTGCGAGGTGTAGTTGCGGACGTCGCTGTAGCGCTGGATGCCTTCGGCGTCGCGCAGCAGGTGGCGCACCGTAGCCGCGGTCTCCAACGTCACCTTCTGCGACAGTGTGCCCAGGTCGGGATTCGCGTCGACGGCCACTACGCGATCGCCGCGGATCGACGCGAATGTGGCGCCGAGGGTGGCCGTGACGGTCGTCTTGCCGACGCCGCCTTTGAGGCTGAGCACGGCGATCCGGTGGCACCCCTGCAGTGGCTGGTTCACCTGTGCCAACAACCCGTAGTGGTGCGTGGCCTTGGCGCTCTCGCCGAGGTTGATCAACGTGCCCGAAGCCACGTACAGCGCCCGGCGCCAACCGCCGGTCGGCGCCGCCTTCGACTGCCGAAGCAGCGCACTGGTCGACAGGTCGGGATACGGCGTCGGCGGCACCGCGGGGCGGACCGGGACGCCGGTCTGAGCACCAGCGGGGATGGGACCATAGTAGCTGGGAGGCAGGGG
>JBPPMS010000084.1:0-11049 GCA_051306175.1 Mycobacterium sp. | reverse complement strand
CTTCGGTTTCTGCGCTGCTGGGTGGGCCAGCGATCGGGGTGGGGTCGAATCCGCGCGCGAAGCGACCCGTGCCGATCACCTATTATCGGCACCTGCGTCACCACCGTGCCGCAATTGCGAACTTGACCTCCAGCACTGACGAGAAAAGGGCCCGCCGCGTGGCTGACCAGCCGATCGACCTGTCCGAGGAAGCGCTGACGAAGCTCGTCAGCGCCGCCCGGCACGCGTTCGACCTTGCCGAGGATCTCGACGGCCTGGCCCGGTGCAAGACCGAGCATCTCGGTGACCGCTCGCCGGTGGCTCTGGCCCGTCAGTCGCTGGGGGCACTTCGCAAGGCGGACCGCGCCGACGCGGGCAAACGGGTCAACGTGGCGCGAGGGCAGGTGCAGGACTCCTTCGACCAGCGCTTGGCCGCCCTGCGCGCCGCACGCGACGCTGCGGCGCTGGTAGCCGAACGGATCGATGTCACGCTGCCGTCGGGCCGTCAGCCCGTCGGCGCGCGTCACCCGATCACGATCCTGGCCGAGCACGTCGCCGATACCTTCGTGGCGATGGGGTGGGAGCTCGCCGAGGGACCCGAGGTCGAGACCGAGCAGTTCAACTTCGACGCGTTGAACTTCCCGCCTGACCACCCGGCGCGCAGCGAGCAGGACACCTTCTACGTGGCGCCCGCGGGTTCACGGCAGCTGCTGCGCACCCACACCTCGCCAGTGCAGGTGCGCACGCTCCTGGCGCGCGAACTGCCGGTCTACATCGTGTCCATCGGACGCACGTTCCGCACCGACGAACTCGACTCGACGCACACCCCGGTCTTCCACCAGGTCGAAGGCCTGGCCGTGGACCGTGGTCTGACGATGGCACATCTGCGTGGGACCCTCGATGCGTTCGCACGGTCAGAGTTCGGACCGCAGGCGCGCACCAGGATGCGGCCGCATTTCTTCCCGTTCACCGAGCCGTCGGCCGAGGTGGACGTGTGGTTCGCCAACAAGAAGGGCGGCGCGGGCTGGGTCGAGTGGGGCGGTTGCGGCATGGTGAACCCGAATGTGTTGCGGGCCGCGGGAATCGATCCCGAGGTGCACTCTGGCTTCGCGTTCGGGATGGGGTTGGAGCGGACGCTGCAGTTCCGCAACGGCATTCCGGACATGCGCGACATGGTTGAGGGCGACGTGCGCTTCTCGCTGCCGTTCGGGGTAGGTGCCTGATGCGGCTGCCGTACAGCTGGCTGCGCGAGGTCGTGAGCGCGGGCGCACCTGGCTGGGATGTCCCCGCCGACGAGCTCGAGCAGGCCCTGATTCGCATCGGCCACGAAGTCGAGGACGTGATCCGGTGCGGGCCGGTCACCGGGCCGTTGACAGTCGGCCGGGTCGAGTCGATCGAGGAACTCACTGAGTTCAAGAAGCCGATCCGGTTCTGCCTGGTCGACGTCGGAGAGTTCGCGCTTCGCGAAATCGTTTGTGGGGCAAGGAACTTCGCGGTCGGCGATCTGGTCGTCGTCGCGCTGCCCGGGACCGTCCTGCCAGGCAATTTCACCATCGCGGCGCGAAAGACCTATGGCCACACCTCCGACGGGATGATCTGCTCGGCCAGCGAACTGGGCTTGGGCACCGATCATTCTGGCATCATCGTGCTGCCCGTGGGGACCGCGGTGCCCGGCGCCTCCGGACTCGACGTCCTTGGGCTGGACGACGTGGTGTTCGACCTGGCCATCACCCCGGATCGCGGGTACTGCCTGTCAGTGCGCGGGATGGCGCGCGAAATCGCCTGCGCCTACGACCTTCCCTTCGTCGATCCGGCCGACGTGCAACCGCTGCCTGCCCAGGGCGAGGCGTGGCCGTTGACCGTTGCGCCGGGCACCGGGGTGCAAAGATTCGTTCTACGGCCGGTGACCGGTATCGATCCCTCCGCGGTGTCGCCGTGGTGGCTGCAGCGACGGCTGCTGCTGTCCGGCATCCGACCAATATCACCGGCTGTCGACGTCACCAACTACGTGATGCTGGAACTCGGTCACCCCATGCACGCCCATGACCGGCAGCGCATCAGCGGTGGATTCGATGTCCGGTTCGCCGAGCCAGGCGAGACCGTCGTCACGCTCGACGACATCAAGCGGACCTTGGATCCCGGTGACGTGTTGATCGTCGACGACACCGACGTCTCCGCCATCGGCGGCGTGATGGGCGCGGGCAGTACCGAGATTCACGACGGGTCCACCGACATCCTGTTGGAAGCCGCGGTCTGGGATCCGGCGACGATCTCGCGCACCCAACGTCGATTGCATCTGGTCAGCGAAGCCAGCAGGCGCTACGAGCGCGCTGTCGATCCGGCGATCTCGGTCGCGGCACTGGACCGTGGCGCCGCCCTGCTGGCCGAGATCGCCGGCGGCACCGCCGAACCGAAACTCACGGACTGGCGCGGCGACCCGCCGCGTGACGCCTTCGCTCCGCCGCCGGTGCGGATGGCCGTCGACCTGCCCGACCGCTTGGCGGGCGTGACCTACGGCGACGGCGTCGCAGCGACCCGGCTGACCCAGGTGGGTGCGCGGGTCGAGGCAGACGGCACGGATCTGGTGGTGACGCCGCCGACGTGGCGACCGGATTTGTTGCAACCTGCTGATTTGGTCGAAGAGGTGCTGCGCTTAGAGGGCCTCGACGTGATCCCGTCGGTGCTGCCCACCGCGCCCGCCGGGCGAGGGCTGACGGCCGGACAGAAGCGCCGACGCGCGATCGGAAAGTCCTTGGCGCTGGCCGGTTTCGTCGAGATCCTACCCACTCCGTTCTTGCCCGCGGGAGTGTTCGACGCCTGGGGATTGGCCGCCGACGACTTCCGCCGCTCCACCACTTCGGTGCTCAACCCGCTGGAGGCAGACCGTCCGCACCTGGCGACCACGTTGCTGCCCGCCCTGTTGGAAGCATTGAGCCGCAACGTATCCCGCGGGACGGTCGACGTCGCGCTGTTCTCGATCGCCCAGGTGGTGCAGCCGACAGCCGAGACCAGGGCCGTCGACCTGATTCCCACCGACCGCCGACCTACCGACGCCGAGATCGCCGGACTCGACGCATCCCTGCCCCGGCAGCCGCTGCACGTCGCAGCGGTGCTGGCGGGCCTGCGTGAACCGGACGGTCCATGGGGCAAGGGGCGCTCCGCTGACGCCGCTGACGCGTTCGAAGCGGTGCGCGTGGTGGCTCGTGCCAGCGGGGTCGACGTCACGCTGAGGGCAGCGGACTACCTGCCCTGGCACCCCGGCCGCTGTGCGGAGGTGTTGGTCGGCGACACCGTCGTGGGTCATGCGGGCCAGCTGCATCCGGCCGTCGTCGAGCGTGCGGGACTGCCGAAGGGCACCTGCGCACTGGAACTGAACCTCGACGCCGTACCCCTGACCGATGTGCTGGCGGCCCCGACGGTGTCGGCGTTCCCCGCGGTGTTCCAGGACATCAGCCTCGTCGTCGACGATGCGGTGGCCGCGCAGGCCGTGGTCGACGCTGTCCGCGACGGGGCGGGCGAGCTGCTGGAGGACGTCCGGTTGTTCGACGTCTACACCGGGCCCCAGATCGGCGACGGCCGTAAGTCGCTCACCTTGGCGCTGCGCTTCCGCGCGCCGGACCGCACGCTCACCGAAGACGAAGCCAGCGCGGCCCGCGAGGCAGCCGTGGCCAGCGCCACCGACGCCGTCGGCGCCACCCAGCGCTGACCACCCGCCCCCGCCGAAACTCACCTTTCGGCGGAAAATCCCCAGGACGTGGCCACCAAGACGTCGATCTCGGCGAGCCCTCGTGAGAGAATCGCAGGAAAGATTGCTGCGGCTGTCGGGGGAGAGCTCGTGGATGAAGTGGTCGATGACGCCGACACGTTGACCTTCGCGTGGGACCGCGCGGCGACGCGCGCTGCCCTGTTGATCGGCGTACCGCTCGGCGGCGCTGTGCTGGGCTCCGGTTGCCTTAATCGGGATGATCGCGTGCTGGAATGAGTTTGCATCTTCGTGCATAATCATGCAAACTGCGTGCATGACCACAGTGGCAGTGGCCGGCGCCAGCGGCTACGCGGGCGGGGAGATCCTACGACTGTTGCTCGGGCATCCCGCTTACGCGGACGGTCGGCTCAGCATAGGCGCGCTGACCGCGGCCGCTAGCGCGGGCACCACCCTCGGTGAACACCACCCCCACCTGCTTCCGCTGGCTTCCCGCGTCGTCGAACCGACCGATCTCGACACCCTCATGGGTCATGACGTCGTCTTCCTCGGTCTGCCCCACGGCAATTCAGCTGCTCTGGCCGAACAGCTCGGATCGGACACCGTCGTCATCGACTGCGGCGCCGACTTCCGACTGACCGACGCCGCGGACTGGGCGCGCTTTTACGGCTCGCCGCATGCCGGGACGTGGCCGTACGGTTTGCCGGAATTACCCGGCGCCCGGGAGGCGCTCACAGGTGCCACCCGCATCGCGGTGCCCGGCTGTTACCCGACCGCGGCGCTACTGGCCCTGATCCCGGCGGTCGCCGCAGACCTCGTCGAGCCTGCCGTCACCGTCGTCGCCGTCAGCGGAACCTCGGGTGCGGGCAAATCCGCCAAGGTCGACCTGCTGGGTTCGGAAGTGATCGGGTCGGCCCGTGCGTACAACATCGCCGGCGCGCACCGGCACACACCGGAGATCGCCCAGGGACTGCGCGCGGTGACGGACCGACCTGTCACGGTGTCGTTCACCCCCGTGCTGATCCCGACGTCACGGGGCATCCTGGCCACCTGCACGGCGCGCACCGGCGCATCGCAGGAAGAGTTCCGCGAGGTGTACGAGAAAGCTTACGACGCTGAACCTTTCATCCACCTGTTGCCCGAGGGTCAGCTGCCCAGGACTGGCTCGGTGATCGGTAGCAATGCGGCGCAGCTGGCGGTGGCAGTCGACGCCGACGCGGGCGTCCTGGTGGCGATCGCCGCCATCGACAACCTCGTGAAGGGAACAGGAGGCGCTGCGGTGCAGTCGATGAACCTGGCGCTGGGATGGCCGGAGATCGAAGGCCTGTCGATCGTAGGAGTGGCGCCATGACCGACCTGACGACTCCCTCTTCGCTGGTCCGCAGCCAAGGCGTCACCGCACCCGCCGGATTCCGCGCCACGGGAATCGCCTCCGGTATCAAGGCTTCCGGCGCACTGGACTTGGCCTTGGTGTTCAACGAGGGCCCCGACTACGCAGCTTCGGGCGTGTTCACCCGCAACAAGGTGAAGGCTGCCCCGGTGCTGTGGACGCAGCAGGTGCTCACCACGGGTCGGCTGCGCGCGGTGATCCTCAATTCCGGTGGCGCCAATGCCTGCACCGGTCCCGAGGGATTCCAGGACACCCACACCACGGCCGAACTCGTGGCCGCAGCGCTGTCGGACTGGGGCACCGAGACCGGTGCCATCGAGGTCGCGGTGTGTTCCACCGGCCTCATCGGTGACCGCCTGCCCATGGACAAGCTGCGCACCGGCGCGCAGGAGATCGTCCACGAGATGGCGGGTGGCCTGACCGGAGGCACCGAGGCCGCCCGGGCCATCATGACAACGGACATCGTACCCAAACAGGTTGCGCTGCATCATGACGACTGGATCGTCGGCGGCATGGCGAAGGGCGCAGGCATGTTGGCGCCGTCGCTGGCCACCATGCTGTGCGTCCTCACCACCGACGCTGTCGCGGACGCAGACGCGCTGCAGTCGGCGCTGCGCAACGCCACCGCGAAGACCTTCGACCGGCTGGACGTCGACGGCAGCTGCTCGACGAACGACACCGTGCTGCTGTTGGCCTCGGGTGCCAGTGAAAGCACGCCAAGCCAAGCAGATCTCGACGCTGCCGTCCTGGTGGTGTGCGAAGATCTGTGCGCCCAACTGCAGGCCGACGCCGAGGGCGTCACCAAACGTATCCAGGTCACCGTGTCTGGCGCCGCCACCGAGGACGACGCCGTAGCCGCGGCGCGCACGATCGCCCGCGATAGCCTGGTGAAGACGGCTCTGTTCGGCTCGGACGCGAACTGGGGACGCGTTGTGGCGGCTGTGGGCATGGCTCCCGTCACGCTCAATCCAGAACGTATCTCAGTGTCGTTCAACGGATCTCCGGTTTGTATCGACGGCGTGGGTGCGCCCGGTGCCCGCGAGGTCGACCTGACCGGGCCGGACATCGACGTCACCGTGGACCTCGGAGTCGGCGCGGGTCAGGCGACGATCCGTACCACGGACCTGTCGCACGCCTACGTCGAAGAGAACTCGGCCTACAGCTCATGACCGTGGGCACGCGGACCAAAGCCGACGTGCTCGCGGCGGCGCTGCCAGGGCTCAAAGCACTACACGGCAAGACCGTGGTGGTCAAATACGGCGGCAACGCCATGACCGACGACACACTGAAGGCCGCGTTCGCCGCCGACATGGTGTTCCTGCGCAACTGCGGCATCCATCCCGTGGTGGTGCACGGCGGCGGCCCGCAGATCAGCGCGATGCTGAAAAGGCTTGGCATCGAAGGCGATTTCAAGGGTGGCTTCCGCGTCACCACACCGGAGGTGCTGGAGATCGCACGGATGGTGCTGTTCGGTCAGGTGGGCCGCGAGCTGGTCAACCTGATCAACGCCCACGGCCCGTACGCGGTCGGAGTCACCGGCGAGGATGCGCGGCTGTTCACCGCCGTACGCCGTAATGTGCTGGTCGACGGCGTGTCCACCGATGTCGGTCTGGTCGGCGACGTCGACACGGTCAACTCTGACTCGGTGCTGGATCTCATTGCCGCAGGACGTATTCCGGTGGTTTCAACCATTGCTCCCGATGTCGACGGAGTGGTGCACAACATCAACGCCGACACCGCCGCCGCTGCACTCGCGCAGGCCCTCGGGGCCGAGAAGCTACTGATGCTTACCGATGTCGAGGGGCTCTACACCAACTGGCCCGACCGCACGTCCCTCGTCAGCGAAATCGACCCCAGCGCACTGACGCAACTGTTGCCGCGCCTGGAGAGCGGAATGGTGCCCAAGATCGAGGCGTGCCTGCGCGCTGTCACCGGCGGGGTGCCCAGCGCGCACGTCGTCGACGGTCGCGTCGAGCACTGCGTGCTGGTGGAGCTGTTCACCGACGAGGGGACTGGAACGAAAGTGGTGGCTTCGTGACACACACAGACGAAATGCAAAAACGCTGGGGCGCTGTAATGATGAACAACTACGGCACCCCTGCCACAGCGCTGGCCAGCGGTGACGGAGCCGTCGTCACCGACGTCGACGGTAGGGAGTACGTCGACTTCCTCGGCGGCATCGCGGTGAACATCCTTGGACACCGTCATCCGGCGATCATCGAGGCGGTTACCGCCCAACTCAACACGCTCGGGCACACGTCCAACTTCTATGTCACCGAGCCGGGGGTGGCGCTGGCCGAGCAACTGGTCGCGCAGCTCGGAGCCGACGCCAAGGTCTTCTTCTGCAACTCGGGTACCGAGGCCAACGAGGTCGCGTTCAAGATCAGCCGACTGACCGGGCGAACCAAGCTCGTCGCCGCCGAGAACGGCTTCCATGGCCGCACGATGGGTTCACTGGCGCTTACCGGCCAACCGGCCAAACAGGCGCCGTTCGCCCCGCTCCCCGGCGATGTCACCTTCGTGCCCTACGGCGACGTCGCTGCACTGGCCGGCGCTGTCACCGACGAGACCGCAGCGGTGTTCCTCGAACCGATCATGGGCGAGGGCGGGGTCGTCGTCCCACCCGAGGGTTATCTGGCTGCGGCACGCGAGATCACCTCTCGACACGGCGCGCTGCTGGTGCTCGACGAGGTGCAGACGGGAGTCGGACGCACCGGCGCGTTCTACGCTCATCAGCACGACGGCGTCACTCCCGACATCGTGACGCTGGCCAAGGGACTGGGAGGCGGCCTGCCGATCGGCGCGTGCCTCGCCGTCGGCGACACCGCCGCGCTGCTGACGCCGGGGCTGCACGGCAGCACGTTCGGCGGCAACCCGGTATGCACCGCGGCCGCACTCGCGGTCCTGCGGGTGCTGGCCGACGACGACCTGGTCACCCGCGCCGACGTCTTGGGCAAGATGCTCAGCCACGGCATCGAGGGCCTGGCGCATCCACTGGTCGACCAGGTGCGCGGACGCGGCCTACTGTGGGGGATCGTGCTGACCGCTCCGCGCGGCAAGGAAGTCGAAAACGCTGCGCGCACAGCCGGTTTCCTGGTCAACGCGGCGGCGCCCACCGTCGTGCGCCTGGCTCCGCCACTCGTGATCACCGAACCGCAGATCGACTCGCTACTGGCAGCTCTGCCCGGTGTCTTCGATGCGGCATCCCAGGAGACGTCATGACACTGCGCCATTTCCTGCGCGACGACGATCTCTCACCCGATGAGCAGGCCGAGGTTCTCGAGCTGGCAGCCGAACTCAAGCGCGACCCGATGAGTCGCAGGCCGCTGGAAGGTCCACGTGGCGTCGCGGTCATCTTCGAGAAGAACTCCACGCGAACGCGGTTCTCGTTCGAGATGGGGATCGCGCAACTCGGCGGGCACGCCGTCGTGGTCGACGGGCGCAGCACGCAGTTGGGGCGTGAGGAGACCCTCGAAGACACCGGAAAAGTGTTGTCTCGCTATGTCGACGCGATTGTCTGGCGCACCTTCGCCCAGGAGCGGCTGACCGCGATGGCGTCGGGTTCCACGGTGCCGATCGTCAACGCGCTGTCCGACGAATTCCATCCCTGCCAGGTGCTGGCGGACCTGCAGACGCTCGCCGAACGCAAAGGCGCGTTGAAGGGATTGCGCCTTACGTATTTTGGGGATGGCGCCAACAACATGGCGCACTCGCTGATGTTGGGTGGGGTGACGGCAGGTCTGCATGTCACGATTGCGTCGCCGCACGGATTCTCGCCTGACCCCAGTTTCGTTGCCGCCGCGCAGGATCGGGCGGCACAGACCGGCGCCTCGGTGACGCTCGGCACGGATGCACACGCGGCTTCGGAGGCGGCCGACGTCCTGGTCACCGATACGTGGACGTCGATGGGGCAGGAGAACGACGGGCTGGATCGGGTGCGACCGTTTCGCCCGTTCCAACTGAATGCCGAACTACTCGCCCTCGCTGATCCTGAAGCCGTTGTACTGCATTGCCTTCCGGCGCACCGCGGCCAGGAGATCACCGACGATGTGCTCGACGGGCCGCGCAGCGCCGTGTGGGACGAAGCCGAGAACCGCCTGCACGCGCAGAAGGCCTTGCTGGTGTGGCTCCTGGGCCGGGCCAGATGACAGCCGGGCATACGACGACGCGCGCAGGCCGACAGGCGCGGATCGTCGAGCTGCTGTCCTCGCGGTCGGTGAGCAGCCAGAGTGAACTGGCCGCCCTGCTCGCCGACGACGGCATCGAGACCACGCAGGCGACGCTCTCGCGCGATCTGGAAGAGCTCGGCGCGGTCAAGCTTCGCGGCGCCGCCGGCGGGGTGGGCGTGTACGTGGTGCCCGAAGACGGCAGTCCCGTGCGCGGGGTCTCCGGCGGGACCGAGCGGATGGCGCGCCTGCTGGGGGAGCTGTTGGTCTCCACCGACTCCAGTGGCAACCTGGCGGTGCTGCGGACTCCGCCCGGAGCGGCCCACTACCTGGCCAGCGCCATCGATCGCGCCGCACTGCCGTTCGTGGTCGGCACCATCGCCGGTGACGACACCATTTTCGTCGTCGCCCGTGAGCCGATGAGCGGTGCCGAGCTGGCAGCCACCATCGAAAACTGCAGTAGATCTGCGAGATAAGGAGATAGCAGATGTCCGAACGCGTCATCTTGGCGTATTCCGGCGGCTTGGACACCTCGGTGGCCATCAGCTGGATCGGCAAGGAGACTGGCCGTGAGGTCGTCGCCGTCGCCATCGATCTCGGCCAGGGCGGCGAGGACATGGAGGTGGTCCGGCAACGCGCGATCGACTGCGGCGCGGTCGAGGCCGTGGTGGTGGACGCCCGCGACGAGTTCGCCGACGAGTACTGCCTTCCGACCCTCCAGTCCAATGCGCTCTACATGGACCGGTACCCGTTGGTGTCCGCGATCAGCCGTCCGCTGATCGTCAAGCACCTGGTGGCGGCCGCACGCACGCACGGCGGAGGCATCGTCGCGCACGGCTGCACCGGCAAGGGTAACGACCAGGTGCGTTTCGAAGTCGGATTCGCTTCGTTGGCACCCGATCTGAAGGTTCTGGCACCCGTCCGCGATTACGCGTGGACCCGCGAGAAGGCCATCGCGTTCGCCGAGCAGAACGCGATCCCGATCAACGTCTCGAAGCGGTCACCGTTCTCGATCGACCAGAACGTGTGGGGTCGTGCGGTGGAAACCGGCTTCCTGGAACATCTCTGGAACGCGCCCACCAAGGATGTGTATGACTACACCGAGGACCCGACCGTCAACTGGAGCTCGCCCGACGAAGTGATCGTCGGCTTCGAGAAGGGTGTGCCGGTCTCGATCGACGGCCGTGCGGTGAGCGTGCTCGAGGCCATCGTCGAACTGAACCGTCGCGCCGGCGCGCAGGGGGTCGGGCGCCTCGATGTGGTCGAGGATCGTCTGGTCGGCATCAAGAGCCGCGAGATCTACGAAGCGCCAGGGGCCATGGTGTTGATCACCGCCCACACCGAGTTGGAGCACGTCACTCTGGAGCGGGAGCTCGGCCGGTTCAAGCGGGGCACCGACCAGAAGTGGGGCGAGCTGGTCTATGACGGCTTGTGGTACTCGCCGCTCAAGCGGGCGCTGGAATCCTTCGTCGCGCATACGCAGGAGCACGTGACGGGCGAGATCCGGTTGGTTCTGCACGGCGGTCACGTCGCCGTCAATGGCCGCCGCAGCAGTGAATCGCTGTATGACTTCAATCTCGCGACCTACGACGAGGGGGACTCGTTCGACCAGTCGTCGGCGAAGGGGTTCGTGCACGTGCACGGGTTGTCGTCGAAGATCGCCGCGGCCCGGGATCTCTCGTCCTCATGACGCCGAGATGGATTTTCCCCCGGTCGCTACGCTCCCGCCCCCAAGGGACGTTTTGCCGGGATTTACTCGCACTTTCCCGCCCGTTCGTGAGTTTGGGCGGTGGGGGGTGAGCACGAACGAG
>JBPPMS010000083.1:0-9829 GCA_051306175.1 Mycobacterium sp. | reverse complement strand
GTGCCACCGAGTCCGGGGGCGTATCGGTGTTGCCGGCCAACATGGACGCCGCGGCCAGCAGCAACTGCTGTGCTGCCGCTGGGTTGTCCGCCGCGCCGAGCACTGCTGGGCTCAGACTCTCCATGGCGGCCGATCCGGGCAACATGCCCGGATCCACCGGTGCGGGCGCCGGATCGGCGCCCGCGGTCGGTGCGAGCGTCAGCGCCGTTGATGCGACGACGACGGCGGCGACAGCGGCCGCCAGGGCGCGCTGCCACGCCGGCCTGCGGTTCTGCACCGCGGTTTTCGTGTTGGCCACGATGTACCTCCGAATCGGCGGAATGGCGCGGCCCTGGCGGACCAGCGTCGGGGTGGGGTTGGATCAGCGTCGATTTGGGTCAGGGCAGGCCGGCGGTCGGGAAGACAGGCAACCCGATCGGCGCAGTCGCGATCGGTGCGACCGCGGCGACCGGCGCGGTAGCCGCAGCCGGTGCGCTGGCGCCCGTGACGGCCGCGAGGGGGTTCGGAAGGCCCGCGGGCAGCAGCGACAACAGGTCGCCGGGGAACGACAGCTCGCTCGGCAGCGGCACCGGCATGCCAGGCACCTGAGGAATGCTGATGTCAGCAGAAGGGATCAGCTGCGGCTCGGGCGATGAGATCGCGGCAGGCGAAGGGGCGCTCACCGCAGCGGGCAGCGGGACGGACACCGCTGCGGTGTCGATCGGAACAGGCAGTGGCGCTCCCTGGGGTGCGAGTGCGTCGGTGGCGACCTGTTGCACGATGTCGAGTCCGGGCACGGTCGGCACTGCGGGTTCGGTAGCGGGGTCGGCTGCGGCGATGGGGCTGAGCGCCAGAGCTGCCGAGGTGACCCCGGCGACCGCGAAGGTGGCGATTACAAATCGGTTCCTGGTGCGTGACATGGGTTATCCAATCCGTCGATACAAGGTCAAGGCCGAACGTAGCGTGTTACTGGTGCTACTCAAGTGACACGTGTGGCATTTATTCAACCGTTACGCGAGCGCCGGGGAACGGTGACCTTCGACCAACCGGAAACGCGGCGGACGTGGTTAGGTGCACCGCTAAAGTCTGTGCTGCCGTGTTCATTCCTCGTCGCTTCGCTAGCCCCAAGGGCGTCGACTCCGCCCCGCGCGGGGCGCTCGCCCGCACCGACCTTCTCGGTCCGCTACTGCTGGTGATCAGCGTCGGGGCGCGGTTCGCGATGATGTACGGCACGCCCAACGGCGCCAACCTCGTCGACCTGCACGTCTACGTCGGGGGCGCCAGCGAGCTCGATGGCCCCGGCACGCTCTACGACTACGTCTACAGCGACCAGACGCCCGACTTCCCACTGCCGTTCACCTACCCTCCGTTCGCCGCCGTCGTCTTCTACCCGCTGCATCTGCTGCCGTTCGGCGTGGTGGCGTTCGCGTGGCAGCTCGGCAGCATCGTTGCGCTGTACGGAGTGGTCCGCGTCAGCCAGCGCCTGCTCTGCGACGACGACTCGGACCGACAGTCGGCCATGGTGTGGACTGCCGTCGCGATCTGGCTGGAACCCCTGCGCAGCACCTTCGACTACGGACAGATAAACGTAGTGCTGGTGCTGGCGGTGCTTGCCGCCGTGTGGAGCGGTCGGTGGTGGGTGTCCGGGTTGCTCATCGGCGTGGCCGCAGGCGTGAAACTGACGCCCGCGGTGGCCGGGCTGTACCTCGTAGGTGCCCGTCGCTGGGCTGCCGTGGCGTTCTCGGCCCTCGTGTTCGCAGGCACCGTCGGCGTGTCGGCGCTGCTGACGGGGGATCAGACGCGGCGCTACTTCACCCAACTCGTGGGTGACGCCAGCCGGGTGGGACCCATCGGCACGTCGACCAATGAGTCGTGGCGCGGCGGCATCTCGCGGATCCTTGGCTACGACGCCGGGTATGGGCCCGTGGTGGTGGTGTGCATCGTCGTGACCGCCGTGCTGGCGGTCCTCGCGTGGCGCGCGATCGGCGGCAGGTCCGACCGGCTGGGGGCCATCCTGGTGGTGCAGTTGTTCGGTCTGCTGCTGTCGCCGATCTCCTGGACCCACCACTGGGTCTGGTTGGTTCCCCTGATGATCTGGCTGTTGTACGGTCCCCTGTGCAGAAGACGGGGCGCGCGGATCCTGGGCTGGGGCTGGCTGGTGTTGACGCTGATCGGGGTGCCCTGGCTGCTGGGATACGCGCAGCCGACGATCTGGGAGATCAGCAGGCCGTGGTATCTCGCGTGGGCCGGGCTGGTCTATATCGCGGCGACGCTGGTGACGTTGGCGTGGATCGCTACGACTGGCCGACCAGCGTGTCGATATCCCGAGCCATCTCCACATCCTTCTCGGTGACGCCACCTTCTGAATGCGTGACGAGCGCAAAAGTCACTGTGGTCCAACGGATATCGATATCGGGGTGGTGATCCTTGGATTCCGCGTGCTCGGCGACACGCCGCACCGCGTCGATACCCTCGAGGAAGGCGGGGAACTTCACCGACCGGCGGATCGTCCCGTCGCGCCGCACCCATCCGTTGAGGTCCTTGAGGGCGTCGTCCACTTCGTTCTCGGTCAGCACGGCCATATCGTGTCCGTCCTCTCCTAGTCGCTTCGGCTCGGGGTACCCGCAGCCTCGGTTTCGCACTCCTGGTCCGGTATAGCGTCTGGCTGATGGCCACGCAGATCGTCGTCGCCGGAGCGCTGGTCGCCCGGGGAAAGCTGCTGGTGGCCCAGCGCGGCCGTCCACCCGAGCTGGCGGGTCTGTGGGAACTGCCCGGCGGCAAGGTCGCCACCGGGGAGTCCGAGCCCGACGCGCTGGTGCGGGAACTGCGAGAAGAGCTCGGGGTCGATGTCTGCGTCGGTGCGCGGTTGGGCGCCGACGTATGCCTGGCAGGCCTGACGCTGCGTGCCTACCTGGTGAACCTTACTGGCGGCGAGCCGCAGCCAAACGACCACCGCGCGCTGCGGTGGGTGGCCCGTGGGGATCTCGCACACCTGGCCTGGGTGCCCGCCGAACTCCACCTGGGTACCCGCACGCTGCGGCGCCAGCCCCACCGCGAGCAGACGTCGTACCGCGACCTGCGCAACGACGGCACCCGGACATTGGCCGGTGAGCTCCGCCCGTCAGCTGATGACATGCGTCACATCAAGCAGGCATCCGTCACATCAAGCAGGCATCAGCCACCCGGTGAACCGAGTGCTCGGATGAGGACTGCGGTCGTCGCAGCGCCCTCAAGGAACCAGCAGCGCGTCGGCGCGACGCTGGCTTCCCGCACGAGCATGGCAGTGCCGGATTAGGAGGATCCTGGGCGCGGTGCGCGCGCGTCGGGCAGGTGGGTCAACGCAGCTAGCGGCCCCGAGCGCGGTTGAACACCCTGTCGAGTTCCTTGCCGCGTATCCCGTTGAGTTCGGCCTTGCGCAACTGGTGCACGACAACCGGGCATCGCTTGCATCGGGGCTTGCTGCGGCAGCACTTCCTCTTGGGCTTGAGATCGGCGAATTTGGTGGACTTCACGCCAGAATTTCTCCATCGGTCGTGCACAGTTCATTGGGCACGTTTTCGTACTTGAGTACCCACACTGCCAGACTCTTCTGTGTGATCAGTGATTTCAGGAACGTCGCCATCGTCGCGCACGTCGACCACGGCAAGACGACGCTGGTCGACGCAATGCTGCGGCAGTCGGGTGCATTGACGCACCGCGGCGACGACACCGTCGAGCGGCTGATGGACTCCGGTGACCTCGAGAAGGAAAAAGGCATCACCATCCTGGCGAAAAACACCGCCGTGCACCGTCACCACCCAGACGGCGGCATGACGGTGATCAACGTCATCGACACCCCCGGCCACGCCGACTTCGGCGGTGAGGTGGAGCGCGGCCTGTCGATGGTTGACGGCGTGCTGCTGCTCGTCGACGCCTCGGAAGGTCCGTTGCCCCAGACACGTTTCGTGCTGCGCAAGGCGCTGTCCGCGCACCTGCCGGTGATCCTCGTCGTCAACAAGACCGACCGTCCCGACGCCCGTATCGCCGAGGTGGTCTCCGAAAGCCACGACCTGCTGCTCGACGTCGCTTCGGACCTCGACGCCGAGGCCCAATCCGCCGCGGAGCAAGCACTCGGGCTGCCGACGTTGTACGCGTCGGGCCGGGCAGGAATCGCCAGCACCTCCGAGCCCGCCAATGGGGACAACCCCGATGGCGAGAACCTCGACGTGCTCTTCGACGTGCTGCTGGAGCACATTCCACCGCCGCAGGGCGACCCCGAAGCCCCGTTGCAGGCGCTGGTGACGAACCTCGACGCGTCGGCGTTCCTCGGCAGGCTCGCGTTGATCCGGATCTATAAGGGCAAGATCAAGAAGGGCCAGCAGGTCGCGTGGATGCGTGAGGTGGACGGCCATCCCGTGATCACCAACGCCAAGGTCACCGAGTTGCTGGTCACCGAAGGCGTCGAACGCACGCCGACAACGGAAGCGACAGCTGGAGATATTGTCGCCGTTGCGGGGATACCGGAGATCATGATCGGCGACACCCTCGCCGACCCCGATCACGCGCACGCGCTGCCCCGCATCACTGTCGACGAGCCCGCGATATCGGTGACCATCGGCACCAACACCTCGCCGCTGGCGGGCAAGGTCTCCGGTCACAAGCTGACCGCGCGGATGGTCAAGAGTCGCCTCGACAGCGAACTCGTCGGTAACGTGTCCATCAAGGTCGTCGACATCGGCCGCCCCGATGCGTGGGAGGTGCAGGGCCGTGGCGAGCTGGCGCTGGCCGTGCTCGTCGAGCAGATGCGGCGCGAAGGATTCGAGCTGACGGTCGGCAAGCCGCAGGTGGTCACCCGCACCGTCGACGGCAAACTGCACGAACCGTTCGAAGCGATGACCATCGACTGCCCCGAGGACTTCGTCGGCGCCATCACCCAGTTGATGGCGGCACGCAAGGGCCGGATGGACGAGATGACCAACCACGCCGCCGGATGGGTGCGGATGGACTTCATCGTGCCCAGCCGCGGCCTGATCGGGTTCCGCACCGATTTCCTGACGTTGACCCGCGGCACCGGTATCGCCAACGCCGTCTTCGACGGCTACCGGCCGTGGGCGGGGGAGATCAGGGCGCGTCACACCGGCTCCCTGGTCTCCGACCGGACCGGCTCGGTGACACCGTTCGCGATGATCCAGCTCTCCGACCGCGGACAGTTCTTCGTCGAACCGGGCGATTACACCTACGAGGGCCAGGTCGTTGGTATCAACCCGCGCGCCGAGGACCTCGACGTCAACGTCACCCGCGAGAAGAAGCTCACCAACATGCGCAGCTCGACGGCCGACGTGATGGAGACGCTGGCAAGGCCCCTGGATCTCGGGCTGGAGCAGGCGATGGAGTTCTGCGCGGAGGACGAGTGTGTCGAGGTGACGCCCGAAATAGTGCGGGTGCGCAAGGTCGAGCTCGACGCCACGCTGCGTGGCCGGGCGAGGTCGCGGGCCAAAGCTCGCGGATAGCGCGAATTCGCCGGCCGATACGCTAAGGACGTGGTGGGGAGAATTCGCAGGGGTGCGACGACAGGCAGTGCGGTGATTTTGGCTGCAGCCCTGCTGGTTTCGTCGTGCACCGTCAGCCCGCCGCCTGCACCGCAGAGCACCGAGACCACCGATACGTCCGAGCCGCTGCCCATCCGGCCGTCGCAGATCACGTTCGCCATCGACTCGATCGGGCCGGGGTTCAACCCGCACCTGCTGTCGGATCAGTCGCCGGTCAACTCGGCGATCAGCGCTCTGGTACTGCCCAGCACCTTCCGGCCGGTGCCCGACCCCAACTCGGCGACGGGTTCCCGCTGGCAGATCGACACCACGCTGCTGATCTCCGCGGAAGTCACCAGCCGGGACCCGTTTGTCGTGACGTACAAGATCCGGCCGGAAGCGTCGTGGACGGACAACGCGCCGATCGCTGCCGACGACTTTTGGTATCTGTGGCGTCAGATGGTCGGCGAGCCCGGCGTCGTCGACCCCGCGGGCTACGACCTGATCACCGAAGTGCAGTCGTTGGAGGGCGGTAAGACGGCGGTGGTCACCTTCACCAAGCCGTACCCGGCGTGGCGCGAACTGTTCAACGACCTGTTGCCTGCCCACATCGTCAAGGATGTGCCAGGCGGTTTCACATCGGGCCTGGCTCAGGCAATGCCGGTGACGGGCGGGCAATTCCGGGTCGAGAGGATTGATCCGCAGCGCGACGAGATCGTGCTGGCCCGCAACGACCGCTACTGGGGGGCGCCGGCGCAACCCGACCAGATCCAGTTCCGTCGCGCGGGAGCGCCTGCCGCACTTGCCGATTCGATACGCAACGGCGACACGCAAGTGGCGCAGGTACATGGCGGCGCCGCGGCGTTCGCGCAGCTGTCGGCGATCCCTGACGTGCGCACGGCGCGCATCGTCACGCCGCGGGTCATGCAGGTGTCGCTGCGCGCTACCGGCGAGCAGCTCTCCGACCCGCTGGTGCGGGAGGCGATCCTCAGCCTGGTGGACGTCGATCTGCTGGCGGCAGTCGGCGCAGGTAGCGACAACACGGTGACGTTGGCGCAAGCGCAGATCCGATCGCCGTCGGACCCCGGCTACATTCCCACGGCGCCGCCAGCGCTGACGCAGGACGCCGCGTTGGCGCTGCTCGCGCAGGCGGGTTACGAGATCGACGCCGCGGCCGACCCGGACACGCCGGCCGCGGCGACGTCGGCATCGGCGACGACGACATCGGCCGAAGCCGGCTCATCGGTGACGCCGACGACCTCCACACCGGAGGCGGCGGCCGACCGCAGGCAGATCACCAAGGACGGCGAACCCCTGACCATGGTGATCGGCGTTGCCGCCAACGATCCGACATCCAACGCCGTGGCGAACACGGCGGCCGATCAGCTACGCGGCGTCGGGATTGACGCGTCGGTGCTGGCACTGGACCCCGCTGAGCTCTACAACGACGCGATCCCGCAGGACCAGGTGGACGCCGTCGTCGGCTGGCACCATGCCGGCGGTGATCTTGCGACCCTGCTGGCGTCGCGCTACGGCTGTTCTGCTCTGCAGACCATGACGGTGTCACCGGCACCGCCGACCTCCAGCACGGAGTCCGGCGGCGCGACGGCCCCCACCACCACCACAGGCGAGACGATCCCTACCACCACCACGGGCGAGACGACCACCACGGGCGAGACGACCACCACGACGATCGCGACCACGAGTCCGACGACCACGAGCCCGACGACCACGTCGCCCGAGGCTTCGACCGACGGCGATCTGGTGCAGGTGCCGAGCAACATCACCGGCATCTGTGACCGCAGCATCCAGCCGAGAATCGACGCGGCGCTGGAGGGCACCGAGGACATCGCCGACGTCATCACCGTCGTCGAGCCACGGCTGTGGAACATGTGGACGGTCCTGCCGATCCTGCAGGACACGACGATCGTCGCGGCAGGCCCGAGCGTGCAGAACGTCAGCCTCTCAGGTGCTGTCCCGGTCGGCATCGTCGCCGACGCCGGGCAGTGGGTCCGGCTGCCGCCGTAAGCCCAGCTGGCGCAAGAGCCGACCCCAGGGCACCTTCCACAACCAGAACGCCGCCAGAGCCGCCGTCGCGAACACCACGAACAGCCACAACGGCGGTCGTGCCAGCTCCCAGACGAACAGCGCAGCGAACACCGGCGCCCGCTGCGTCACTGCCAGCACTCCCGCAGCGCAGGCCAGCGAAACGGCAGGCACGCTCACGTGATGGTGGGTGAAGTTGTTGACGGCAAGGGCCACAATTGATCCCATGGCGGCGCCGGTCGCCAGCGACGGCGTGAGCATCCCGCCGACCGCCCCGGCGCGGAGGTAGACGGCGGTGAGCGCGGGTTTGAGCAGCAGTAGCAGCGCCGCCGAGCCGAGCGTCATTCCGCCGTCGAGGCTGACGGTCAGGATGCTCTTGCCGTTGCCGGGCAGCGCGGGCAGCCAGTGCGAACAGATCCCGATGAGCAGGCCCGCGCCCGCGATTGCGGGAATGATCAGCCAGGACGTCATCTGCTGGGCGGGACGGGCCGCGGCCATGATTCGGTTGAAGGCCACCCCGATGCCGACCGCCACCGGAGCCACCACCAGTGCGAACGCCGTCAGCGCGTAGGACAGTGACGGTTCGGGCCAGTGCAGCGGCGCCGCCTCGTGAGTGATCGGCGACGCCACGGTGACTGCGATGCCGGACGTGAGCAGCGCCGCGCCCATGGCGCGGGGACGCCAGGTGTGCAGCAGGATTCGGGCCGCGAACATCGCGCCTCCGAGTGGCACTGAGTACACCGCGCCGAGGCCTGCTCCAGCCGCGCAGGCCAGCAGGATGCCCTGGTCAGCCGCCGAGAATCCAAGCCTACGCGTCGCGAAATCCGATAGGGCGGCGGCGAATTGGCGTGGAGCGCCCTCGCGGCCCAGTGACGCGCCCGACCCGACGACAACCACCTGCAGAGCGGCGTCCGCAGTGGTGGACAACAGTGGCACCCGACCGCCGTGTTCGATGGCGTCGTCGAGCTTCACCACCGTCGCGCGACGGCGCAGCAGCCACCAGCCCAGCCCGGCGAGTGCGCCGCCGATCATCGGGCCGAGCATCCGCCGCAGCGGACTCGCGTCGCTCACGCCGGTGAGCAGCGTCCCGAAGTGGTAGCCGTATGTCAGATGCTCGACGGCACGCAGCAGCAGCGTGGTAGCCGCGCCCGCGATACCGGCCAGTATGCCGACCGCAACCGTGGCGCCGAGGAAGATCACCAGGCGCCGGAGGTGCTCGCCGTCGCTCAGTACGCGCTCGCCCCGGGTCACGCGAGAATCATGCACCCAGATCGATAGGGTGGCGCGGATGAGTCCAGCGCAGATCCCGCGCCTGCTGTTCGTGCACGCCCATCCGGACGACGAAAGCATCAACAACGGCGCCACCATCGCGCACTACAGCGCGCTGGGAGCGGACGTCGTCGTCGTGACCTGCACGCTGGGCGAGGAGGGTGAAGTCATCGGCGACCAGTGGGCACAGCTTGCCGTCGATGCAGCCGACCAACTGGGTGGCTACCGGATCGGCGAGCTCACCACGGCGTTGCGTGAGCTGGGCGTCGATGCGCCCACGTTCCTCGGGGGCGCCGGGCGCTGGCGCGACTCCGGCATGGCGGGGTCGGAGCCGCGGGACGGGAGGAGACGTTTCATCGACTCCGTCGACGCCGAGGCCATCGGCGCGTTGGTGGCGATCATCGAAGACCTTCGCCCGCACGTCGTCGTCACCTATGACCCCAACGGCGGCTATGGCCATCCCGACCACATCCGGGCACATGTTGTGACCACCGCTGCCGTGGCTACGTGCGAGGCGGTGTGGGCTGTCCCGAAGGTGTACTGGACGGTGTTGTCGGCGCCTGCGTCCGCAGCGGGACTGGACGAACTGCGCGGCACCGACCTGCCCGCCACATGGATCGTCGGAACCGAGGCGCTGGAGTTCGCCTACCCCGACTCGGAAATCACCGCGGTCGTGGCGGCCGGTGAGGTGGCGACTGCCGCCAAGGTGGACGCCCTGCGGGCGCACGTCACGCAGTGCACGGTGGCGGTGGACGGCCGGGCTTACGCGCTGTCGAACAACATCGTCCTGCCCATCAGCGGTGCGGAGCACTACATCCTCGTCAGGGGTGTGCCCGGTCCGCGGAACGAGCGTGGTTGGGAGACCGACCTGCTTTCGGGTATCGACCTCGGCTAGCTAGTCCGATTCGGTGTTTTCCACAGTTTGAGTTTTGTCCACAGATTGGGTTTTTCGTCTGTCGGGGTGTCGCGGGCGGGGTTAGTGTTCGAACATGCGTTCGGATCAGGTGGTGGAGGGGTTGGCCTGGGTG
>JBPPMS010000082.1:0-39019 GCA_051306175.1 Mycobacterium sp. | reverse complement strand
ATGGGAGGGCATCGACGCCATCGTCGCACGGTCAGCGAAGCTTTTCGCCGTACACCTTTTGAACAGTCAGAGTCATCAGCACCCTGCGGTCAGCGACCATGACGGAGCGGTACTCGTCCCCGTCGCGATGTTCGCCCGTGCGCGCCGGTAGTAGTCGACGAGCGCCTCGACCTTGGGGGAATCGGTGGTGGCCCTGCGGAATGCCGCTGGATTTGAAGGTAGCCAGCCACCAGGCGGTCGCCCACGCGAGTTGCGACGTCGTCGTAGCGACGTGTTGCGTCGACAGATGGCCTGGGTTTCGTCGGTTCCATCCCGCAGAACGCGCCCGTGGACTACTCGTTGATCGTCGAGCCCGACGCTGCCCACGCCGCGGGGACCTGCAGGCGACGCGATAATCGACGAGCTGATCCGCTACCGTAGAGCGTTTGCCCGGGTCACTTCGCTCCTGCCCGCTCGGCGTGACGCGACGAGGCACACCGCCGACACCGTCTGCCACCCGATGATGGTGTAGACGCTGGTCCTCTCCCAGATCGCGCCCGCTCCGAAAGCCACGACACCCACGCTGACCAATCCGACGACGGCGACGCCGGTCGACAGGCTGCGGTACCACCGTGGGGCGCCCAGCGACGCCACCGACGGCGCACCGGCGACGATGGCCGCGTTGCCACCCACGATCGCGAGCGCCGCCCCCCCGACGTGCCACCAGTGCATCCCGGCCGCGTCGCTGGGGATCGCCGCCACGAGCGAGTTACCCACCGCATTAGAAGCAGCAAAGACCAAGAACCACAGCCCATTTCGGTGACTGTTCGCCCGCACTACTAGCAGCGCACCAGCAAGGAACAGCACACCCTGCACGACGAACGCGGTGTTCATCGCCCAGTTGAGCACCGAATCCGACCTGCCGAGATCGCTGATGAAATCCCGCGGGTAGCTGTAGCCGCTCTCCGCGTGCGCAGCCACCGCCTCGACGCTGAGATACACGACGGCGGCCACCATCCAGCACGCACTCGCGCAGGCAACCTTCACTGACCCGCCGACCGAAGCCGTTCGAGGTGACGCGTCGACATCTCGTTGACCGCCTGCAGGAACAGCACAGCCTGCTTCAACTGGTCGACGGTGAAGCGCCGGGACAACGTGGACTCCCAGTCGGCGGTGACGGATCCCCAGATCGCGTCAGGCTGCCGGTAGAAGTCGGGTGTCACCGCGATCAACATGCGTTCTCGACGATGTTGACGCACTGCAGGTCGGTTCGGTTGAGGTGCAACAGATCCGCCGCCACCGTGTCGAACACGCCGGCGGCGCTACAGCTCTTGCGGAACTCCGCGGCGAGCTCGTCAATCACCGCGGTCTTGCGCGACGTCGCCATCGACTATTCCTTTAGTTACGAAGACACTTTCGAACTAAGCAACACTCTAAACGGGTGGACCACCGGCGAGTTGCTGGGCTTCGCGCGTAACAAGCCACTGCTCTACGCACCCGAGGCGTTCGGCGGCGACGGGAACTACTCGAACGTCGCCTACGCTGTTCCGCAGGATCGGCGCGCAGCTGGCACCGCAGCACGTACCGCCGCTGCCGCCGCCACGCTGAGAAGGGACCCCCTCCGTGCCGCCGACCGTGCTGTTCGTCCGCAACGACCCGATCGCTCCCGAAGCGATGCTGGGCGAGGCCTTCGCCGACAACGGCTTCGACATCTCGACATTCGACGTCGTGTCCGCCGACCGGGTCGACGATCCCGCGTTCGACGTCGCGTTCCCTGACCCGCGCGACGTCGACGTGATCGTCCCGCTGGGCGCCCGCTGGCCGGTGTACAACCAGGCGCTGCGTTCGACGTGGGTCGGGGCCGAGATGCAGATGCTGCGCAACGCTGACGGCGCGGGCGTGCCGGTGCTCGGAGTGTGCTTCGGCGGTCAGCTGCTGGCCCAGACGTTCGGCGGTACCGTCGCCCGGTCACCTGCGCCTGAGATCGGTTGGTATCCCGTCGACACCGACGACCCGGGCCTGGTGGCGCCGGGTCCGTGGTTCGAGTGGCACTTCGACCGTTTCACCGTCCCACCTGGGGCCACCCAGGTGGCTCGAAATGCCTGTGCCGCACAGGCTTTCGTACTACGCAGAAACATGGGTCTGCAATTCCATCCCGAGGTCGACGACGCCCTGCTCGAGTTGTGGATCGGCGACGACGCGGGCCGTGATCTGGCCGCCTGCGGTGTGTCAGCAGATGATCTGCGGGCCGCCACCGCCTCCGACCGTGCCGGGGCGGCACATCGGATCCGCACTCTGGTCGGGAATTTTCTCGACTGCGTGGCCCGCAGGCCGCTGGAGGTTCAGGGGGCTTCGCGCCCCAACTGATGGGCCAGGGCATCGATGACCGCCTCGTGGCGGAAGCGATGTCCCGAGGCCGCCAGCTTGGCGGGCACCACGTGCTGGTTGGCCTCGGCCAGTTCCTGGGCACCCTGCTCCCCGAGCAGCAGTTTGGGCGCGAGGCGGGGCACAGGTACCACAGCGGGCCGGTGCAGCACCCCGGCCAGGGCCACGGTGTATTCGGTGTTGCGCACCGCGTTCGGAGCCACCGCGTTGACGGGGCCGCGCAGCGTCTCGTCGTACATGCTGCGGTAGTAGGCGTCGACGAGGTCGTCGATGCCGATCCACGAGAGCCATTGCTCGCCACTGCCCAGCCGGCCGCCCAGACCCGCGGCGAACAGCGGGTGCAGCAGGCGCAGCGTGCCGCCCCGCGCTGACTGCACGATGCCGGTCCGCAGGTTCACTACTCTCAGCCCCGCCTCGGATGCGGGCGCAGTGGCCGCCTCCCAGTCGGAGACGACGTCTGCCAGGAATCCGTCTCCACGCTGACTGTCCTCGGTCAACAGCTCGTCGCCCCGGTCGTAACCGTAGTAGCCGACCGCCGATGCGCTGATCATCGCCTTGAGGGTTTCGGTGCGCGCGGCGAGTTCGGCGAGCGTTCGGGTAGGACCGATCCTGCTGTCACGGATGGCGCTCTTGTGGCTGTCGGTGAATCGACCGGCGATGGACGCGCCGGCCAGATGGACGACGACGTCCACTCCTGACAGCAGCTTCTCATCGGGCTGCGATGTCTCCCAATATCTTTCGTCGGCCGCGTTGGGACGACGCCGAACGAGTCGCACTACCCGGTGGCCACCGGTGGTCAGAAAAGCGCACAGTGCTGATCCGACCAGACCCGAGGCGCCGGTCACGGCGACCACCAATGGGCCCAAACCCGCCTCTGCGGCATCGCGGTGCGCGGTCAGGTCGGCAGCCAGCTGGCGGTGGCGGTAGACGAACATCGAGCGCAGCAGTGCCGCGGGAACGGGGGTATCCACCCGATCGGTGACGCGGGTGGAGGTGGTGCTGTCCTCGGCGAAATCGTGGACGTGTCGCCACCACCCGACGGCACGGGTGGGCCACGACCGGGGACCGTCATAGGACAATTCGTCGACGAAGCGGTGCGGGGGGTCGTAGTCGTGCGGATTGTGGCGGGCGACCCACTGCAGCGGCCCGGGCAGCCCCAGCACGGCCATGCCGTCCGACAGTGACCGCGCCTCACTGATTGCGCTCATCGGCGACCAGGGTGGGATGAGGCGGCTCATCGCTCCCGGTCGGCCGTGCCAGGCGAACACAGCCGCCAGTGGATGGTCGATCACACTCGTGTACTCGATGCCCATGACACCTAGCTTGCCTGCTGGGTTGCCGGGTAATCACCGATCCCGTGTGAGATCGCCTCCGAATAGTGACGATGGCTGTTTCAACCACCCCGCGTCCTGCCCCTCCCGGCGGCACATCCATGCGCGGTGGGCGTCCACCTCGTCGGAGAACCGGCTGCGCGGCGTCGAGGACCGGTGGCCCAGTGGGTCGGCATTGAGGAGGGTGGCCACCACCTGCGTGGTGGCCGCAATCGGCTGGTGGCGCCGCCTGCCCGCCGACTTCGTCGTGACTGCGCTCGCCGAACCCGCGGCGTAGGCTGGACTTCTTGAAAATCACGCCCAGCATCAGGCACACCTTCCGGGATCGACACGACGCCGGCAGAGCGGCCGCGCGGGCGCTGCAGCACTACCGCGTCATGCCGCCTCCGCTGGTATTGGGACTGGCGCGTGGGGGTGTTCCGGTGGCGTGGGAGGTCGCGGCGGCGCTGGGAGCGCCGCTGGATGTCTTCGTGGTACGCAAGCTGGGGGCGCCCCAGTCAAGGGAGCTGGCGATTGGCGCCCTTGCCAGCGGCGGAATCGTGGTACTCAATGACGACCTGATCGTCCGATTGCAGGTCAGCGCGGTCCAACTGCGCGAGGAAGTGCACCGTGAGAGCGCCGAGCTGGACCGCCGGGAGGTCGCCTACCGCAGCGGCAGACCGCCGCTGAATCCGCGCGGGAGGACGGTGATCCTGGTGGACGACGGAGTGGCCACCGGCGCCAGCGTAACCGCCGCATTCAGGGCCGTACGCGCCTCGGGCGCTGCGCGGGTGGTAGTGGCGGTACCGGTCGGTCCTCCGTCGGCCATTGCAGCGCTGTCGGCGTTCGCCGACGAGGTGGTATGTGTGATGCAACCGCCGACCTTCTCCGCCGTCGGCCAGGTGTACGCGGACTTCACTCAAGTCAGCGACGTCGAGGTACAGCGCCTGCTGGCCGCTGGTACCGAGCGCTAGCGATCCGGGTCAGCGCAGTGGCTTGTCGTCGTCCGCCGCCGCGGGGTCGTCGTGGACGTCGGCAGCGTCGGGATCGGACTTCACCAGCGCGCCCGTCGGGGTGGTGTCGACATCGTCGTCAGTGTCACCCTCATCACCACGGCCACCGCGCGGTGTTTCCGAAAGATCATCGGCCGGATAGTCGGCGTCGAAGTTCGCGTACGTCGTCTCGGCGGACTCGTCGGCGTCGTCGTCGGTGGTGACTGTGCGCGTACTCAGCCGACGCTCATGCACCGCGTCCACGATCAGCAGCACGATACCCACTGCGCTGGCAGCGATACAGACCCAGGCGACCACTTCATTACCCGTGACAACCGCAGCGACCAGGGCGGCGAGCCCGACCACCGCAAGCACCAGCGCAATGATCAGCATTGATCATCCTTCGGGTTAATACTCAGCCGACTCCGGTGGCAAGCGATCAGTTGTTGCCTCGGTTGAATTGGCCGAAGCCGCCCGAATCGTTGTTGGCGGAGGAATCGACCGGCGCGGCCGAACCACGCTGCCCAAGCTCCTCGAGCTGAGACTCCAGGTAGGTCTTCAACCGGGTGCGGTACTCGCGCTCGAACGTGCGCAGTTGCTCCAAACGACCTTCGAGGACCGTGCGCTGCTGGTTGATAGTTCCCATGATCTCGGAATGCTTGCGCTCGGCATCGGCCTGCAGGGCGTCCGCCTTCTCCTGCGCCTGACGTAGCTGCGTCTCCGACCGCATCTGAGCATCGGACAAGAGCGCGTCAGCGCGCTGACGCGCCTCGGCGACAGTGCTCTCCGCGTTGCGGCGAGCATCGCTCACCATCGCCTCGGCCTGTGCGCGGGCGTCGGACAGCATTTTGTCCGACTCGGCCTTGGCCGTGGTCGTCAGGCGGTCGGCGGTGTCCTGGGCCAGGCTCAGCACCTTGGCCGCGCGCAGCGAGTGATCCTCGGACTGCTGCGGCGCAGCGAGAGGCGGCGGGGGCGGAGGAGCCTCGTAGACGGGCTGCGGCGGCGCGACAGGCTCCGGCTCCGGCTTGTACATCGGGATCGACTGCGTGGTGGACGGTCCCGCGCTGGCGCGGGCCGAGGCTAACTCCTGATCGAGTTCACTCACCCGCTGCCGCAGGTCGGAGTTCTCCTCGATGAGGCGCGTCAGCTCGTTTTCCACAAGGTCGAGGAATGCGTCGACCTCGTCCTCGTTGTAGCCGCGCTTACCGATGGGTGGCTTACTGAACGCGACGTTGTGAACGTCGGCTGGTGTAAGCGGCATTGGCTGCCCCCTCAAGTTTGACCGTTCGAACGGATCCGCAGTGTAGAACTAAGTTGTCGCCGTACTGTAACTGGCGTCCATCCTGTCACACCAGACCCGCCGGTTGCGTACAGGTCCGATAATTAAGAACGAAATTCAAACTTTGGGTCGCTCAATCCGCGATGGCAAACGGTCATCAGCGGCCACCGGCGCAGGTGCACCGGACCCGCAGGCGGCCGTCAGCCGATAGCGGCGCCGCGAGCCATCTGCATGCCGAAGAACACCACCAGTAGCAGCACCATGATCGACAGGTCGAGCCGGACAGAACCCAGGTTGAGCTGCGGAATGATCCGGCGAAGCAGCTTCACGGGCGGATCGGTCACGGTCATGACGGCTTCAAGGCTCACGACCGTGAGCCCGCGCGGATGCCAGTCCCGACTGAACGAGCGGATGAACTCGATGACAACCCTGGCGATGAGCAGCAGCCAGTAGAAAAAGAGCACGATGGTCAAGACGAAAAAGAACCCAGTCACCGGAAAAGCCGACCTCGCTGACGATTGTGTGACATTGACGACATCACCGGTCGTAGGCCGATCCGGTGGGATGGCGTCAGCCTACCCACCGATGTGCCCGGCGCGGCGGCGGTGGTGTTACGCCGTGCGCAAAGGGCCGTTCGTGAGCCTACTGACGGGCCTACCGGTAGGCGTAGAATCCCGTTTCGGCGATCCGCTTGCGCTCCTCGGGGCTGACGTCGATATCCGCGGGTGACAGCAGGAAGACCTTGGTGGCGACCTTGTCGAACGAGCCACGGAGGGCGAAGGCCAGCCCCGCCGCGAAGTCGACGAGGCGCTTGGCGTCGGCGTTGTCCATCGAAACCAGGTCCATGATCACCGGCGTCCCGTCCCGGAAGCGCTCACCGATGGTGCGGGCCTCGCTGTAGTCCTTCGGCCGTAGCGCGGTGATCTTGGCCAGTGGGCTGCCCTCTTCGAAGATCGGCATCCGGCGTGGGTCCATGGCCAATGCGCCGCGGGTAGAGGTCCGCAGCCCACCGAGCCGTGGCGTCGGCCGCTCGAACTCCCGCCCGCGGAAGCGGCCTTCGTCACTGAAACCGGCCCGGTACGTGCCCGGTGGGTAATCGCCGGGCACATCGGCACGCGGGTCGTCGTAACCACGGCCTTCGTAGTCCGAATCCTCGTAGCGGCCGTAGCCCTCTTCGGGGTATCGCTCCGCCGTGGGGCGGCGGTAACCGCGCGCACCTCGGTCGTCGTCGTAATACTCGTCGTCGTAGTCATCCATGGGCGCCATACCGAAGTAGGCCTTGACCTTATGCAGAGTGCTCATCGCGTGACCCTTCGTGGCTTGGTGTCTGTGATGAAGATGTGACTGGAGTGACTAGTTACGGTGACCGTAGCGGTCGAGGTCCCATTAGCGCGGTACCGACACGCACACACGTCGACCCGTGTTTCACCGCGATTTCGAGGTCGCTGGACATGCCGGCAGATAACCCTGCGGCCTCGGGATATGCCTGCAGCACCCGGCAGTGTTCGGCGGCCAACAGAGCAAAGGCCTGGTCCGGGTCGGAACCGAGTGGCGGAATCCCCATCAGGCCTGAGAACTCCAGCCCCTGCGCCGCGGCCACCCGCGCGCACGCCTCGTCGACCGAGGCCGGTTGATCCACCGGAATCCCACCGCGAGCGGTGTCGGCATCGAGGCTGATCTGGAGGTAGACGCCGAGGCGGCCGGTTCGGCGGCCGTCGGCGATGGCCTGCGTCGACGCCCGGTCGAGTGCCTCGATCACCCGCACGCTGTCCACCGAGTGCGCGACATCGGCCCACTCCGCGATCGAGCGTGCTTTATTCCGCTGAATCCGTCCCACCATGTGCCAGCGCAAAGGCGGCGCCAGCGACGATAATGCCGCCGCCTTTTCGGATGCCTCCTGATCCCTGGATTCACCGAAAACTCCGCAGCCCATTGTCGCGAGAATAGCGATATCGGTGACCGGAAAGAACTTCGTAATCGGCAGGAGGTCGACTTCTTTTTCATTTCGCGACGCATTTCGGGCCGCGTCGGCCAACCGCCGCCGCACCGCTGCCAACGCGTCGCCCAGCTGGGCCGCACGGGCGCCGGCTTCGTCAGCGGGGGCGCTCATTCCATCCACACCAGACATGCCAGCCGACCGGTCGGCGCGTCGCGCCGATGACTGAACAACGACCGGTCATCGACGGTGCAACGGGGATCGACATCAATCGAACGAACACCCAAACCATCCAATTGCCAGGCGATTCCACTTCTCAGGTCGAGACCCGGAGTGCCCCGCGAGGTGCGTACCCTGCTGCCGGGCAGCGCGGCCTCCACCTCGTCGGCCATCGCGGCAGGCACCTCGTAGTTGCGTCCGCTCACCGCGGGTCCCAGCAGCACCGAGATGTCACCGACCGCCGCGCCCGCCTCCACCATGGCCTCTACAGCACGTGCTACCACTCCGTTTTGCGCGCCGACGCGACCGGCGTGCACGGCGCCGACAACGCCTACGCGCGCGTCAGCCAGTAGGACCGGCACACAATCGGCAGTAACGACAGCGAGCGCGAGCCGAGGAATGGTCGTGACTAACGCATCAGTGTCGCTGATCGGCTCCACTACCGGTCCGGCGACGACGGCGACGTGATCGCTGTGGGTTTGGTTCATCCAAACTACGCGGTCGGCCCCGAGACCGACCGCATCGGCTAATCGAGCACGGTTGGCAGCCACCGCCGCCGGATCGTCGCCGACATGGTCACCGAGATTGAAGGTGTCGAAGGGGGGCACCGAGACACCTCCGGCGCGGGTGGTGGTCACACGCCGTATCGCTACGGTCATGTGCCCAGTATCGGTGCGCGATCCAGGGTCATGTTCCCGTTGATCGGGAGTCACCGCCGCATGAACGGCGGCACATCCACATCGTCGTCGTCGGGGCCGAGATCGACGGTGGCGCCGTTGGTGTGCACGGGAACGCTCACCGCGTCCGACGGGTCGAACAGCGACGAGCTCACCTTCCCTGCGCGTCCCGGTGCGATGGCCTGTCCGTTACCGACGACGGGTTTGCGGCTGGCGCCTGCTGCGTCGAAGCCCGCGGCGATCACCGTGACGCGCACTTCGTCGCCGAGCGAGTCGTCGATCACCGTGCCGAAGATGATGTTGGCCTCGACATGTGCGGCGTCCTGCACGAGCGACGCCGCCTCGTTGATCTCGAACAGTCCGAGATCGCTCCCTCCTGCGATCGACATCAGTACGCCCTGCGCGCCTTCCATCGACGCCTCCAGCAGCGGGGAGTTGATCGCGATCTCGGCGGCCTTGAGCGCCCGTCCGTCGCCCCGGGCGGCACCGATCCCCATCAGGGCGGTGCCCGCACCGCTCATGATGCCCTTGACGTCGGCGAAGTCGACGTTGATCAGACCCGGCGTCGTGATCAGGTCGGTAATGCCCTGCACACCGTTGAGCAGCACCTCGTCGGCGCTGCGGAACGCGTCCATCAGGGAGACGGCGGCGTCGCCCATCTGCAGCAGGCGATCGTTGGGGATGACGATGAGAGTGTCGCAACTCTCGCGCAGTGACGCGATGCCCGCTTCGGCCTGATTGCTGCGCCGCTTGCCTTCGAACGAGAACGGTCGTGTGACGACGCCGACGGTGAGTGCGCCGAGCTTGCGCGCGATGGTCGCGACGACGGGCGCACCACCCGTGCCGGTACCGCCGCCCTCACCCGCGGTGACGAACACCATGTCCGCGCCACGTAGCAATTCCTCGATCTCGTCCTTGGCGTCATCGGCGGCCTTTCGGCCCACCTCGGGGTCCGCCCCAGCGCCGAGGCCCCGGGTGGAGTCACGTCCGACGTCGAGCTTGACGTCGGCATCGCTCATCAGCAGCGCTTGCGCATCGGTGTTGATGGCGATGAACTCCACGCCTTTGAGGCCCTGCTCGATCATTCTGTTGACGGCGTTCACTCCGCCGCCGCCGATACCGACGACTTTGATCACGGCCAGGTAGTTGTGCGGGGGGGTCATCGGTTTCTTCCTCCCTGATGGGCGCCGACTTAGGTGTTAGGTCGGGGTGTGCCGAATTCTCGTCATCCGCAAACCCTCAACCTCAACCATAGGCTTAGAGTTATGTCAAGTAATTCCGCGCAAACAGAACGGTATGGGTGTGCCACGTCGGATGGGTGCAGGCGCGCCGACACGGCGCGACTTTTTCGGCGCGTCAGCCCGGCTACCCGGCATCGGCGACGCCGAAATCGACGAGATGATGAGTTCCACTCGCACTTTCGCGCCATGATCTTCGGCGTTACTTGATGGTGGGGAGGTCGGGGCTGGACACGTCGTAGGTCTGGGCGGGTTGGGTGAGCAGGGCGGCCAGGGTGTCCGCCTTCTCGTCGGTGCGTTCGGAATCTCCCCAGATGACGACCCTGCCGTCGGTCAGCGTCAGCGTGATCGACGCCACCGATGGCGCGGCGATGCGTCCGACCTGTGCCGCGACCTCCGGTTTCAACGATGTCAGCACGGCCAGTGCTGCCCTGGTCGGCGGATCGGAGGGGCCGGGATTGTCCACGTCGAGATAGGGCAGCGTCACCGGCGGTGGTCCGGTCGCGAAATCGACGCCGTCGCGGTCGAACAGGTGCGTTCCGTCGGTGTAGTCCTTGATCACGATCGCGGTGCGCTCCACGACCGTGATCCGCAGGCCGGAGGGATATTCGCGCTGCACCCGCGCACTTGCCACCCGCCGAATATCGGCAACGCGGCGTGCCACCGAGTCGGTGTCGATCTGTAACAGCGGAGTACCCGGCGTCACCGCGGCCGCTGCCAGCACCTCCTCCTGCGTCACCGAGCCGGTTCCGGTGACCACTATCTGGCGCGCTGACATCACCGGCGTGAAATAGAGGACCGCACCGAGCGCCACCGCGATCACGAAGAACAGCACCCAGAAGGCCAGTGCCTTTAGCCCGCGAACAGCACCCTTGGGCAGGGTCGCGGTGTCATCCGCTACCCGGCCGCTGGCGCGTTTCTTGGCCAGAAGCCGTGCCTGTTCGATGGCACGAGCGCGCTCCTCTGCGGCGCGACGCTCCTCACGCTCACGCCTCGCCCGTCGCCGCGGGCCTTCGAAATCCGCTTCTTCGCTGGATGATTCGACCGCAGGCAAGTTCGCGACGGCCGGTTCGTCCGGCTTGCGAGTCGGGGCGGATTCCGTGTCCCCTGGCTCAGAGCTCATGCTCAGGCCGACTCAGGCGGGACAGACACACCGCGCGGCGATCTCGTCCGCAGGGCCCTCAGAATCTCGTTGCCCAGCACCGTCACGTCGCCGGCCCCCATGGTCACCACGACATCACCCGGGCGCGCCACCCTGGCCACCTCGCCAGCCACAGCGGAGAAGTCAGCCACATAGTGCACCGGCACCTCGACATGTTCTGCGACCGTGGCTCCGCTGACACCCGCGATCGGCTGCTCGCGAGCGCCGTACACGTCGAGCACGAAAACCTCGTCCGCTCCGCCGAGCGCAGCACCGAAATCGCGCGCGAACGCGACTGTGCGGGAATACAGATGCGGCTGGAACACCACGATCGAACGCCCATCGCCACCTTGGCGGGCGATGGTGGTCACCGCCGCCAGCGCCACGCGCACCTCGGTCGGATGGTGTGCGTAATCGTCGAAAACCCTTATGGAGTCCGCCGTTCCGACCAGTTCGAAGCGCCGCCGCACGCCTTCGAAACCGGCGATGGCCTCCAGAATCTGGTTCACCGGGGCCCCTGCTTCACGCGCCGCCAGCACCGCAGCCAGAGCGTTGAGCGCCATGTGCCTGCCCGGTACGGCGAGACGCATCTCCCGTGGTCCCGGCTCACCCGCCAATCGGATCTGGGCGATCGCTCCGGTGTCGCGCTGCTCCCAGCTCTCCAGCCGCCCGGCCAGCTCGTCCGCGTCGTTCGAGCCCTGCCCGCCTGGTGTTCCATACCTCAGCACCCGGATCCCCGCCGCTTCGGCGCGCTCCGCCAGCTCCGCCGAGCCCGCGTCGTCCACACAGGCCACCAGCGTGCCGCCGCCGGCGATGCGGTCGACGAATTCGACGAAAACTTTGCTGTAGGCCTCGGCGCTGCCGAAGAAGTCGAGATGATCGGCTTCGATGTTGGTGACGACCGCGATGTCAGGCGTGTACTCCAGCAGTGTGCCGTCGCTCTCATCGGCCTCGGCCACGAAACACCGGCCGGAACCGTGATGGGCATTGGTGCCTGGCTGGCCGAGGTCGCCACCAACGGCAAACGACGGGTCGAGGCCGCTGTGCTGTAAGGCCACGATGAGCACGGACGTCGTGGTGGTCTTGCCGTGCGTGCCCGTCACCAGCAGTGTCTGGTAGCCGACCATCAGCTTGGCCAGCACCACCGGACGCAGCAGTACCGGAATGCCGCGTCGATTCGCCTCCACCAGTTCAGGATTCGACTTCGGGATGGCGGCGTGGGTGGTGATCACCGCCGTCGGTCCGCCGGGCAGGATGTCCAGCGACGATGCATCGTGGCCGATCCTGATGATCGCGCCGTGGGCTCGTAGCGCTTCGACTCCTCGCGACTCCTTGGCATCCGAGCCGGACACTGCGGCGCCCCGATCGAGCAAAATGCGCGCGATGCCCGACATTCCCGCGCCGCCGATGCCTACCATGTGCACCCGCGCCAGATCCGGCGGCAGCGGCGTCACTGGGCGCCTCTGTTCGCGCGGGCGATTTCCAGTGCCACCACGGCGACGCGACGGGCGGCGTCGCGATGGGCGGCGAGATTGGCCGCCGTCGTCATCGCCAAGAGGCGAGCGCGATCGGTGATCAGGCCTGCGACCGTCTCGGCGACGAACTGCGGCGTCAGGTCGGCGTCGGCCACGAGCAACCCGCCACCCGCGTTGACGACTGGCAGCGCATTGAGGCGTTGTTCGCCGTTGCCGATCGGCAGCGGCACATAGACGGCGGGCAGTCCCACCGCCGACACCTCGGCCACCGTCATCGCCCCCGAGCGGCAGATCGCCAGGTCGGCCGCTGCGTAGGCCAGGTCCATCCGGCTCAGATAGGGCACCGCCACATATGGCGGCTCACCGGTGACCGGCGGCGGAAGCTGCAGCGTGTTCTTCGGTCCGTGTGCGTGCAGCACACTGACACCGGCGGCAGCCAGCGCAGGCGCCGCAGCAGAGACGGCGCGGTTGACCGAGGCCGCGCCCTGCGATCCGCCGAACACCAGCAGTACGCGGGCGTCGTCGGCGAAACCGAAGTGCGCCCGCGCCTGGCCGCGCAGCGCGGCACGGTCGAGTGCGCTGATGGTGTCGCGCACCGGCATGCCGACCACCTCCGCGTCGCGCAGTCCGGAATCCGGCACCGCCGACAACACCCTGCTCGCTGATCGCGCACCGACCCGGTTGGCCAGCCCCGCACTGGCGTTCGCCTCGTGGATCACCACGGGGACCCGCCTGCGTCGACGCGCCCACGGGAGGCCGCCGCGCGCAGCCAGATACGCGGGCAGTGCCACGTACCCGCCGAACCCGATGATCACGTCGGCCCCAACTTCGTCGAGCACCGCGCGGGTCTGTAGCACCGCGCGGCGCACGCGCCCAGGCAACCGAAACAGGTCACCAGTGAGCTTGCGGGGCAACGGAACGGGGGTGATGAGTCTCAGGTGGTAGCCGCGTTCGGGGACCAGGCGCGTCTCCAGCCCACGGGCGGTGCCCAGCGCGGTGATGCGCACCCGAGAGTCGAGCGCACTCAGCGCATCGGCGACGGCCATCGCGGGCTCGACGTGACCCGCCGTGCCTCCCCCGGCGAGGACCACCGATATCGGCGTCTCATCGGAACTGCTCGGGGCGTTCACCCGTAACGCTGACCTTCCATTCTGCGGGGAGGCTCACCCCGCGCGTAGCGCTGACCTGTCCGCGGCTGGTCTCTCGTGCCACCCAGCTCAGTTGGCTCCCGCCGCGAGGTCGTGCGCTGGCCATCTCGTCGACTGCCGCCTACATGATGCCCCGCGGCCTTGCCCGCCCGCGCAGGCGCACCTCGGTTCTGGGTCCGCGTCTTGGCTGCCTTGGCCGGCTTCGGCGCTTTGTCTGGCTTCGTCGACTGGCGGGATCGCAGCCTGTCGCGCAGCGCCTCCGCCCGGCTGGGCGCGTAGGGCTCCGGCAACGGCAGCCGCAGCAGGCGGTTCACCCGGTCGTCGCGGCCTGCCCGCAGCGCCGCCACCGCATCAGGTTCGTGACGCGCGGCATTGGTGATCACCCCGATCATCAAAAGTGTCGTCGCCGTTGATGTTCCACCTGCAGAGATCAATGGGAGCTGCAGCCCGGTGACGGGCAGGAGCCCGACGACATACCCGACGTTGATGAAAGCCTGGCCGAGGATCCACATGGTGGCCGTCGCAGTGAGCAGGCGCAGGAACGGATCAGCCGACCGCCGCGCGATCCGCATCCCCGTGAAGGCGAACAGCCCGAACAGGCCGAGCAGTCCCGCAGCGCCGACGAAGCCGAGTTCCTCACCGACGATCGCGAAGATGAAATCGTTGTGCGCGTTGGGCAGGTAGTTCCACTTGGCGGTTCCCTGCCCCAGCCCGTCGCCGAAAATACCGCCGTTGGCCAGCGCGAACCGCGCCTGCCGCGCCTGATAGCCCGAACCCAGGCTGTCGGCGCCGGGATCGAGCCATGACTGCACGCGGTCCGAGCGGTACCCCTCCGACATGGCCAGGATGCCAGCCGCTACGACGACGGCGAACAGCGAGCTGAGGAACACCCGCAGCGGCAGCCCCGCGTACCACAGCAGCGCCAGCAGGATGATGCCGAGCGACACCGTTTGCCCGAGGTCCGGCTGAGCGACGATTAGTCCGAGGGCAATGATAGCCGCGGGCACTAGGGGCACCAGCATTTCCCGGAGCGACGCGCGCTCCATCCGGCGGGCGGCCAACAGGTGGGCCCCCCAGATGGCGAACGCGATCTTGGCCAGCTCCGACGGCTGCATCGAGAAGCCCGCCACGACGAACCAGCCACGAGATCCGTTGGCCACCTTGCCGATTCCGGGTACCAGGACGAGCACGAGCAGGATCACGGTCAACGCGAAGCCGGAGAACGCGAGCTTGCGCATGATGCGGACGGGCATCCGCAGGGCGAGGTAGAACGCGAACAGACCGACCGCCGTCCACAGCACCTGACGGCCGAACACCGCCCACGGCGACCCGTCGGAATCATAGGAGTACACCCCCGACGCCGACAGCACCATGATCAGACCCATCGTCACCAGCAGCGAAGCCACGGCGATGATCAGGTGGAAGGACGTCATGGGCTTGCTCAACCACGCGCCGAACCGCGTACGCGGACCGCGAACAACCGCTACGGATGCGGTGGCGTCGGTCGTCTTCCCCCTCGGGACGTCGTTGTCGGCAGCCGTATCGTCGGCGGCGCCGTCGTGTGCGTCCGCTGCCGCGGCAGCGGAGGAATCCCGGCGCAGCAGCCGGGTTAGCACAGTGCTCACCCCTGCTCAGCGGGTTTGCCGCACGGCCGCCGCAAAGGCGTCGCCGCGATGGCCATAGCCGGTGAACTGGTCAAACGATGCCCCGGCTGGTGCCAGCAGCACCGTATCGCCCATGCGGGCTAGACCGGTGGCCACCTCAACCACCGCATTCATCACACCCGTGGCCACGTCCTCCGACGCCTCGACCACACGAGTCACATGCTTCACACCAGACCCATAAGTCTCTTGCACCTCAGCATCCTCGCGCGTCACAACCTCGACGACGGGGACATCCGGGGCGTGTCGCGATAACGCCTTGGCAACCATGGCGCGATCCCGGCCGATGAGCACCGCGGCAACCAGGCGGTCCCGGTTCCGACGCACCAGATCATCGACCGAGGCGCCTTTGAGCAAACCTCCCGCCACCCAGATCACCCGCGGATAGGCGTTGATCGAAGCTTCGGCGGCATGGGGATTGGTGGCCTTGGAATCGTCGACGAACGCGACGCCGTCGATCGAACCGACCAGCTCGGCGCGATGCCGACCCACCCGGAAGGACGCCAGCGCATCGGCGATCGCGTCGCCGGGAACGTCCACCGCCCGGGACAAGGCGGCAGCCGCCAACGCGTCGAGCACACCCACCGGCCCCGCCACACTGATCGCGTCGGCACGCACCAATTCCAGCTCTGCGCCGAAAGCGTTGTCGACCAGCATCCCGGCCCGCACGCCCAGTTCACCCGCGCCCGGCTCGCCCAACCGGAAGCCGACGCGCACCGGCGCTGCCGCGTCGCGCAGCAACCCGGCCGCCACCTCGTCGTCCAGCCCCGCCACGGCCACCCGGCCGTCGAGCACCCGCGCCTTGGACTGCGCATAGTGCTCGAACGATCCGTGCCAGTCCAGATGGTCCTCGGCGACGTTGAGGACTACTCCCGCCTCGGGACGCAGGGACGGCGCCCAGAACAGCTGGAAACTCGACAGCTCGACAGACAGGAACTCGGCAGGTTGGGACAACACGCCGAGCACGGGTTCGCCGATGTTGCCGCACAGTACGCTGCGCCGTCCCGCCGCCGTCAGCATCGCATGCAGCATCGAGGTGGTGGTGGTCTTGCCGTTGGTGCCGGTGACGACGAGCCACCGGCGGGGAGGGCCGTATTGTCCCGCCGCGTCGAGCCGCCAGGCCAGCTCGACATCGCCCCACACCGGGATTCCGGCGCGCGCCGCGGCGACCGGCAGCGCGGCGGTGGGCGGCACGCCGGGGCTGGTGACCACCAGGGCGTAATTGTCGATCCGGGACGCCGCCGAAGCCGGATCGATCACCCGTATGCCGTCGACCGCGAGCTTCTGCAGCGCAGCGACGTTGTCGTCGGTGAGGTCGGCAAGCACACCGAGTGGTTCGCAGGCAGCCAGCACCGCGCGCCCGCTGACGCCCACGCCGATCACCAGTACGCGCGCTCCGACGGTGAGCGGCTCGACCGCGGGTGTCAAGTCCACATCAGGCGCCGATGGCCGCTAACCACTCGCCGTAGAACAGCGCAACGCCGAGTCCGCACGCGATGGCGGTGAGCAACCAGAACCTGATGATCACCGTCGTCTCGGCCCAGCCGACGAGCTCGAAATGGTGATGGAACGGCGCCATCCGGAACACCCGTCTGCCCGTGGTGCGGAACGCCAGGATCTGGATCACCACCGAGGAGATCTCCGCGACGAAGAGGGCACCGAGCACGATCGCCAGCAGTTCGGTGCGACTGGTCACCGACAGTCCGGCGATGATGCCCCCCAGTGCCAGTGAGCCTGTATCACCCATGAAGATCTTGGCGGGAGCCGCGTTCCACCACAGAAAGCCGACACACGCACCGGCCGTGGCCGCCGCGATCAGCGCGAGATCGAGCGGATCGCGGACGTTGTAACAGCCGACGCCGGGGCTCTCGGCGCACGAATTCCTGAACTGCCAGAACGTGATCAGCACGTAGGCCGCCGTCACCATCGCCATGCAGCCACCGGCAAGCCCGTCCAGGCCGTCGGTGAAGTTCACCGCGTTCGACCACGCGCTCACCAAGACCACGCAGAAGAGCACGAAGAGCAGGGGCGCCATGGTGACCGTGGCGATCTCGCGGACGTAGGACAGCTCCCTGCTACCTGGCGTCAGGCCGCTGCTGTTGTTGAACTGCAGCACGAGAATGCCGAACACCACCGCGGCGGAGACCTGACCCAGGGTCTTGGCCGTCTTGTTAAGCCCCAGGTTGCGTGAGCGCCGGATCTTGATGAGGTCGTCGAGGAACCCCACCGCGCCCAGCGCCGTTGCCAAGCCGAGCACCAGCAGGCCCGACGCGGACGGACCCGGCGCATCGAGGGCCAACGCGACCAGATGGGTGCCCAGGTAGCCGGCCCAGATGCCCGCGACGATCGCGACGCCGCCCATCGACGGCGTGCCCCGCTTGGTCCTGTGACTCGGAGGCCCGTCCTCCCGGATCTCGTGGCCGAGACCCTGTCGGGTGAACAACCGGATCAGGGCCGGTGTCAGCAATATCGACACCATCAGGGAGATCCCGACGGCGATGAGGATCAGTCTCATCGGCGGTCCCGGTCGGATGCCGGTTCAGCGAGTAGTTCGTCCGCCAGCGCTCCGAGGCCCGCTGAGTTGGACGCCTTCACGAGCACGACATCGCCGGGACGGACCTCAGAGCCCAGCAACGCCAGCGCCTCGGCGGCGTCGGCCACCACCGTGGCCTCGCTGCCCCACGATCCCTCCATCACCGCCCCCTGGTGCATTGCGCGCATCGGCCTCCCGTTCCCCACGACGACCAGTCGACTGACATCTAATCGCACCGCCAGCCTGCCGATGCGATCGTGTTCGGCAATGGTGTCCTCGCCCAACTCGGCCATCTCCCCCAGGACCGCCCAACTGCGCCGCCCACCGGACTCCGCGTGGGCCATCCAGGCCAACGCCTTGAGGCCTGCCCGCATCGAGTCGGGGTTGGCGTTGTACGCGTCGTTGACAATGGTCACTCCGTCGGCGCGGGTGGCCACCTGCATGCGGTGGCGCGACACGGGTGCCGCACCGGCCAGCGCCTCAGCGACCTGCTCCAGGGTGGCGCCGCACTCCAGTGCCACGGCGGCGGCACAGAGCGCGTTGGACACCTGGTGGTCGCCGTGCACCGCCAGGTGCACCGGCACCGATCGGCCACCGGAATGCAGCGCGAAGCGCGCGCGGGCGAGTTCGTCGAGCTGGACCGACTCCGCCCACACGTCGACGTCGTGGCTGTCGCGATGCTGTCTGCTGACGCGGACCACCCTCGCCTCGGTGACGGTCGCCATCGCCGCCACCGCCGAGTCGTCGACGTTGAGCACCACCGCACCCGACGCCGGAACGGATTGTGGCAGTTCAGACTTGGTGTCAGCGATGGCCTGACGTGAGCCGAACTCGCCGAGATGGGCGGTGCCGACGTTGAGCACCACCGCGATCGCCGGCCTAGCGATGGCCGCCAGCTCGGCGATGTTGCCGCGGCGGCGCGCAGACATCTCCAGGATCAGGAAAACGGTGTCGCGATCGGCGCGTAACACGGTCCACGGGTGGCCCAGCTCGTTGTTGAACGATCCCGGCGGCGCCACGACGGCGCCGAGCGGCTGCAGCACCGCGGCCAGCAGATCCTTGGTCGACGTCTTGCCGGAGCTACCGGTGACACCGATGATCCGTAGCCCCCCTGCGGCCAACTCCGCCGAGACCGCGGCCGCCAATCTCCCGAGCGCGGTGAGCACCGCCGCGCCGGAGCCGTCGGTGTCGTGTTCCAGCACGCTCGCGCCCGAACCGACGCCACCTGTGGGCGTCACCACGATGGCGGGCACTCCCACCGGTCGGGCGGCCAGCACCGCGACGGCACCTGCGGCCACTGCGGCGGCGGCGTGGTCGTGCCCGTCGACACGGGCGCCGGGCAGGGCCAGGAACAGGCCGCCGCCCGACACCTTGCGGGAATCGAACTCCACGCTGCCGGTCACGTGCGTCGCGGCCGCCTCTTCGGCACTGATATCGACCAGTCGCCCGCCCACGATGTCGGCAATCTCGGCGATCGTCAGATCGATCATCGGCCGCCCCCCAACTTGTCCAGTGCCGCGATCAGCTCGGTGCGGTCGTCGAACGGCCGGGTCTGTCCGCGCGCGGTCTGGCCCGCCTCGTGTCCCTTGCCCGCGATCAGCACGGTATCGCCGGGCTCTGCCCACTCCACCGCGTGACGGATCGCGTCCCGGCGGTCACCGATGTCGACCACCTGCGCCTGCGTTGCCGCCGCTACCGCTCCTGTGTGGATGGCGGATCGGATCCCGGCCGGATCCTCGTCGCGGGGGTTGTCGTCGGTGATCACCACCAGCTGGGCGAACTCGGCCGCCACCGCGCCCATCGGGGCGCGTTTGCCCGGATCTCGGTTGCCCCCGGCGCCGAACACGACCGCCAGCCGGCCCGTCCGGCCGCCACGCAAGGCCCCCAAGACCGCCCGCAGAGCGCCCGGCTTGTGTGCGTAATCGACCAGGGCCAGAAAATCCTGGCCGCGGTCGACGGGCTCAAGCCTGCCAGGTACCTGTGCGTCGCGCAGGCCAGCAGCCGCCTGCTCGGGTGACACCCCGAGGGCGTCCAGAAGAGCAAGTGCCACCAGACAATTGGCGACGTTGTACCCGCCAGGAAGACGGATCCGGACACCGTGGCGAACTCCCGCCGGGTCGACGGCCACGAAGTCCTGGGAACCGTCGGGCAGCGCCTGCCCCTCGGTGGCCGACCAGTCCGCGGGCACTGTCGAGCTGCTGATGGTGACGGGGGCGACGCAGCGCGCGGCCATCGCGCGGCCCGCGTCGTCGTCGACGCACACGACGGTGGAGGCCGCATGGGCGGGCGACTTCGGATCGAACAGCCGCGCCTTCGCCTCGAAGTAATCCTCCATGGTGGGGTGGAAGTCGAGGTGGTCCCGGCTCAGATTGGTGAAGCCGCCCACAGCGAACGCGACGCTGTCGACGCGGCCCAACGTCAGCGCATGGCTGGACACCTCCATGACCACGGTGTCGACGCCGCGCTCGAGCATGAGCGCCAACAGCGCCTGCAACGCAGGTGCCTCCGGCGTGGTCAGCGAGCTCGGCAGATGGTCACCGTCGATCCTGATCCCGACGGTGCCGATCAGGCCGACGCGGCGCCCGGCGCTGCGCAGTCCCGCCTCGGCCAGGTAAGTGGTGGTGGTCTTGCCCGATGTTCCAGTCACCCCGACTACCCGCAACTTCTCGGACGGTCGGCCGTAGACCGCGGCCGCCACCTCGCCCAGCACTGCGCGCGGTGCTGGGTGCACCAGAACCGGCACCGGACACCGGGACCGCATCACCACAAGACCCGCCGAGTCGGTGAGAACCGCGACCGCGCCGCGCTCGACCGCCGCGTCCACGAACGTCGCACCGTGCGTGGTCGAGCCCGGCAGCGCCGCGAACAGATCGCCGAGCAGGCCGTCCTGGGCCCGCAACGTCACACCCGTGACGGTGATGTCGGCAACGGAGGTCCCGTCAGCCGGAAGGGCCCCGATCAATGCGGCGAGGTCCGGCAACGTCATCCCTGCAGGTCCGGCGGGACGCAGCGCAGCCGTCACCCTCACACCTCCGTTTGCACCACCCGTAGCCCTGACACCCTACCCAGCGACCCGATCTCGGTTCGCCCCCGTACCGACGACCTCTCAGGTGGCCTGCAGAGTGAGCGGGGGACCAGGATCCGGCGACAGCGGCACGTTCCCGCGCTGCAGCAACCACGAAGCGATGTTGTGGAACAGCGGCGCCGCCGAGGACCCTGGGGAGCCGTCAGCCGCGCGCTGCGGCGCGTCGAGCATGATGCCGATCACATAGCGCGGGTCGTCGACCGTCGTCATGCCCGCGAAGGTGATCCAGTAGACATCGTCGTAGTAGCAACCGCAATCCGGGTTGATCTGCTGCGCGGTACCCGTCTTTCCGGCGATCTGATAGCCGTCGACCGACGCCGCCGGGCCGGTGCCCTGCTGGACCCCGGTCGGGTCGCGTTGCACCACGGCCCGCAGCATGTTTCGCACCGTCTCCGCCGTGTGCGCCGAAACCACCTGCACTGCTTCGGGTTCCGGCTCCTGGGTGCGCGTGCCATCGGCGTCGATGACCGCGTCGATGATGCGCGGCGGGATGCGAATTCCGTCGTTCGCGATGGTCTGGTACATGCTGGTCATCTGCAGCAGAGTCATCGAAAGGCCTTGACCGATAGGCAGGTTGGAAAACGAGCTGCCCGACCACTGGTCGATGGGCGGCACTAGACCGGCACTCTCGCCGGGCAACCCCACATCGGTGCGCTGCCCCAGCCCGAACTTCGCCACCAGCTCGGCGAAGCGTTCGGGCCCTAGACGCTGCGCGAGCATGAGAGTGCCCACGTTGGAAGACTTTCCGAAGATTCCGGTGGTGGTGTACGGCATCACCCCGTGGTTCCAGGCGTCGCGGACGGTGACTCCGCCCATGTCGATGGACCCGGGCACCTGCAATACCTCGTCGGGATTGCTCAGGGCGTACTCGATGACACCGGCGGCGGTGATGATCTTGTTGACCGATCCGGGCTCGAACGGCGAGGACACCGGAAGGTTGCCGATCTGACGCTCCCCCTGCCTGCCGATGTCCTGGGAGGGATCGAAGGTGTTGTCGTTCGCCATCGCCAACACCTCACCGGTTTCGACGTCCAACACCACTGCCGACGCGTTGCGGGCGCCGGAAAGGTCCTTGGCCAGCTGGACCTGTTGCTGGACGTAGAACTGGATGTCGTCATCGATCGTGAGTGCGACGGTGGCGCCGTTAACCGCGAGGTGCCGGTTGCGGTAGCTACCGGGGATCACCACACCGTCTGAGCCCCGGTCGTAGGTGATGGATCCGTCGGTGCCCGCCAGCACGCTGTCCATCGCGTCTTCCAACCCGAGCAGACCGTGGCCGTCCCAATCGATACCGCCGATGATGTTGGCGGCCAACGATCCTCCCGGGTACTGGCGCAGGTCCTGACGCTCCGAGCCCACCTCGGGGAATTCGGCGATGATCGCGTCGGCGATGGTGGGATCGACCGCACGGGCCAGGTAGACGAACGACTCGTTTCCCCGCAACTTCGCCAGCACCGTCGCCTCGGTGGGACTGTTGTTCAACCGCGACGAGACGGTCTTGGCGATGTCGCGCAGCCGCTGATCGGGGTCGGGAGCGTCAGCGGAGAGCCGCCCGGCCGCGGCCAATTGCTCGCGCACCCGCACCGGCTGGAACGTCAATGCCCGTGCCTCGATGGTGAACGCGAGCTTGTCGAGATCACGGTCGACAATGCTGCCCCGCACCGCCTTGTCGATGTCGGTAACCTTCAGCTGCCCCGCGGCCTCGGCTCGCAGACCATCCGCGCGCGGCACCTGGAGGCTGAACAGCTGAACTGTCGCGACGAGAAGCACCAGGAAGATGACCGCCCCGCCCACCTTGTGCCGGAACGCGAAAGATGCGCTGCCCAAACCGGAATTCGCCTCCGGCGCCGTCGAAACCGTCCTGGTGCGACGACTGCGGGCCGACCGCCCCCGCGACGCCGGTTCAGCCTTGCTTCGGCTCTGGCGCGCCCGACTGCTTTCGGTCACATCCCCGGCGCTCACGCGACGGCCTGCGGCGCCGGCGGCTGTTCCGGCAGCACAGGTCCCGGTGGCGTCACCTGAGCTGGGGCCACTGGGGGCACCGGGGGCACCGGCGATACGACGACCTCCGCAGGCGACGGCACGAGTACTGGTACCTCAACTGTGTTCGTGCCGGGCGCAGTGGCTGCAGGACTGGCGGCTGCAGCGCTCGGGCCGGACTCAGACTCGTCGTCAGGAAGCACGACGTTCAGAGGTGGCGGCTGGCTGCCCTCCGCAGGGGTGGGAGTTCCGACGACCACCCAGTTGCCCGCCGGATCCTGCACCAGATGCGCCGTGTCGCGCGACGGGATCATGCCGAGGTTGCGAGCGGCTTCGGCGAGCGCGGGCGCCGCCTGGGCTTCCTGAACATCGCGCTCTAGCGACTCCTTCTGCTGCTGCAGAAGGCGGTTGGTCTCTCGTGCGCTGCCCAGTTCGTAGGATCGCTCGGCAGAATACGTCGACAGCGACAGCGTGGCGCCGAGGCCGACACCGAGCGAGCCGATCACCAGCACCACGAACGGGACCTTGGCCGCGAGCGTGCGTGGCCGCATGTCGATCGTCGCCAGGCGGGTCGCCAGCCGATCACGCAGCGGCGGACGAACAACTTTGGGCGCCTTGGCTTTTCGGGCCTTGGCGCGAGCCTTGGCCTGCTTGGCGTTCTTCGGAGGCGTCGGACGCCGTACCGGCGTCGTCTTCGGCCCCGATCGGAGCGCGCGCTGTTCCTTCTCCGTCGTCTGGGCGCCGCGTGGTCCCCTGCGGCGAGGCGGCGGATCCACCGGTCGTCGCCGTGCGGCTTCGCGGGCGGCACCGGGCTTTCGGCGACGCTCGGCGCCGTTGCGTGCAGGCGCTCCACGCTTATCCTTCATGATCAGCCTCCCCGGTACTGTGATCGCCGTTCTGAACGCGCTGCACCGCACGCAGGCGTACCGGGGCGCTGCGCGGATTTCGTTCGATCTCGCCCTCGGAAGCCCGCTCGGCTCCGCGCGTCAGCGATTCGAAAAGTGCCTCGTGGCCGGGCAATTCGAAGGGAAGTCCGTCCGGTGTGCGTGACGCTGTGGCGTCGGCGAAGAGGTTCTTGACGATCCGATCCTCCAGTGACTGGTAGGACATCACCGCCACCCGGCCACCGGGCCGCACCGCCGACAGCGCCGCGGGCAGGGCGTCGCTCAGTGAGTCGAGCTCGGTGTTGACCGCCACCCGCAGCGCCTGGAAGGTGCGCTTCGCCGGGTGCCCGCCTTTGCGGCGGGTCGCCGCGGGAATAGCCCGATACAGCAGCTCGACCAGTTCTCCGGTTGTCGACAGTGGTGCACTCTTGCGTTCCCGCACAATGAATCCCGCGATCCTGTGCGCGAATCGCTCCTCGCCGAACCGCCGCAGGATATCGGTCAGCGCAGCCTGGTCGAAGGTGTTGACGATATCGGCTGCCGTCAGCGTGGCATCGGGGTCCATCCGCATATCCAGCGGCGCGTCGGCGCCGTAGGAGAAACCCCGTTCGGGACGGTCGAGCTGCATCGAGGAGACACCGAGGTCGAACAGGATGGCGTCGACAGATCCCGCAGCGCGATAACCACTTTCAACCAGCGCGTCGGCGATGCCGTCATAGCGGGTACGTACCAGGTTCAGCCGCGTCGCGAACGGCGCGAGCCGGTCGCCCGCGACGGACAGCGCCGTCGGATCCCGATCCAGACCGATGAGGGTGAGTGCGGAAAATTGCGTCAGGAAGCGCTCGGCGTGGCCGCCCGCCCCCAGCGTGGAATCCACCAGCACCGCACCGGCGCCGTCGGCGCCACGTCGGGTCAGAGCCGGGGTCAGCAACTCCACGCAGCGGTCAAGCAGCACCGGCATGTGTCCGTAGTCGTCGGTACGCTCCTCCGTCACGAGACCTCCCCGTCGAGACCGGCCGTCCAAGAATTGGGAGTTGCGAAACTCAGTTCTGCAGAAATCCGGCCCGGGTGCCCCTGCTTCGAGGTCCCTGCCCGAGGTCATGAACCTGGCGTTGGGGAAGTACGTCAGGGTCGGTTCGGGCAGAGACCACGTAGCACGGACTGTGTTCACAGGCCAGGTTGGGGCCGGATCCTCCGTATCAAATGATGTCGCTGAGTGCTTCATCGTTGGCCGCAGAGAAGTTCTCTTCATGGAGCTGCTGGTAGGACTGCCAGGCTTGGGCGTCCCAGATCTCGAGGTAGTCGACCGCGCCGGTCACCACGCACTCTTTGGAGAGGTTGGCGTAGCGGCGGTGGTCGGCTGACAGCGTGATACGACCTTGCGCGTCGGGGTGCTGTTCGTCGGTGGCGGCGGCGAGGTTGCGCAGGTACGCCCTGGCATCGGCATTGCTCCTCGACACCTTGGTAGCGCGGCGCGCCAGCTCCTCGAATTCCACCCTGGGATAGACGGCAAGGCTGTGGTCCTGACTCTTGGTGACCATCAACCCTCCTGCCAGTGCGTCACGGAACTTTGCCGGCAACGTCAGCCGCCCCTTGTCGTCGAGCCTGGGCGTGTAGGTGCCGAGAAACATCCCCGCCACCTCCTACACCCTCGGGACCACTCTCACCCCGATGCCGACACCATACCCCACAATTCCCCACTTCTCTCCATTTATCTCCACTGAGAGTCGCTTCTCCCCCACTTCGCGGCCCAATACAGCGCATCGAACACCAACCCCAGCCAGTCGATCGACCGGTATGTCGACCTGAAAGCACAGCTCAGCCACCTGAATGCGATTTGATAGTGCCGGTGGGGAGAAGTGGGGCCTGCCGACTACGACGGCCGCCCCGGCGGGGTCCCCGGCACAACGAAAACGAGGCGGCCGGTGGGCTGCCTCGTGTCGAAAATTTGCGGCGTCAGCCGCTACGCATTCGTCACTCGTCGAAGCGACGCCGGAAGCGATCCTCCATGCGACTGGTGAACGAGCCGGAATTACGCGGCTTCTTCTGCTTCTGCCGCGCTGCGTCGCCGTCCGTAACCGCTCGCGGGCCGGACCGGCGCGGGCCGGTGACCGCGAAGACGACCCCGCCGAACATCACGATGAAACCGACGACGCTCAGAACCGGGAAGCTGCCAATCATCGTCGCCCGCACAGCGACGCCCACGATCAGCATCGCCAGACCGACGACGAACAGCGCCGCACCCTGGAGGCGACGGCGCGCCGAAGGTGCCCGCATGCTGCCGCCCCGCACGCTTGACGCGAATTTGGGGTCTTCGGCATAAAGCGCGCTCTCGATCTGATCGAGCATGCGCTGCTCATGATCGGAGAGTGGCATTCGTCCCTCCTTGCCGCCGCGGCAGGTTCAAGTCTTCCGATAGGTCTTCTCAAGGCCCATAAGAGCCCGAAGCCCCGGGCAACTATACAACCATGATACGAGGTGAATTCGTGCTGTACCACCCTGTTCGATGACGATTGTAGCGGGGCCTGGCAGTAGGTGGCGAAGCGGCGCTTCTGCCACGCCGCGGCGTCCCTAGATAATGGCCCTGACGCAAGATAAGGCACGAACCGACCGACCACCGAGAGGGCATCCGACTTGGCGACATTCCTCATCGACCTGTCGCCCGGTGACATGCAACGTCGGCTGAGTGACGCGCTGGGAATCTACGTGGACGCAATGCGGTACCCCCGCGGCACCGAGGACCAGCGGGCGTCGATGTGGCTGGAGCACACCCGCCGACCAGGCTGGAAGGCCGTGGCTGTCGTCGACACCGCTGTCGTCGACACCGCTGTCGTCGACACCGCTGTCGCACCCGACCCGATTCCTCAAACGCTGCTCAGCACCGCGCCGATGATCGGGATCGCCTACGGCTACTGCGGCGCGCGCGATCAATGGTGGCGCCAGCAGGTGATGGCTGGCCTGCAGCGCGCGGACGCCTCCGATGCGCACATCGCCGATCTGATGAACAACTACTTCGAGCTCACCGAATTGCACATCCAGCCGCGCTGCCAGGGCCGGGGTCTCGGCGAGGCCCTGGCCAGGCGTCTGCTGTCCGGCCGACGCGAGAGGCACGTCCTGCTGTCGACGCCGGAGATCAACGGCGAGTCCAACCGCGCCTGGAAGTTGTACCGCAGGCTCGGCTTCGACGATGTCATCCGCGGCTACCACTTCGCAGGTGATCCGCGGCCGTTCGCGATCCTCGGGCGCGCGTTACCGCTTTAGGCGCGTGCGCTGGCTCTTATCGCTCCTCACGGGCGTGGTGTCTGGCACGATTACCGCGTGCGCCGCCCAATCCGCCTTCGCCGAACGTTGACGATGCTGCTGCTGCTCCTCGTCATCGTGCCGATGGCCGCGGGCTGTGTCCGCATCAAAGCGTCGTTGACGGTGTCTGAAGACGACCTGGTCTCGGGCCAGATCATCGCGGCCGCCAAACCGAGCGAGGAGGACCAGGAGGGTCCGCAGCTCGTCGATGACAATCTGCCATTCGCGCCGAAGGTTGCGATCTCGGAATATGACCGTGACGGCTACATCGGTTCGTATGCGACGTTCTCGAATCTCACGTTCGGCGAACTGCCTCAGCTGGCGAATATGAACCCCGAGGCCGCAGGCGTCGACATGTCGCTGCGGCGGGCAGGCGATCTGGTGATCCTCGAAGGCAGGTTCGACCTGTCGTCCCTCACCGACCCGGAGGCCGAGGTGTCCGTCACCGTAGCCTTCCCTGGAGAAGTCACCTCCACCAACGGCAACCGGGTCGCCAGCGACGTCGTGGAATGGCAGCTCGAGCCGGGCATCGTCAACACCCTCAGCGCCCAGGCCCGCTACACCGACCCCAGCGCCCGTTCCTTCACCGCGGCGTCGATCGTGGTGGGACTGTCCTGCCTGGCCGTGACGGGCATCGTCGCGGCACTGGCGTGGGCGGGCCGGGACAAGTCGCCACGCCCGGGCACCCCCGCAGAACCAAGCACGGCGAAGGCCTAGGCCGGAGACATTTCCCGGGTCGCTTCGCCTCTGCCGCGGGCGGCTGACCCCTGCATTTGGCCGGGTTGTTTCGAACCTTCGCACCTACTCGTCTCCCCTGGGTGCACTAAATCGACCGACACGCTTTACTCTGAATGCACTCGGGGGGCCAACGCGCAGCTGGGATGCACTCAGAATTCGCGAGAGGAAAGGGGCGCGCACTGAGCGTCGAAACAGCGGCACCGTCGGCTGTCGAGTTGGCTGGGGCGGTAACCGACCAGCTCCGGCTGTATCTGGCAGCTAGGCGGCGGGACGCCGCCTACATCGGAGACGACTACACCGCCCTCATCGCAGCACTCGAAGAATTCGTTCTCCGCGGCGGGAAGCGCGTGCGTCCGGCATTCGCGTACTGGGGCTGGCGGGCGGTGTCCGCAGAGGACGCCGATGATGACGTGCTGCGCCTGTTCGGAGCTCTTGAGCTGCTGCATGCATGCGCGCTCGTCCACGACGACGTCATCGACGATTCGGCCACCCGTCGCGGCCTGTCCACCGTGCACGTCGGGTTTGCCGGACTCCACGGCACCCGACACTGGCGGGGCTCGGCCAAGCAGTTCGGCCTCTCGGCCGCCATCCTGCTCGGCGACCTCGCGCTGGTCTGGGCCGACGACATCGTCGCCAGCGCCGAGCTGACCGCCGAAACCCATCGCCGGGTGCAGCGCGTGTGGTCCGACATCCGTACCGAGGTTCTCGGCGGGCAGTACCTCGACATCGTCGCCGAAGCCAGCGGCGCTGACTCGATCGCGTCGGCCATGACCGTCAACATCTACAAGACGGCCTCCTACACCGTGACCAGGCCACTGCAACTGGGTGCCGCCGCGGCGGCCGACCGGCCCGATGTGCAGGCCGCCTTCAAGGAGATCGGCAACGATCTCGGTGTCGCGTTCCAGCTGCGTGACGACGTCCTCGGGGTGTTCGGCGATCCCGCCGTCACCGGCAAGCCCTCCGGCGACGATCTGCGCTCAGGCAAACGGACCGTCCTGCTCGCGGAAGCCGTGGAGCTGGCCGACAAGTCCGACCCCATCGCGGCCACCCTGCTGCGCGACTCCATAGGCACCTACCTCACCGACGACGAGGTGCGGGAACTGTGCCTGGCAATCGAGGCGATCGGGGCGCTGGCGGCGGTCGAAGACCGGATCGACACGCTCACGCGACGCGCGCTGGGCAGGCTGGACGCCGCGCCCATCTCGACGCAGGCGAAGGTAGGTCTCGCCGAGCTCGCCAGATTGGCCGCCAACCGCTCCGCCTGATCCCGCCGGTGGGCAGGAGAGGAGCGACCCGGAAGATTATCTGATGCCCACACCATCCGCTCCCGACCGCGCCGATGCGGCGCACCACGTCTCGCGGCTGAAAGCGTTCGCCACCACCACGGCGGCCAGGCCTGCGCTGCTGGGCTGCCTCGGGGCGGCCTTGATAACCGCTGGCGGACTCGGCGCGGGCAGTACCCGGCTGCATGATCCGGTCCTCGAATCCCTGCACCTGTCCTGGCTGCGGTTCGGCCACGGGCTGGTGGTGTCGTCGGTGCTGCTGTGGACCGGCGTGGGGTTGCTGCTGGTGGCCTGGATCTGGTTGGGGCGCAGCGTGATCGACGGCACAGCCCGCGAGTACACGATGATCGCCACGACCGGCTTCTGGTTGGCTCCACTGCTACTATCGGTGCCCGTTTTCAGCCGCGACACCTACTCCTACCTCGCGCAAGGTGCGCTTCTTCGCGACGGGTTGGATCCGTATGCCGTTGGTCCCGTGGAGAATCCGAATATCCTCCTCGATGACGTCAGTCCGATCTGGAGTACCACCACCGCACCGTATGGACCGGCGTTCATCCTCGTCGCCCGGTTGGTCACGATGGTGGTGGGCGACAACGTCGTGGCCGGAACCATGGTGTTCCGTCTCTGCATGCTGCCCGGCCTGGTCCTCCTGATCTGGGCGGCACCGCGGGTGGCGCGCCAAATCGGCGCCAGCGGCGCTGCGGCACTGTGGATCTGCGTGCTCAATCCGCTGGTGATCATCCACCTGATGGGTGGTGTGCACAACGAGATGCTGATGGTCGGACTGATGATGACGGGCATAGCGGTGACGCTGTCCGGCCGGCACGTGTCCGGCATCGCCCTGCTCACCGTCGGGGTGGCGGTCAAAGCGACCGCCGGGCTCGCGCTTCCGTTCATGGTCTGGGTGTGGAGCAGGCATCTACGCCAGAAGTGGGCCGAGGGCGGGGCTCGGGCGTCACCCGTCAAGGCGTTCCTGGTGGCGATGCTGTCATCGACCGCGGTCTTCGTCGTGGTTTTCGCCGCACTGTCGACACTTGCAGGCGTCGGACTCGGGTGGCTCTCGGCGCTGGCCGGTTCGGTGAAGATCATCAACTGGCTCACAGTCCCCACCGCGGTGGCCAACATCGTCAACGCGGTCGGCGGACTGTTCCTGCCGTTGAGTTTCTACGCGATCCTGGAAGTGGCCCGGATTGTCGGAATCGTCATCATCGCCTTCGCACTCCCCGCCCTGTGGTGGCGATTACGGCATGACGATCGAGAAGCGCTGACCGGGATCTTCTGGGTGATGGCGGTTGTGGTGCTCTTCGTCCCAGCCGCCCTGCCCTGGTACTACACCTGGCCATTGGCGGTGGTCGCGACGGTGGCACAGTCACCCGCGTCGATCGCGGCCATCGCCGGATTCTCCACGTGGATCATGGTGATCTTCAAACCCGACGGCTCCCACGGTATGTACTCAGCGGTACATGTGCTGATCGCCACGTCCTGTGCCCTGATCGCCTGGTATGTGTTGCGTCGATCACCGCGCCCACCCGAGGGGGTCGCCTCCACCGACTCCGCAGGCGAACCGGTCAACACTCAGTAGGTGAGCGCCTGTGCCCGGCGAACCACTTCGCGGGCCTGGTGGGCGTGCAGCGCGTCCACCGGACGGGCGTTGCTCTGCACCTCGCGGGAACCATCATGCGTGACGGTCAGCGACGGATCCGCGGTGAACAGCCACCGCAGTATCTCGGTGTCGGGGAACCCACCGTCGCGCAGGACGGTCAGCAGACCGGGCAGGGGCTTGACGATGTGTCCCGCCGGGGTGAAGAACGCCTGGGGCACCACCACCGTGCCCTTACGACGGACCCCAACCAGGTGACCGTCGCGAAGCTGCTGGTGCACTTTGGTCACTGGGATCTTGAGCAATTGCGAGACGGTCGGCAGGTCATAGGTCGGTTCGTCGGGATCGAGAACGTCGTCGGCGGCAGGAATGCTGCTCATCGGCAAGAGTGTAGAGCGCCGAAGCCATCCTGAGACCCCTGACGCCTACCATTGGCCCGGTGATGTCGGATTCTGTGGTCGGCACGGTGCTCGATGGCCGATATCGGATCGATGCCGTCATCGCCACCGGCGGAATGTCCACTGTGTACCGGGGTCTCGACACTCGCCTGGACCGTCCCGTCGCCGTCAAGGTGATGGATTCGCGCTACGCAGGCGATCAGCAGTTCCTCACCCGGTTCCAACGTGAGGCCAGGGCGGTGGCCCGGCTAAGAGATCCCGGCCTGATCGCCGTGTACGACCAGGGGGTCGACGGTTATCAGCCGTTTCTGGTGATGGAGTTGGTGGAAGGCGGGACGCTCCGCGAACTTCTGGTCGAGCGTGGCCCGATGCCTCCGCACGCGGTGGCCGCCGTCCTACGCCCCGTCCTCGGCGGGCTCGCGGTCGCGCACCGGGCCGGTTTGGTGCACCGCGACGTGAAACCCGAGAATGTGTTGATCTCCGACGAGGGCGAGGTCAAGATCGCCGACTTCGGACTCGTGCGCGCCGTCGCCGAGGCCGGAATCACCTCCACGAGCGTGATTCTCGGTACCGCCGCCTACCTCTCACCAGAACAGGTCAGCAGCGGTGATGCGGGCCCTCGCAGCGACGTGTACTCCGTCGGGGTACTCGCCTACGAGCTGCTCACCGGTGCGACGCCATTCACCGGCGACAACGCGCTGGCCATCGCGTACCAGCGGATGGACAACGATGTAGGTCCGCCGAGCGACGCAATTGGCGGCGTCCCAACGGAATTCGACGAACTCGTGCTGCGCGCCACGTCCCGTGACCCGGCCGGCCGCTTCGCCGACGCACTCGACATGGCTGCCGATCTGGATGCCATCGTCGACGAGCTCGGGCTGCCGACGTTTCGTGTTCCCGCGCCGAAGAACTCAGCTCAGCATGCGTCGGCGGTGCACTATCCCAATCAACTGCGAAGCGCGGCGGCCCCGCCGTCTGCGCCTGCATCCGCATCAGCGCATGCACCGGCGCCGCCGAACGCGACACGCGAGTTGACCCGCAACACCGGCGACGTGCCCCCGGCAGCGGCCCAGCGCTTCGCCGGTATCGATATCGACGATTTCGTCTGGGCCCGTCAGCGGGGCCGCCGGATGATGCTGATGTGGCTCGGGTTAGTGCTGGTGCTGACCGGCGGTGTGGCGGCGGCGGCCTGGACCGTCGGCTCCCACATCGCGGGCCTCAGGTGATCCCCCAACCACCACGAAGGCGAAGTCAGTCGCGGAGCATCTCCGCGACCAGGAACGCCAACTCCAGACTCTGCTGGGTGTTCAACCGCGGATCGCAGGCCGTCTCGTAGCGACCGGCCAGGTCGGTGTCGGAGATGTCCTGCGCGCCGCCGAGACATTCGGTGACGTTCTCGCCGGTGATCTCGACGTGGATGCCACCGGGGTGCGTGCCCAGGGCCCGGTGCACCTCGAAGAAGCCCTGCACCTCGTCGACGATGCGGTCGAAATGGCGGGTCTTGTAACCGGTGGACGATTCGTGGGTGTTGCCGTGCATGGGATCGCACTGCCAGATCACCTGATGGCCGGTGGCTTGCACCTTCTCGATGATCGGGGGAAGCACGTCACGCACCTTGCCGTTGCCCATCCGGGTCACCAGGGTGAGCCTGCCGGCCACGTTGTGGGGATCGAGCCGCTCGACGTACTCGACGGCCACCTCGGGCGCGGTGGTGGGGCCGAGCTTGACGCCGATCGGATTGGAGATCGTTTCGGCGAACGCGATGTGTGCGCCGTCGAGTTGACGGGTGCGCTCACCAATCCACACGTAGTGCGCTGAGAGGTCGTAGAGCTTCGGGGTGTCCGCAGCAGCTGGATCGCCCTGCTCCATCCGCAGCATCGCCCGCTCGTAGTCGAGCACCAAAGCCTCATGGCTGGCGTAGATTTCGGCGGTCTTCAGGTTGCGGTCGTTGACACCGCACGCGCTCATGAACCGCAGTGCGCGGTCGATCTCGCCTGCCAGCGCCTCGTACCGGGCGCCTGCGGGCGAGGTGCGGACGAACTCGCGGTTCCAGTCGTGCACGCCGTGTAGCGAGGCGAGGCCCGACGACGTGAGCGCCCGCACCAGGTTCATGGCCGCGCTGGCGTTGGCGTACGCGCGCACCAACCGCGACGGATCGTGTTCGCGCACCGCGGCATCCGGCGCGAAGCCGTTGATCATGTCGCCCCGGTAGGACCTCAGCCCGAGCGCATCGATGTCCGACGAGCGTGGTTTGGCGTACTGCCCCGCGATGCGGGCGAGCTTCACCACCGGCACGCTGGCGCCGTAGGTGAGGACGACGGCCATCTGCAGTAGCGTGCGGATGTTCGCGCGGATGTGTGGTTCGGTGTTGTCGGCGAACGTCTCTGCGCAGTCACCGCCCTGCAGCAGGAACGCATCGCCGCGTGCAACCTGCGCCAGCAGATCGGACAACTTCTCGATCTCCGATGGCACGGTGACGGGTGGAACACTCTCCAGCACCTTCCGCATGGCGGCGGCCTGCTCGGCGTCCCAGCTGGGCTGCTGCGCGGCCGGTTTGGCAAGCGCGCTGTCCAGCTGCGCCCGCAGGTCCGCAGGCAGGGGCGGCAGCGACGGCAACTGCTCGATAGGTACGTCGACAGTCCAGTTCACCCGTCTATGGTAACTGGGCGCCGACGGCGCTTTTACCAGCCTCACAGCCCCCGGACGTGCAGCGATGCCCGGCGCCGCTCAGCGTTCTTGGAGGTATTCGCCCTCGGTCATGATCTCGAACCGACGCAGGTTGTGCTTGGCGTCCACCAGCGCGTCGTGGGTGTCACGGGGCCGTGGCGGCATCCGTGGACAGCCGCGGTCCTCCCAAAACTGCCGCAGCTCGCGGGTGAACCGCGGGATCTGCGGCGGCAGGCTGGTCATGGGTCCCCACAGCTGACACAGCACGACGTGGTCATAGGCCGCCACCCACGCCCAGAGTTCGATCGGCTCGTCGCCGTCGATGCCGAAGAACGTCTCGAGATCCTCTCGGATGGTGCGACGGGACCGCCACAGCTGCGACGAGGGCGGCGGCAGCTTCGGCAGCACGTGGGTGCGCACCCATCTACCCGCCTGCTCGGGATTGAATTCGGTGGATACCGCGTAAAACTCGCGGCCGTCCTCCGAGGCGACACCGATCGAGATGAGCTCGATAGTCCGTCCGTTGTCGATGAACTCGGTGTCATAGAAGTACCGCACGGATGCACCCTATCCAGCTGCGGGAGTCACGGAGTCGCCCTGCTGAGCGGGCACGGGCCGCGGAGCAGGGGCGGCATGGATCTCCAGGTCCAGCTGCTTGTCCACTTCCGCGTCGTCGGGGAAGTGCGGCATCCCCGCGACGGCGTCCTGCAGCCACAACTTGGCCTGCACCACCGGGCGGCGCAGCCACCGCTCACGTTCCAGCGAGCGGTGCATCTTCTTCGGCCGTTTCGTGTAGCGCCAGCGTGCCCACGGCGCGTGGGGACGCGACAGTCTGATGGCGCCCACGAACAGCAGAGGCGTGATGAACATGCCGACCAGGCCGGTCCACACCTTGCCCTTAAGTAAGACGATCACCGCCAGTGCCAACGTCGCGATTGCGAGTCCGATCACCGCCAACCGCGACAGGACGGTGTCGTCGGTGCGCCAGAGGTCGACGTCGAAGAACGACAGCGGGTTGAACCCCATCACCAGCAGCCCTGCCACGGCTACGGACGCGAACACCGCGTCGACCGAGGTGCGTCCGTCCTCGGACCAGTAGACGTCCGACAGGTGCAACACCAACGCGAACTCGTCGAGCACCAGCGCCGCACCCATGCCGAAACCGATTGAGGCCACCGTGAATTCGGCGACCCCGCCGTTGACGGCCAGCGCCACCATCGACAGCCCCGACACCATCACCAGGATGATGCCGAACACCACGTGATGGATGTGCAGAGTTCCGGTGCCGATGTTGCGCGGCTGCCACCATTTGCGCGGGGAGGTCCTGCCCGCTGTGTGGCGGATGTAGCGCACGATCGTGCGGGTGACGAAGAAGGTGAGGATGAACGCGACCAGACAGCAGAATAGCGGCAGCCGCCCCCGATCGACGATGTCGTCTCGAAACCACTCCTGCACGACAAGAACGTAGCTGGGCGCAGCGGTTCGTGGCCATGTGACGCGCGACTTCGAGCAACGCCATAGTCTTGCGCCGTTATGGGATGCGTTCGATGGACCCCGCTGGCGGCGCGGTTCTCCTGGTGGTTGTTCGCTGCCGCGGCACTTGTCGCCGTCGTGGTGTTGACCCGGCAGACGGTGCTGATGGGCCCTTACCGGGTCGACGCCGACGTCTACCGCCAGGGGGCACAGACCTGGCTGGACGGGCGTCAGCTCTACGGTGCCGTGGAGTTCCGCACCGCGTTTCCCGACTACCGGTTGCCGTTCACCTACCCCCCGCTGTCGGCGATCGTGTTCGCGCCGATGACGTGGACGTCGCTGCACGCCGCGTCGACGATCCTCACCGTCGTCTCGGCGGCGCTGCTGGTGGCGTCGACAGCGATCGTGCTTGCCGTTCTCGGCGTGTGGCGGACGGCTCGGCCAGCCTACGGACCGAGGTGGATGCGGATCGGCTGTCTGGCCGCGGCCGTCGTCGCCGCTGTGCTGTGGCTCGACCTCGAGCCGGTGTCGCATAACTTCGCCTGCGGCCAGATCAACATCGTGCTGATGACGCTGGTGCTGCTCGACTGCCTCCCGCGGCGTGGCATCGAGAGGTTCGTACCGCGCGGGATCCTCATCGCCATCGCCATCGCGATCAAACTCACGCCTGCGGTGTTTTTGCTCTACTTCGTCCTGCGCAGGGACCTGCGCGCGGTGATGACGGCAGTGGCGACCTTCGCTGGGTTGGTCGCGTTCGGGTTCGCGCTCGCCCCGCGTGACTCGTGGGAGTACTGGACGGACACTGTCCGGCGCACCGACCGGATCGGCAAGGTGGCCCGGGAGTCCAATCAGAGCCTCGCAGGCATGTTGGCCAGGCTGGGACTCACGGATTGGCAGCACATGCTGCTGTGGGTGATCGCCTGCCTGGTGGCATTGGCGCTGATGGTCTGGGCCGCGCGGTGGCAGCTGCGCGACGGCGACGACGGGCCGCTGTTGGCGCTGATGTGTGTCGCGGTGCTCAGCCTGCTGGTGTCGCCGATGACGTGGTCGCATCACTGGGTGTGGTCGGTGCCGATCATCGTCGCGGCCGTCGTCACGGGCGTCCGCAGGCGGAGCGTGGCGTTGCTCGTGGTCGCCGCGGCAGGGCTGGCGGTACTGCGGTGGAAGCCCTCGGACAAGGTGATCAACGGTGATCTCACCCGGCAGGTGCTCGGCTCCGCCTATGTGTGGTGGGGGCTGGCCTTCGTTGTCGCCGTGGGACTCGGTGCCGCCGCCACGGCAGGCGCTGCCCGGCTACCGTCGCCCGAGTCCTCAGACGCGCTGCACGCGTGACGCGCGGACCCGGCCGGGCCACCGGTACTCTTTCGAGCGTTATGACGAGGACGGGGTGGAGCCGGCTGGGCTGGGGATTGGTCGCCGTTGCCGCCATCGCGTTCTTTGCGACGATGACGTCGCGGGTGATGGGGGCGCTGCCCTACCGTATCGACGTCGACGTCTACCGCATGGGCGCCCAGGCGTGGCTCGACGGACATCGGCTGTACGGCGACGTGCTGTTCGAGACCGGAGTCCAGGGCAAAAGTCTCCCGTTCACCTATCCGCCGATCGCGGCGGTGCTGTTCACCCCGTTCACCTGGGTATCGCTGCAGACGGCCACGACGGTGTTGGTGGTGGGCTCGGCGATCCTGCTCGTGGCGTCGCTGACGATGGTGCTGACCCGCCTAAACGTGTTGGCCGCCCGGTGGCACCGCGCCGCGGTTGCGACATTGGCTGTGGCGGCGTCGATCTTGTTCAACGCGGAGCCGATCCTGTCGAACTTCGGGTACGGCCAGATCAACGCAGTGCTGATGGCGCTGGTGATCGCCGACTGCGTCCCACGCTGGTCCGACGGCGAGCCACGGGACCGGCGGCGGTTACGTTGGCCGCGAGGCTTGCTGGTGGGCCTTGCCATCTCGATCAAGCTCACCCCCGCGGTGTTCCTTCTCTACTTCTTCCTCCGCGGCGACCGCAGGGCGCTGCTGACGGCGGTGGGCACCTTCGCGGCCTCAGTCGCCGTGGCGTTCGTCGTGGCGCCGAGGGATTCGTGGGAGTACTGGACGCGTTCGCTGTTGCACACCCAGCGCATCGGTGATGCCGACCTGAACACCAACCAGAACCTCGCGGGTTTCCTGGCGCGGATCGGTATCACCGGGCCACTGCATTTTTTGCTGTGGGCGGCGGTCTGCTTCGCGGCACTGGCGTTGACGGTAGGCGCGGTGCGTCGCCTGCTCGCCAGCGGTGAAGGCGCCGACGAACCAGTGTTGGCCTTGATCTGCGTCGCTCTCTTCGGCCTGCTGGTATCGCCCGTGTCGTGGTCGCACCACTGGGTCTGGGCGTTGCCGACCATCGCCGTGTGCGCGGTGATCGGATATCGACGGCGCAATGCGTATCTGCTGGTCGCCGCAGCGGTCGGGATGTACGTGATCTGGTGGGCGCCGCTGCGGGACATCAGAACCGACTCCGGCCCATGGGTGGAGGTGCTCGGCGCGTCCTACGTGTGGTGGGGACTGGCCGTCATCGCCATCGCCGATCTCACAGCCACGGCAGGCGCGGCCACGGCGCGGGAGACTGCCGCTCACGAATCGCCCGAAGCGGTGAAGCCCTAGCTAGTCTCAGCCCACCGCGGTCTCCGGGATGCGCGGGGCATCCTCGGCTTTGGCGGCGGCACGCTCTTTGATGCTGGCCGCGTAGATGTCGACATACTCCTGCCCGGAGAGCTGCATCAGCTCGTAGACCACCTCGTCGATCACGGCCCGCTCGATGAACCTGTTGCCGGACAGGCCTTCGAACCGTGAGAAGTCCATCGGTTCACCGAATCGCACCGTGACCCGGCCGAACCGCCACATCGTGCTGCCGGGAGGGTTGACGACATCGGTGCCGATCATCGCCACGGGGATGACGGGCACGCCGGTCTCCAGCGCGAGGCGCGCCAGACCGGTCTTGCCCTTGTAGAGCCTGCCGTCGGGCGAACGGGTGCCCTCGGGGTACATGCCGAGCAGCTTGCCCTGATTCAGCAGGCGCTGCGCCGTGGCCAGCGCGGCCTGGGCGGCGTCAGCGTCGGTGCGGTCGATCGGCACCTGGCCGGCGGCGTTGTAGAACCACCGCTGGAACCAGCCTTTGACGCCGGTGCCGGTGAAGTATTCGGACTTGGCTAGGAACGTGATGCGTCGCCGGACCACCAGAGGCAGGTAGAAACTGTCGGCCACCGCAAGGTGGTTGGACGCGAGGATGGCGGCGCCGGAGTTCGGAACATGTTCCAGCCCTTCAATTTTCGGACGTCCCAATAGCGCGAGCAGAGGCCCCATGAAGACGTACTTGAACAACCAATACCACATGGGCCCTCCCGATTGCCTGCACCTGTCGGCGCAGGCGCCAACTTTACCCACCCCATCTGTGAGCGACCACAGCAGTAGCTGAGGCGTTCATTCCTCGACGGTAACGGGAATCGACTGGTAACGCCCGCCGGTGGGCCGGGGCCCCGGCGCTGGTGGCGCCTCGGACCCGTCGTCGGGCGGCGGGTCGGGAGGGGGCGCGCCGGGGGCTGCGTCGTCGACCATGGCCCGGATCATGGTGAGCCGCGAGACGCTGTGCTCGGCAACCAC
>JBPPMS010000081.1:0-4206 GCA_051306175.1 Mycobacterium sp. | reverse complement strand
GCTTCGGGGTCTGCTGCACGGACAGGTGACATCTAATCTGCGTCGATGTATGTCGACGCTGGAAGACATCCCAGCGGTTAAGGAGTCAAGCGGCGGCCTGGTGGAAGTGGTGTGACCAGGCAGTTGCTTCGTCGTATGCAACTCCTCGAGCGAGACAACCGTGGAGGATGCCGACGAGTCGGTTGGCGAGGCGGCGCAGTGCTGCGTTGTGCTCGGCGCCCTGGTGCCGGTGCTGGTCGTAGTAGGCGCGCGCTCCGGGTGAACCGCTCAGCGCGGCGAATGCCTGCGACATGAGAGCGTCGAAGAGCCGGTCGTTGTGGATATGTCGTGCCGCCACCACACGCCTTTTGCCCGAGGCCCTCGTGATCGGGCTGGTGCCCGCGTAGTTCTTGCGCGACTTCGCGTCTGCGTAGCGTTCAGCATCATCGCCGAACTCGGCGAGCACCCGGGCGCCGAGGATCGGTCCGATCCCCGGCTGGGACAGGATGATCTCAGCGTCCGGGTGCTGGCCAAAAGACTCTTCGACCTGCTTCTCCAGGATCTTGACCTGCTCGTCGAGCGTCGCGAGCACCACGACAGCGGAGCGGGTGGTCACCGCGTAGGCGGTGGTGATCACCGCGGCCCTGCCCAGCTGCTCGCCGCGCAGCACGGCCTGGATCCGGGTGGCCTTGGCGTCGATATCGCCGCGGCGGCGGGCGCGTTTGAGCGCGGCCCGGATCTGGTTGAGCGTCAGCTTCGCAGCCGACGTCGGGTCGGGGGCCTTGCCGAGCAGTTCCAGCGTGTCGGCGGCGTCGAGGTCCTCGAACGCCTCCAACGCGGCCGGGAAGTATTCGCGCAGCGAATGCCGCAGCCGCTGGGTGTGGCGGGTGCGTTCCCAGATCAGCGTCTTATGTGCGCGGGCAACCACTTTCACGGCTTCGGCCGCAGGACTGTCGCCGGCCACCGGGCGCAGTTGGTGGGCGGCGGTGCGCACCATGTCGGCCAGGATGTGCGCGTCGGCGGCGTCGCTCTTGGCGCCGGAGACACTGCTCCGTTCCCGGTAGCGGGCCGCCTGCAACGGGTTCACCGCGTACACGGTGTATCCGGCCGCGATCAGCGCTGCCACCCATGGTCCGCGGTCGGTTTCGATCCCGACCGCCACTTCGGTTGCCTCGCCGTCGCCGAGCTGCGCACCGATCATCGCGTGCAGCCGGGCGATCCCGGCCACACCCTCGGGAAGCCTCGCCTTGGCCAGCCTGCGGCCAGCCGAGTCCATCAACTCGACGTCGTGGTGGGGTCGGCATGAAGCGCGGTGTCGGGATTGCTCCTGATCCGTTTCTTATTAAATATCCCTGGAGTTCGTTGAGGTCTCTGCTGGCTCTGTAGGCCCAGGACCTGGGGCTGGCCGGTGGGTTTGGGGCGGGTTTGTCGATTGAGGGTGTATCAAGATTCCTGAAGCCCTATCGTTGTCCTCGCTGGTCTTGCTGGATCAGTGAAGGCAAGGGGGCCCAGGTTGAGCCTGGCAGTGGTGCGGGATCTGCGTGAGGCGCGTGTTGCGGCTGGACCGGACGAGCTGGCCGCGCTGGAGACCGACGTGTTCGCCGGGTTCGTGTTGGCTCGGGCAGCGGCCGGGTTGGCCGACACCACGATCGTGTCCGACGTGGTCAATCTCGAGCAGATCCGGGTCTGGTTCGGTCGGCCGTTGTGGGAGATGGAACCGCCCGACGCGGACGCGTATTTCGGCAAGGTGCTGCGGAGTGCGGCCAAGGGCACCAGGCAGGCACGCTCGCGAGCACTGCGGGTCTACTTCCTGTTCCTGGAGATCCGGCACAAGGTGGAGATCCACCAACTGACCGGGCGGGTTGTGGAATGCCCGATCGATGAGATCAACCGGCCCCGAGGTGTGGGCGCGGCGGCGTTACGGATCCCGCCGTCGGCGGTGCAGATGGAGGTGTTGTTCGCCGGCTGGCGCCAGGAGTTGGCGACGTGTCGGAAGTTCGCTCCTGCCGCCCGCAACTACGCGGCGGCCCGATTGATGGCCGAGGTCGGGCTGCGCGTGAACGAGGCGAGCCACCTCGATCTGGCCGATATCAAGTGGGACCTGGGCCGGTTCGGGAAGCTTCATGTCCGAAAAGGCAAGGGCGCCCGTGGATCCGGTCCCCGTGAACGGATGGTGCCGTTGATCAACAACGCTGGGGCCACCCTGCGGTGGTTTGTGCAGGATGTGTGGTGCTGCCTCGACGAGGACCACACCCGGCCCGGTGCCCCGTTGTTTCCGTCCGAACGCCGCAACGCTGACGGGACGGCAGCCCGGGTGGGCAACGAGACACTGCGGTCCACGCTGACCGCGGCGGCGGCGACACATCTGCCGGACTGGCCCGACCGGGTGACCCCGCATGTCCTGCGGCACTTTTGCGCCTCCCAGCTCTATTTGGGCGGAATGGATTTGGTGGCGATCCAGCAGACCCTTGGACATGTCTGGGTCGCAACGACGATGAATTACATTCACGTCCAGGCCACCCATATCGAAGACGCCTGGATCACCGGGCAGCAGCGGGCAGCGGATCGACTGACGGGGCTCGTTCAATGAAGTGGAACCTGCGGCTGGCCGCCGCCAACCGCGGCATCTGGAAGGCCAGTGAGCTGCAGCGAATGCTCGCCGAGGCAGGCCTGGTGATCAGTGCCGGGAAGATGTCCGGGCTCTGGTCGGGCAACCCTGCCAGCATCAAACTCGATGACCTCGATGTCATCTGCGCAGTCGTGGGCTGCGATGTTTCGGAACTGCTGATCGCCGAACCCGCCAAGGTCGTCCTGATCCCCGAAAGCCGCGACGAGCAACAGGCCGACGCTTCCGGGTCGACCGCCTCGAGCGGACCGGCTCTCACGCCCCGGCGCCGCAGTGCCCGCACGCTCCCGCCGGCCTGATGGTGGGCCGCACCCGCGCCGGCACCCCGATCGGCAGTTGCCCGGACTGCCTGTCCTGGGGACCGTCCTACGGATCGCAGTCCTATTGTCGGGCCTGCTACGACTTCGTCCGCCGCTACCGACCCGGCCGGTGCGCCCATTGCCTCCGCGACATCGCGGTGAAGAAAGGGCACTGTCGGCTCTGCTGGTTGCAGGCGGGAATGGCCGCCCCGGAAGGAAGTCGAATCACCTTGCGGGACTTCGCCCCAACGGGATACTGGCAGCTGTCGCTGACGGGTATGACCCGGCTGGGGCATACCCGTCCCGTCGCCCCGATTCCACCGGCCGAACCCACCGCACCGGTTCTCTGGCAGGACGGGGTCCAGTTGGAGCTGTGTGCGCCCGGTGAGTCACGGTTGTTCGACAAGCGTCATTGGGTGGCATCGAACATCACCAACGAGGCGCTGCTGGCGACCAGGCGCATCGCCGGGGAACTGGCCCAGACCCGCGGCTGGAACCCGCGGATCGTCGTCGAGGCCAACCGGGCATTGGCGGTCGTCCTCGCCACGCATCAGACCGGGGACCTGATCGCCTGGTCCCAGCTGCCGCCGGCGTTGCGTTCCCGGGATCTCAGCGTCACCCGCACCGCCGAAATCCTCAGCCTGGCAGGACTATTGAACGACGACCGTGTCCCGTCCTTCGATGTCCTCATGCAAAGGCGGCTCGCGGTCCTGCCGTCACCGATGGCCGCCGACGTCGAGCACTGGTTGCGCGTCCGCGGCCAGGGCGGCCCGCGCAGCCTGCCCCGCGATGAGCACACCGTCCGGATGAATCTCAACCGGGTGCACCCGCTCCTGCTGATGTGGGCACAACGTTATGTGCACCTGCGCGAGGTCACCGCCGTCGACATCTCCACCGCCACTGAGGCTTTGACCGGAAGCCTGCGCGATCAGACCTTCACGGCCCTTCGTTCCCTGTTTCGCCACTGCAAGAAGACCGGCAGGATCTTCAAGGACCCCACCCGGGGCATCAACATCGGCCGGCGACCGCTGCACCTCATCGAGCCGCTGCTGCCGCAGGAGATAGACCAGGCCACGGCCGCAGCCCTCACACCGGCTGCCCGCCTCGCGGTTGCTCTGGCCGCCGTCCACGCGGCTCGCCCCAAATCCATCCGCGAGCTCCACCTCGACGACGTCGACCTCGGCAACCGGCGTCTGACCCTCGCCGGCAAGACCCGCCCACTCGACGATCTGACCAGGACCCTCCTGTTGGCTTGGCTACAGCACCGCGGCCGCCGCTGGCCCGTCACCGCCAACCCGCACC
>JBPPMS010000080.1:0-13227 GCA_051306175.1 Mycobacterium sp. | reverse complement strand
GGGTGAGCACGAACGAGGGGTCGCTGTGGGGCGGGCGGTTCGCCGACGGGCCGTCGGCGGCGCTGCAGGCACTGAGCAAGTCCACCCACTTCGACTGGGTGTTGGCGCCGTACGACGTGACGGCGTCGAAAGGCCATGCGCGCGTGCTGCACCGCGCCGGGCTGCTCACCGACGAGCAGCGCGACGGGCTGCTGGTGGGCCTTGACAGCCTGGGGGAGGACGTCGCCGACGGCAGCTTCGGACCACTGGCCACCGACGAGGACGTCCACGGGGCGCTGGAGCGTGGGCTGATCGACCGCGTCGGGCCAGATCTCGGCGGCCGGCTGCGTGCGGGTAGGTCGCGAAACGACCAGGTGGCCACACTGTTCCGGATGTGGTTGCGCGACGCTGTGCGTGACGTCGCCTCGGCTGCGCTCGAGGTGGTCAAGGCACTCGCCACCCAGGCCCAGTCGCACCCGACCGCGATCATGCCCGGCAAAACCCATCTGCAGTCGGCCCAGCCGATCTTGCTGGCGCACCACCTGCTGGCACATGCCCACCCCTTGCTGCGCGACGTCGACCGCCTCGTCGACTTCGACGTGCGTACCGCGGTGTCCCCGTACGGCTCAGGCGCCCTGGCCGGATCGTCGCTCGGCCTCGACCCCGACTCGATCGCCAAAGAACTCGGATTCACGAGCGCGGCAGACAATTCCATCGATGCGACGGCATCGCGTGACTTCGCCGCCGAAGCAGCGTTCGTCTTCGCGATGATCGCCGTCGACCTGTCGCGGCTGGCCGAAGACATCATTTTATGGAGCACAACGGAATTCGGCTACGTCAAGCTGCATGACTCATGGTCGACCGGCAGTTCGATCATGCCGCAGAAGAAGAACCCCGACATTGCCGAGTTGGCGCGCGGCAAGTCCGGCAGGCTGATCGGCAACCTCACCGGCGTGCTGGCGACGCTCAAGGCGCAGCCCCTGGCCTACAACCGCGACCTACAGGAAGACAAGGAGCCGGTGTTCGATTCCGTCGCCCAACTGCAGCTTCTGCTGCCGGCGATGGCAGGTCTGGTCGGCACGCTCACGTTCGACGTCGAGCGCATGGCCGCGTTGGCCCCGGCCGGATACACCCTGGCCACCGATATCGCGGAATGGCTGGTGCGCCAAGGTGTTCCGTTCAGGGTCGCGCATGAAAGCGCAGGCGAAGCGGTGCGCGTCGCCGAAACCCGCGGCGTGGGCCTCGACGACCTCACCGACGAGGAGTTCGCCACGATCAGTTCCGCGCTGACCCCGAAGGTTCGCGCTGTGCTCACGATCGAGGGGTCGGTTAACTCCCGCGACGCCCGGGGTGGCACGGCTCCCGTCCAAGTGGCCAAGCAGCTCAGCGTGGTCCGCGACACCGCCGATCGACTTCGAATTCGACTGCGGCGCTGAGCTACCCGCCACCACCTCCGCAGCCGCCGCCGCACCCACCACCGCCGCCGCACCCACCGGCACCGCCTGAACCACCCCCGCAACCCGCGCCGGCAGTTCCCGGACCGCCGCCGCCTTTCGACGCGGGTGCGGTGATGGCGTCGTACAACAGCGCGAGCGACCCTCCTGCCAGGACGCCCGCACCTTGCAGCGCCAACACCCAGGACAGCGCGCGGCCGTCCGCCACGTCGTCACGACCCACCTTCGAGACCAGACCGCGCCGGTGCCGTTCCGCGTCAAGCACTGCGCTTCCCTGAGTCGACAGCCGGGTCGACGAGGTCGTCACTGCTCGGAGCGAGATCAGGAGTACGAATCCGAGCATCACGATCAGCGCCCACTGGCCCATCGAGGCCGCCCTGGCCAGCACGACCAATCCCACGACCAGCAGAGGCACGGCGACCTTGAACTGTGTCGAGAAGGGCGCTGTGCCAACGAGGAGACCGCGCTCAAGCAACGAGGACAAGAGAGCCTCAGCCGTCGACTTGACCCCGCGGTGAAGGTCGTTGATTGGCAGGCCGAGCGGGTGCCGACGGACCTCGTCGTACACCGCCCGCTCCAGTCGGTGCGCGTTCGCGATCGGCGGACCCGACACGACCAGTCGATACTTTTGCTTTCGCTTTGCTACCGCCAACGCCGCCTGATCAAACGTCAGCGCGTCATCGCGCACCAGCGCGGCGACGGCGACGTTGACGGCCAGATGGCTGTTGGTGGCCATGATCGCAGCGTCGTACGGGTCGATGACAGCGTTGACGTCGCCTGCTGAGGATTCGGTGCGACCGGTCAGGAGCCGATGTCGCAGCACGAGCGAGATTGCCAAGGCCACCGCGAACCACACCCCGAGAGAAATCAGGAAGGTGCCGAACGGCATGGCAAGTGGATTCACGGTGAAACCTTGTGCGGCAGCGGGCGCCGCCGCAGCAACCGTCGCCAGGCCTCCGACCGCGATGACGGTACCGATACCGAGCAGGCGGACCCGCCGTTTCGGAATGACCCAGTGCTCGCCGACGGCGACCCGGCGCTGGCGCACGTCTGGGCCGAACCGTCGCGCCGGCGTCGGCCAGATGTCCTCGGGCGGCGGTGCCCCGAAGGCCTTGCGGTAGGCGAGCAACGTCAGCTCGTAGTGCTGCACGTGACGGTCCCGGTCGCCGCCCTTACTGGGTTGGTGATGGAGCCGACGGTGTAACACGTTCGTGCAGAACGCATCCCAGTAATCCTGGGTGTCGAGCAGGTGTTGATGCCACGCCATGTCCACCTGGTCGCTCGGCACCACCATGTGGTCGGTCACACAGGTCAGGTAGGCGTACCGCCGATACTCGGCCACTACCCGCACGGCGAAGCCACGGCTCCAACCGTTCTCCCGTGCGAGTTTCGACGCGAAGTACCCGGGCTCAGCGCCCTCATCGAAATCGAACTCGGCAATACGCCGCCACAAATCTTGATCCCCCGTCACACGGCGTGAGCCTAGCTCCGAAGGGCGGCACCGGCATGTCCTATTCGAGCTTCTCCGACAATTCCAGCCAGCGCGCCTCCTGAGCTGCTACGTCGCCCTCGAGATCACGCAGTTGCTGCGTCAACCGGGAAACGCCGACGTGGTCGCTCTGGTCGTGCCGCGCCAACTCGTCATGCTTGGCCCTGATGCGGCCGTCGAGTTTCGTCAGCGAACGCTCGATGGAGGACATCTCCTTCTCCAGGCTTCGGAGCGCCGCACCCGAGGGTGCAGCCGTCGAATCCGAGGACCCAGGCGAAACCGCTTGACGCCCTGACGATTCCCGCGGCTGCGCGGCGGCCAGACGCAGGTACTCGTCGACCCCGCCCGGCAGGTGCCGCAACTTACCGTCGAGGATCGCGTACTGCTGGTCGGTCACCCGCTCGAGCAGGTATCGGTCGTGGGATACGACGATCAAGGTGCCCGGCCAGGAATCCAGCAGATCCTCTGTCGCCGTTAACATTTCGGTATCGACGTCATTGGTGGGCTCGTCGAGCACGAGGACGTTGGGCTCGGCCAGAATCGTGAGCATCAGCTGCAGTCGACGACGCTGGCCGCCGGAGAGCTCGCCGACTCGGGCCGAGAGGTGGGCACGCGAAAAGCCAAGGCGCTCTAGCAACTGCGCGGGCGTGACGTCCTTGCCGTCGATCACGAAGCCAGTCGGCAACCTTCCGAGAACCTCGCGCACCATGTCGCCCTCGAGCCCCGCCAACACCCCTGCCTGCTGGTCGAGCATCGCGAGCTGCACGGTCTTGCCGCGTTTGACCCGCCCCGACGAGGGCTCGACAGTCCCGGCGAGCAACCCCAGCAGTGTCGACTTACCCGCCCCGTTGGCGCCGAGGATGCCGGTGCGCTCGCCTGGTGCGGTCCGCCACTCGACGTCACGCAGCACCTCGCGCCCGTCGAAGGACACCGAAACATCGAGCAGATCGATGACGTCCTTGCCCAAGCGGGCCGTCGCCAGCTTGGCCAACTCGACGGTGTTGCGCAGCGGCGGAACGTCCTCAATCAAGGCGTTGGCCGCATCGATCCGGAACTTCGGCTTGGATGTGCGTGCCGGGGCGCCGCGGCGCAACCAGGCCAGTTCCTTGCGCATCAGGTTCTGACGCTTGGCTTCGCTGGCGGCGGCCATCCGATCGCGTTCGACGCGCTGCAACACATACGCCGCGTAGCCACCCTCGAACGGCTCGACGATGCCGTCGTGCACCTCCCAGGTACTGGTGGCGACGGCGTCGAGGAACCAACGGTCGTGGGTGACGACCATGAGTCCTCCGCTGTTGCGGGCCCAGCGCCGCGAAATATGGTCGGCCAGCCAGGTGATGCCTTGGATGTCCAGATGGTTGGTCGGCTCGTCGAGTGCGATGACGTCCCAATCGTCCATCAGCAACACAGCCAGCTGGACGCGCCGACGCTGCCCACCGGATAGCGTAGCAATCGTCGCGTCCCAGGAGATGTCGGCGACCAGACCGCCGACGACGTCGCGCACCCGCGGATTTCCCGCCCATTCGTGTTCGGGAAGGTCTCCGACCAACGCCCAGCCCACGGTGCGATGCTGATCGAGGATCTCGGATTGTTCGAGGGTGCCGACGCGGACGCCGCCGCGACGCGTCACCCGGCCGGAGTTGGGCGTGACGCTACCGGTGAGCATCTGCAGCAGACTCGATTTGCCGTCGCCGTTGCGGCCGACGATCCCGATCCGGTCTCCGTCGTTGACGCCGACGGTCACCGACTCGAAGACCACCTGCGTCGGATACTCCAGGTGCAGGGTTTCAGCGCCGAGCAGGTGTGCCACCGGACCGACCTTAATCGGACGCGTCGCACGCTCTGGCTGCGCGGGTGGCTTGCGTGGGATGTGCCATGATGTGCTGGCTGTCGGGCCTACATGAGCAGGACATTCAGCAGGGGAGCAGCGGGTGCATCTGAACCTTTCGGCGGTGACGCGGCCGGTGGAGCGTCTCGTCGCGACCGCGCAGAACGGTCTTGAAGTGCTGAGGCTCGGCGGCCTGGAGACTGGTACGGTTCCGTCGCCTTTTCAGATCGTCGAGAACGTACGCATGTATAAGCTGCGTCGGTACTTCCCGCCGGACATCAGGCCGGGGCAGGCTTGCGTGGGCGCGCCGATATTGCTGGTGCACCCGATGATGATGTCTGCCAACATGTTCGACGTCACCCGCGATGACGGTGCCGTCGGGATCCTGCACGCCGCTGGACTCGACCCGTGGGTCATCGACTTCGGCTCGCCGGACAAGATCGAAGGCGGGATGCAACGCACCCTCGCCGATCACGTCGTGGCCCTGGACGAGGCCATCAACACGATCAAGGACACCACCGGACGGGACATCCACCTCGCCGGATACTCCCAGGGCGGGATGTTCTGCTACCAGTCCGCCGCCTACCGCCGCTCCAAGGACCTGGCCAGCATCATCACGTTCGGGGCGCCGGTGGATACGCTGGCGGCCCTGCCGATGGGGATTCCGCCGAATCTCGGCGCCGTGGCCGCCGATTTCATGGCCGATCACGTCTTCAGCCGCCTGGACGTCCCCGGCTGGCTGGCCAGGACCGGTTTTCAGATGCTCGACCCCCTCAAGACCGCGCGGGCCCGCATCGACTTCCTGCGCCAGCTGCACGACCGCGACGCGCTGCTGCCGCGCGAGCAGCAGCGCCGCTTCCTGGAGCACGAGGGCTGGATCGCCTGGTCGGGACCCGCAATCTCGGAGCTGCTCAAGCAGTTCATCGCGCACAACCGCATGATGACCGGGGGGTTCGCGATCAACGGACAACTGGTGACGCTCACCGACATCACCTGTCCGGTGCTGGCGTTCGTGGGCGAGGTCGACGACATCGGCCAGCCGGCGTCCGTGCGGGGGATCCGTACCGCTGCGCCCAATGCCGAGGTGTACGAGACGATCCTGCGGGCCGGACACTTCGGACTGGTCGTCGGATCCACCGCCGCGACGATCACCTGGCCCACTGTCTCCGACTGGGTGATGTGGCTGTCCGGCCAGGGCGCGATGCCCGCCAATGTCGCGGTGATGCACGAGCAACAGCCCGAGCTCAGCGACAACGGTGTGCCGTTGGCGTCGCGGCTCGCCCACGGCGCGGCCAGCACCACCGACATGGCGCTGTCGCTGGCCCGTTCGGCGGCATCGGCCGTCAGCTCCGCCAATCGGTCTGCCCGCACCTTGGCCGTCGAAACCATACGGACGCTCCCACGGCTCGCGCGTCTTGGCCAGATCAACGACCACACGCGCATCTCTCTGGGCCGGATCATGACCGAGCAGGCCCGCGACCTCCCCAACGGCGAATGCCTGCTGTTCGACGGTCGCGTCCACACCTATGAGGCGGTCGACCGCCGCATCGACAACGTCGTCCGCGGTCTCATCGACGTCGGTGTTCGTCAGGGTGTCCGAGTCGGCGTGCTTATGGAGACGCGCCCCAGTGCCTTGGTGGCCATCGCCGCCTTGTCACGGTTGGGTGCCGTCGCGGTACTGATGCCGCCCGACGGAGATCTGCCGGTCGCGGCTCGTCTCGGCGGCGTCGCGGAGATCCTCACCGACCCCACCAACCTCGACGCGGCACGAGGCCTCGGACTGCAGGTGCTGGTGCTCGGCGGCGGCGAGGCGCGCGATCTGCATCTGACCGACGACGCCGACGTGATCGACATGGAGAAGATCGACCCCGACAACGTCGAGCTGCCCGGCTGGTACCGCCCCAACCCCGGACTTGCCCGCGACCTGGCGTTCATCGCCTTCAGCACCGTTGGCGGCGACCTGGTCGCACGCCAAATCACCAACCATCGGTGGGCTCTGTCGGCCTTCGGTACCGCATCGACGGCCACTCTGGGACGCGGCGACACGGTGTACTGCCTAACTCCGCTGCACCACCAGTCGGGATTGTTGGTGGGTCTCGGCGGTGCGATGGTCGGTGGCGCGCGCATCGCGCTGTCCCGCGGATTGCAGCCCGAGCGGTTCGTCGCCGAGATCCAGCAGTACGGCGTGACCGTCGTCTCCTACACCTGGGCGATGCTGCGCGACGTGATCGACGATCCGAACTTCGCGCTGCCCGGCAACCACCCCGTGCGGCTTTTCATCGGATCCGGCATGCCGACCGGCCTGTGGCAACGGATCGTCGAACTGTTCGAACCCGCCCGCGTCGTCGAGTTTTTCTCCACCACCGATGGACAGGCCGTTCTGGCCAATGTCTCCGGCGCGAAGGTGGGCAGCAAGGGTCGACCCCTGCCCGGCGGTGGTCAGGTAGAACTGGCCGCCTACGACGCCGAGGACGATCTCATCCTGGAAGAAGACAGCGGTTTCGTCCGCGTCGCTGATGTCAACGAGGTCGGCGTCCTGCTGGCACGTCCGCGGGGCCCCATTGACCCCACGGCGTCGGTCAAGCGCGGAGTGTTCAGTCCCGCCGACACCTGGATCTCCACCGAGTTCCTGTTCAGGCGCGACGCCGACGGCGATTACTGGCACGTGGACAACCGCAGGACAGTGATCCATACTGCGCACGGCGTCCGCTTCTCGGAGCCGATCACCAACGCGGTCGGGTTGATCGGTGCGGTGGATCTCGCTGTCACCTACGGCGTTCCGGTAGCCGACGGCCACCGCATCGCAGTGACGGCGGTGGTGCTGTGCCCGGGATCGACACTGTCGGCCGGGGATCTGACCGAGGCGCTGACAGATCTGCCGGTGGGCGGTCCACCGGACATCGTGCACGTCGTGCCCGATCTTCCGCTGAGCGCGACCTATCGCCCCCTGGCCACGGCGTTGCGCGCCGACGGTGTGCCGAAAGCCGGGAAGAATTCCTGGTATCTCGATCGAGAATCCGGGCGGTACAAGCGATTAACCACACTGAAGCGCGCCGAGTTCACCGACGCGCAGGGCTAACGGGCGTGCCTTGGGACGTCGACACTGCTACGCTCCGGCAGATAAAAGGTCGACACGTAGTCGGGTCGTGCGTTGGAGGAATTAGTGACATCGATGAACACGCGTCCGTGGCGTAGGGGAGTTGCGGCGGTAATCGCAGGCACCGCGCTGGCAGTCGGATCGGTCTTCGGTCCTACCGCGGTGGCGAACGCCGACATCGTTGGTGAACTCGCCTGTGAGTACGGCACCGCACCCGGTGCAGGCACGATCTCGGCCCTACTCAACCAATCCGTCGCCCTAAGCGCACAGGGCTACCGACCATCGTCGGCCGATCTTGCCCAAATTTCGACAGCGGCGGACTTCCGACCAAATCAGGTGCCGATGATCGAAGCGCTGCAGGGCATGGTCGCCAATCAGCAGAACACGCGGATGCTGGCAGCGGCTGCCGCCGCAGGTGGCAGCGGGCCGACGTCATCAATCACGGTCAACCAGGTGGATCCCAGCAATCCGTTCGGCACCCAAGGGTTCGACAACGATCCGTTCCCCACCCAGAACCAGGTGATCCTGGGTGGCGGCATAAACCTCGGAGGTCAGAACTACACCATCGGTAACGGCGGGGAAAACGTCATTCCTGTCGGCTGCTGACAGCCCGGTACAGGGACAGGTCGATGCCCGCGTTGGATGCCAAGCTCTTGGAGATTCTGGTCTGCCCGGCTGATCGCGGCCCGTTGCTGCTCGTCGATGACGTGCTCTACAACCCTCGTCTGCGCAAGGCGTACCGCATCGACGCCGGCATCCCTGTGCTGCTGCTGGATGAGGCCGCCGACGTTGGCGCGGATGAACATCATCGGCTGATCGCCGCTACCCAGATTCAGAACTAGCTAGGACTGCGCACCGGTGCCGGGCAGTGATGGTAGTTCGCCGGTCAGGTAGCGCTGCAGGTTCGGGGCAACGACGTCCACCACCTGCGGTACCGGTATTGACGCGATGGGCTCGAGCTCGAAAACGTAGCGGGCCATCACCAAGCCAAGCACCTGACTGGCCACGAACTCAGCACGTAGCACACCGGTGCCCGGCGGGTCGTCGACACGTTTGGAAATCTCTGTGACGACGACGTCGCGCAGGAACGACCGGAAGATGCCGATCTCCTCACCCGCAATAGCCGACCGCAGTGTGGCAATCAACCCGACCCCCACCTCGGACTCCCACATGGCCAGGATCAGCGACGGCAGGGTGCTGCCCAGGTCCTCGACCGCAGCGGTGCGCAATGGCACCAGGATGTCCTCGGGGTTGAACGCGACGTTGATGGCCGCGGCGAAGAGTTGCTCCTTGGTCCCAAAGTAGTGGTGCACCAGCGCCGAGTCCACTCCGGCGTCCGACGCGATGGAGCGGATGGATGTACTACCGATTCCGTTGCGTGAGAACAATTCCCGCGCGCTGGCCAGTATCCGGGCACGAGTGTCCGAAGGTCCGGGGGGGCGCCCGGGGCGTTTTCGACTGTCCTTGGTCGGCAAGCTGTCCGGTGTCCTTCGTCGTTCGGTGCGGGCCCCTACGATGTGCGGCGTCGAAGCGTCGCCGCCGCCAAGCCGAGGGCGACCACCGCGAATCCGACGACAACCGCGATGTCACGGACCGCTGTCGCTGTCAGCTCGGCGTGGGCGCCCACCTGCTGCAGCGCTTCCAAAGCGTAGCTGGCTGGCAGGACGTTGCTGATCCACTCGAGCCATACCGGCAACACATTGCGCGGCACAATGATCCCGCAGAGCAGCAGTTGGGGGACGATCACCACGGGCATGAACTGCACCGCCTGGAACTCTGTGCGGGCGAACGCGCTACATAGCAGTCCCAGCCCGACGCCGAGCACCGCGTTGGCGATCGCGATCACGAAAACCCAGAAGGGGCTTCCCGCGGTGTCGAATCCGAGCACCCAGAACGCGACAACGCAGGCGACACTCGCCTGCGCTGCTGCGGCGACGGAGAATGCAGTGCCGTATGCACCCAGCAGGTCTCCTCGACGCAGAGGAGTGGTGAGGATGCGTTCTAATGTTCCCGACACGCGTTCGCGCTGCATGGATATCGAGGTGATCAGGAACATCACCACGAGCGGCAGGATGCCGAGCAGGATGAGACAGGCATTGTTGAACGGGGACGGTGCACCCGGGCGGGTGGGTGCGTCCTGGAACATGAAGTACATCAGCATGATGATCAGACTCGGAACGACGACGATCATCGCCACGCTGCGGTGATCTGCTGCGAGCTGACGCAGAATCCTGGTGGTGGTGGCCCGGTAGGCCCGCAGGCTCAGCCGGCTGCGGCGGCTGGTGTGGCGCGCCCGATGATGGACAGAAACGCGTCCTCCAGTGCTGTACATCGGGTGTCCTTCCGTAACTGGCCGGGAGTCGTGTGAGCGAGGAGATGGCCTTCGCGCATCAACAGCAACTGGCCGCAGTGATCGGCCTCGTCCATGACGTGGCTGGAAACCAGCAGCGTGGTGCCCATCTGGGCCAGTGCGTCGAACTGCTCCCACAGGTCGGCGCGCAGTACCGGGTCCAGGCCGACAGTGGGCTCGTCGAGCACCAGCAGGTCGGGCTCACACACCAGGGCGCAGGCCAACGAGACCCGGCCCCGCTGACCGCCGGACAGGTTGGCGCACAGAGCGGTTCGATGATCGCGAAGCCCCACGGCATCGACGGCGTGTTCGCCGGCCGACCCGGGCGCCCCGTACAACGCAGCGAAGTACCGCACGTTGTCGATGACGCGCAGGTCGTCATAGATGGTGGCGTTCTGAGTGACGTAGCCGACGCGGCGGCGCAGTTGCGGCGATCCGGCGGGCTGCCCGAGCACCGACACCGTGCCGGACGTGACGATCTGGGTGCCGACGATGCAGCGCATCAACGTCGTCTTGCCGCAACCCGACGGGCCGAGCAACCCGGTGATGGTGCCGCGCGGCACCTGGACGGTCAGGTCGTGCAGTGCCGGACGCTTGCCGCGGATGACCCGCAGATGATGAATGTCCACGGCGGGCTCCCCGCCGGTGGTTAATAATTCATCGTGTGATGAAGTCATCATAGGATGAATATCCGCCCACGGGTCCCGTCTGTCAATACCCACGGCACAATCGACGCCATGAGCGCAGAGTTGCTGGCCGTCGACCCAGTGTCAGCAGCGCGTCGACTCCTCGGTGCGACGCTGTACGGCCGGGGGGTGACGGCCACAGTCGTCGAGGTCGAGGCCTACGGCGGTCCTGCCGACGGGCCGTGGCCAGATCCGGCGTCGCACTCGTATCGCGGACCCCGGGCCAGGAACACCGTCATGTTCGGCCCCCCGGGTCGGCTGTACACCTACCGAAGCCACGGCATCCACGTCTGCGCCAACGTGACCTGTGGGCACGACGGTCAAGCGGCCGCCGTGCTGTTCAGGGCCGCGGCTGTGGTGACTGGCACCGATGTCGCACACGCGCGGCGCGGCGAGCAGCTGGCCGGTCGCGCGTTGGCTCGCGGGCCTGGCAATCTGTGCTCTGCGCTGGGAATCGACATGGACGACAACGGAATCGACCTGTTCGAGGGCGATTCTCCGGTGTGGCTGGACCTTGTGGCGGAGCCGCGTGCCGCCAGTGGCCCGCGGGTGGGGGTCAGCGTGGCTGCCGACCGCCCGTGGCGGTTCTGGGTCGACGAGTTGCCGGAAGTGTCGGCGTATCGCCGCAGTCCGCGAGCGCCGACGCCCGGGCTCAGCGACTAGCGGCGCGGGGGAGGCCCGAGGATCCGACTGCGAAGATGTACGCATGGGCACGACAATCCTCGATGAGTTGACCTGGCGCGGCCTGATCGCGCAGTCCACCGATCTCGACGCTCTGTCGGAGCATCTCGGTGCTGGACCGGTCACGGTGTATTCGGGATTTGATCCGACGGCGCCCAGCCTGCACGCCGGCCATCTCGTTCCGCTGCTGACCTTGCGGAGATTCCAGCAGGCCGGGCATCGACCGGTCGTTCTCGCGGGCGGTGCCACCGGCTTGATCGGGGACCCCCGCGACGTCGGCGAACGCGTGTTGAACACCGCGGACGTGGTGGCCGACTGGTCCGAGCGCATCCGTGGTCAGTTGCAACGGTTCGTCGACTTCGACGACACCCCGACCGGCGCGGTGGTCGAGAACAACCTGAACTGGACGAGTGAGCTGTCGGCGATCGAGTTCCTGCGTGACGTCGGCAAGCACTTCTCGGTCAATGTGATGCTCGACCGCGACACGGTCAAGACGCGACTCGACGGCGACGGCATGTCCTACACCGAGTTCAGCTACATGCTGTTGCAGGCTAACGACTACGTGGAGCTAAATCAGCGATACGGCTGCACACTGCAGATCGGGGGCTCAGACCAATGGGGGAACATCATCTCCGGCGTGCGCCTGACGCGCCAGAAGGCCGGCGCCAGCGTGCATGCGATGACCACCCCGCTCGTCACCGATTCCACCGGGAAGAAGTTCGGCAAATCGACCGGAGGCGGTAGCCTCTGGCTCGACCCGGAGTTGACCACTCCCTACGCCTGGTACCAGTACTTCATCAACGCAGCGGACGCCGACGTCGTCTCCTACCTGCGGTGGTTCACCTTCCTGGACGCCGAGGAGATCGACGAACTCGCGGAAGCGACGCAATCGCGTCCGCATGAACGCACCGCTCAGCGCGCGCTGGCGCGGGAGTTGACCGACCTTGTGCACGGCGCTGCCGCAACTGCCGCGGTGGAGCTCGCCAGTCAGGCGCTCTTCGGCCGGGGTGAACTCACGGCTCTCGACGAACCGACGCTGGCTTCAGCGTTAAGCGAAGCCGCTGTGGCCGAACTCACGCCGGGAGGTCCCGACGGGATCGGCGATCTGCTGGTCGCCACCGGACTGGTGGCGAGCAAGGGGGCTGCGCGCCGCGCGGTCGCCGAGGGCGGGGTGTCGGTGAACAACATTCGGATCACCAGCGATGAGTGGGCGCCGAAAGAGAGTGACTTCCTTCACGGTCGTTGGCTCGTCCTGCGCCGCGGCAAGCGCAATGTGGCCGGCGTTCAGCGGGTTTCGCCGACCGGATCATCCGTGGCGAACTGACTGTGAAGCTTCGAAAACCTGGTTCTAGCAGGCGATTTGACTCTGAGTTTCCAGAGCCGTAACTTATCTCAGGTCGCCGCGACACGGCCTAGCCGAGGAGCGCGACGACGTCCCCGGGAACAACCCTGGACTACAGGGTGCTCCCAACAGTCCGCTCTACTGTCCGCGGCTTTCGAGCTGCGGATCCTCGGTGCGAGTCTGCGGGATGGCAAGTCTGTTGTTTGAGAACTCAATAGTGTGTTTGGTGGTTTTTGTTTGTTGTGGCCATCCTTGTGGGGGGACTCCCCGTCTTCCTGTCTTGCTTGGGTGGTTTGTTTTTTGATGCCAGTTTTTGGTGTC